>CACKDD010000038.1 GCA_902598825.1 uncultured Pelagibacteraceae bacterium | reverse complement strand
TCTAAGAAAGATAACGAAAAAAAGTTAGAGGCTAAAAAGATAGCTGAAAAAATTAATAATAAAGAATTTGCAGTTAAGAAATTAAGCACAGAAAATAAAGAATTATATGGTTCAGTAAAACCAACTGAGATTTCAAAATTAATTAAAGAAAAAGAGAATTTAGATATTAAACCATCAATGATACAGCCAGTAAAAGAAATTAAATCTTTAGGTAAATTTAAAGTGAAGATTTCTTTACACTCAGAAATTGATGCAGAAATACTAATTGTAGTTGAGTCAGCTGAAACCATTCAATAATTATACAATCTTTTCCCCAATCGATTTTTTAAATTTATTTATTATTTAAATATTATATTTTTAGATTAATGGAAAATAATCTATCAATTGTAAAAGATAAATTTAAAGAACTTCCAAACAATATAGAAGCTGAACAATCTGTAATTGGTTCAATACTTGTTACAAATGAAATTTTTGATGAGATAAATACTATTATTTCTAGCAACAATTTTTATGATCCAATGCATCAAAAAATTTTTGGTGCAATAGAAAACTTAATCTATAAAGGTATGCTAGCAAACCCAATTACTTTAAAAAATCATTTTGAAGATGAAAAAGATGAGTTAAATGTTCCAGAATATTTAGTAAAAATTACTAAATTTTCTACCTCAACTAGACAGGCAACTGAATACTCTAAAATAATTTATGATATGTTTGTTAGAAGAGAATTAATCAAAATTTCAGAACAAACAATTGATACAGCTAAATTGAATGATTTAAATACCAATGGTCAAAATATTATAGAAAACTCTGAAAGATTATTATTTGATTTAGCAGAAAAAGGTTCTTTCAATTCTTCATTAATAAAATTTGATGAAGCTATGAGACAAACAATTGAAATGGCTTCTGCAGCATATAAAAATGAGGAAGGTATTGTTGGAGTTCCGACAGGACTGAGAGATTTAGATGATAGACTAGGTGGTCTTCATCAATCAGATTTAATTATTATTGCTGGAAGACCATCGATGGGTAAAACTGCTTTAGCAACAAATATAGCATTTAATGCTGCACAAAAATTACAAGATAGTGGAAAGACTTCCTCAATTGCTTTTTTTTCACTAGAGATGTCATCAGAACAATTATCAACTAGAATATTAGCTGAACAATCAAGAATTAAATCTAATGATATTAGACGTGGAAGAATTTCAGATGAACAATTTGATAAGTTTATAGAAACTTCAAAAAATATTGCAGAACTACCTTTATATATTGATGAAACTCCAGCAATGAATATTGCAGCGATGAGCAATAGAGCTAGAAGAATAAAAAGATTAAAAGGTCTTGATATGATTGTAGTAGACTACATACAATTGATGAGAGGTACGTTTAATAATAAAGATGGTAGAGTTCAAGAAATATCAGAAATAACGCAAGGATTAAAAGCTATTGCTAAAGAATTATCAATACCAGTTGTTGCTCTCTCACAGTTATCAAGAGCTGTTGAGCAAAGAGATGATAAGAAGCCTCAATTATCTGATTTAAGAGAGTCTGGTTCAATTGAACAGGATGCAGATGTTGTTATGTTTGTTTATAGAGAAGCTTATTACTTAGAGAGAAAAGAACCTAGACCAGCAACTGTGGAACATGCTGAATGGCAAGCAAAAATGAATGAAGTATCTAATTTAGCAGAAATTATAATTGGTAAACAAAGACATGGTCCTACTGGAAACGTAATGCTAGAGTTTGAGGCAATGTTTACTAAATTTAAAGATACTCAAAATAGCTAAATTCCAATATAAAAGGGGTAAATGATAGCCCAATTTTATCAAAATATAATACTAAAAAATCCCAAATCTATTTTCATAATTTTATTAATAACACTATTTTCCTTTGGCTATCATTCTAAAGATTTTAGGTTAGATGCTTCTTCTGAAACTTTATTAATCGAGGGTGATCCTGACCTTAAATATCTTCAAGAAATATCTGAAAGATATGGTTCAAAAGAATTTTTAATTTTAACCTACACCCCAAATGAGGGAATGGTTTCAGATGTATCAATTAATAATCTTTTAAGTCTTAAATATAAAATTCAAAGTTTAGATTGGGTTCACAATGTGGTTACGTTATTGGATATTCCTTTGCTGAATAATTCAGATGCACCTCTCCAAGAAAGACTTGAAAGTTTCAAGACTCTCAAAGATGAGGGGATTGATAAGAATAGAGGCTTTAATGAA
>CACKDD010000037.1 GCA_902598825.1 uncultured Pelagibacteraceae bacterium | reverse complement strand
GTACAGGAGATGCTGTTTTAAAGACAAGAAAATATATTAAAGATAAATTCTTTCTAATGCTTTTACCAGATGATCTTATTATAAAAAAAAATTGTTCAAAATCTATGATAAAAGTTCATAATCAGTATAAATCATCTGTAATGGCTAGCATGAACGTAAGCAAAAAAACTGTTTCAAGATGGGGAATTTTTAAAACAAAAAAAAAACTTAACAAAAATAATTTTTTGATAGATGCTGTAATAGAAAAACCATCTATTAAAGAAGCGCCATCAAATAAAGCAGTAATCGGTAGATATATACTTCCTAAAAAAATTTTTTTAAAACTTAAAGATCAAAAAAAAGGTAAAGGTGGAGAAATTCATATTACAGATACTATTCAATCTTTAATAAATCAAAAAGAAAAATTTATTGGTCATAGTTTTAGAGGAAAATATTTAGATTGTGGAACAATGAATGGTTATATTAACTCATCAAAAGAAATTTCTAAATTATGAAGCTTTGTATGATAGGAACAGGATACGTAGGTCTTGTTAGTGGTGTGTGTTTTTCAGATTTAGGTAATGATGTAATTTGTGTTGATAAAGATTTAGATAAAATTCAATTACTTCAAAATGGAAAAGTCCCTATTTACGAACCTGGATTATCAGAACTTGTTTTTAAAAATTATAAGAACAAAAGATTAAAGTTTTCTAATGATTTGAAAAAATCAGTAATCGAGTCTGACATTATTTTTATCTGTGTAGGCACACCTACTAAAAAAGGAAGTTCGTCTGCTGATTTGACACAAGTTTACAATGTTGCTAAAGAAATAAGTAAATCAATTAATAAATATAAAATAATTGTTACAAAATCTACAGTTCCAGTAACTACTGGTGACGAGATTGAAAAAATTTTGCAGAAAAAAAATAAAGAAAATAAATTTTCCGTAGTATCAAATCCTGAATTTTTAAGAGAAGGAGAGGCTATAAGAGATTTTACTTATCCAGACAGAATAGTAATTGGGTCAAATGATAAAAGATCAAGTAAAGTTATGAAAAGTCTTTATAATCCGTTAATATCGAAAGGAGCACAATTTTTGCTAACACAGAGAAGAGCTGCTGAATTAATTAAATATGCTTCAAACTCTTTTTTAGCTACAAAAATTACTTTTATAAATGAAATAGCAAATTTATGTGAGCAAACTAGCATTAATATTGAGGATATTTCAATAGGTATTGGTTTAGATAAAAGAATTGGAGGACGTTTTTTACGAGCAGGCCCAGCTTATGGGGGATCATGTTTTCCTAAAGATACCAAGGCAATAATTTCAACTGCTAAAAAATTTAAAATTAATTTATCTTTAGTAAAATCAGTCATTAAATCTAATAAAGATAGATCAAAACTTTTATTAAATCGCATTAATAAAATTTTAAACAAAAAAATAAGGAATAAAAAAATAACATTTTTAGGTGTTACTTTTAAAGCTAATACTGATGATATGAGAGACTCCTCCAGCTTAGTTATGATACCTTTTTTGTCAAAAAAAGGTGCTTTAATTAAATATTATGATCCTACAGGAAGTAAAAAAGAGCTTGAAAAAATAAAAAACGTTTCCTACGTGGACTCTATTAAAAAAGCAGTTGAAAACTCAGATCTCGTAATATTACATACTGAGTGGAATGATTTTAAATCTATAAATTTTAAAAGTTTATCAAAGAGAAAAAAGTTCATTATTTATGATATGAGAAATATTTACACTCCTCATAAGATTAAAAATCAAGGATTTAAATATTTCAGTATTGGTAGATAAAAAATTAATTTAATTCAAATATAGCGTCTACTTCAACAGAAACACCAAGCGGCAAACTATTTGTACTCACTGCAGCTCGAGTATGCATTCCAGCTTCTCCAAATATAGATGCTATTAAATCTGAAGCACCATTTATTATTTTTGGTTGGTCTGTAAAATCTTCAGTTGAATTAACAAATCCGGTTAATTTGATGCAAGATTTAACTTTTGATAAATCATTATTACAAGCTTTTTTAACTTGAGCGACTATACTCAATGCACATCTTTTGGCAGCATTATAACCATCATCTGTGCTTAAATCTTTACCTACCTTACCTTTAATTAATTGACCATTTTCATCAATCGATATTTGCCCAGAAATAAAAAGCATATTTCCTGAAACTTTTGTCGCCACATAATTTCCTACTGGGGCTTTAGCTTCTGGTAGTATAATATTAAGTTCTTTTAATTTTTCATCATAATTCATTTTGACTTTCTTTTTTTAGATTTCTTAGTTTTATCGTATTCTTTTCTTTTCTCAATTAATATTAATGCTTCCTCCATATTTAATTCTGTTGGATCTTTTTCTTCTGGTATTGTTGCATTTAAAGATTTGTATTTAATATATGGACCATACTGTCCCTTCATAACTCTTACTGGTTTTTTATCTTCAGGGTGCTCACCTAGATCTTTTATCATTGAGGAAGACATTCTACCTGGTTTTGCTTCAGCAATTAAAGTAATAGCCCTGTTAAGACCAATTGAAAAAATTTCTTCAATATTTTCAATTCTAGCAGATTTATTTTCACATTTTAAGTAGGGACCAAATCTACCAGTGTTTAATGTTATTTCTTTTTGGTTATCTGGATT
>CACKDD010000036.1 GCA_902598825.1 uncultured Pelagibacteraceae bacterium | reverse complement strand
CACTTACCCATGCGCCTGAACATGTTGCATGAGAACCCATAACATAAGGTTCTGATGTTGTTAACTCTGGATTGGTATATTTTGGATCAATATTTTGGGATGCCCAAACAACTGCTTGACCAACTGTCATACCTAAAAAGTTTTCCCAACCTACTGTTTCTAAATGTGGATCTTGAAAAGCTTCAGTTGTAACCATTTGAATTGGTCCACCACCAGCCATGGTTTCTTGAATGAATGCATGGTTTCTTAAACAAGTAGGAGTTGGGTGATGGTCAATATATTCTCCAACTAACTCTTTAGTTTGATCATACCATTTTTTTTCATAGTTCTCGCCATTTGCATTCTGCGTATAAGTTTTTAAATGTAAAAAATATGCTCCTACAGGACCGTAACCATCTTTAAATCTACATAAAACAATTCTATTTTCCATTTGAGTCATTTTTGCTCCAGCAGCAATAGGTAATGCATAAGCAGAGCCATTACTCCAAGGAGCATACCAAGTTCTTCCCATTCCCTCACCAACTGCTCTAGGCTTAAATATATGTGAAGCACCACCTGCTGCAACAATTACAGCTTTAGCTCTAAACACATGAAAATCTCCAGTTCTCATATTAAAACCAACAGCACCACCAATTCTATTTTCTTGAGCCTCATCCATTAATAAATGAGTAATCATTATTCTATTATAAATTTTGTCTGCAGATTTTTTAGCTGCTTCAGCAACAATTGGTTTATAACTCTCACCATGGATCATTATTTGCCATTTACCTTCTCTTAAATATCTTCCAGTTTTTTCATTTTTCATCATGGGCAAACCCCACTCATCAAACATATGAACTGTTGAGTCTACGTGTCGAGCCATATCATAACCTAAGTCTTCTCTAACCATTCCCATTAGATCATTTCTTGCATATCTTACATGATCCTCAGGTTGATTTTCATCCCACTGCATTCCCATATAACAATTAATTGCATACAAGCCTTGAGCTACTGCTCCACTTCTATCTATGTTAGCTTTTTCAACACAAATAATTTTTAAATCTCTGCCCCAATGTCTAGCTTCAAAGGTAGCACCTGTTCCAGCCATACCTCCACCTACAACTAATACATCACACTCTTCAAAATGTGTTTTGTGCTTAGGCATTAATAGTAAACTCCCTTTTTAAAAGATTCTTTAGGGACTGAAGGTAGTTCTCCATTAGTATTTAATCCCTCAGGTTCTGTATAAAGTCTTTGTGAATTTATCTCACCTTGATTAGGTTTATCTCCTTCTGCAAGTTTGGGAATGAATTTTCCCCAAGGTTTAGTGGTTATAGGAGAAACAAAATTCTTTTCTGTTCCATTCCTAAATTTAATTTTCCAAGAGATTGTTCCTTTTTCTTCTTCTCTTCTTACTCTAACACTATGACCCATTGGTGCAAAGTCAGCGTAACCTCTAACATCAATTGCATGATTAGGACAAGCCTTCACACAAGAATAACATTCCCAGCAAAAGTTTGGTTCAATATTTTTTGCTCGTCTAATATTTTCATCTATATGCATAATATCAGATGGACAAATATCTACACAATGCCCACAGCCATCGCATCTAGTCATGTATACAAAAGTTGACATAATTTATTTTTCTCCTTTTTTTAATAACATATTAATAATGTTTTGGCTCTTCTCTTTTTATACCTAGGCCAAATTGTTCAGGTGCATCTGCTGGGGGTGGAAGGTTATCCCTCGAACCATCAGCTTCTGCTAAATTTTTTTGTATTGCTGCTCCTGGTTTATAGAACATATGAGCAAATTTTGACCAATATACTCCTCCAAATAAAATTAAGTTGGCTGCTACAAATAAAGTAAAAAATAAATATGACAAACCTACTTGTCCACCAAATTGAGTGTATGACCATGCTAAACCAAAAGTTGCACAAGCTAACAAAGCCAATACAAACAAATCAGCCTTAATAATTCTGTACCAAGGATGTGCTTCAGCTGAAACATCAACTCTTAAAAAAAACCAAAACCAATAACCACCTAAACAAGTTAAAATTGCTCCTGTGTGCCAAAGTATAGACCACATTTCTGAATTAGATTTACCAATTCCAGTATAACAAAAAACTAAAATACCCGATGAAACCCAAAATAAAATTGTTCCATACATTCCAAGTACATGAGCTAGCCTTCTTTTACCAAAACCAAGTTCTGATGTTGTGCCAATATCAACAACTGTTGTTTTTGCAATAATCGATGTTTTTTCTCCTAAGCCTAATTGTTTAGTTGCAGATAATTTTGCTTTTTTTACATTATTGAAAAAATATGTAAGATTTTTGTGATGTATCATTTGAATAATTGTACCTAGGGCTATTAAAATGATCATTGCAACTATAAAGCCCTGCATTGCTATAGGGGGTATTGTTTCTGCTAAAACAGAAAATGGGTTTGTATTAAACATGTCCGCCTTATGTTAGATTTTTTTCTAATTTTAAAGTTTCTAATCTATTTAAAAAAATAGTTCAATTGCTAACTCATCGCAATTAACCTTTAATAACAGCCTATTTTTTTCTATTATAGTGTTGCTTATTGGGAATAACTGATCTTACTCCCCCTTGAGGATTCTCGACATCTCCTAGCCTTCGAGGAATTAAATGAAAATGACAATGTAAAATAGATTGACCTGAAACCCTACCTATATTTGTTCCAAGATTAAAACCGTCAATATTTGGATCTTTTTTAATTACTTCATCCTTAACTTTCCTAATAAGATCGTTACAAGCTATTAGTTCTTCATCGGTTAATTCAAAAAAATCTTTTATATGTCTTTTGGGTAATATCAGACAATGATATTTAGAAACAGGATAGGTGTCATAACTTGCATAAGCTAGATCATTCTGCTTGGTAAAACCACTCTCTTCAGTATTACAGAATAAACATGGGTTATTTGGATCTTTCATTAATTAAACCTATATAAATTAGAATTTCTGATAGCT
>CACKDD010000035.1 GCA_902598825.1 uncultured Pelagibacteraceae bacterium | reverse complement strand
AGTAGCAAATTTACCAAGAATTATATGTCCCGATTGTTCTCCTCCTAAATTGAACTTTTTATTTTGCATAATTTCTTTAACATATCTGTCACCAACGTTAGCTCGAATGAATTTAATTTTTTTTCTTTTAAAAAAATCCTCTAAACCATAATTTGACATTAAAGTTCCTACTACTCCTCCTTTAAGGATTCGTTTTTTTTTCCACAAAACAGCCAATGCAGCTATAATTTGATCACCATCTATTATAGATCCTTTTTCATCACACATTATAATTCTATCTGCATCCCCATCTAAAGAAATACCTAAATCAGCTTTATATTTTTTGACATATCTTTGCAATGTGGTTGGGTAAGTAGATCCACAATTTTTATTAATATTGAAACCATTTGGTCTAACTCCGATTATTATCAGCTTAGCTCCAAGGGTTTTAAGCATTTTAGGTGCAGATTTATATCCAGCTCCATTCGCACAATCTAATACAATTTTCATATTTTTTAATTTAAAGTTCTTGGGAATTTTTTTTTTGATTATAGCTAAATAATCATCTGTACCTGTCTCTAATCTCTTTACTCTTCCTAGAGATTTTGGATTAGATAAATGTTTTTTTACATTAAGATCAATTAAATCCTCAATCTTTTTTTGAATTTTATCAGATAATTTTAGTCCATCAGGGCCAAATAGTTTTAACCCATTATCATCAAATAAATTATGAGATGCTGTAATCATAATCCCTAAATTAGCATTCATAGATTTTGTTAACATTGCTAGTCCGTTGGTCGGTAAAGGTCCTAAGGTAAAAACATGCATTCCTGCTGATGCTAATCCAGAGACTAAAGCAGGTTCAAGTGCATAACCTGAAAGCCTTGTATCTTTAGCTATAATAGCAATTTGTTTTTTTTTCTTTAAATTTGTAAAGTATTTACCTGCTGCTAGGCCAAATTTAAAAAACATATCGCCATTTATATTTTCACTATTCACACTCCCTCTAATTCCATCTGTACCAAAATATTTCATTATTATTTAATTAGCTCTTTGAAAACTTTTAGACTTTGATTAATTTCATTAACATCATGAATTCTTAATAATTGAACACCTTGCATCATAGCATAAATACTTGAACTAATTGTGCCTCCTACTCTAGATGAACTATCATTTTTTTTTGATAGTTCTTTAATAAACTTCTTTCTTGATATTCCAAGTAATATAGGGAATCCCAAGGAATGGTAAATTGATATATCTTTAATTAATTTCAAATTATGTTTCAAATTTTTTCCAAATCCTATACCTGGATCTAGGATTATATTATTATGGTCAATTCCATTCTTCCTTAAATATTCTATTTTTTTTTCAAAAAAATCATAAATATCTAATAAAACATTTTTATATTTTGGATTATTTTGCATTACATCTGGATTTCCTAGAGAATGATGCAATACTAAGGGTGCCTTAGATTTTTTTAGAACGTTTATAGAATTTTTGTCATAACTAAGACCTGAAACATCATTGATTAAAGCTACACCCAAATTAATCCCTTTTTCCATTATGTGTGATTTTCTAGTATCAAGAGACAAAAAATTTTTTTTATTAAAATTATTTAAAATATATTTTATTCTATTCCATTCAATTTTAGAACTTATAGGTTTTGAACCAGGTCTTGTGGACTCCCCACCAATATCAACTATATTAGCACCACTATTAAATAAATAGTTTAATCGTTTTTTTGCTAAATAATTCTTATTATATTTTCCTCCATCAGAAAAACTATCTGGTGTCATGTTTAAAACTCCCATTATTTTTGGTAAAGTTTTAAAATTTAAATTTTTAAATTTTTTTTTTTTTGTAATAAGTTTGATATCTTTTTTTACAATCTTTTTTAATACATAAGGTAAGTCATTAATCTTTTTGATTGATAGTTTTTTTATTGATTTTCTTGAAATTATTTCAATTTCATCAAAAGAAATTAAATTGTTACCGTTCAATGGCAAAGATTTTGCTTTTTTAATTAAAGCTTTTGATTTAGAACCATAGTAGAAATTACACACCCTTGTGTAATATCTAGACATTAAAAATTAATGAACAATTTTAGGTTTAAGGCCCAATGCACCCATTGCTGAACCTTTATCATCTTCAACTTTTAGATCTTGTTTATCGGCAGGATATATATTTTTATTAATTATATTTTCAATTTCTTCACCTGTTAAAGTTTCATAAGTTATTAGTGCTTTTGCAATCTTATGTAAATCATCAACTTTTTCAGTTAAAATTTCTTTGGCTTTATTGTATCCTTCATCAACCAATTTTCTAATTTCTTTATCTATTTTTTGAGCAACTTCTTCTGAAACAGACTGTGTTTGTGTTACAGATCTACCCAAAAAAACCTCTTCTTGGTTTTCACCATACTCTACAGGTCCCATTTCTTCACTCATTCCATATTTTGTTACCATTGCTCTAGCAAGTTGAGTAGCTTGATTAATATCTGATCCACTACCCCCACCAGCTCCTGTTGATATATTATCTTTTCCAAAAATAACTTCTTCTGCAACTCTACCCCCAAAACATACAGCTAATCTAGCTTTTAAATATTTGATTGAATGACCATGTTTATCTCTTTCCGGCAAATTCATAACCATACCTAATGCTCTACCTCTTGGTATTATTGTTGCTTTATGTATCGGGTCATAAACTGGCATATTGAAAGAAACTAAAGCATGTCCTCCCTCGTGATATGCTGTCAATTTTTTTTCATCTTCAGTCATGACCATTGATCTTCTTTCAGCTCCCATCATAACTTTATCTTTTGCTTCTTCGAACTCATTCACAGTTACAATTCTCTTATTCTTTCTTGCAGCTAATAAAGCCGACTCATTAACTAAATTAGCAAGATCAGCTCCTGAAAATCCTGGTGTTCCTCTTGCAATAGTTCTCAAATTTACATCTGGACCCATCTTTATTTTTTTCACATGCACTTTTAAAATTTTTTCTCTTCCGATTATATCTGGATTAGAGACAACAACTTGTCTATCAAATCTTCCTG
>CACKDD010000034.1 GCA_902598825.1 uncultured Pelagibacteraceae bacterium | reverse complement strand
CAATACGGAGATCCTGTGCCTAACAGCATGTATAGATATCTTTGGTCAAATGGACCAAAAGAATGTTTAGAATTTGCAGATTATTCTTTTGATGAACATTTTGGAAAGCCAATACCATCTTTTCCACCTAGAGAAGTTTTATATAACTATATTGTTGGTAGAGTAAGTAAAGGAAATTTAAAAAAAAAGATAAAATTTAATACTAGGGTTATAAATACCGTTTTTAAAAATGATAAATTTGAGCTTAGTTATCAAGATAAAGTTAATAATAAAATATTGAAAGATAATTTTGATTTTGTTGTTGTTTCAACAGGTCATTTTTCAGTTCCTTTTATTCCAGAATACAAAGGGATGGACGCATTTCCTGGAAGAATAATGCATTCTCACGATTTTAGAGATGCAGAGGAATTTAGAAATAAAAATGTAATCGTCCTAGGAAGCAGTTACTCAGCAGAAGACATTGCACTTCAATGTAATAAATACGGAGCAAAAAGTGTTACCATTGGTTATCGACATAATCCGATGGGATTTAAATGGCCTGATGGTATGAAAGAAGTTCATTACCTAGATAAATTAGAGGGAAAAAAGGCAATATTCAAAGATGGAACCGAGCAAGAATCTGATGTTATAATTTTATGCACTGGTTATCTTCATCATTTTCCTTTTTTAGAGGAAAATTTACAATTAAAAACCAGAAACAGGTTATATCCACCAAAATTATATAAAGGAGTAGTTTGGCAAGATAATCACAAACTTTTATATCTTGGTATGCAAGATCAATTCCATACATTTAATATGTTTGATTGCCAAGCTTGGTACGCAAGAGATATAATTATGAATAAAATCAAAATACCTTCAAATGGTGAAGTTGAAAAAGATATTAATAAGTGGGTTGCAATGGAAGAAAAGCTAGAAAACCCAGATCAAATGATTGATTTTCAAACTGAATATACAAAAGAGCTTCATAAAATGTCTGATTATCCAAAAATTGATTTTGAGTTAATAAGAAAACACTTTAAAGAGTGGGAACATCATAAAGTTGAGGATATTTCAACTTACAGAAATAAATCTTTTTCATCTCCAGTAACTGGTTCTGTTGCTCCTATTCATCATACACCTTGGGCAACTGCTATGGATGACTCTTCAAAAACTTTTTTAGATAAATAATCTATAATTAATCGATACCTAAATGTTTTTTTCTTTTTTGGACATAAGCTCTAATTAAATTATCAAATATCAAAGCTATGAAAGCTACACAGATACCAAGTGTTAATCCAATTCCAGCACCATTTTTATCCGATAATGCTTTTAATATGTATTGACCTAAATCTTCTGTTCCAATAAACGCTCCAATAATTACCATGAATAAAGCAAATACAATCGTTTGATTAATACCAAGCATCATATGTGGGAATGCTAAAGGAAATTCTATTTTAGTTAATCTTTGAAATTTATTTACACCCGACATGGTTGCTGCATCATGTAGACCAGCTGGGACACTTCTTAGTCCTTCAATTGTATATCTTGTAGCAGGTATTGTTGCATATACTATAACCGCAATAAGTACAGATGTATCTGTTATACCAAATAACATCATTACTGGAATTAAATATACAAAAGATGGGAAAGTTTGAAAAATATCACAAACACCTAACATAAAGTTCGCTGAATGTTTATTTTGGAAACATAAAGTTCCTACTGTAAATCCAATGAAACAAGAAATTATAACTCCAAAAGTTGCCATATATGCTGTGACTAAAGCTCTATCCCACCAAGGGCTGAATGCGATAAATAGTGTTAAAGCACAAACTACCAATGCGGAACGTAAGCCACCAATTAAATATCCTGCACCAACAACTAAAACTATTGTAGCAATTGCTGGCATTCTTAAGTAAAGTGCTCTCATTGGTTGAAGTACATCTTGTATCAACCATGTATTGAATGCTTTGATATATACAAAGAAAGTATCAAAAATCCAATCTACTCCTTTATTCCAAAAATCTGCAGTCGATATTCCTTTGTTGTGTGGAATTTCAAATAAATAATTGAAAGTATCTTTGAATAAAAAAGTTCCAATATAGGCTAATATTATTCCAATAATAAATATAACAACAAAAAATAAAAGATTTTTGTTTCTTTGATAAAAGGTAAGATTACCAAAATAATCTGTTTGTTTATTAGCCCACGCTAAGGACATTTTATCTAATAGAATTGCAATTAAACTAATGCATAAGCCTGCCTCTAAAGCTAATCCAATATTTAACTGATTTAGTGCTAATAATAAATTAAATCCTAGACCTTTTGCCCCAATAAAGGCTGAAATAACTGCCATCGAAAAACACACCATGATGACTTGGTTTACTCCAATTAAAATATCTCTCCTAGCAGTTGGAATTAACACTTTAAACATTAGTTGAAAATTATTGCATCCACTCATCCTGCCTGCTTCAATAACCTCTGGAGGCACTGCTCTTAGACCTAATAGAGTTAATAATATCATAGGTGGTATTGCTACGACCATAGTAATAATTACAGCAGCATGATCTCCTACTCCAAAAAGAACTAATGCTGGAACTAATACAGC
The DNA here is from genome assembly GCA_902598825.1 of uncultured Pelagibacteraceae bacterium. Taxonomy (GTDB): domain Bacteria; phylum Pseudomonadota; class Alphaproteobacteria; order Pelagibacterales; family Pelagibacteraceae; genus Pelagibacter. Next base: position 672 of record CACKDD010000034.1, on the reverse strand, counting down.
ATACTGTGGCATTGTTTGCATCACGAGTAAAATTGGATATAAAGCTTTTTCTACACGTTTGCTCTTAAAAGCTGCTATCCCCAGTCCTAAACCAAAAATAAATGATAATGGAGCAGCAACTAATATAAATGAAAGAGTTTGCATAGAGGGCTTCCATTGACCAAATACAGAAATGTAAACCATAGTTAAACCTGCGAATAAAGCTAGACCTTTTCCACTTAGTTTGTAAGAAAGTAATGCAGCACCTGCTGCAACTATAGTCCATGGTAATCCTGGGAGTTCAGCCCACGGGTTTTTATCTATCCAATCCCAACTTGTAAATGCAACAATAGTTTCAAGACCTCCTAATAGTATCTCTCTTATTAATTCTATTAAAAAAGTCATAAAGGCAGTCAGATTTCTGCTTATTTGTAAAATTATAGGACGACTTTTAAATTCTTGAGTATCTTCATTCCAAACTTCTATTGGCATCCACTCGTTCATTAAAAAAAATAATGAGTCGTTAATCCATATCGGTAACCATCCAAGTAATGGAGGCAATCTCCAAAATACATCGAAAGCGTAATATCTTACCTCTTTACCTAAAAATACATAACTGCTTTGATTAGGATCTTTGACAAATTCTGCTTGACCTCTGATAAACTTATATGTTTCAGGAACATCAATTGCAAA
>CACKDD010000033.1 GCA_902598825.1 uncultured Pelagibacteraceae bacterium | reverse complement strand
GATACTGAAACAACTGGTTTATCTGTAAAAGATGGCCATCGAGTAGTAGAGATTGGGTGTATAGAATTAGAAAATTTGATACCTACTAAAAATAAGTTCCATTGTTATTTAAATCCTGAAAGAAAAGTTTCAGAAAAAGCATTAGAAGTTCATGGATATACTGATGAATTCTTATCCTCAAAAAAAAAATTTAAAGAAGTGTTCCAGGAATTTTTAGATTTTATTAATGGTAAAAGATTAATTATTCATAATGCAGAGTTTGATTTGTCTCATCTTAATAATGAGTTAAAAATCATTGGCAAAGAAAAGTTAAAGAATGAAATAGTTGACACTTTACAATTAGCTAGGGATAAACACCCAGGATCACCTTTAAGTCTTGATGCCCTTTGTAAAAGATATAGAATTGATAATTCTAAAAGGGCTCAACATACTGCATTAATAGACTGTGATCTACTATCTAAAGTTTATATCAATTTAACTGATCAAAAGGAACCTTCCTTAAATTTCAACAATGAGATTATTGATAATAAGTATCAAATGGACAAAAAGGTTTTATATTTTAAGAAAATAATTAAGCCAAGTGATAAGGAAAAAAATAATCATTCTCAATATTTAAAAACTAATCTTAAGAAAAATTTTTTTAATTAAATTTTTTATTATAAAGCTCCTCGAAATCAATTTTCTTTTCAAACTTAATATTAGGGAAACCAGACATTTTTAGAAGGTTTAGTAGCGCTTCCTCCATTTCCGAATACATTTCTTTTTGCACATCACATAAAATAATTTTTTGTAAAACTTTTTTTTCTTTAATTTCTTTTTCTAGTTTTATAATTGTTGTATAAGTTAATTCAAAATGGGATTTTTTTTTACTTTCGCTGTTATCATGAAATTTTAATAAAGTATTAATTTCAATAATTTGTGCTTTCAAAGCTTTTGAGTTGATCTCGATATTCATTTGATATTTAGATATATAATCTTTTACATATAAATATGTTTCAACATCTGGAGTCTCACCAGAGATATCTTTTATAAATTTACTTACAATTTTATAATTTTCGTTCATCATCTTCCTCTATATCTTCAAACTCCCCTTCTATATAAGGTTTCTTATTTTTTGTCTTATTTTTAAATTTATCAACAAATCTTCCAAATATTATTTTTCTAGTAAATGGAAAAATTAAAAGAAATCCTAAAACATCAGTTGCAAATCCTGGTATTATCAAAAGTAATGCAGCAAAAGCAATTGCTGCACCTGAGATTATCTCATAAGCTGGAAGCTCGTTCTTAACTAATTGAGAAAAACCTGATCTAAGTGTGTTCAATCCTTCATACCTTGCATAAATTATCCCTATAACAGCTGTAATGAATATTAAAGAAATGGTGTTAAAAGCTCCAATCTGGCCACCGATTTTTATAAATAAATAAATTTCGATTATCGGCACTAATATTATAGTAATTAAAACTGTGTTCATTTGTCTTTACTCTAATTGCTAGTTGAAATTAATCAACATAGTAATTAAATTGAGTGTATGAATTATAGTTTTGAATATATAGATATTATTTTGCTCGCAATGATTGCTGGGTTTATTTTTTTAAGATTGAGAGGAATTCTTGGTAAAAGAACTGGATTTGAGGGCAAAACACCTGCTCAATTCGAAAATATTTTAAAAAAAGTTCACCAAGAAAAAAAAACTAAACAAAATGAAAATTTTGATGCAGTGGCTCAGAAGGAGTTTTTAAAAGGGGCTAAAATTGCTTACGAGACTATAATTACAGATTTTAGTGACAATGATAATAAGTTAATTGCAAGTAAACCTTTACTTAGTAAAAAAATTTACGACGAATTTAACAAAGCTCTTATTGAAAGAGGGCAAAGAGGACACTTTGCAGAAATAACATTTATAGGAATAAGTTCTGCTGATATTACGGAGCACAAAAAAATGGATAAAGTTTTAAATGTAACAGTAAACTTTGTCAGTGAAATTATTACCTGCATTAGAGACAAAGAAAAAAAAATTATTTCAGGTAGCCCAGATAAAATTAAAACTATTTATGATACTTGGACTTTTTCGAGAGACACGAGTTCAAACAACCCAAACTGGTTACTTGTAAACACCCTAAATTAGGTGAATAACAAAATTTCAGATAAAGATAAGCAAGATTGGGAAGAATTTTTAGCTAGAGATCAAGAATTTCCAAATAAGGATGATTTAGCAAAAAAGAAGGCAAGGGGCAAAGTAAGAGTACTTGACCTTCATGGCTACACACTAGATGAAGCAAATAAGACTACAGAAAATTTCATAAAAAAATCTTTTGAGGATAATATTGCTAAATTAATAATTGTTACTGGCAAAGGTCTTCATTCAGATAATCATAAAGATCCCTACGTTTCACAAGACCTTTCTATTCTAAAACATTCAATACCGTCATTCATTAAACAAAATCAAGACTTAATGAGTAAGATTTTTGAAATAAAAAACGCTAGTATTGAAGATGGAGGAGAGGGAGCATTTTATATTTTTCTAAAAAAAAATAATTTATTTAAAAAAATATAGTCCTATAGTGTTTTTATAATGATAATTTGGTTAGCTTCTTATCCTAAAAGTGGAAATACCCTAGTAAGGTCACTATTAACATCCTATTTTTTTTCTAAAGACGGTAAATTTAATTTTGCATTACTTAAAAATATTAAACAATTTCCTGATAATTCATTATTTAAAAGAATAGGCGTAGATACAAATAATGAAAACGAAATGTATAAAAATTATATTAATACCCAAAAAATTTTTCATAATAAAAACTCTACTAGATTTTTAAAAACTCATTCTGCTTATGTTGATCAAGAGGGGTTTAGATTTACCAATGGAGATCATACAATAGGGGTAATTTATATTGTAAGGGATCCAAGAAATGTAGTTTCTTCTTTTTCACACCATTTTCAAAAAACTACTGAGCAATCTTTAAATAACCTTTTAACTCCACAGTATCTTGGCAAAAACTCAGAAACTGCATGCACAACATGGATGGGTTCATGGCAATATCATTATAACTCATGGAAAATTTTTAAAAAATATAAAAGATATTTATTAATAAAATACGAGGATTTAGTTTTAAATACTGAACAAACTTTTATAAATATTTTAAAATTTGTAGCAGATTTAAATAAAGTAAATTTTTCTTTAGATAAAGAAAAATTTAACAATTGTTTAAAAAGTACAAGTTTTGATAATATGCAAAAATTAGAGGACTCAGAAGATTTTAAAGAAGCCAAAAC
>CACKDD010000032.1 GCA_902598825.1 uncultured Pelagibacteraceae bacterium | reverse complement strand
TTGCATTAGATTTTTGTCTATTGACGCTGTTCAAAAAGCAAATTCTGGTCATCCTGGAATGCCTATGGGGATGGCAGATGTTGCCACTGTGCTTTATAAAGATTTCTTAAATTTTAATCCAAGAAACCCTAGTTGGATAAATAGAGATAGATTTATTCTTTCCGCAGGTCACGGGTCTATGCTGCTCTACTCTCTTCTTTATTTGACAGGCTATAAAAGTGTTTCATTAAATGATATCAAAAATTTTAGGCAATTAAACTCTATTTGTGCTGGTCATCCAGAGTTTCACTCTCATTCAGGGATAGAAACCACCACTGGACCTTTGGGTCAAGGAATATCAAATGCAGTAGGATTTGCAATTTCAGAAGAAATTTTAAAAAAAAAAATTGGAAAAAAAATAATTGATCATAAAACCTATGTCCTAGCTGGTGATGGATGTTTGATGGAAGGAATTAGTCATGAGGCTTTAAGCCTTGCAGGACACCTAAAATTAAAAAATCTTATTTTACTTTTTGATAATAATTCTATTTCAATTGATGGTCCAACTAGCTTGGCAGTTTCAGATAATCATGAAAAAAGATTCAAAAGCTATGGATGGGATTATTTAAAAATAAACGGCCATAACTTTAAAGAAATATCAAAGGCACTTAAAAAGGCACAAAAATCCAAAAAACCTATAGCAATTTCATGCAAAACAACAATCGGTTATGGATCTCCAAATAAAGGTGGTAAATCTTCATCGCATGGAAGTCCATTAGGCGATGAGGAAATAAAGTTAGTTAGAAAAAAATTAAATTGGAATTATAATGCTTTTGAAATTCCAAAAAAATTAAATGATGAATGGAAATCAATCGGTACTAAAGCATCAAAAAAAGCAGAAAAGTATGAAAAAATTTATATTAATAAAATCAAGAAATTAGGTTGGTTAGGATGGTCAATATCTAATAAATTCAAAAAAAATTTTCCTCCAGGATATAATCTTTCTAGAGATGCAATAATTGGATCAATTGAAAAAGCAAAAACAGATTATCTAAAAACTTTAGAGCCTCTAGCAACAAGAAAATGCTCAGAAAAATTTTTAGAAATTGTTTCAAAACTTCCAAACTTAATTGGTGGATCAGCGGACTTAGCTGGTTCAAATAATACAAAAACTAAAAATCATAAAATTATAAAACCAAATGACTTTTCGGGAAATTATATTCATTATGGAGTACGAGAACATGCGATGTGTGGAATAATGAATGGTATTTCACTTCATAGTGGATTAATACCATATGGAGGAACTTTTTTAATTTTCAGCGATTATTGTAAACCATCAATCAGATTAGCTGCAATGATGAAACAAAAAGTTATTTACGTTTTTACTCACGACTCAATTGGCTTAGGAGAGGACGGTCCTACTCATCAACCAATTGAACAATTAGCGAGTTTAAGATCAATTCCAAATTTAAATGTTTTTAGACCAGCTGATTTTATCGAAACATTTGAGTGTTGGCAGAAAGCTCTTGAAAGTGAAAATTCCCCAAGTGTTATTGCTCTAACTAGACAAGCAATTGATCCTATAAGAATTAAAGATACTTCTGAAAATAAGTCATCATTTGGAGCATATGAAGTTTTAAGATCTGGTAATGATATTAAAATAACAATAATTGCAACCGGATCTGAAATAAGTTTAGCAAGTGATATTTGTCATAAATTAGCCACAGAGAATATTTATTCAAAAGTAATATCAATGCCTTGTCAGGAATTATTTGATCAACAAAGTGAAGATTATAAAAATAAAATTTTAACTGAAACCGAATTGCTTGTTTCAATAGAGGCCTCTGAAACCCAGTATTGGAAAAAATACACAGGATTAAAGGGATTGAACTTTGGAATTAATGATTTTGGAAAAAGTGCGCCATATAAAGAAATCTATAATCATTTTGGATTGAACGCCAATAATATAATTAAAAAAATTAAAAAAAAATTATGAAAATGAAAATTGGAATAAATGGCATGGGTAGAATTGGGAGAATGATTATTCGGTCTATTATAGAAAATAATAATAAAAATATTGAAATTAAGCATATAAATAATAGAACAAATTCTGAAGCTTGTTCAACGCTATTAAAATATGACTCTATTCATGGAAAATTTAATGCAGACATAAGTTTTGATGACAGACATTTAATCATCAATAAAAATAAGATTACATTTAGTCAAGAAACAGATTTGAATAATATTAATTGGAAAAAATACGATGTAGATTATGTTTTTGAATGCACTGGGAAATTTAACTCTAAAGATAAATTAGAACCTCATCTAAAGAATGGAGCAAAAAAGGTTATAGTTTCAGCTCCTTGTAAAAATGCAGATAAAACTATTGTAATTGGAGTAAATGAATCAGAATTAAAAAAAAATGATAAAATAATTTCTGCTGCATCATGTACAACAAATTGTCTTGCTCCAGTAGCCCATGTTTTAAATGAAAATTTTGAAATTGAAAAAGGTTTTATGACAACGATTCACGCTTTTACAAGTGATCAGAGGATTTTAGATAATTCCCACAAAGATCCAAGAAGGGCTCGATCTGCAAGCCAATCTATTGTGCCAACTTCAACTGGTGCATCAAAAGCAATTGGTGAAATTATTCCCTCTTTAAAAGGAAAACTAGAAGGTGTGGCAATGAGAGTGCCTACTCCTAACGTTTCTTTGGTTGAACTTGTTTTTTGTACAAAGAAAGACTTAAGTATTGAAAAAATTAATTCAGCATTTCAAAATTTTAGTAAAAAAAACAAGATTCTTGAAATTACCAAAGAAAAGTTAGTATCTATAGACTTTAATCACAATCCAGCCTCATCAATTATTGACTCCAGTTTGACTAATGTTGTAGGAAAAAATATGGGTAAAATTTCTGCTTGGTATGATAATGAATGGGGGTTTTCTAATAGAATGTGTGATATAGCAGAATATCTTCATAAAATTTCTTAATGAATTACATCAAAGACCATGAAAATCTAAATGATAAGAAGATTTTATTAAGATTAGATTTGAATGTCCCGTTAAAAAATGGAGTAATTACAGATCAAACAAGAATTGATAAAATTTTGCCTGTAATTAAATTTTTACTAAAAAAAAACTCTAAAATCATTATAATTTCTCATGTTGGTCGCCCCAAAGGGAAAGTAAATAAAGAACTGTCTATGAAGCCAATTTGTGAAAATTTAGAAAAAAAAATTAATAGAAAAATTAAAATTATTGATAGTGATATTTTTAAATTGAAGCAAGAAGACTTATTCAAAGACCCTAATGATCAAATAGTTTTTTTAGAAAATATAAGATTCTATGGTGAAGAAGAGAAAAATGATTTTAATTTTTCAAGACATTTGGCTGGATTAGCTGACCTATTTGTAAATGATGCTTTTTCTTGTTCTCATAGAACTCATGCTTCTGTATCTAAAATTACAGAATTTTTACCCTCGTTTGCTGGATTGCAGTTAGAAATTGAAATAAATGCCTTAAAAAAGGTTACTACAAATATTAAAAAACCAGTTACTTGCATAATTGGTGGTTCAAAAATATCAACAAAAATTGGAATAATTAAAAATTTAATACCAAAATTTAATAATATTATCATTGTAGGTGG
>CACKDD010000031.1 GCA_902598825.1 uncultured Pelagibacteraceae bacterium | reverse complement strand
TAAAATCATCTAAGTTTTTGCTTATTGATACTTTAAGATTCTTTAGCATTAAATTTTTATCTCTATGTGCACCACCAAGTGGTTCAGGGATTATCTCATCAATAATTTCTAGGTTTAATAGATCTTTTGCTGAAAGTTTCATCGCTTTGGCTGCATCCAACATTTTTTTTGGATCTCTCCATAAAATAGTGGCACATCCTTCAGGTGAAATCACAGAATAGATTGCATTTTCTAACATTGCCACTTTATTAGAAGATGCTAAAGCAATTGCCCCTCCAGAACCACCTTCTCCAATTATTATAGCAATTGTTGGAACTTTTAATTTCATACAACATTCAATCGATTTAGCTATAGCTTCCGCTTGACCTCTTTCCTCTGCTCCTACGCCCGGATAAGCTCCGGGAGTGTCAATAAAGGATATTATTGGTAAGTTAAATTTATTAGCTAATTCCATTAAACGAATAGTCTTTCTGTAACCTTCAGGTCTCATCATTCCAAAGTTTCTTTTTATTCTAGAGTCTAAATCATCTCCTTTTTCTTGGCCTATAACTAAAACTGATTGACCTTCAAATTTAGCAAAACCAGTTAGGACTGAATTATCTTCACCATAATGTCTATCACCAGACAGTGGAATAAAATCCTCAAATAAGTTATCAATAAAAAATTTTGATTTTGGTCTATCTTCGTGTCTAGCTACCATTGTAGTTTGCCATGGATCAAGATTAGAATAAATCATCTCCAATTTTTCATCTAGGTCACTTTGAATTTTGGAAATTTTTTGTGTGTCGACTTCAGAAACTCCACTTTGATTAAAAGGGTCTTTTAATTTTTCTATTTCTGTTTCTAATTCTTTAATATCAGTTTCAAAATTAAGATAATTTTTCATGTAAAATTTTGATAATTCATAAGTATGGAAAATGACAAGAAAATGTCAATGATACTATTAAATATTTGACTTAATTTTATAAGGGTTTTAGATATATTGTAATGAATAAGAAATACCAAAATGTTAACAATCTTAAAGTTTCTGATGAGTTATTGTCATTTGTAAATGATGAATTGTTTAAAGAAACTTCAATTTCCCCAGAAAAATTTTGGCAAGGATTTGATAACATAGTTCATGAATTATCACCACTAAACAAAAAATTAATTGAAAAAAGAGAAATTATACAAAAAAAAATAGATGATTGGCATATTAAAAACAGAGGAGCTGAAATTAAAATTGAAGAATATAAAAAATTTTTAAAAGACATCGATTATTTAAAAGATGAAGGATCTGACTTCAAAATTGAAACAAGTAATGTGGATGATGAAATTGCTCAAATAGCGGGGCCACAATTAGTAGTGCCTATAATGAATGCTAGGTACACCCTCAATGCTGCCAATGCAAGGTGGGTAAGCTTATATGATAGTCTTTATGGAACAAATATAATTGAGTCTGAAGAAGGTGGAAGTGAAAGATATGATCCGAATAGAGGGCAAGAAGTAATAAAATATGTAAGAGAATTTTTTGATAAATGTATTCCAATTCAAGGGACAAGCTGGAAAAATATTGCAGCTTTAAAAATAATTAATAAAGAACTTGTTATTTTAAAAGATGATTATGAATATAAATTAAAAGATAAAAGTAAATTTGTAGGCCATAGAGGTGATGCAAATAAACCAGAAGCAGTAATAATCAAAAATAATAATCTACATTTTGAAATAATAATTAATCCTAAAGCATTTAGTGCTGCTCATGATATTGCAGGAATAAGCGATGTTATTGCTGAGTCAGCTGTTTCAACAATTTGTGATAATGAAGACAGTGTAGCAGCTGTTGATGCTGAAGATAAGGTTGCTTGTTATCGAAATTGGTTAGGATTGATGAAAGGTAATTTAAAAATTCAATTTGAAAAAAATGGAAAAAATTTAGAAAGAAAACTTAACCCAGATCGAAGTTATATCTCAAAAGAAGGTATTGGTTCGAAATTGCATGGCAGAAGTTTACTTTTAATAAGAAATGTAGGCCACCTTATGACTAATTCATCTATAATTTTGAAAGATGGAAATGAAATTCCAGAAGGAATTATGGATGCATTTTTAACAACTGCATGTGCTCTTCATGATTTAAAGAAAAAAAGAAATTCAAGAAAAGGGTCTGTTTACATCGTAAAACCTAAAATGCATGGTCCTGAAGAAACAAAATTTACTGACTTAATCTTTTCTAAAGTTGAAGAGCTGCTTGGATTAGAAAGATATACTTGCAAGATAGGAATAATGGATGAAGAAAGAAGAACTTCAGCAAATTTAAAAGAATGCATCAGAACCTTAAAAAATAGAGTTTTTTTTATTAATACAGGTTTTTTAGATAGAACTGGAGATGAGATGCATACATCAATGGAAGCTGGGCCTATGATTAAGAAGGGAGAAATGAAATCATCTAAATGGATTTCAGCTTATGAAAATAACAATGTGGATATTGGTCTAAAGTGTGGTTTTTCTGGTAAAGCTCAAATCGGAAAAGGTATGTGGGCTATGCCAGATAAAATGAAAGAAATGATAGACGAAAAAATTAATCATTTAAAAGCTGGTGCTAATTGTGCTTGGGTACCTTCTCCTACTGCTGCCTCATTACATGCTCTCCACTATCATCAGATAAATATTTTTGATGAGCAAAAGAAAATTCAAGCTAGAGAACAAGCTAAAATAAATGATCTTTTAGAAATTCCTATTGCTGATAGGCCCAATTGGTCTGTAGATGAAATTAACTCTGAAATTTCAAATTCTGCACAAACATTATTAGGGTATGTAGTTCGATGGATAGACCAGGGAGTTGGCTGTTCAAAAGTTCCAGATATAAACAATGTGGGATTGATGGAAGATAGGGCAACCTTAAGGATTTCCTCACAACACATAGCGAATTGGGTACATCACGGGGTTACAACAAAAATTCAGGTTTTAGAAATAATGAAACAGATGGCCAAAATTGTAGATAAACAGAATGAAAATGACAAAAATTATGAAAAAATGAGTGACAATTATGAAAAATCTATAGCCTTTAAAACTGCTTGTGATTTAATTTTTAAAGGTAAAGAGCAACCATCTGGGTATACAGAGCCACTTCTGCATTTAAATAGAATTTTAAAAAAATCTAATCAGAATTAGAATTTAATTTTGACCTATTTTTGAAAGCAGAAAATAAAGTTCCATCATCTAAACTTTCAATCTCTCCTCCAACTGGCAATCCTTGAGCAAGTTTCGTGACTTTAACTTTTGCATTTTTAAGACTATCTTGAATATAATATGCAGTAGTTTGACCTTCAACGGTTGCACTAGTTGCTAAAATTACCTCTTCAATATTATCTTTATTAACTCTTTCAACTAAAGACTGGATTAATAAATCCTCTTTTTTTTGACCAACAGATGAAATTGTGCCACCTAAAATGTGAAAATATCCTTGATATATACTTGAGCTTTCAATGCTCCATTGATCAGATATGTTTTCAACTACACAAATTTTGTCGTACTTTTTTCCTACAATACTACAATTGTCATAATCGCATTCCACAGAAGAAGATTTTAATAGACCACAAATTTTACATCTAGAAATATTTTTATAAACTTCAGCTAGAGCTTTTGCCAACGGCTTTACTAGTTCATCACGATTATTAATTAGTTTTAAGACAATACGTTTAGCTGATTTTGGACCTAAACCTGGAAGTCTAGAAATCAATTTTATAAGTTCTTCAATCTCACTAATATTTTGCATTTCCTATAAAGGCCACTTAAAACCAGGTATTCCAAAACCCCCTGTGGCTTTTGAAATTTCTTCTGAAGTTTTTGATTTAAGCTGAGATTTAGCATTGTTATGTGCTGCAACAATCAAATCTTCAATTATAGCTTTGTCTTCATGC
>CACKDD010000030.1 GCA_902598825.1 uncultured Pelagibacteraceae bacterium | reverse complement strand
ATAGAAATTGATACAATATTAGCAGACGACATTAATAAAAGTGTAATTAAAGAGCAAGTAGAGCTAGGGGTCGCTGTAAGAATGGCTTGCTTAAAGATGTTTTGTGTATAAATGAAAAAACAATATTTTATAAATGCTAATATTTTAGATCCTCACAATTCAATAAATGAAGTTGGTGGCTTGATAATCAGTGAAGATGGTAAAATTGAAGCTATAGGAAAAAAAGTAAATACTAATAACCTTCCTACCAGAGAAAAACCAATCGATTTAAAAGGCAAATACATTTTCCCAGGATTAGTAGACATGAGAGTTTTTGTTGGAGAGCCAGGTTACGAATATAAAGAAAACTTTAGAACTCTTAGTGATGCAGCCTTATCTGGAGGTGTAACATCTGTTGTAACTATGCCAAATACTGATCCAGTTATAGATAACGTATCAATTGTGGATTTTTTAAGGAGAAGAGGAAGAGATAAATCAAAAATAAATATTTTTCCTTGTGCTTCTTTAACAAAAAATATCGAAGGAACTAATATGACTGAGTTTGGCCTATTACAAGGTAAGGGAATAATTGCATTTACTGATGGTGTTAAGACGATCCAAAATCCAAGATTAATGTCAAGAATAATGAACTCAGCAAAAGATATTGGCTGCTTAATTATGCAACATGCTGAAGATTATGAGCTTGCAAAAAATGGAATGATTAATTCTGGAATAATTGCGACTAAACTTGGTTTATCTGGCATACCTGAAATAGCAGAAAGAATTTTAATAGAAAGAGATTTAACATTATTAGAAAAAGTTAAATGTAGGTATCATATATCTCAAATTTCATCACAAAAGTCTCTTGAAGTAATAAAGTATAGGAAAGAAATGGTAAAATTTACTTCGGGGGTTTCAATAAATAATCTTTCATTAAATGAAAACGACATTGGTGATTTCAAAACTTTTTTAAAACTCTCCCCTCCTCTTAGAAGAGAAGAAGACAGGATTGCACTAGTTCAAGGATTAAAAGATAATTTAATTGATGTCATTGTTTCAGATCATAAACCTGAAGATGAGGAGTCTAAAAGACTTACCTTTTCACAGGCTGCTACAGGAGCATCAGGTATTGAAACTCTACTATCATTAAGTTTAGAATTATATCATAATGAGTCCCTTAAATTAGAAACTATAATTAAAGCACTTACATGTAATCCAGCAAAAATACTTAAAATAAATAAAGGTAATCTTTCAGTTGGAAATGATGCAGATTTATGCATTGTAGATATTGAAAAACCTTGGATTGTAAAAAAAGAGAAATTAGTTTCTAAATCTAAAAATACCTCTATTGAGGATAAAAAACTTCAAGGTAAAGTAACAAATACTTTTGTAAAAGGAAAAGAATTATTTAAACTTTAATATGGATATTATTATAATATGTTTGATTTCATATTTAATGGGTTCAATTCCTTTTGGGTTCATTTTAACAAAAATTTTTTTAAAAAAAGACATAAGAGAAATTGGCTCAGGTAATATAGGTGCTACAAATGCATTACGAACAGGTAATAAAATTTTAGGTTATTCAACATTAGTTTTGGATATTTTAAAAGCTATTATTCCAGTATTGTATATTAAATTTTATTTTTCAGAATTTATATATATTTCATCACTATGTGTGTATTTCCTATATGGCTAAAGTTTCATGGTGGTAAGGGAGTGGCAACTTATGTTGGAATTTTATTTGTTATAGATATTTATTTAGGATTACTTTTTACTTTTGTTTGGTTTTTTATTTTTATTATCTCAAAGTTTTCTTCATTATCATCATTAATAGGATCAATATCAATTCCGATTTATTTCTTATTTTTATCTCAATTTAATGATGTATTATTTTTTTCAATTATGTTTGTCTTAATATTTTTTACACATAGGGAAAATATTAAAAGATTGAAAAATAAAGAAGAAACAAAGACAAAAATTTATTAATTTGACTATCGAGGTCATTTGGGTAATTTGTATGCTATGAATTTGGTCATCGTAGAAAGTCCTGCTAAAGCTAAAACCATCAATAAATACTTGGGTGATAAATATAAAGTTTTAGCTAGTTATGGTCACATAAGAGATCTTCCATCTAAAAATGGGTCTGTAGATCCAAATCAAGATTTTAAAATGGAATGGGAAGTTGACAGTTTTTCAAAGAAATATTTAAAGGAAATTACTGATGCTGCGAAAGACTCCTCAAAAATTATACTAGCTACAGATCCGGACCGTGAAGGTGAAGCAATTGCCTGGCATGTAAAAGAATATTTAAATGAAAAAAAACTTTTAAAAGATAAAGAAATTGAAAGAGTTGTATTTAATGAGATTACAAAAAAAGCAGTAATACATGGAATTGAAAATCCAAGACAAATAGAGCCTTTATTAGTTGATGCTTATATGGCTAGAAGAGCTTTGGATTATTTAGTTGGTTTTAATATCTCTCCAATACTTTGGACAAAATTGCCAGGTTCTAAATCAGCTGGAAGAGTACAATCAGTCGCTTTAAAACTAATTACAGAAAGAGAACATGAGATAGAGTCTTTTGTGCCTGAAGAATTCTGGACTTTAAGTATAAAATTTGGAGATGATAGAAAGCAAAATATCACTGCTAGTATTAGTCAATTAGATGATAAAAAAATTGAAAAATTCTCGTTTAAAAATAAGGATGAAATAAATAAAGCTATATCAAACATAAATAAAAAAAAATTCAGTATCATTGATATATCTAGCAAAGTAATAAATCGAAATCCCTCCGGACCTTTTACTACCTCCACTCTGCAACAAACAGCTTCAAGTAGATTAGGATTTGGAGCATCTAGAACAATGCAAATTGCTCAAAAACTTTATCAAGGCATAGAAATAGAAGGTGAAACAATAGGATTAATCACTTATATGAGAACTGATGGAACTAACTTGTCTAAAGATGCAGTTTCAGCATTCAGAGATTATATTAAAAAAGAAATTGGTAATGAATATTTACCTGAAAACACTTTAAACTACTCTGGAAAAAAAGCAAAAAATGCTCAGGAAGCTCATGAAGCAATAAGACCTACTGATATCATTAGATCTCCTCAGAGTGTTAAAAAATATTTAAGTACAGATCAAAATAAGCTTTATGATTTAATTTGGAGTAGAGCTCTATCGTCTCAAATGGAGTCTGCTAAGTTCGATAGAAATACTATTACTATAACGTCAAATAATGAAGATACTATCTGTAAAGCTAGTGGATCAGTTCTTAAATTTGATGGATTTTTAAAAATCTACAATAATCCTAATAAAGATGATGATGAAAATATACTTCCTCCAATGTCAAAAGGTCCTGTCAATATTGAAGCTTTATTAGACGAACAACATTTTACACAGCCACCACCGAGGTATTCTGAAGCTAGTTTAGTTAAAAAACTTGAGGAGCTTGGCATTGGTAGACCATCTACCTATGCAAGTATTATTTCTACAATTGCTAACAGAGGATATGCAGAGATATTAAATAAAAGATTTTTTCCTACTGATAGAGGAAAATTAATTTCCGCTTTTTTAGAAAAATTATTTTCAAAATATGTAGATTACAATTTTACTGCAGGTTTAGAGGACCAACTTGATGAAATTACCTCAGGAAAAGAAAGTTGGATTAAAGTCTTGGAATTATTCTGGAAAGACTTCAACAACAATGTTGCAGAAGTAAAAGAAAAAAGAACAAGAGAAGTTTTAGATCTTTTAAACGATAGTCTAGGGGACTTGGTTTTTGATAAAGATGATAAGGGAAATATCTTACGAAAATGTCAATTATGTAATTCCGGAACACTTAGTTTAAAAAATAGCTTTAGAGGTGGCGCATTTATTGGTTGTTCAAATTACCCTGAGTGTAAATTTACAAGACCATTATCTAAAGCAA
>CACKDD010000029.1 GCA_902598825.1 uncultured Pelagibacteraceae bacterium | reverse complement strand
TTAATTGCATCAACTCCACCCGCTTGTCTTTCTAATCTTACGATTGGAGGAAGTTCAATATCAATTACTTGTGTCCAATAATCTCTAGGAACATTAATTTGTGCAGGGGCGGAACCTCTAATTGCTTTTTCAATAACTCTATTTAAAACTTCAGCCATTCTTGATGGATCTCTTACTTCTTCTTGATAGCAAACCATATCTTTAAATAAATTCATTTGTTCAACTTCTTGAAAACCACCTTGTCCCATTGTTTTATTTGCAGCTTGAGGTGTTACTAATAATAATGGAGTGTGGTTCCAGTAGGCAGTTTTAATTGGCGTAACTAATCCTGTAATACCTGGTCCATTTTGAGCTATAACCATAGACATTTTACCAGTGGCCCTTGTGTATCCATCAGCAATTAGACCACCATTTGTTTCGTGGGCCACATCCCAAAATGTAATTCCTGCATCAGGAAAAATATCTGAAATTGGCATAAAAGCAGATCCTATAATTCCAAATGAATGCTCAATACCATGCATTTGTAAAACTTTTACAAAAGCTTCCTCTGTTGTCATTTTTGTCATTAATAGAACCTTTCTAAATTACTAAGTTTTAAAATATTTTAAAAATTAATTGTTAATTTTTGGGATTAATATATAAGTTTTGAAAAATTTCAAACAAACAAATCGACACCATATGGCTACAGACATCATAATCCACGATCAAAAGGATAATGTGGGGGTAGTTGTTATTGAAAAAATTACACCTAAACAGGATTGTAATTGCTGGATAATGGAAAATGATAGCTCTACAAATATTCAATCAATGGATGAAATTCCTCTAGGTCACAAAATTGCTATGGTTGACTTAAAAGAGGGAGATACAATACTTAAATATGGACATGATATTGGTAAAGTAGTTAAATCAATCAAAAAAGGTGAACATGTTCATGTTCATAATGTAAAAACAAAGAAGTGGTAATTGTATGGAAATACCAAAAAGTTTTTTAGGTTATAAAAGAGAGAATGGTAGAGCAGGAACTAGAAATCACGTAATTATTCTTCCTGTAGATGATATCTCTAATGCATGTGCTGAAGCAGTAGCAAACAATATTAAAGGTACTATTGCTCTACCTCATTCTTATGGCAGACTTCAATTTGGTGCAGACTTAGAACTACACTTTAGAACAATGATAGGCACAGGAAGTAATCCAAATGTTGCTGCTGTAATTGTAATAGGAATTGAACCTAAATGGACAAAAAAGATTGTTGATGGAATTGCAAAAACTGGAAAACCAGTCGAAGGTTTTCATATAGAACGAACAGGAGATATTGGAACTGTAATGAAGGCCTCCAAAAAAGCTCAAGAGTTTGTAATGTGGGCTTCTGAAAAACAAAGAGAAGAATGTCCTATAAGTGATTTATGGATTTCAGTTAAATGTGGAGAGTCTGATACTACATCTGGATTAGCATCAAATCCAACAGTCGGAAACTTAATGGATAAACTTGAGCCATTAGGAGTTCATTTATGCTTTGGTGAAACTTCAGAACTTACGGGAGCAGAAAAAGTTTGCGCAACAAGAGGAGCAACAAAAGAAGCTTCAGATAAATTTATGAAAACTTGGAGTTCTTACAATGATTTTAAAAGAAGCGACAGATGATTTATCTGAAAGTCAACCAACAGCTGGAAATATTGCTGGTGGTCTAACTACAATTGAAGAAAAAGCATTTGGTAATTTTCAAAAAATTGGTAGTTGTAAATTTGTAGATGTTTTAGAGCCAGCAGAAGAACCAAAAAAAGGTAAAGGTTTATATTTTATGGATACGTCGTCAGCAGCAGCAGAATGTGTGACACTTCAAGCTGCAGCAGGATTTAATATTCATTTATTTCCTACTGGACAAGGAAACATTGTCGGTAATCCAATTGAACCTGTTGTAAAATTAACTGCAAACCCTTTAACAGTTAAAGGGATGGGTGAGCATATAGATTGTGATGTATCTAAAATTCTTTCGAGAGAGATGAACCTATCTGAGGCAGGAGATAGACTTATCGAAACAACTTTAAGAGTTGCTAATGGAAGACTAACCTGCGCTGAAGCTTTAGGTCATAAAGAATTTGTTATGACTAAACTTTATAGAAGTGCTTAATCATTAATACATAAAATGTTTTTAAAAAAATATTTGGTAATTTTGCCAGGTATAATTCTTGCTTTTGTTCTTTATTCTCTTTCACAAGGGTTTAACAATATTATTGGGATTGAAATTTTAGGTTACAGTAAAAGTCCTATTTCAACTGCAATGATAGCAATACTTCTTGGAATTTTTTTTGGAAACTTTTTTAAAATTCGTGAAAGTTTTCAAAAAGGTTTAGATTTTAGCAAAGAAAATATATTAAAGCTTGGAATTATTTGTCTTGGTATTCAATTAAAACCATTTGAATTTATAGAATTTGGAAAAATTGCAATTCCATTAATAATAATTTGTATCATAAGTGTTTTAGTTATTATCAAACTTTTAATAAAAAAATTAAAAATACCTACAAGGATGGCTTATTTAATATCAATAGGAAGTACAGTTTGTGGAACAACCGCAATCATGGCAACAGCACCTGTAATTAAAGCGAATAAAAATGAAGTATCCTATGCAGTAGCTAACATTACCTTATTTGGAATATTATCTATGTTGTTGTATCCATATTTTGCAAATTTTTATTTTGAGGGAAATTCTTTATTTGCTGGTCTTTTTTTAGGGACTGCAATTCATGAAACCTCTCAAGTTGCTGCAGCAGGTTTAATATACGACCAACAATTTAATAGTCCTGAAACTTTAAATATAGCAACAGTAACTAAACTCATTAGAAACACTTTTTTAATTGTAATGATTCCTCTTTTTGCTTTTTTGTATAATAGAGGTTTAGTTAAAGAAAAGAATTACTCTATTATAAACATTTTTCCTTATTTTGTTTTAGGTTTTGTAGGAATGATTATTTTTAGAAATATAGGTGATCAGCTCTTTACTGGATATAATAAAGATATCTGGGTTGAAACAATCAACTTTATTAAATTTTTTTCTAAGGTTTTTTTAACTATGGCTATGGCAGCTATTGGATTGTCAACAGATCTTAAAGATATAAAAAGTATGGGTTACAAACCTTTTGCAGTTGGATTTATTGCAATGTTGACTGTAGGTATTGTTTGTATTCTCACAATAGAAATTTATTTAAAAATGTTTATTTAGTCTGCTTTGCAGATTTATTGAAATATTTTTTTCTAAATTTTGAGATAGATCTTCTAATAAAAGCTGCAGCAATACCAAGAGAAACTGCAAACAATATTGAAAATAATCCATAAAAGAATGGCATATCTTTAGAAAATTCTTTAATAAATTTAGAAAAGAAGTTTAGATCCTGATCTATCACATTGATTGTTTCTTTTTGAATTTCTTCAGCAAAAAAAGTGTCATAAGCAATAACTATTCCAACGACTAATAATAAAATTGCTAATAATGCTTTTAATCCTGAGCTATCAATTTGTTCTCCAAGTTTTTGACCAACTTGGACTCCAACAATTGATCCTACTACCAACATAACAACTAACATTAGATCAATTGAACCATAATTAATAGAATGCAAGAAAGTCACAATCACACTTACAAAAATTGTTACGAATAGAGATGTACCTGGAACCAATCTTGTTGGCATTTTAATAATATAGATCATTGCAGGCACTAAGATAAAAGCACCACCTATACCCATTATTGCAGCAATAAATCCAACTACTAATCCTATTAGGATTGGTGTAAATACACTTTCATATAATTTTGACTTAGGAAATCTCATTCTTAAAGGAAGACCATGTATCCAATAATGAACGTGTAATTTTTTTCTTTCTACAATATTTTTTTTTGCTTTATCAATTTCACCTAAACTTTCTACAAGCA
Source organism: uncultured Pelagibacteraceae bacterium (assembly GCA_902598825.1). Taxonomy (GTDB): domain Bacteria; phylum Pseudomonadota; class Alphaproteobacteria; order Pelagibacterales; family Pelagibacteraceae; genus Pelagibacter. The sequence goes on along the minus strand of CACKDD010000029.1, from coordinate 347 downwards.
TTAATGTACCAATAATTGCAAGTATATACATATAAGCTAAAGAAATTACGGTATCTATTTTTCCAATATCTTTAAAATAAGTGAAAGTATAGATACCTAATGCAGTTCCTATTGAGCCACCAATTACAATCATGAATCCCATTTTATAATCTAAAGTATTTTTTAAATAATGCGTGGTGGATCCTGAAACAGATGTTGCTAAAATATTATTTGCTTCATTAGCAACTGCATACGCTGGGGGTACTCCCATAAAAATTAAAAATGGTGTCATTAAAAAACCACCGCCAACACCAAACAATCCTGATAGAACTCCAACAATTGCGCTTAACAAAAGTATTTCAACAGGA
>CACKDD010000028.1 GCA_902598825.1 uncultured Pelagibacteraceae bacterium | reverse complement strand
AAAAGTAGCTGATGAACTAAGAGAGGAAATGATTGATGCAGTATCAGTTACTGGAGGCCATTTAGGGGCAAGTCTTGGAGTTGTCGAGCTAAGTGTTGCGCTTCATTTTATTTTTAACACCCCTAATGACAAATTAATTTGGGATGTGGGACATCAGTGCTATCCACATAAAATTTTGACTGGAAGAAAAGATAAAATAAGAACATTGAGGCAAGGAGGTGGCCTATCGGGCTTTACAAAAAGATTAGAAAGTGAATACGATCCTTTTGGTGCAGCACACAGTTCAACTTCAATCTCCTCAGCTTTAGGAATAGCTGAAGCTAATAGACTTTCAAATAAGTCTGATAATGTTATTGCAGTTATAGGTGATGGGGCCATCAGTGCAGGTATGGCTTTTGAAGCTATGAACAATGCTGGTGCATCTAAAACTAAAATGATTGTGATATTAAATGATAATGACATGTCTATAGCTAGACCTGTTGGAGCAATGGGCACTTATTTAGCTAAAATTTTTTCAGGTAAAATTTATTTTAGTCTAAGAGAGACTATAAAATTAATTACGTCTGCTTTTTCAAAACGATTTAGTGCAAAAGCAGGCAAAGCTGAAGACTTGCTTAGATCTGCTGTAACAGGTGGGACGTTATTTAGTTCATTAGGATTTTATTATATTGGCCCAATTGATGGGCATGATTTAAGCTCTTTAGTTCCAATCTTAAGAAATGCTAAGGACTCTAAGCATGAGGGACCTATTTTAATTCATATCAAAACAAAAAAAGGAAAAGGATATTCATTCGCTGAGCAAGCAAAAGATAACTATCATGGAGTTTCGAAGTTTAACGTAAAAACGGGAGAGCAAATTAAAAGCATTAACAAGACACCGTCATATACTAAAGTATTTGCAGATACTTTGATTCAACATGCAAAAAAAGATAGTAAAATAGTTGCTATTACTGCTGCGATGCCTGATGGGACTGGTTTAAATAGTTTCCGTAAAGAATTTCCAGAAAGAACTTTTGACGTTGGAATTGCAGAACAACATGCAGTTACGTTTGCTGCTGGTTTAGCAACTGAAAATTTTAAACCTTACGCTGCAATATATTCAACGTTTCTTCAAAGGGCTTATGATCAAGTTGTTCATGATGTAGCTATTCAAAGTTTACCAGTACGATTTGCAATAGATAGAGCAGGTTTAGTAGGTGCAGATGGACCAACCCATGCAGGAAGTTTTGATACAACTTACTTATCAACATTGCCCAATTTTGTAGTTATGGCAGCTAGTGATGAGGCTGAATTAGTAAGAATGATAAATACCTCAACAGAAATAAATGATAGACCCTGTGCATTTAGATATCCAAGAGGCACAGGACTAGGTTCAGTTTTACCTTCTATTAGCGAGAAGATAGAGATAGGTAAATCAAAAATTATTAAAGAAGGAAAAAAATTAGCTATCTTAAATTTTGGAGCAAGATTAAATGAAACTTTAAAAGCAGCTGAAAATTTAAAAAAAAAGGGAACAGACATAACAATTGTTGATGCAAGATTTGCAAAACCTTTAGATGAAAATTTAATTTGGCAACTTGCAACCACACATGAAGCTATTATGACTATTGAGGAAGGTTCTATAGGTGGATTTGGTTCTCATGTTGTTAATTTTTTAACAAAAAAAGGTTTAATGGATAATAATCTAAAATTTAGATCAATGAATTTACCAGATATTTTTATTGATCAAGACACACCTGAAAATATGTACAAAATAGCTAATCTAGACTCTAATTCAATTGAAGAAAAAGTTCTGGATCTATTGAATTCTAATATTGTATTACAAAAACAAAAATAATTTACATTAACCACATTGAGCTTTGTGCATTAGGTAATGATCTAATAAAACACATGAAAGCATAGACTCACCTACTGGGACAGCTCTTATGCCTACACATGGGTCATGCCTTCCTTTTACAGATATGGTAGTATTTTTTCCTAGTTTACTAACTGTTTTTCTACTCTTTAAAATTGAAGAAGTAGGTTTCACCGCAAATGAAACAATTATTTCTTGTCCAGAAGATATACCTCCAAGTATTCCCCCTGCATTGTTAGAATTAAATTTTAACTTCTTTTTGATTTGTGAAATCTCATCAGAATTTTCTTCGCCAGATAATTGAGCGGAGTTCATTCCTGAACCAATATTTACTCCTTTAACAGCATTTATGCTCATCATAGCAGAAGCAATATCAGAATCTAATTTCGAGTAAATTGGTGCACCTAAACCGGCTGGAACCCCATTAGCTCTTACCTCGATTATTGCTCCACAAGAAGACCCTGCTTTCCTAACACTTAAAAGATATTTTTCCCATATTTTTAACATTGACTTATCAGGACAAAAAAATGGATTTTTATAAATTATTTTATCGTCCCATTTTGTTGTATCACAGCCAAGAATTCCAAGTTGTGTTACTGCAGCAGAAATCTTAAATTTTCTACCTAATTTATTTTCTAAAACTTTTTTAGCAATAGCACCTGCAGCAACTCTTGCTGCTGTTTCTCTGGCGGATGATCTTCCTCCACCTCTGTAATCTCTAATTCCATATTTTTTAAAATATGTAAAATCTGCATGCCCAGGTCTAAACTTATCTTTAATATCCTTATAATCTTTTGAACGCATATCTTCGTTGTAAATTATCAGTGATATAGGAGTTCCAGTCGTTTTGCCTTCAAAGACCCCAGAAAGAATTTGAACTTTATCTCCCTCTTTTCTTTGGGTGGTAAATTTAGACTGTCCTGGCTTTCTTTTATCTAATTCTTTTTGAATATCTTGTTCTTTTAGTTGAATTAAAGGAGGACAACCGTCAATAATACAGCCAATAGCTGGACCATGGGACTCTCCCCAGGTAGTGAAACGAAAAAACTTTCCAAATGTATTAAATGACATTATTTATATTATATAGATTATTTTGTTAAAATTATGAATCAAAAAAACTCATTAGGCCTAAATAAATGCTTTCTTGATCTCGATGATCCATTTGAACTATTTAAGGAATGGTTTGAAGTGGCAAAAAAGAAAGAAATAAATGATCCAAATGCTTTGGCTTTAGGGACTGCCAGCAAAGATGGAGTTCCATCAGTTAGAATGGTTTTGCTTAAAGGTTTTGATAAAGATGGGTTCATTTTCTATACAAATTTAAAAAGTCAAAAAAGTAAAGAACTAAAAGAAAATCCAAATGCTACAATGTGCTTTCATTGGAAAAGTTTATTAAGACAAATCAGAATCTTTGGAAAACTAAATCTAGTAGATGATAAAATAGCAGACGATTACTATAGCACTAGGGCTTATGAAAGCAGAATAGGAGCATGGGCCTCTAAACAAAGCAGTATTTTAAAAAGTAGGGATGAACTTTTAAAAAATTTAGAAAATTTCAAAAAAAAATATAATGATAAAGATAAAGTACCAAGGCCAGATCACTGGTCTGGCTGGAATTTAAAACCATCAAGTATCGAATTTTGGTTAGATGGAGATAATAGAATACATGAAAGGTTGAAGTATACTTTAAACAATAATAATAATTGGGAAAAAAACCTTTTAAGTCCCTAAAAATTTCTCGATAAACTAAAAGAAGTTAAATTTTCAAGAATATTTTTTTCGTTAGAGTCTTTAAATACTGATAAAGAGTTTGAGGCTAAATTAATATAGTGCTGGGCTTTTTGATAGCATGCTTTAATTATATCATATTTTTTTATTAAGGATAAAGTGTAATCAAAATCATTCTCATTTCTTAAACTTTTAGAAAAAGTATCTTTCAATTTCTCTCTCTCATGATTATCAGCTTTTTGAAATAATAAAATTATAGGAAGGGTTATTTTACCTTCGTAAAAATCTTGTCCAATTTGTTTTCCAAACAATTTAATTTCTGAATTATAATCCAAAGTGTCATCAGCTATTTGAAATGTTAAGCCCAGATTCCTTCCATAAAATTCTAAAGCTTCCTTTTCTTTACTTTGCATATCAGATAATATAGCTCCAACCTTAGTAGCTGCAGCAAATAACTCTGCAGTTTTTGCTGATATAATTTTTAAATATGTTTCCTCTAACATATCAACTTCTCCCTGATGTTGAAGTTGTAATATTTCTCCTTGAGCAATTTTTGAGGAGGTTGAAGATAGTAACTTTAAAACTTCTATATTTCCATCTTCCACCATCATTTCAAAACATCTACTAAGAAGATAATCCCCAATCAATACAGAGGAGTGATTATCCCAAACTTTATTCAAAGTTTTTTTACCTCTTCTTAAGGAACCATTATCTATCACGTCATCATGCATTAAAGTTGCAGCATGAATTAGTTCAACACAGGCAGCAAGATTTATGTCTCTTGTACCTTTTGAGTAACCACACATTTTAGCCGAACCTAGAGTTAATAAAGCTCTTAATTTTTTGCCACCAGTACCAAGATGGTAGCCAGTCATTTTTTGAACTAAATCAACTTTACTTACAAGTTTTGACTTTATCTTATCCTCTACAAGCAGCAATTTATCTTCAACCGAGTCTTTAAGTTGAAAATAAGAATTGTTAATTTGGTTTTT
>CACKDD010000027.1 GCA_902598825.1 uncultured Pelagibacteraceae bacterium | reverse complement strand
GAAATTGCAGAAGTTGAAAAATTAGATAAACCACGAGGAGCATTGGTTGCTAGTGTAGCTGCAAACAGTCCATCTGATAAAGGAGGTGTTAAAGCTGGAGATATAATTTTAGAATTTGACGGACAAAGAATTCAAGAAATGAAACAACTTCCGATGATTGTTGCAAGAACAGAAGTAGGTAAGAAAGTTGAAGTAAAAATTTGGAGAAATAAAAAAGAAATTACAAAGATAATTACTTTAGGAAGATTAGAAACTTCAGAGGATTTTAAGATTGCTGAACAAAACTCAGAACCAAAAGATTTAAGAATTGAAAGATTAAAAATAAACGTAAGAGAAGTTTCAAAAGAAGATATAAAATCAAGAAATTTACCAAATCAAACTCGTGGATTAGTTGTCACTAAAATTGATAGTATTAGTCCTTTATTAAACTCTATAGAATTAAATAGTATAATTTTAGAAGCACAAAAGAAAAAAATAAGAAATGTGAATGATTTAAATCAAGCAGTAGAGGAAGTTTTAAGTACTAATCAAAAAACTATATTATTAGTTATTTACAATAACCAAAATCAAAGAAGATATATAGGTGTTAAATTAAATTAATTTATGGATTTAAAATCCAAAATTATTTTAATTTATGGACCTACGGCATCCGGTAAATCTAATTTTGCAGTTAAACTAGCAAAAAAAATTGATGGTGAAATAATAAATGCAGATAGCATGCAAGTATACAAAGAACTTAAAGTTTTGTCTGCAAGACCCTTTAAAAAAGATTATCAAAAAATTAAACATCATTTGTATGGTTTCCAAAGTGTAACAAAAAATTTTTCCACAGGTGATTGGTTAAAATTAATTGATCAAAAAATTTTAAATTTAAAAAAAAGGAAAAAAGTCCCAATTATAGTTGGAGGCACAGGTTTGTATTTTAAGGCATTGACTGATGGCTTAGTTAATATTCCAAGCATTCCAATAAAATTTAGAGAAAAGATTAGATCGTTACACAAAAAGATTGGGCCTAAAAGATTTTTTTCAAGGTTAATAAAGTTAGATCCCCTAGTTAAATATAATCTCAATTACTCAGATACTCAAAGATGTATAAGAGCTTATGAGGTTAAGTCATTTACTAAAAGTTCCATTTATGATTGGTTTAAAAAAACAAAATCTGATTATGAACAGAAAGATTTTTATAAGATTTATATAGATTTTCCTAGAAATGAGCTTTTAGACAGAATTAGTTTAAGAACTAAAGAAATGATCAAAAAAGGGGCCGTATTGGAAGTTAAAAGATTTATTAAAATAAAAGTTCGTAAAGACAAGACAGCTCACAAAGCCATTGGGATTAATGAGATTGCTCAATATATCCAAAAAAAAATTGAAATTAATCAAGTTATTGAGAAAATATCAATAAAGACCAGGCAATATGCCAAAAGGCAAAGCACTTGGGCTAGAGGCAACATGCAAAATTGGATCAAAATGAATCCCACTGTCGTAAAGAAATTCTTAAAAAAAATTTAGATATCTCTTACTTAGCCTTGACCAATCAGCACAACTTCAGCTAGATTGGCTGAATGTCCAAATTATATTCAGGTGCTGAGATAGTATTTAAATGTCTTGAAGATCAAGATGTTAAGTTTATTTTTGGATATCCAGGTGGAGCTGTACTACCAATTTATGATGAACTTAAAAATCATTCAACTATTAAACATATCTTAGTCAGACATGAACAAGGTGCAGGACATGCAGCAGAAGGCTATGCAAGATCTTCAGGTAAACCTGGAGTAGTTCTAGTAACATCTGGTCCAGGTGCAACTAATGTTGTCACAGCTTTAACTGATGCATATATGGACTCCGTTCCATTAGTATGTATATCAGGACAAGTACCAACCCATTTAATTGGAACTGATGCTTTTCAAGAATGTGATACAACAGGAATTACTAGACCATGTACAAAACATAATTGGTTAATTAAAGACATTAAAGATTTACCTAAAATTATGCATGAAGCCTTTCGAGTTGCAACTACAGGAAGACCAGGCCCAGTACTAGTTGATATACCTAAAGATATTCAATTTGCTAAAACAAATTATTCAAAACCAAAAATAAAAAAAAAAATTAATGAAAAATTACATAATAAATTTTCACAAGATGAAATTAATGAATTAATTAATTTAATTTCAAAAGCAAAAAAACCAATAATTTATACTGGTGGTGGCGTTATTAATTCTGGTCCTAAGGCGAGCGAGTCTCTGAGAGAGTTTGTTAGATTAATTGGCTTTCCAATTACATCTACATTGCAAGGACTTGGCGCATTTCCTGGCGATGACAATCAATTTATAGGAATGCTAGGAATGCATGGAACCTATGAAGCAAATAATGCGATGCATGATTGTGATTTATTAATCAATATTGGAGCAAGATTTGACGATAGGATAACAGGAAAGATAGATGAATTTTCACCAAGATCAAAAAAGGTACATATTGATATTGATCCATCATCAATTAATAAAATTATAAAAGTAGATTTAGCAATAGTTGGTGACGTTAATGAGGTTCTTAAAACTACAATTAAAAAGATCAATAAAAAACAAAATGGTTCTAAGATATCAAATAAGCAAAATATTTCTAAATGGTGGGAACAGATACAAAAATGGAGAACAAAAGATTCTTTAGGTTTTATTAATAGTGAAAAAACTATTAAACCTCAACATGCTGTCCAAAGACTATATGAATTAACAAAAAATCAAGATACCTTTGTAACTACAGAAGTTGGGCAACATCAAATGTGGGCTGCACAACATTACAAATTTAACAAACCAAATAGATGGATGACATCTGGGGGACTTGGAACTATGGGATATGGTCTTCCTGCAGCTGTAGGTGTTCAAATTGCCCATCCAGATAAACTTGTTATTGATATAGCTGGAGAGGCTTCAGTTTTAATGACTATGCAAGAAATGTCTACAGCAGTTCAATACAATTTACCTATCAAAATTTTTGTTTTAAATAATCAATATATGGGAATGGTTAGACAATGGCAGGAGCTATTACATGAAAAAAATTATTCTGAGAGTTATTCAGAAGCTTTACCTGATTTTGTAAAATTAGCTGAGGCTTATGGATGTAAAGGTATTAAAGTTGATAATCCAGATGAACTTGATTCAAAGATTAAAGAAATGATTGATCACAATGGCCCTGTAATATTTGACTGTCAGGTTGATCCTAATGAAAACTGTTTTCCAATGATACCTTCTGGAAAGCCGCATAATCAAATGATTTTAGGACCTAATGATAAAGAGGAAAATAAGATTACAAGAAAAGGCAAAGCATTAGTTTAATGGCAAAAGCAAAATCAGCATACAGTATACCAACTAAGATAGGTAAATTAGATACACATATTTTTGTCGTCTGGGTCGATAATGAGTCTGGAGTATTAGCTAGGGTGGTAGGCTTGTTTTCTGGTAGAGGTTATAATATTGAGTCTTTGGCCGTAGCGGAAGTTGACGCAACAAAAAACATTTCAAGGATTACCATTGTAACTACAGGAACTCCTCAAGTAATAGATCAAATTAAATTACAATTGAAAAAATTAGTCCCTGTTCATAAAGTAGCTGATTTTAAAAGGGAAGATAAAAAAGTAATATTTAAGGAAATGGCTCTACTAAAAGTTGTTGGAAATAAAAAAAAGATAGAAAAAACACTTAAAGCCTGTAAAAGCTTTAATCCAGTTATATTGGATAAAACTAAACAATCCGTTGTTATTCAAATAACTGCTTTAAGGAGAGAAATAGACAAAATGAGTAAAAAATTAAAACCTTTTGGCTTAACTAGTACATCTAGAACTGGAGCTATAGCTATGACGAGAGGGGCAGAAGTTTTTAAATAAATAAATTGGGAGAAACAAAATGAAAATGTTTTATGAAAAAGATACAGACGTCAACTTAATCAAAGATAAAAAAATTGCAATTTTTGGTTATGGTAGTCAAGGACATGCGCATGCGCTAAATTTAAAAGATAGTGGTGTAAAAGAAGTTGCGGTTGCTTTGAGAGAAGGATCTTCAAGTAAGGCTAAAGCAGAATCTAAAGGTTTAAAAGTTATGAATTTATCAGACGCATCAGAATGGGCAGATGTAGTAATGATATTAACTCCAGACGAATTACAGGCCTCAATTTATAAAAATCATATTGAACAACGTGTAAAAGAAGGAACATCAATAGCTTTTGCTCATGGATTAAATATTCATTATGATTTGATTAAAGCTAGAAAAGATTTAGATGTTTTTATGGTTGCTCCAAAAGGTCCTGGACATTTAGTAAGAAGCGAATACGAAAAAGGTGGAGGAGTTCCATGCTTATTTGCTGTACATCAAAATGGTTCTGGTAAAGCTAGAGATTTAGCGATGTCTTATGCCTCAGCTGTTGGAGGTGGAAGATCTGGGATAATTGAAACAACTTTTAAAGATGAAGTTGAAACTGATTTATTTGGTGAACAAACAGTTTTATGTGGTGGATTAGTAGAACTAATTAAAAATGGTTATGAAACTTTAGTTGAAGCAGGATATGAACCTGAGATGGCATATTTTGAAACAGTTCATGAAGTAAAATTAATTGTAGATTTGATTTATGAGGGTGGAATTGCAAATATGAATTATTCGATTTCAAACACTGCTGAATATGGTGAGTATCAAACAGGACCCAGAATTATCAATAAAGAAGAAACTAAAAAAAGAATGAAAGAAGTTTTAAGTGA
>CACKDD010000026.1 GCA_902598825.1 uncultured Pelagibacteraceae bacterium | reverse complement strand
AAATAGCAAAAATATAAAATTAAATATCACTGCAATTTATAGTGCAAATCAGACAAAAAAAATTCTTAATAAGATTAATAAAAAAACTAAAGTAATCATTTCAATTTTTGCTGGAAGAGCAGCAGATACAGGCAAAGATCCAGTTCCAGAATTTAAGAAAAGTATCTTTTTAGCAAAAAAATTTAAAAATGTAGAAATTCTTTGGGCAAGTGTAAGAGAGCCATATAATTATCTACAAGCCAAACAACTTGGATGTCATATAATAACTATTCCTCCTTCTACAATTGAGAAGATTGAAAATTTTGGCAAATCATTTGATCAATTAACAAAAGAAACAGTTAAAGCATTTCTTATAGATAGCAAAAAATCTAATTTTAAAATTTAATTTTTAGTTGGTTGCGGGGGACGGATTTGAACCGCCGACCTTCAGGTTATGAGCCTGACGAGCTACCAGACTGCTCCACCCCGCGGTATACTTAAATTCTATTTTTAAGTTTATTAAGTTTCTTTACTCTTTTAATATTTTCTTGGAGAATTCTTTTTTTTTTTTCAGAAGGTTTTTCATAAGTATTTTTTAATTTAATAACTTTAAAAAAACCGTCTCTTTGGAGTTTTCTTTTTAAAACTCTTAGAGCTTGTTCAATATTGTTGTCTTTTACCTCTATTTTAATAACTACCCCCAAAAAGACACGTAATTATCATCTTTATATTTTTATGTCTATAAATTTTATTCATATTTTAAAACTATATTGATTGTTTAAGTTTTTCTTTCTCTTTTTTTTCTCTTTTTATTCTTCTTTCTGCTTTTTCAGTTGCATTAATTAAATCTTTTTGAGAAAATAAATTTAAAGCCACAGGATCTTTGGGGTTCAAATTATTATAATTCCAATAACTTTTATTTCTGATCGATGTTACAGAATTTTTTGTAATTCCGACAAGTTTTGCTATTTGTGAGTCTTTCAAAATATTATGATGTTTAATTAACCATAGAGCAGAGTCAGGTTTATCTTGCCTTTTTGATAATGGAATATATTTCTTAATTTTTTTTTCTGAATTTGATATTTCAATATCAGTATTTTTAATTTCCAAGGGTCTTGATTGATCTTTTGATGACAGTTCTATCTCCTCTCTTGATAGTTGTCCTGAAATTATTGGGTTATATGCTTTAATACCTTTTGCAACCTCACCATCTGCAATACCCTGAACTTCAACTTCATGCAGTTTACAAAAATCAGATATTTGTTTAAAAGTTAAAGTTGTGTTTTCAACAAGCCATACAGCTGTCGCCATTGGCATTAAGGGAGCATTTGACATTTAATTTTTATTTTCTGATCTAAAGTTTTGGAATTTTTTATTAAATTTACTTATTCTACCTTTATCCATCAATTTTTGTTTTCCACCAGTCCAGGCAGCATGAGACTTTGGATCAATTTCTAGTTTCAGAATATCACCTTCAGCTCCCCATGTAGATCTTGTTTCAAACTGTGTACCATCGGTCATTTCTACCTTAATTGAATGATAGTTAGGGTGTATTTTTTTTTTCATCCCAAGTCTTATAACAAAAGAATTTCTTAAAACAATTAAAAGTTATCTATTTTTTCAATAAATTTTGTATTGATTTCAGCACTTGATGCTAAAACTTTTATATTTTTTAAGATAGAAAGATCGATTTCATTAATAATTCCTCCTGCTTCTTTTACGATTATAATTCCAGCAGCAATATCCCATAAATTCAAATTATTTTGAAAATATCCATCAAATCGTCCAGATGCTACGTATGCCATATCTAGAGCAGCACTACCAGATCTTCTGTATATTAAATCTGGATTATATTTATTTTTTCCAACGGCAAATAAACATTCATTAATATCTCTTTTTTTAGAAACTCTTATTCGTTGATTATTGAAATAAGCCCCATGATTTTTTTCTGCATAAAATAGCTCATCTTTAATTGGATCATAAATTAGACCACAAACTATTTCATTATTTGATTGAAGGGCTATAGATATCGCAAAATGTGGTACTCCATGTAAAAAATTGGTTGTTCCATCAATCGGATCAATTATCCAAAAGTTAGACTCATCTTTATTTTTTTCTAGTCCATTTTCTTCACTTATTATTGAATAATTGGGTCGTGCTTTTTTAAGCTCTTCAATAATAATTTTTTCAGCTTTGATATCAGCATTAGTGACAAAATCTTTAGGTCCTTTTTTTGATACTTGCAAATTTTCTAATTCTCCAAAATCTCTTATTAAAGTTTTTGAAGCTTTCTCACTAGCTTTTATCATAATGTTTAGATTTGCAGATATAGATTTCATAAATTTAGACTTTTTTTATATATTCTAAATTTCTGGTATCTACAATAATATCATCACCAGCTTCAATAAAAGGTGGAACCTGAATATTTAATCCATTATTTAAAATTGCAGGCTTGTAAGAAGAGGAAATAGTTTGACCTTTTAAAGCAACATCGGTACTTTCAATCTTGCATGTAACTTGTTTTGGTAAATCTATCAAAATTGGATTTTCATTATAAAAACTGACAGTAACCATAAGATTTTCAGTTAATAGCTTAGCTTTTTCACCAATTAAGTTTTTTTTAATTTCTATTTGTTCAAAAGTTTGAGGGTTGATGAAGAAGTAGTTTTGTTCATCTTCGTACAAATAATTATAATCAGTTTCCTCCAAGGAAGCTTTCTCAACTGTTTCACTAGATCTAAATCTTTCATTCAACTTGGTATTTTTGTTTACACTTTTCATCTCGACTTGGGCAAATGCACCTCCTTTTCCAGGTTTTACATGCTGGGTCTTAAGAACTTGCCATAAATCATTTTTGTATTCTAGAAGCATACCCACTCTTATTTCACTTGCATTTATTTTCATATTATTCTTTTAATTGCATCTAATGGTTTTAGTTTTTTATTTTTCCAAATGTAGCCTGAAATAGCTAAAAAGTTTGCTTTATTCAACAAGAGTTTTTTATAGTTACTTGAATTAATACCACCAATAGCAACAATTGGAGTTTTTATGATCTTTCTTACTTTTTTTAATATTCTAATAGGTGCTCTATACTTAATTTTTTTAGTTTTTGAAGAATAGAATGCTCCGAATGCTATGTAGTCAGCTTTATTCTTTGCAGCAATATTCGCTAATTTGATTGAATTGTGACAAGTAATTCCTATTATTTTTTTACCGATTAATTTTCTTGCTTCAAAAATGTTCATATCTTTTTGACCTAAATGACAACCATCTGCATCAAGTTTTTTTGAAAGATTAACATCGTCATTTATTAAAAACTTAACATTATATTTTTTACATATTTTTTTTATTTTTTTACCAATCAATAATTTTTTTTTGAAATTTTCTTTTTTTAATCTAAGTTGAAAAAAACCAACTTTTTTGTACTTTAAAACTTCAATTAAATCATTATAGAAAGATTTGTTTATTTTTAATGGTGAAATGAGATAAATAAATTTTTTATTATTAAATCTCAAGATCTTTAGACCATTTTCCTTGAGCAGCCAATGTATTCATTTTTGCTCGGTGGTTAAAAACCTTTTGAGTACCCTCAATATTCTGTATGTCCTTTGACCAAAATTTTAAAGCACTTTGTTGAAGGGCTCTTCCATAAGAATAGCTCATTATAAAATTAGTATTATTATATTTATTTATCAAATTTAAATTTTCTGTTGCCTCTATTTCTGATTGGCCTCCAGACAAAAAAGCAATCCCAGGAACTTCAGATGGTACGGAATTTTTTAAACATTTTAAAGTTAATTTTGCTACTTCTTCACTAGAAACTTTATCATTAGATTTGTTTCCAGCTAGAATCATATTAGGTTTTAATATAATTCCTTTCAAATCAACTTTATGTAAAATTAGTTCTTCAAAGCACTTCTTAATTACCTCTGAAGTTTTTTGATAACATTCATCCGCAGAATGATCACCATCCATTAAGACCTCTGGTTCAACTATTGGAACCATATTACATTCTTGAACTAATGCAGAATACCTTGCTAATGCATTGGCATTGGCATGTACTGAAAGTTTGCTAGGAAAATTTTTAGATATATTATAGACACCTCTCCATTTTGTAAATTTTGCTCCTAGTTGGTAATACTCCTTTAATCTTTCTCTTAACCCATCTAAGCCTTCAGTAATTTTTTCATCTGGTGATCCAGATAAAACTTTAGCCCCTGTATCTACTTTAATACCTGGATACGAACCCATCTTTGAAATTAGTTCTGGGATCATATTTTTTTTTGAACTTTTTTGTTTTATAGTTTCATCATATAAAATTACACCTCCAATACATTCAGTCATACTTGATGAGCTAAATAGAGTTTCTCTAAATAACAGTCTGTTTTCTGGAGTTGAAGTAACATTAACATCTTCCAATCTTTTGGTCATTGTTCCGGTACTTTCATCTGCAGCTAAAATCCCTTTTCCTTTTTCTAGGATTTTAATAGCAATGTTATTTAACTCTGACATTTTAATTAAGAGCTTTTATACCAGGAAGTTCTTTACCTTCAAGATATTCCAAAAATGCACCACCAGCAGTTGAAACAAAATTGAAATCTTCAACTGCATTAATTTGGTTTATTAGAGCTATTGTATCTCCACCTCCAGCAACTGAGTAAATTGAATTATTTTGATTATTTTTAATAATTGCTTTAGCAATTTCATGACTACCATTTGCAAAATTTGGATTCTCAAAAAAACCTGCCGGACCATTCCAAAGAACTGTTTCACTACTTTGAATAATATCTTTAATCTTATTTATTGTTTTTGGCCCAATATCTAAGATTAAATCGT
>CACKDD010000025.1 GCA_902598825.1 uncultured Pelagibacteraceae bacterium | reverse complement strand
GGCATAAATTTCTGACCACCAAATCCAGGGTTGACACTCATAATTAAAACTAAGTCAATTTTTTCTAGGTGTTCGATAATAGTATCAATTTTAGTTTCAGGATTGAGGGACACACCAACCTTTTTATTTAATTCTTTAATTTTTAAAATTGATAAATTTAAATCATCTGTAGCCTCAGGATGGATTGTAATTATATCTGCTCCAGCATCTGCATAAGCCTTAATGTATTTATGAACAGGAGAAATCATTAGATGAACATCAAAAATCATAGAAGATTGTTTTTTCAATGCTTTTATCACAGGGGGCCCTATTGTTAAATTTGGAACAAAATGACCATCCATTACGTCCACATGGATCATATCCGCACCTGCATCTTTCAATCTGTTAATTTCAACACCCAACTGACCAAAGTCAGCAGATAAGATTGAGGGTGAAATTTGTATTTTTTTCATTGATGACTAGATTAACTAGTATCAATTTTTAAAATTTAATTGAATTAAAAAATTGGTAAATTTGTCTCGAAATTTCACTTTCTAAAGGAAAAGATAACATCCCCATCACAGAATACCCTAAAACCCACGGCATCAAGTAAAATCTAATCATAAAGAAAAACCAAGCCACATATAGAGGAACCAAAGGCCCTATAATAAATGAAGGCGTTATAGGTTTAAATATTTTAAGTAATGGATTGGTAAACTTAACAAATACTCTCATAAAAAAAAACTGAGAGTCCTCTCTTTGAAAGATATTCATCGCAACCCGTCCAATTAATGTCCACATGATTACTCCAAAAATATAATCAATTATGTAAACTAAAGGGTGAAAGTTGGCTGACATTTTAAACTTATATTGAAAAAAGGAAAAATTAAAAGGGGCGAAATTAATCGCCCCTTTAAAAGATTTAATTAGTGTTGTTTGCCAAGGATCGTTTTACCTGACGGTACACGAACCTCATCAACCATTTTTTGCGTAGCAGCACTTGGTTCTGAAGTAATTAAACTTACAACAACCATAGATACTAAGCTGACAGCTGAACCAAAGATACCAAATGTTAACTGAGTAATACCTAAGAATCCACTTCCGCCTGTTCTTACCCAAATTAGGTAAGCAGCACCAGAAATTAATCCTAAAGCCATTCCAGCTATAGCACCTTCTTTGTTAGCTCTCTTCCACCATACACCAAGTACAAGTGGGAAGAACAATCCAGACATCGCAAAGTCAAAAGCCCAGATCACTGAACCTAAGATACCTTGGATCTCCATTGCCGCAATAGTTGCTCCAGCAAAACCAATTACTACAAGTAGTACCCTTGCAACAACTAGTCGTTTTGCAGTTTCTGCTTTTGGATCAATGATCTTGTAGTACAAGTCATGAGATAAAGCATTTGCAATTGCTAGAATCAAACCATCCGCTGTTGACATGGCAGCAGCCATACCTCCAGCAGCAACTAAACCTGAGATTACATATGGTAACCCAGCTATCTCTGGAGTTGCTAACACAACGGCTTTACCACCCATGAAAAACTCGTTTAATTCAAGAGTTCCATTTCCGTTAAAGTCGCTTACAAACATCAAGTTTGCTTGGTTCCAGTTTTGATACCAATCTATCGCTTGAACTTCTGCAATTGATTTACCGATAATACCTGTCGATAGTGACGGATCAATCAATGACAACTTAGATAGAGTCGCTAACATTGGCGCAGAAGAATAAAGCAGGAAGATAAAGAATAAAGACCAACCTACTGATTTTCTAGCTGCTTTTACACTTGGAGTAGTGAAATATCTCATCATCACGTGAGGTAACGATGCTGTTCCCATCATCATTGCAAGTGCTAATGAAATAAATGCCCAAGGCGAAGCGTTTACCGCTGAGTGAGCCTTAGTTATTCCAGCTAATCCTTTTGGTACATTTGCAAGATCAGCAGCAGAGTTTTTCACAAAACCAAACTGTTGTTCTAGTTCACCAATTCTAGCTACTTCATCAGCTAACATAAAGTGAGGGAAGAAACCCGCACCCATTTTGTTACTGATCCAGAATACTGGAAGCAAGTAAGCTATAATTAGTACAATGTATTGCGCAACCTGTGTCCAAGTTACCCCTCTCATACCACCTAACATTGAACAAAGTAAAATACTTACTAGTCCGACATATACTGCGTATTGGAATGGGATATCTAAAGCAACAGAAGCGATAGTACCTGTAGCGTTAATTTGGGCAGTCACATAAGTAAATGAAGCAACAGTTAAAACTATTACCGCCATTAACCTCGAAACATTACCACCGTATCTTGTACCAATAAAATCTGGAACTGTGTAACAGCCAAATTTTCTTAGGTATGGTGCTAGTAATGATGCAACCAATACATAACCACCGGTCCAACCAACAAGTAGTGCCATATAGCCGTAGCCTTTGAAGTAAATACCACCTGCCATTGCAACGAATGATGCACCAGACATCCAGTCTGCTGCAGTAGCCATTCCATTGAATACGGTAGGTACTTGTCTTCCAGCAACGTAATACGCATCTGCTGCCATTGTCCGTGACATGTAACCGATTATTGCATAGATGGCCACCGTGAAGGCAACGAAACAAATTCCGATTGCTTTCGACGTCATACCCATCTGCTCACCGATCGCCATTATGATTATGAAAGCTATAAAACCTCCTGTATAGATTCCATAAACCTTAGGCAAATTATCTATAAAATTACCTTTTATCATTAGTCGTCCTCTCTTTCTGAAAAGCCGAATTCTTCATCGATTTTTTCTTGTCTGTTCGCAAACCAGAAAATTAGGATTACGAAAATTCCAAGAGATCCCTGACAAGTGAACCAATATGTCAAAGGATAACCGAAGGGTCCTGTTATAGACTCCATCTCAGCTCCGAATAAGAAGATGCCAATTGAGAATACAAACCAAATTGCTAACGTCATCATTAACAATCCTCTGGTTTTTTCCCAGTGTTGTGCTTGTTTTGACATTTATACCTCTCTCTTTTTAGTTATAACTGGCCAAAACCATAACCATTATGAAAGAGATTTAAAGTGTTAAAATTGCTCAAATTATGCAGATTTTGAGGTATAAGGTCACTAAATACTGGTTTTTTATGGCAAAATATAAACTTACTTGGAGAGATCTTACTTGGAATGACTTTAAAATTTACCTTTTTGGTCTTTTTAGAGCCTTCATACCCAAGAGCAAAATAAAAGATCTAGATGAACTGGAGAGTTTTATTCAATCTAAATCTGCATGGGTAAGCCAAGTCACTCTTTATGGATATTTAAAAACAAGAATGGGAACTAGATATGTTCTTCATTTTGAAAATGATAAGTTCATGGGATCTGTAAATCTAGCTAAGTGGAATATTTATGCAGTTGCTTTGCAAGATTTAACATTTTTTACCTTTTCATATTTAAAGGCAAATTTAGATTACCAAGATTTTGGCAAAGCAAAAGAAATTTTTTTAAAAATTTTAGATGATGAGATCTCAAATAAGATGCCATTAGATATTATAGATAATGCAAAAAAGAATTTTGATGAAAGGCTTCAAAAAATAAATTGGGATACATACTGTAATGACCTTCCTTTTAATCTAAGTGCTTTATCATTATATGAATGGGCACCTATAGCTGATGAGCTTAAAACTTTGGATCGAAAAATAGTTTTAAATTCAGTTATCCTAAAATGGGATGTTGTTAAAAAAGAATTTAAAGAAAGATTAGGTTTTTAAGTATTCTTTCTATTGTCCACTAAACTAGTAACTACACTAGGATCAGCTAAGGTTGTGGTATCTCCTAATTGACTATGTTCATTAGCAGCAATTTTTCGTAAAATTCTTCTCATTATTTTTCCAGATCTTGTTTTAGGAAGACCAGGAGTAAAATGTATGAGATCTGGAGTTGCTAATGGACCGATTTGTTTTCTAACCCATAACTTTAACTCTCTTTCAAGATCTCCAGTTTCACTTTCTCCTGCATTAAGAGTAACATAACAATATAAACCATTACCTTTGATATCATGAGGATAACCAACTACAGCAGCTTCTGCTACTTTTGGATGGGCAACAAATGCACTTTCAATTTCGGCTGTACCTAGGTTGTGACCTGAAACAATAATTACATCATCAACTCTTCCTGTGATCCAGTAGTATCCATCCTTATCTCTTCTACAACCGTCCCCAGTAAAATATTTTCCATCGAATTGTGAAAAATAAGTATCTATAAATCTTTGGTGATCACCATAAACTGTTCTCATTTGGCCTGGCCATGATTGAGCTATACACAATCTTCCTTCACCAGCTCCTTTAATTTCTTTACCATCTTTGTCTACGAGTACGGGTTTAATTCCATAAAAAGGCTTTGTAGCTGAACCTGGTTTTAAAGGGATAGCACCAGTTTGTGGTGAAATTAAAATTCCTCCTGTTTCAGTTTGCCACCAAGTATCTACTATTGGACATTTTGAGTTTCCTACTGTCTTATAATACCACATCCAAGCTTCAGGATTTATGGGTTCACCGACAGTTCCTAACAATTTCAGTGATTTTCTTGATGTTTTATTTACAGGTTCATTTCCCTCTCTCATTAATGCTCTAATAGCTGTTGGTGCAGTATAAAATGTATTCACTTTAAATTTATCAACAATTTGCCACCATCTTGAACTATCTGGATAGTTAGGAATTCCCTCAAACATTATTGTTGTAGCACCGTTAGAGAGTGGTCCATAAATAATATAACTATGTCCTGTCACCCAACCAATATCAGCAGTACACCAGTAAATATCTTTAGGTTTATAATTGAAAATATATTGATGGGTCATTGAAGCATAAACCATGTAACCGCCTGTTGTATGTAAAACTCCCTTTGGTTTACCAGTCGATCCTGATGTATAAAGAATAAACAATGGATCTTCAGCGCTCATTTCCTCTGGTTCACAATGAGCTGGAACATCTTTTATTAAATCATGATACCAGACGTCTCTATCAGTGTTCCAATAAACATAATTTCCAGTTCTTTTAACAACAATACATTTTTTTACATTTGGGCAGTTACTTAATGCTTCATCTGTAGTAGCTTTTAAAGGAATAGTTTTTCCCCCTCTTACACCTTCATCAGCAGTAATGATATATTCAGACTCACAATCGTTA
>CACKDD010000024.1 GCA_902598825.1 uncultured Pelagibacteraceae bacterium | reverse complement strand
GTTTGTTTAAATGCTGGTTGAAAAAAAATGTGGGTATTATTAATGCTGTAGGCACAGGTGTAGCCGATGACAAGGTTGTTTATTCATACGTAAATAGAATGATAGTTTATTATCTAGGAGAACAACCCATCTTAAATCAAGTCGAGACTTATTTGTGTCATGATGAAAGTCAAAAGAAACATGTTTTAGAAAATCTATCTAAATTAGTTGTAAAGCCTGCTAATGCATCTGGTGGATATGGAATAATGATTGGTCCAAAGGCTTCTTCAAAGGAAAGAGAAGAAGTAGCAGAGAAGATTAAGAAAAACCCAAGAGAATATATTGCTCAACCTTTAGAAACATTATCAACAGCTCCAACAATTACAGAAAAAAATATAGAGCCTAGACACTTAGATTTAAGACCCTTCGTTTTAAGTGGCAAAACTAATTATGTAACAACTGGCGGCCTGACTAGGGTTGCTCTTAGAAAAGGAAGTACAATTGTAAATAGTTCACAAGGTGGTGGATCGAAAGATACTTTAATAGTTGATTAACTTTTATTAAATATTATTTGCATGGGTTTATTAGAGAGTAACTATATTAAAGAAAATTAGTTATGTATTTATGAATAAAAAAACCAATAATTAACAAACCTAATCCCGTACCATATATCAAGAAAAAATTCATATTTAAAGATTTTGAAAAAAAGAAAGGTAAAAAAAATAAATAACTTACAGGTACTGCAATTAATATACTTTTGGTGAAAAGAACTGTTTTTTCAATATCATTATGCTCGTAGTACGACAAAGCAATAGCTATTAGTGATACAAGAGGTAAAGCAATAATAAAACCTGCAAGCTTTGGATTTTGACCTGAAAGCCAGCTAGCAAAAGCTATTATTATTGCAGCTAGCAATATTTTTAAAGAAAAAAATATCATTAATGATATGACTTTATTTAAGCGTACACTTTTTGCATAAACCAAAAAACTCAAGATTGTATTTACTATATTTCATACCATCTTTGTCTTTGAAATTAGCTAAGTATTTGGAAAGACCTGCGCTACTTATTTCTGTTACTTTTTCACAAATCTCGCATATTGAAAAGGCAGTAGCTTTAGCTACCTGACAACTTGAATTATGACAGGCAATAAAGGCATTTCGACTTTCAATTTTGTGAATTTTTCCTATCTCAACTAATTTATCTAGTGCCCGATAAACTTGTAGTGGAGCCTTAATACCTTTTTTTTGAACGTTAAAAAGTATTGAATAAGCTTTCATTGGTTCAGGAGATTTATCAATTAAATCAAAAATAATTTGCTGATTTTTTGTAAGAGCGTATTCTTTATGCATTTTACTCATTCTACTGATTCTCCATTAGTTTTTCAATTTAATCGTTTGTTTTATTTTAAATAATGAAATCACAAATAAAAATAAGGCAGCAGCTATTATTGAAGGTCCAGACGGGGTATTAAATTCTAAAGAAGAAAATAATCCAATGATAACTGATAACAACCCTCCGATAATTGAATAAATTATCATTTTTTGTGGGCTGTCTGAAATATTTCGTGCCATTGCTGCTGGTATGATTAACATTCCAGTAATTAACAATAATCCAACCATTTTGATTGATATAGCAATTATAGCTGCCATTAATATTGTGAAAATAGCTTTTGCTCTATCTGGATTTAAACCCTCTGCTTCAGCTAACTCGTAATTTACTGTTGATGCAAATAATCCTTTCCATATTAATCTTAATATTAATAAAATTAATGCTCCACCAATCCATATAATATATAAATCATCTACTGTTACAGCCAGGATATCTCCAAATAATAATCCCATCACATCAAACCTAATAAATGTTAAAAAACCAATAACAACAAGTCCAACAGCTAGTGATGAGTGTGCTAAAAGACCAAGCAAAGCATCACCTGGTAGATTAGTTCGATTTTGGAGTTGAACTAAAATTAATGCTATTAAAGATGAAATTATAAATACAGATAAAGCAATATTAAATTCTAATGAATATGCAATAGTCACACCCAGTAAGGCTGAATGAGCTAGTGTATCACCAAAATAAGATAATCTTCTCCAAACCACAAAACAACCAAGAGGTCCTGTAACAAACGCAACTCCAAGTCCTGCAACAAGTGCTCTTATAAAAAAATCATCAAACATTTAATTTTTCTTTATTTCACCTTCGATAGTATGAATATGATCATGTTTATGTTCATATCTTGTAAGTATTTGAGAAGCTTGTTCACCAAATAAAGCTTTGTATTCAGTATTCTTTGCTACATCTATAGGTGTTCCAGAACAACATACATGCCCATTTAAACAAACAACATGATCAGTAGCACTCATTACTGTATGTAAATCATGTGAGATTAGCAAAATTCCACAATTCAATTCATCAGATATTTTCTTTATCAATTCATACAATGCTATTTCTCCTGTAAAATCCACACCTTGAACTGGTTCATCTAGTACTAATAATTCTGGTTTTTTAGAAATTGCCCTTGCTAATAAAACTCTTTGAAACTCCCCACCAGATAAGTTCCCTAAACTTTTATCTTTTAAATGTATAACGCCAGTTAAAGATAGAGCCTCGTCGATAGTTTTTTCATCTAAATTTTCTGTTAATATCATGAAATCGTAAACACGAAGTGGTAATGTCCAATCAACAGATATTTTTTGAGGTACATAACCAATTTTGTTTGTATATTTTTCTACATGACCATCAATTTTTTTCAAAATACCTAAAGCAATTTTGGCAGTTGTACTTTTACCAGATCCATTTGGCCCAATAAGAGTTACAATTTTTCCTCTTTCAACACTTAAAGATACACCTTGAACTAGCCATTTATCATTATGACGATATCCAGCTTTATTCATTTTTACCAAAACGTTATTATTAGAGCTCATTTTTTTACTTGACTTATATTAACGTTATATTATTACACAGTGTTATATTATAACAACTACTAAATATTTGAATTATGAAAAATCTAAAAAAAATACCAGTAATCTTGTCAATCTTATCACTATTAACTTCTTTTTCATCAGCTAATGCTGAAACAAAAGTTGTAGCATCAATTAAGCCAATACACTCATTAGCAAGCTATCTAATGGATGGAATTGGTAAACCAGATTTAATAGTTGATGGATATGCTTCACCACATGGATTTGCCTTAAAACCTTCACACGCAAAAATGTTACAAGAAGCTGATATTGTATTCTGGGTAGGGGAAGATTTAGAAAATTTCCTAGAAAAACCATTAGGTTCAATAGCTAAAAAGGCTGAGAAGATTGAGTTGTTAGAAATTAAAGGATTAACAAAATTAAAATTCAGAGAAAGAAATATATTTGAAGAACATGATGATCATGGACACGATGATCATGCTAAAAAAGAAGATGATCATGATGATCACGATCATGATAAAGAAGGTCACAAAGAGGACGATCATGATAAAGAAGGTCATGATGAACACGGACATGACGATGATCACAAAAAAGAAGGTCATGATGAACACGGACATGAAGGGCACGCTCATGGTGAATACGACCCACATATTTGGTTAGATCCAATGAATGCAAAAGTGATTTTAAGAGAAATGGCAGAACACTTGATCGAGAATGATCCAAAAAATGAGGCCAAATATAAAGCAAATTTAAAAAAGGCTCATAAAGATTTAGATAAACTAACTAAGAAAGTTAAATCTGAATTAAACAAAGATTTTAAATCAATAGTTTTTCATGATGCATATCAATACTTTGAGGAAAGATTTGGTATTAATATTCTTGGTGCATTTACTGTAAATACAGACGTAATGCCTGGTGCTGAACAATTAGCTGAAATTAGAGAAGTAATTGAGCATGATAAAGTAAGTTGTATATTTTCAGAGCCTCAATTTAATCCTGATATTATAAAAGCTGTAGCGAAAGATACTAATGTTGCAACTGGGGTCATAGATCCATTAGGAGCAACTCTTAACCCTGGTAAAGATTTATATTTTGATTTAATTAGCAACATGTCAAAATCTTTTAAAGGCTGTTAATTAGAAATTGATCTTTAGGCATAAATAATATCTAATAAAGGGATGAGTACAGTTTCCCTTTCACTAGATGAAATTTTTGATTTAGCTAAAAAAACATTATTAGCCAATGGCTGTAATGATGAAACAGCGTCTATATTATCAGATTTAATCAGAAACGCTGAACGTGATGGTTCTTTATCTCATGGTTTATTTAGATTACCAGCCTATGTAAGTGGTTTAAAAAGTGGAAAGATTAATGGCAAAGGGAAACCAGAAATAAAAAAGATTTCAGCATCAGTAATTAAAGTTCAAGGTAATAATTGTTTAGCACCTGTAGTTTTAAATAAAGGCATACCTGAATTAATAAAAGCTGCAAAAGAAAACGGTGTTGCAGTACTTGCAATAAATAATTCTCACCATATGGCTGCGATGTGGCCTGAAACAGAAAAATTAGCAGAAGAAGGTTTAGTTGCTTTTGCTTGTACATCTTATAAGCCAGCTGTAGCTCCTGCTGGTGCAATCAAGCCACTATTTGGAACGAACCCCATATCATTTGCTTGGCCAAGACCAGGAAAAACTCCTGTCGTTTATGATATGGCAACAGCTTCAATGGCAATGGGCGAAGTTCAAGTGGCTAAAAGAGAAGGGCACAAGGTACCTCTTGGAACAGGATTAACTAAAGAAGGTAAAGAAACTACAGACCCAGGCGCAATAGCTGATGGTGGTGTGTTATTACCTTTTGGTGGTTATAAAGGTTCAGCAATTGCTATGATGGTTGAATTAATGGCTGGTGCTTTAGTTGGTGATAATTTTAGTTTTGAAACAGCTGCTAAAGATAATAATGATGGTGGCCCACCAAGTGGAGGAGAATTTATTCTTGCTATCTCTCCTGATAAAACTGCAGGAACAGATTGGCAAAAACATGCAGATGAATTCTTTGATAAGATGAAATCAATGGGTGAAGTTAGATTACCTGGGGAAAGACGACATAAAAACAGACTTGATAAAGGTCCTCGTAATATTAACGAGGAACTAGTTAATAAAATAAAATCTTTAAGCTAATTTAATTTCTATGGGTGTGTGATCTGAAGGTTTTTCTCTACCTCTAGGGTCTTTATTAATATTTATAGATTTTATTT
>CACKDD010000023.1 GCA_902598825.1 uncultured Pelagibacteraceae bacterium | reverse complement strand
GAATTTGCTAGGATTTATGGATTTCAGATCGATTTTCAAAGAGATATTAGAAAAAAAGATGGTTTTCAAATTATGTATGAGGTTTTTTTTGATGATAAAAATAAAATTATTGAAACTGGAAATATTCTTTATGCAAATTTGAAGTTAAGTGGTGAAAATAATTCTTTATATTATTTTGACTTAAAAGATAGTGAAGGACACTACGATAAAAATGGAAGGAGTGTTCAAAAGGCTTTAATGAAAACGCCTATAAATGGAGCAAGATTATCCTCATCATTTGGTATGAGAAAACATCCAATTGACGGTTTTAATAAAATGCATCAAGGAACTGATTTTGCAGCTCCGATGGGCACACCTATTATGGCGTCTGGTAATGGAAAAATAAAAAAAGCTGGATGGTGTGGTGGTGGAGGAAATTGTATTGTTATAAAACATAATTCTACATATCAAACTGTTTATGCTCATATGTCTAAATTTGCTAAGGGTATAAGAAGTGGTGTTAGGGTTAAGCAAGGTCAAACTATTGGATACGTTGGCTCTACTGGAAAATCTACAGGTCCTCACTTACATTATGAAGTTATTGTTAATGGGAAAAAAGTAAATTCCCAAAAGCTAAAATTACCATCTGGTAAAATTTTGAAAGATGAGGAAAGAAAAATTTTTGAAACTAAAAAAATTAAGTTAGATGTTCTTAAATCTGAAAAGATTATAGGGTTAAATTAATTAGACTCTGATTGCGTCTCATTCAAGTTACTAACACTTTTATCAGTAGAACTTTTATTTTCTAGATTATCAGTGGAATTGTTTAAATCAGAAGAGTTTTTGTTATTAAAAAATTTTTTTTGAATTTCTTTTTCATTTAAAATTCTTGTAAAATGATCTGCATGCTGAAAATAATTCTCTGATAAAATTTTATCACCACTAGATAAAGCCTCCCTAGCTAGATTGTTATATTTTTCAATTAGTTTTGGGGCATTATGGTTATTTCTTCCTGGAACTTTTCTTTGAAAATTATCGCTATTTGAAAAGTTATTACTAAATTTATTCCTATCGCCATTAGATTTATAGTTTCTATCATTTCTTCTAAAACTATTTCTTCTGCCGTTGTTGTTATTTCTAAATGTAACCATTGTATTTTATTAAATTTTTTTACTTATTATGCAGCGATCATTATTAGATAAATCTCTTACAATCTTTTTAATAAAAAATCCTTTATTTTCTAATATTTTTTTAACTTTCCATTTTTGATCAAAGCCAATTTCCAAAATCAAAAAGCCATTTTTTTTTATCAGTTCAGATGATCTATTTATAACTTTACTGATTTCTGATAATCCCTCTATCCCTCCGTCTAAAGCATGCTTAGGTTCAAAACCAATTACATTTTTTTCCAAATATTTAAGCTTACTTTTTTCAATATAAGGAGGATTAGATATAATCAAATCATATTTGCGAAAATGAAAATTGTCAATATCTGATTTGTACAATTTTAATCTATTAATAACCCCAAGATTTTTGCCATTAATCTTACAAGTATCTAATGATTTTTTGCTTATATCAATTCCTGTACCATAAAAATTTTTTTTATCCTTTAAAATTGAAATAAGTATACAGCCTGAACCAACCCCTATATCTAATAAATTTAAATTTTCTTTATTTTTCGTTAATTTTAAAACCTCCTCAATCAAAACTTCAGTATCTGGTCTGGGAATTAAAACATCTCTATTTACATAAAATTGATATTTCCAAAAATATTTCTTTTTAACCAAGTAGGCTATTGGTTCGCCCCTAGCACGTTGATAAATGAGTTTATTAAAATATTTAAGACTTTTGTTTGAAATTTCTTTATCAAAATTAAAAATTATAAATTCTTTTTCTTTTTTAATCACTTCAGACATTAAAATTTGGCAATCTAAAAATGGGGTTTTTATATTTTTTTTTTTTAAAAATAGTTGTGCTTTCTGAACAGCAGTTTGAATATTCATAATTAGAGTTTACTAAGGCTTTCTTCTTGAGCTTTTAAAGATAAAGATTCAATTATTTCATCAAATGCCTCACCCTCTAAAAATTCTTCTAATTTATGTAATGTTAAATTTATTCGGTGATCAGTTACTCTGCCTTGAGGAAAATTGTAGGTTCTTATTCTTTCTGATCTATCACCAGTTCCAATTTTACTTTTTCTATCTTGAGATCTTTCCTGATCTATTCTTGATCTTTCTAGTTCATAAAGTCGTGCTCTTAATATTTTCATTCCTTTAGCTTTATTTTTATGTTGTGATTTTTCATCTTGTTGTGACACTGATAATCCTGATGGTATATGTGTAATTCTTACAGCACTATCAGTTGTATTCACTGATTGACCACCCGGACCTCCAGCTCGAAAAACATCAATTCTTAAGTCTGACTCATTTATTTTCAAATCAACCTCTTCTGCTTCAGGTAAAACTGCAACTGTAGCAGCTGATGTATGAACTCTTCCTTGAGTTTCAGTGTCAGGAACACGCTGAACTCTATGAACTCCACTTTCATATTTTAAAGTAGAGTAAATATTTGTTCCTTTAATAGAGGCTATTACCTCTTTCAATCCTCCAGCTTCACTTTTTGAAATTGATATCAATTCTAAAAACCATTTTTTTTTATGGCTTATTTTTTCATACATTTTAAAAAGATCAGCAGCAAATAAGCTTGCTTCAAGTCCTCCAGTTCCAGCTCTAATTTCTATAATAGCATTTTTTTTATCAGCTTCATCTTTCGGTAATAAAAATAATTTTAATTTTTTTTCATTTTTTTCGTACTGTGTTTTTAGATTAATTAATTCAGTTTGTGCCATATTAATTAATTCTTGATCAGTTTTTTGATCTTGTAAAATTTTTTCTAATTCAATCTTATCTTTTTCATAAGTAATATAACTTTTTGCATCCTCTACTATTTCATTTAAATCTGAATATTCTTTTGATTTTTCGGCAAAAATTTTTTTATCAACTGAGCCTGAGGATAAATCTTTTTCTAAGATGGAATGTTTATTAATCAATTCCTTAATTGTTTTTTCAGGTATCATTTTTAGTTGTTTTCTATTTCAGAAACTTTTTTCTCAACTTCACTGACTACTCTATTTATCATATCTTTAGTCAAAACTTTTTCTTTTTGCATGCCAGATAGATAGAGCATATTGTTTCCATTTTTGCCTCCTGTAATGCCTACATCTGTGAGTGCAGCCTCTCCAGGACCATTTACAACACATCCTATAACTGACAAAGTTAATGGTGTCTTAATATGAGAAAGTTTTTCCTCTAATAATTTAACAGTTTCAATTACCTCAAAACCTTGTCTTGCACATGACGGACAGGAAATAATCTTAACCCCTCTATTACGTAAATTTAAGGATTTTAATATTTCATTTCCAATTTTTATTTCTTGAACTGGATCATCTGATAATGAAATTCTGATAGTGTCGCCTATGCCTTCTAAAAGTAATGTTCCTATACCTATAGAAGATTTTATACTCCCAGAAACATAACTACCTGCTTCTGTAATACCTAAATGAAGTGGGTAATCTATTGCTTTTGAAAGTTGTCTGTAAGCTTGAATTGTCAAGAAAACATCTGAAGACTTCACACTTACCTTTAAGTTAAAAAAATCCTCATCCTCTAAAATTTTGATATTTCTAATAGCACTTTCAACTAAGGCTTCAGGGCAAGGTTCCTTAAATTTTTCTAAAATATCTTTCTCTAAAGATCCTGCATTTACTCCCACTCTAATTGAGCAATCATAATCCTTTGCGGCTGCAATAACCTCTTTTATTTTTTTTTTATTTCCAATATTTCCTGGATTTATTCTTAAACATTTTGCTCCACTTTCAGCGGCCTCAATAGCTCTTTTATAGTGAAAATGAATATCAGCTATTATTGGTACATCCACATTTCTTACAATTTCTTTTAAAGCTTTTGATGAAGCCTCATCAGGACATGACACCCTAACTAAATCAGCACCTTCATTTTGGATTGCATTAATTTGTTTAATAGTAGCTTTAACGTCAGTCGTTAATGTATTAGTCATAGACTGAACTGATATAGGGTTATCACCACCTACTTTGACATTTCCAAGATTTATTGTTCTTGTTTTTCTTCTCTTAATATCTCTAAATGGTCTAATACTCATTTTTATTTATCTAACTTAAATTCTTTATGTAAAACTATTAAAGCCTTTTTAACATCTTTACTGTTTATCAAAACTGAAATCTTAATTTCTGAAGTAGAAATTACTTGTATATTTATATTTTTACTTGATAAAGATTGAAACATTCTGAAAGTAACTCCAGGTGTAGTGATCATACCAACACCTATTATAGAAACTTTTGAAACCCCTTTTTTAAACAGCAATTTTCTAAAATTAATTTTTTTGTTTTCTTTAATTATTCTTTTTGTTTTATTGAGATCATCTGTTTTAATAGTAAAAGTAAGATCTGTTTCCTTACCATTAGCTGAAATGTTTTGAACTACCATATCTACATTTATTGAATTAATTGATAATGGTTTAAAAATAGACGCTGCAACACCTGGTCTGTCTTTTACTCCAACTAAGGTTATTTTTGAGTCATTATGCGTCGATGAAATTCCAGTAATAATTTTACTTTTTATAATATTTGATTTTTTTGTTATTAGTGTTCCTGGTTTATTTGTAAAAGATGATTTAACCTCAATATCAATTCTATTTAATCTTGCATCTTGAATTGAAACTGGTTGCATAACTTTTGCACCTAAAGATGCCATTTCAAGCATTTCCTCATATGAAATAACTTTAATCTTTTTTGCTTTACTTAATTTATTGGGGTCAGTTGTAAATACACCTTCCACATCAGTATAAATTATACATCTTTTAGCTCTAAAAAACTTTGCAAGCATTATAGCACTTGCATCTGATCCTCCTCTTCCAATTGTTGTTATTCTATTTTCTTTATTGATTCCTTGAAAACCAGCGATTATAGGAATCCCTCCATCTCTAAGATATTTAATAATTTTATTTTTGTTTATTTGAAAGATTCTAGAATTTTTATAGGGACCGTTAGTATGTATGGGTAACTGCCATCCTAACCAAGATCTAGATTTAAATCCATTATTAATTAATCTGCCGGCTATGAGAGAACATGCCATTTGTTCGCCAGAAGAAACTAAAACATCGTACTCACTTTCAGAAAAATTTTCACTCAGTAGTTTGGATTTTTTAACTAACTCATTTGTCACACCACTCATTGCTGATGAAACTACGATAACTTTGTATTTTTTTTTTCTAAATTCACCAATAATACGGGAGACTTTTTTAATTTTTTCTATTGTCCCAACTGATGTCCCACCAAATTTAAGTACTACAATTTTCATGA
>CACKDD010000022.1 GCA_902598825.1 uncultured Pelagibacteraceae bacterium | reverse complement strand
CTTTTAACATTATAAACATCTTCAGCAGCAGGGATCACATTAAAGTCACCCGCGAGAATAATATTCGAATTTTTTTTAGATAAAGACTTTAATTGTTTAATTAATTGATCCATCCAATTCTTTTTATAGTCATATTTTTCTGTATCAACTGGATTTCCATTAGGAGTATAGATATTAATTAATTGAACAACTTTTTTCTTATACTGAAGCTCAGCAGAAATTATTCTAGATTGTTTTAATTTATCTTTAATTAAATCTGTTCTTATATTGTTTAATTTTCCTTTTGAAATAATAGCAACACCATTATAACTTTTTTGTCCAAATACATGACTTTCATAATCCATAGATGAAAAATCATCATAAGGAAAATTTACATCTTCAGTTTTGATCTCCTGCATCATTAAAATATCTGGTTTATACTTTAAAAGATAACTTTTGATATTTTCAATACGAGCTCGCACGGAATTTACATTCCAGGAAGAAATGAGCATTAAAGAGAGAAAGACACACCACAACCGCAAGAAGATTTAGTTTGTGGATTAGTTATTTTAAATTGTTCACCTATTAACTCCGAAACATAATCAACTTCGGATCCTTTTAAAAGATCAGCAGAGGCTTTATCAATTAAAATATTTTCAAAATTTAAATCATCTGCAGCTTTTGATTGATCAAATGTAAATTCATATTGAAATCCTGAACATCCACCACCTTTGATGGCGATTCTAAAAAAAGACCCTTTATCTTTTTTTGACAACAGAGTATTGATCTGTTTTAGCGCTTTATCAGTAAATTTAATTTCTTTTATCATTATTGATCACTGGTATTACTAATATAATACTTATTAATTTATTTTAAAGGATGAAAAAATACTCAAAGATTGGACAATTTAAAAGCAAAGGTAGAATATTTAATGAATCCTCATCTAAATATAGAAGCCCATTTCAAAGGGATAGGGACAGAATAATTCATAGCGCTTCCTTTAGAAGGCTTAAACATAAAACACAAGTATTTGTAAATACTGAAGGTGATCATTTTCGAACAAGAATAACTCATTCAATGGAGGTTGCTCAAATAGCAAGATCAATTGCTCGTTATCTCAATTTAAATGAGGATTTGGCTGAATGTCTAAGCCTTGCTCATGATCTAGGACACACACCTTTTGGTCATGCTGGTGAAGACTCTTTGGATGAATGTATGGAAAATTATGGAGGTTTTGATCATAATTTACAAACTTTGAGAATAGTAATGTTTTTGGAAAATAAGTATCTAAAATTTGATGGTTTAAACCTTTCAATTGAAACTTTAGAGGGTCTTTTAAAACATAATGGGCCTGTAGATGACATAAGTTTAGTTGATAATCTGATAGGGATTAAAAAATTTAAAAATATGATTAATTTTTACACGTATCCATCTATTGAAGCTCAAATATCAGCAATTTCAGATGATATAGCTTATAATAATCATGACATACAAGATGGAATAAAAGCAAATCTATTTAGTTTAGAGGAGCTGGTTGAAATTAAATTTTTTAGAGATATTCATAAAAAATATAAAAATAAGATTAATAAAAAAAATTACAAAATTGCAACTTATCAAATTATAAGAGACTCCATTGACTTAATGATTAAGGATTTAATAAAGAATACAAAAAAGAATTTAACAAGAAATAAAATAAATTCTCCAAAGGATATCGTAAAAACCAATTTTTTAATGGTTGATTTCTCAGATAGTATTAAGAATTCAGAAAATGAAATTAGATTTTTCTTAAAAACAAAAATGTATAATAATAAAAATGTATTAACCAAGAATAATAAAGGTAAATCTATAGTTAAAAAATTATTTAATAAGATTAAACAAAATCCAAAAAAATTTATCTCAAAAGAACAACTTTCATTTGATAAGTATAGAGCAATTTCAGATTTTATATCAGGAATGACAGATCGATATGCTATAAACCTTTACAATAATATTAAATGAACATTTTTGAACAATATTTAGATAAAATAAAAAAAATTATATTAGATCAGGCTAAAAATGGAGAATTGGTTATACCTGAAAGACTAGATGGTATTACAGCTGAGATGCCTCCAGCAAAGTTTAACAGTGACATCTCAACAAATGTCGCAATGTTTTTATCAAAATTAAATAATAAACCTCCATTAGAATTAGCTAAATTATTAGCAAAACCAATAAAAGAGAATGATGATTTAATTGAAGATGTTTCAGTTGTTAAGCCAGGATTTATAAATATTAAATTTAAGCCAATTTTTTGGACTAACTTTATCCAAAGTATAATTAAAGATTCTGATAATTTTGGAATTAATAGTAATGAAAAAAAGAAAAGTTACTTAATTGAATTTGTTTCAGCTAATCCAACTGGACCTTTACATGTTGGTCATTGTCGTGGAGCTATATTAGGTGATGTAATTGCAAATATTTTGTTATTTAATAAACACAAAGTTACCAAAGAGTATTATGTCAATGACTATGGTAATCAAATTATAAATTTTACAAAATCTGTTTATTTTAGAATAAGAGAAATCCTTTTTAAAGAACCTTTCCCCTCAGACAATGAAGATCTCTATCCTGGGGATTACCTAATTACTTTTGCTGAGAATATTGTTAATGCAAATAAAAAGATAAATTTTGAGAATTTTGATCAAATAGCTGAAAAATTAACCGAACAATCAATTGAAGAGGCACTTAAATTGATTAAAAAAAATCTTAATATTTTAGGTATTAATCATGACAACTTTGTTAGTGAAAAAAAAATAGTCACTAATCAAGAAGTTGAAAATGTAATTGATTACCTTCAAAAAACTAAATTTGTTTATAAAGGAAAAATCAAAGCACCTGTGGGTGAAAACAATGATAAATGGGAAGAAAGAGAGCAATTGCTTTTTAGATCAACCGACTTTGGTGATGATAAAGACAGAGCTTTACAAAAGACTGATGGTTCATGGACTTATTTTGCCAGCGATGTTGCATACCATAAAAATAAATTAGATAGAAAATTTGATTTTTTAATTAACATTTTAGGAGCAGATCATGCAGGTTATATAAAAAGGATATCGTCCTCAGTGGATGCATTATCAAATTCAAAAGGGAAATTGATTTGTAAAGTAAGCCAGTTGGTCAAACTTATTAAAGATAAAAAACCCTTTAAAATGTCTAAAAGAAAAGGTGATTACATAACAGTAGATGATTTAATTAACGAAGTTGGAAAAGATGCAACAAGATTCATTATGCTTAATAGAAGTAGTGACGTAGAACTTGATTTTGATTTTGATAATGTAATCGAGAAATCTAAAGATAATCCTCTTTATTATGTTCAGTACTGTTATGCGAGAATAGCTTCAGTTTTCAGACATATTGGTAAAGATTTAAATTCTGAAATCAAAATTAACAACTACGATTTTCAATATACTGATGATGAAATAAATATCTTAAAAAAAATATCTGAATGGCCCAAATGTATTGATATAGCTAGTAATAAACTTGAACCCCATAGAATACCGACATACTTATATGACTTGGCATCATTATTTCACTCATACTGGAATCTAGGTAAAGATAATCCAGAAAAAAGATTTATTAATGATCAGAAAAAAATTACTGATGATAAATTGATTTTTCTTAAATCAATTTCTAATGTAGTTAAATCTGGAATGAATATTGTTGGTGTTTCTACTCCAGAAAAAATGTAATGCTTAAAGAGATTAAATATTTTATATTTATATTCATTATTTGTTTATTTTTATTTTTAACAGGAAGATATTATTTTTCTGATGCTAATAAAAAAAATTCATATCGATCTTTACAAAATATTGATCAAAAAATAAATACTTATTCCAAAAATATACCAATTCTTGAAGATGATACAAAAAATATTATAGAATATGTTGAGCAATCCAGTACCAAAAAAAAGAAAAAATTTAATTTTTGGAAGCTTTTAGAAACAAATGAATAATCGCAGATCTTTTATTGTTGGAATTAAATCAATTAAACTCTCCAAAAAAGAGGTGCATTTTTTAAAAAAATATAAACCTTGGGGTGTCATTTTATTTTCAAGAAATATCAAAGATATAAAACAGACTTTTAAATTAACTTCGTCGATTAGAAAAGTTTTTAAAGATAAAAGATATCCAATATTAGTGGATCAAGAAGGTGGGCGTGTTAATAGATTAAAAAATATAATTTCATTTGATAATCTAACTTCAGAATTTTTTGGAAATAAGTTTATAAAAAATTATAGAGAATTTAACTTTTTTTATAAATTATTTATTGATAAAACGTCGTATTTATTAAGATTATTAGGCATTAACATTAATACAGTTCCTGTATTAGATTTAAAAATTAAAGGAGCCAATAAAGTTATTGGAGATAGATCATTTTCAAGGAATCCTAAAATAGTATCTAAAATAGGTGATTATTGTATTAAATACTTTAAAGAAAATAGAATTGGTACTGTAATTAAACATATTCCTGGCCATGGATTAGCCCAAGTGGATAGTCATCTTTCAACACCATTTGTAAGAAAAAAATTAGATTATTTAATAAAAAATGATTTTATTCCCTTTAAGAACAAACAGAGCTTTTTTGCTATGACAGCACATATTGTATTTACTGATATAGATAATAAAAATACAGTAACCCATTCACAAAAATTAATTAAATTAATTAGAAATAGAATAGGTTTTAAAAATATCCTTATTTCAGATGATCTTTCTATGAAAAGTCTAAAGGGACCTATAAAAGAAAATACAATCAAAACGTTTAAAGCAGGTTGTAATATAGTTCTACATTGTAACGGAAACCTTAAAGAAATGACAGTTGTTGGACAAAATTCACCATTAGTTGATCGATTTATAACTAAAAAAACATCAGAATTTTATAAAATTTTAAGTTAATATTCCTCAATGATTGAATCTGATTCTGCACTATTCAAAGTTGATGTTGAAAACTACAACGGCCCTCTAGATGTCTTGCTAGATTTAGCTAAAGCTCAAAAAGTTAATTTAGAAGATATATCTATAACAAAATTAGCGGATCAATTTCACGATTTCATTACAAATGAAAAAAATCTTAACTTAGAGATTGCATCAGAATATTTATTAATGGCAACTTGGCTAGCTTATTTAAAATCAAAACTCTTATTACCTGGTACGCCTGATGAAGAATTTAAAGTTCATGAAGTTGCTGAAAAACTTAAATTACAATTAAAAAAACTTGAATTAATAAGATTACTTTCTGAACAAATGCTCAAGAGAAAACGATTAGGTAGAGAAATTAGATCGAGAGGAAGTAGATCTGGAATAAAACCAATTTATAATAGTGAATATAAATTGAATTTGTTTGAATTATTAAAAACCTATTCAACAATAATAATGACTAAAGACTTTCAAAGAATAAACATCCCAAAGTTACCTGTCTTTACAACAGAAGAAGGAATAAAAACTATAAAAAATTTCTTTGGAAAATTAATGGACTGGAAAAAACTAGATG
>CACKDD010000021.1 GCA_902598825.1 uncultured Pelagibacteraceae bacterium | reverse complement strand
TTTTTATGATGAGACTGCTTATTGTAACCAAATAGTCTTTAGCTAAATAATCATATATTAGACCATTTAAAAGTTTCTTATTTGTATGAAGGATTTTTTTATTACTTTTTTCAAAAAATAAATATGAATTTGAAAATGAGTAATCATAAAATTTATTGTTAAAAAAAATTTCTCTTTGAGAAA
This sequence comes from uncultured Pelagibacteraceae bacterium, assembly GCA_902598825.1. Taxonomy (GTDB): domain Bacteria; phylum Pseudomonadota; class Alphaproteobacteria; order Pelagibacterales; family Pelagibacteraceae; genus Pelagibacter. The sequence goes on along the minus strand of CACKDD010000021.1, from coordinate 5,689 downwards.
GAAAATTTTCATGCCATTCATCATCGCAATCAAGAAAAGCAATATAATCACCGTTTGCTTTTTCACATGCTAAATTTCTAGCCTCATAAAGGGAGGTATGTTTATCAGAGAGGTAATATTTGAAATTAGGATTTGAAAAACTATCAAAAATTTTTTTGCTGTTATCAGTTGATTGATTGTCCCAAAAAATTAATTCCCATTTATCATATTTTTGAAAAATTATACTTTTTAACGATTTTTCTAAACATTATAACAATTCATAATTATACTAACTAAATTTTTCATTTTTATGCAAAATAAATTTTTATAAATTATTCAAATCTTAAAATATTTAATAGTTTTTATTAGTCCTTTTTCAAGTGATACATTCGATTTCCAATTTAATAAGTTTTTAGATTTTAATGTCTCAGGATAAAGTCTTTTAATTTCATCTTTTCTTAAACTAATTTTACCAAACTCAGGTTTTCCTGAGCCAACTAAATCACAAATCTTAATAATCAAATCTTTAATTCTAATAGGTTTTCCTGTGCCTATATTTATTATTTCTCCATTGGCTTTTTTATTTCTTAAAGATTTCATAATTGCCTCAATTAAATCATCTATAAATAAAAAATCTCTTAATTGAGTTCCATTTGAACAATCAAAACTATTATCTTTTATTGCATTGAAGATAGTAATTGGAACAACTCTATTAGTATCTTGCGCTGGTCCATAAACTAAATATAATCTTAATACAGTCGTGGGAAAATTAAACTTTTTATTCAAATTTAAAAGAAATTTTGTACTCTGTAATTTAGCATTACCATATACTGAAAAAGTTTTTTGATTATTTAATTTATTTTCTATTTGTGGTGATCTTATTTTACCATACTCTAAACTTGAACCAATCTGAATGAACTTCTTAATTTTAGAATTTAAAAAAAGTAATGATAAATTTTTGCAACCATTATAATGACTATTCATTGTTTTTTTTTTATATGAATGATCAACATAACCTGCAAGATTAACTACATAATCATAGGAATTTGGTTTAATAATTTTAATCAATTTTTTTTTATTTGAAATATCACCAATCAAATATTTTACTCTTTTTAATTTTCTAATTTTTTTTGGTTTTTTTGTAGATAAACTTGTTACATACCAATTAAGCTTCAAACATTTTTTTGCTAAATGATAGCCTATAAAACCAGTTCCACCAGTAATTAAAATTTTTTTATTATTCAAAACTTTTTATCTTTAATTTTATCTTCTAAAATTTTTTTATCTCTCAAAGTGTCCATACATTGCCAGAATCCTTGATGTTTAAAAGCTAACAACTCATTTTTTTTTGTTACAATTTTAAAAGGTTCTTGCTCTAAAAATGTTTTATCATTTTTAATAAAATTTATAAATTTTGGCTCCATTACAAAGAAACCTCCATTAATCCAACCAGCATCAAGAGCATTTTTTTCCCTAAAATATTTTACATTTTTTCCTTTTATTTTAATAACTCCAAATCTAGCAGGTGGCCGAACAGCGGTTAGTGTAACAAGCTTTTTATTTTTTTCATGAAATTCAACTAGCTTTTTTAAGTTTATATTTGATAGTCCGTCACCATAAGTAAGTAAAAATGTACTATGTAGAAATTTTTTTAATCTTTTTATTCTCCCCCCCGTCATTGTATTTTTGCCAGTCTCAATTAAATGAATTTTAATATGTTTATTTAATTTTTTTTTTTTGAAATATTTTTTGATAACATGTCCCTTGTAACCAAGGGCAATATAAAATTCTCTGTAACCATATTTTATATAATGATCAATTATTCTATGAATTATCGGCCTTCCACAAATCTTTATCATAGGTTTTGGAATTGTTTTTGTATATTCAGATATCCTTGTACCTAAACCACCAGCTAAAATTACGACTTTCATATTTAAATTAATGATTTTAATATTTATGATTTATTTTTAATTAGTTTCTCATAGTATTTTATTTGATTAATTGAAAAATTGAACATAGATAATTTATTTTTTTTTTCATAGTAAAATTTATACCAATTTACTAACATTAAAATAGTTTGATTCGCATTTAATATACATCTCCAATTGAGGTTTTTTAAAGCTCTCTCGCTGTTAAGCTTAAGTAAACCTGACTCAAAAACTTTTTTTTTAGATTTTATTAATTCCCATTTAAGAATTGGCCAATCTTTTTTAAATTTTTTTACCAAATCTATAACACTCAAAGAACTTTTATTATTTGGTCCAAAATTAAATGAGTTGCCAGCAATTTTTTTATTATTTTTTTGTTTAATAGCTAAAACCATATATCCATATAAAGCCTCTAATACATGTTGCCATGGCCGCGTTGAGTTAGCAAATCTTATCTTTAATTTTTTTTTTTTTTGAATTGATCTAATACAATCTGGTATTAGTCTATCCTGAGACCAATCACCTCCACCAATAACGTTTCCTGCTCTTGCAACTGAAATATATAATTTTTTATTATCTTTTAAAAAACTTTTCATATAAGATTGAATAATTAGTTCTGCACAAGCTTTTGAAGCGCTATATGGATCATGACCTCCTAAAATATCATCTTCTTTATAGCCTCTCTTTATTTCTAAATTTTTATAAGATTTATCACTAGTAATAATTACTACAGAACATCTTTTTTTTGATTTAAGTCCTTTAAGAGCCTCAAGCAAATTTAAAGTACCAATAGAATTTGACTCAAATGTTTGGACAGGATTCTTATAAGATTTTTTAACTAATGATTGAGCTGCTAAATGAAAAATATAATCTGGTTTAATTTTCTTTATTGTAGAGGATAATTTTTTTCTATTTTTAATATCAAAGGTAAGATGATGAACTTTTTTTTCTAATTTATTTGCTACAAAATTTGATGGTTTTGTAGGTATTATATTTGAAATACCGGTAACATTGGCACCTAAATAAGTTAACCATAACGTTAACCAAGAACCTTTGAAGCCTGTATGACCAGTTATAATTATTTTTTTTCCCTTAAATTTCTTTAATAAGTTTATCATATTTTAAATGATTTCAATTTTATTGTGAGAATATTTTACTTTACTATTAAAAAATTTAATTGTTTCTAAATCGTTCTTTATTATATTTCCAATTTTCTCAGATTTATTGTTATAAGTTTGACTATAAAAATTTTTTTTCAAATTTGATTGAAAAGATTTTTTATTTAGAAAACTTTGTTTTTGTAAATGTTTATTTAAGATTATTTCTATTTGAGATTGATCTATATCTAAGAAATTAAATATTTTTTGAAAATACATATAATTATTTTTCTTATAACAATCATAGTCTAAAAGACAAAAATTCTTTTTTTTGGCAAGTATTTGTTGCCATTTTTCTATCCATTCTTCAAAAATTTGAATTGGAATATCTTTTTCTCTATGATTTTTTATTAGTGATATCTTAAAACCTTCTAATAAATCATATTTAGAATAAATTTTAAATTGAGGTTGTTTCTCATCGTTAGATAGATGAAGATATCTACTAATCATTACATCAATCAAATTTCTTGTGCTTACAAAAGTCTTAAAATTATATTCTTCAATTATTTCAAGATTTGTTATTGTTGCCTCAGAATGTCTTTTTAAAAAAGTATTTTTATTTCTTGGAATTTTATTTAGCATTTTTCTAGACAAATCATGATGATGAGACAAACCACGATCATCAAATAGTCTTAAAATAGAATTAGCCTGGTTAACAAAACCAATTTCAGATAATATTTCTTCTATCATCGTTGTTCCAGATTTAGGTAAACCTATTACCAAAACATTTAATCCAGGTTTTAATTTTTTACTTAAAAAATCTTTTTTTATATCAGTTCGTAAACTTGAAATAAACTGATTAGGAAATTTAAAGAATTTTTTTAAACATCTAAAAATATGTAACAAATAAATCATTTTTATTTTTAATTAAATATTTAGCTTGGTTTCTAAATATTTTTTTACTTGAACTAAATTAAATGAAGTTTTCTCTCCAAAATATTTCATTTTTAAATCTTTGGGTTTCTCATAATTGTCATCAATAAATTCTTTTTCAATTTTTTGATAAATTTCTGGCTCACTTATACTTGTACTTAAATTTTCAATATCTTCTCTTAATCTAATATCTAAAGATTTATTATAAATTAAATCTTTTTCAAATTTTGTGTTTTCTCTTAAATTTAATAAAATCATTTTTTTTTTTAAATATAGGGTATCAAATAGAATTGCACCATAATCAGCTAATATAAGATCTGAACATTTAATTTTTTGACCTATTTTCTGATCAAAATTTTTATCTAATTTATAATTCAATTTTTCTAGCTCTTCTAATATATCTTTATTTATGGTTATAGTTTTAGGATGCGGTCTTAATATGACATTATAATATTTATTAAGAAAATTTAATTTAAACATCCAATTCTTAAGATTTTCATCCTCTTCATTTGGGTTTATAATATGAGTTGGTAACCAATAAATTATTTTTTTTCTTGGATCTAGGTTAAATTCTTTAATAAATTTATCTCTATCTAAATCTTTATCTTCAGTCTCAGCAATAAATCGAAAATAATCAATCTTAACACATTCTTTATTAAATTTTTTCTTAATTAATTCAATTTCTAAGTCACAGTAAGAAAAATAAATATCAAATACATTTTTGTATATATCAAAAGGATAATTTTTGGTTTTGATATCCATGCCATCCGTAAATTTTATTACTATTTTTCCTAAAACTTTTTCAGGGAACCAATTTAATCCTAGCATTACATTGTTACCACCACCTGTGAAAGGCCTACCAAAAATAGCATTTAATGATTCTGATATTTTTAATAGACTGATAATATTACCGATGGTTAACGCATAAACATATCTTAAAATTGAGTATAAACTAATTTTATATCCTGAAATTTCTCCTGTGCTAACAATTACCTTATATTTCAATTTTTTAAAGACTTCAGAAAAAAGCTTATATTTTATTTTTTTCTTTTCTAAAATTTCAATTATTTTTTTGTTAGATAAATTTCTTCCTTTTTCAAATGATTTAAAATCATTAACAATTATATCTGTTTTATCACAAGATATGTTAAGTAAACCACTATACATATCAATTTCTCTTGGCCATGCAATTAAAATTCCAATTTTATTTATTTGTTTCATTTAAAATAAAATTAATTTCTTTTTTTAAATTTTTTGAAATAAGATTTAAAAAATTATTTTTTTGTAAATTTGTATTTTTTTTTAAATAATATAGTGGATCATTCAAATATTCAAAATCATAATTTTTAAAAAAAGATTTCCAAATGAAAATAAAATTATCACCTGAATTTTTTAAAACTTTATTTGTTTTCTTTGATATACAGGGCAAAATTATTAATGAAAGAATAAAATAACAAATATCTAATCCCCATAATTTATCTTTCTCAAAATTCTCCCAGTCAATTATTCTTACTTTACTCTCGTTAAAAATTATATTCGATAACGTTAAATCTCCGTGATAAGGAACTAAATTATTGTTTTTAGGCCATATTTTTTTATAGTGATTTAAAACTAAAAAAATTTCTTTTTTGTTGTCTAAAAAATTATTCCAAAATTTATACTTTACTCCACGAAAATAAGGCATTTTGATTAAATTAAATTTTTTTGGTTTTTTTATTATTTGAAGATATCTAATTCTTTTATTTCGAATTC
>CACKDD010000020.1 GCA_902598825.1 uncultured Pelagibacteraceae bacterium | reverse complement strand
TAAAAAAACAAAATCATAAAAATATACTTGAAATTAGAGATGTTATTAAAAGTTATGAGGATGTTGGTAAAATACACTTAGGTGGTATACCCATGATTGCTGATGACATGATGTCATTTATTAAAAGTGACATCATAGTTTTTGGTCTAGGTGTTCTGATATTTATTATTGCAACCCTGTGGTTTGTTTTTAAAAGAATAATTTGGATTATAGTTCCAATTAGCAGTTGTTTTTTTTCTGTAATAATCATGATGGGAATACTGGGTCTACTTGGGTGGAAAGTAACTGTCATATCCTCAAATTTTATAGCTTTAATGTTAATTCTAACAATGGCGATGAATATTCATATGAGTACTCGATTTTTACAGATCAGAGAAAACTATCCTCAAATGACTATTTTAGAACTGATAACTTTAACCACAGAAAAAATGTTTTGGCCTATACTTTATACTGTTTTAACAACTATAATTGCTTTTCTCTCCTTAGTATTTAGTGAAATAAAACCTATTATTGATTTTGGTTGGATGATGACTTTAGGTCTTATTACTTCTTTTATAATTACTTTTACACTTTTACCATCCCTGATTAATTTTGTACCTACAGAAAATATTTCAATAAATGAAAATAAAGACTCAATAGTTACAACTTTTTTTTCAAAAATTTCGCAAAATAATCATAAAATTATTTTTATTATTACTGGTATATTAATTATATTAAGTCTTATAGGAATAAGTCGTCTTGAAGTTGAAAATAGTTTTATAAATTATTTTAATAAAAAGACTGAGATTTACAAAGGAATGAAACTTATAGATGAAAAACTTGGTGGTACCACTCCACTCGAAGTTATTTTAAAGTTTCCAAAAAAAGAAAAAGCAAAAACTGAAGAGGATGATGAATTTGAAGATTGGGGAGATGAAAATGAAAATGATATGGAGAAATATTGGTTTACAAAAGATAAAATTGATAAAATTTCCTCTGTTCATAACTATTTAGATAGCTTACCTCAAGTTGGTAAAGTCCTATCATTTTCCTCAATTATTGATGTAGCAACATTACTTAATAATAATAAACCTCTGGGTACTTTAGAAATGGGTGTTTTATACACAAAAATACCTGAGACTATAAAAACAGAAATTATTGATCCTTATATATCAGTTAAGAATAATGAAGCACGAATTAATCTAAGAATAATCGACTCTCAAGAAAATCTAAGGCGTAATGATTTAATAAAAAAAATAAATTATGATTTAGAAAATCAACTTGGACTAAAAAAAGATGAATTTAAACTTGCTGGAGTTTTAATATTATTCAATAATCTACTTCAAAGTCTCTTTAAATCACAAATTTTAACTTTAGGATTAGTAATGGTTGGAATATTTTTAATGTTTATAATTCTTTTTAAGAATATTAAATTATCATTAATAGGAGTAATACCAAATTTTATTGCTGCATTTTTCATATTAGGAATTATAGGATTGCTGGGGATACCTTTGGATATGATGACCATTACAATTGCTGCTATTACTATTGGTATCGCTGTAGATAACAGTATTCATTATATTTATAGGTTTAAAGAAGAGTTTACTATTTCTAAAGATTACAACAAAACAATAAATTTATGTCATTCTACTGTTGGAAAAGCAATTTTGAATACCTCTATTACAATTGTGTTTGGCTTCTCAATTTTAGTTTTATCTAAATTTATTCCAACAATTTATTTTGGAATTTTTACAGGAATTGCTATGTTGTTGGCAATGGTTTCAGTTTTGACCCTTCTTCCATCATTAATTTTATTGCTAAAACCTTTTGGAAAATAAACTTAAATAATGGAAATCGTTAAAGAATTTTATAATTTGATATCTATTATAGACTTAATTTATATAGTTATAACAATTCTCTCTTTAATTAAATGCTACTCAAAAGGCTTTGTACTAAGTGTTCTAGCAATGGCAAAATGGTTATTTGCTTATGTAATAACATTGATCGCCTTCCCAAGAATTAAACCATATGTTAAAGATATAATTGATAATGAATACATCTTGGATATCACTCTTGGAATTATAGTTTTTGTAATTGTAGTCTTTTTAGTGCTTCTTATTAGTAAAGGTATAAGCAAAGCTATCAAATATACTGGCCTAGGAAGTTTAGATACTATATTTGGATTCTTTTTTGGTTTTATTAGATCTTATATCATCTCTGTTTGTATCTTTTCAGCTATCCATATCGTATATAACTATGATAAATGGCCATTAAATACTGACCAATCATACATCTTTCCATATTTAGAAAAAGGTAGTAATTATTTACTAAAAGAATTTCCTAATGAAAAAACATATCAAGACTCAAAAGAAAAAATTGAAGAACTTTGATCCTAAATTAAAAGAAGAATGTGGTGTATTCGGCATTACTAGTGCAAAGGATGCTGCTGCATTGACTGCTCTTGGTCTTCATGCTCTACAACACAGAGGACAAGAGGGATGTGGAATTGTTTCATTTGATGGAAAAAAATATTATTCAGAAAAAAGATTTGGGTTAGTTGGTGACAACTTTAATAAAGAAAAAGTTCTTAATAATCTAAAGGGTAGTTATGCAATTGGTCATAATCGTTATAGCACAACTGGTAATAATACTCTTAGAAATATACAACCTTTTTTTGCTGACACAAATGCAGGTGGTATCGGTGTAGCTCATAATGGAAACTTAACAAATTCAATTTCACTCAGAAATAAGTTGGTTGAAGATGGGGCTATTTTTTATACTACCTCAGATACTGAAACAATTGTGCAACTAATTGCTAAATCTAAAAGAACAAAAACAATAGATAAAGTTGTTGATGCTATATTTCAAATACAAGGCGGTTATGCTTTAGTAATGTTGACTCAGAACTCTTTAATTGGAGTAAGAGACCCTTTTGGAATTAGACCACTGGTTATTGGTAAATTAGGAAGTAGTTATGTATTAGCATCTGAAACATGTGCTTTAGATATTATCGGTGCAAAGTTTTTAAGAGAAGTAGAAAATGGAGAAATTGTTTTAATAGAAAACAATGAATTAAAAAGTATCAAGCCCTTCCCTCCAAAAAGAGTCAGACCATGTGTTTTTGAATATATTTATTTTGCTAGACCTGATAGCCTGATAGATAATAAAACTGCTTATGAACACAGAAAAAATTTAGGAAAAGAGCTTGCTAAAGAAAACGATATTAAAGCTGATATAATAGTTCCAGTGCCAGACTCAGGAAATGCTGCTGCTTTAGGATTTGCACAAAATTTAAATATTAATTTTGAACATGGTTTAATAAGAAATCACTATGTTGGTAGAACTTTTATCGAACCAAGTCAAAAAATTAGAAGTTTAGGTGTTAAACTAAAATTAAACGCGAATGAAACTACAATAAAAAATAAAAAGATAATTCTAATTGATGACTCTCTTGTGAGAGGAACCACATCACACAAAATCGTAAAAATGTTATATGATGCAGGAGCAAAAGAAGTTCATGTAAGAATAGCTTGCCCAGAGATAAGATATCCAGATTTTTATGGAGTAGATACACCCACAAAAAAAGAATTACTTGCAGCAAATAAATCAAATGATGAAATAAGAGAGTATATCGGTGCCAAATCTCTAAAGTTTTTATCTATAGATGGTTTGTATAGAGCTATTGGTTTTGAGAAAAGAAATGAAACTTATCCACAACTAACAGATCATTATTTTACAGGGGATTATCCAGTAAAACCAGTTGATGAATTAGGTGACAGTAAAATAACACAATTATCATTATTGAGTACAGCATCAAACAACTAAAAATGAAAAAAGTAAGTTTTACAGAAATGAAAAATGGAACTAAGGATGATTATCTTTTTTTAGATAAACACGAAAAAGATTTTGCTAACAAAACCTCAGATAGAATATTAGATTTTATGTCTAATCTTACTGAAACATTAGAAGGTTACCAAATATCAAGATTAGAACATTCGCTTCAAAGTGCAACTAGAGCCTATAATAATGGTGAAAGTGAAGAAATGGTTGTTGCAGCTTTATTGCATGATATTGGAGATGAACTCGCCCCTATGAATCATTCTGAATATGCTGCATCAATTCTTAAACCATATGTTTCAGAAAAAACTCATTGGATAATAGAAAAACATGGAGAATTTCAGATGTATTATTATGCCCATCATTTAGGTGGAAATAGAAATAAAAGGGATGATTATAAAGATCACAAATATTATAATGACACAATCAATTTTTGTGAAAAATATGATCAAAATTCATTTGATCCTAATTATAAATCATTGCCATTGGAGTTCTTTAGACCGATAGTTAAAAAAATTTTTTCTAGAAAGCCGTATTCTTTACTTTAAATCTAATAATAAAGTACTATTTATTATCTAATGATCTCATCCAAAGAACAAATAATAGAATATTTTAAAGCTGGTATAAAGGAAACCAAAAATTTTAAAATTGGGATTGAGCATGAAAAATTTTTATTTAATAATGATGATAATAAAAGAGTAAATTACTCTAAAATAAAAGAAATGTTTACAGCCTTACTTGAGTTTGGCTGGCATCCAGTTTTAGAAAAAGAAAATATAATTGGTTTAAACAAAGGTGGTAAAAACATTACTCTTGAGCCAGGAAATCAAATTGAACTATCTGGGGATAAATTAAATAATATCCATGAAGCATGTGCAGAGTCACATGATTATTTGTTTGAGCTAAGACAGGTAACAAAAAAAACAGGTATTAAGATCGTAAGTGCAGGGTTTGACCCAATTTCAAAACTTAATGAAGTTCCTAACAATCCAAAAAAAAGATATGAATTAATGACAAAAGATATGCCTGAGGGAGGTGAGCTGAGTCTTGATATGATGTATCGAACTTGTGGAACCCAACTCAATATTGATTACAATTCAGAACAAGATTTTATTAAAAAATTTAAAATTGTTAATTCAATCGTTCCAATCACGATTGCTTTATTTGCCAATTCTTCAATTAAAGAAAAGCAAAATAGTAATTATTTATCATACCGATCTAAAGTTTGGCAAAATACATCCAGAGGTGGCTTACCAAAAGTTTTTTTTGAAAATTTAAATTTTGAAAAATATGCTGAATTTGTCATGAATTTTCCAATTTTATTTATTCAAGAAGAAAAAAATTATATTTCTGGAAAAAAATATATATTTAAAGATTTTATGAATGGTAAAATTAAAGAGATCAAAAATCGTTTGCCAAATGAAAATGATTTATCTACTCATCTTAGTACAATCTTCACAGAAAATAGATTAAAAAAATACATAGAACTTAGATCAATGGATACATGTGGGTGGGATTGTTTATGTTCAGGTCCTGCTTTTAATGTTGGAATGTTGTATGGTAATCTGGATGAGGTTTACGAATTGATATCTAAATGGGATAAAAATAAAATAATTAATGCTTATTTAGAGGCTCCTAAAAAAGGATTTAATACTCAATTAATGGGTAAAGATCTCCTTTACTGGGCCTCATACTTACTAAATTTATCCAAAAAAGGTTTGGAAAAAAGAGACTTACTTAACAAAAGTAAAAAAAATGAAACTTTATTTCTCAATCACTTACAGAAAGTAATTGATGATAAAAAAACAAATGCAGATCATATGATTAGTAAATTTTCTAAAAATGAAGATTTAAATGAATTGTATGACAAATAAAATTGTTGCTATCCAAGGCAATCATCCTTCTAAACTTAACCCAATAACTGATACAAGTATTTTTTTAGCAAACGAAATTCAGAGTAAAAATTACAGAATATTTTATTATGATCCTAAAAATTTATCGATAATTAATTCTAAAGTCATAGCAGAAGGGTTTTTTATTAAGTTTACGTATAAACAAAAAAAGTTTTTTGAAATATTAAAAAAACAAAAGTTAGATCTTACAAAATGCAAGTTTATCTTGATAAGACAAGATCCTCCATTTAATCTAGAATATATTTCAACAACTTACATTTTAGATTCAATTAAAACTAAGGTAAGAATT
>CACKDD010000019.1 GCA_902598825.1 uncultured Pelagibacteraceae bacterium | reverse complement strand
ATTCCAAAAGTAAACCTTAAGAAAATTCAAAAAGTTGTTGGTGTTGATACAATTAGCGCAGTTAGGTCAGGCTTTTTTTGGGGTTATGCTGGTTTAATTGACAATATTGTCAATTTGATTAAGAAGGAAACAAATAAATCATTTAAGCTGGTAATTACAGGGGGTTTTTCTGATTTATTTAAAGAATCAATAAAAACTAAACTAATAAAAGATAAAGAAATTACTATTAAAGGATTAATCAAAATTTCTAAACTGATTAAATAACATAAATAAAACTGAGTATTTGGGAATAATGCTTACAATACCACCGTATGTGTTTATTAATCTGGAATGCATTCGATCATAAACCACACCAACACACAAAAAGAGTGCCGCTGCAACTAACCCATGACTTATCATTTGTAAAATACTTCCTTCGAGGCCTTGCTGTTGAATTGTAAAAATTCCTAAAGTAACAAAACCCATGTGAGCTACAGATGAATATGCAATTAATTTTTTCATATCCTCTTGCATTAAAGCAATTAAGGATGTGAAAATAATTGCGATAACACTTAAAGTGTAAATTAATGGTGTAAAAATTTCTGATGCAATAGGAAATAAACCTAGAGAAAATCTTATAAATCCATAACCTGCCATTTTAAGTAAAATTGCTGCTAGTAATACTGATCCTGCTGTCGGAGCCTCTACATGCGCATCTGGTAACCAAGTGTGAACAGGCCACATAGGAGTTTTAACGGCAAAAGAACTAAAAAAGGCCAGCCATAAAAGATTTTGATATTTAGCATCAATTCCTAATTCATAAAGTTGAACTACATCAGTTGTGCCTGATATCCAGTATATTGAGATTATAGCTATTAGCATTAATACAGACCCTAACAGGGTAAATAAAAAGAACTTAAATGCAGAGTAAACTCTTCTTGTGCCACCCCAAATTCCGATAATTAAAAACATTGGAATTAAACCAGCCTCAAAAAATAAATAAAATACCACTAAATCTAATGAACAAAAAACTCCTATCATAAAAGATTCCATAATTAAGATTGCAATGAGAAATTCACTAAGTCTATTTTTAATAGAGTTATTGACAGAAATTATGCACAGAGGTGTTATAAAAGTTGTTAAAATAATAAATAATATTGAGATACCATCAATACCTACTTTATAATTTATTAGATCTTTAATCCAAACTCTATCTTCAACAAATTGAAATTCTGATGTTGATTGATCAAATAATATCCATAAATAAACAGATAAAAAAAAATTTACTAATGAAGTAAATAATGCAACATATTTAACAGTGATATTATTTTCTTTATTACTTCTTGTAAAAAAAAGAAAAAGAGCACCTACTGCGGGTAATAGTATTAAAGAAGAAAGAATAGGAAAATTCATTATTTGACAATTAGAAAAGTTAATAAAGCAGAGAAACCAAGTAACATTACAAATGCATATTGATATATAAATCCACTTTGAAATTTATTGGCTTTTAAAGAACACTTTTTAATGAATGATGAAATGCCGTCAGGACCAAAGCCGTCAATTATTTTAATATCAAAAAACTTCCATAAGAATAATCCTATTTTTTTTGATGGAATTACAAATAAGACATCATACAGCTCATCAAAATACCATTTATTAATTAAAAATTGATATAAAGGTTTATTAACATTAGCAATTTGATTAGATAAATTTTTGTTTTTTACAAATAAGTAATAAGCAACTGGTATTGATAAAATTACTAAAATTGGAGTTAATACTAAAAACCAAAAAGGTGGATGGTCAGTACTTAACGGTTCTAGAAAAAAAATTGACTTTTGCCAAAAATTATTTATTCCCCCATAACCTAGAAATAATTCTTTAAAGGTATAACCTGCAAATATAGCACCTATAGAAAGAAAAATTAAAGGTATTAACATCACTAAAGGTGACTCGTGAGTTTCTTCGATCTTAATATCTTTATTATTATAATCTCCATGAAAAGTTTTAAAAATTAATCTCCATGAATAAATTGATGTAAGAAATGCAGTAATAATACCAATCCCGGCTGCGTAATATCCAGTGGTATTTCCTCTTAAATACGCAAATTCTATAATTGCATCTTTAGAATAAAATCCTGATAAAAAAGGAAAACCAGTCAAAGCTAAAGTACCTATTATCATTAATGTATAGGTATAAGGTAATTTTTTCCAAACTCCTCCCATTTTATTGATATTTTGCTCATCTTTAAAAGCGTGAATAACTGAACCGGATCCTAAAAATAATAGAGCTTTAAAAAATGCATGTGTAAATAAATGAAACATCGCAACATTATATGCACCTACACCTGCAGCAAAAAACATATAACCAAGCTGACTACAAGTTGAATAAGCAATTATTTTTTTAATATCTGTTTGGACAAGTGCAACTGTCGCTGCAAAAAAGGCTGTGCTCATGCCTACAATTGTAATGACATTTAATGCTAGCTCTGAATATTCATAAATAGGTGAACATCTTACAACTAAAAAAACACCTGCAGTAACCATGGTTGCGGCATGAATAAGTGCTGAGACAGGCGTTGGACCTTCCATTGCATCTGGTAGCCATGTGTGTAGTAAAATTTGAGCTGATTTACCCATCGCTCCAACAAATAGAAGCAAACAAATCAAATCAATAGCATTAATATTAATGCCTAGAAATAATAAATTCTTATCATTAATAGTTGGGATTAGCTCAAAAACTTCTGTATAATTTACAGTTCCAAACAAATAATAAATTAAAAAAATCCCTAAAGCAAAACCGAAGTCTCCTACTCTATTAACTAAAAAGGCTTTAATAGCAGCTGAATTAGCAGTATCTTTTTTGAACCAAAATCCAATTAAAAAATATGAACATAGACCTACGCCTTCCCAACCAAAGAATAATTGAATAAAATTATCAGAGGTTACCAACATCAACATTGCAAAAGTAAACAAAGACAAATAAGCCATAAATCTTGGCTTATGGGGGTCATGGGACATATAACCAATAGAATAAATATGAACTAAAGAAGAGACTGAGGTTACAACTACTAACATCACAGCAGATAAAGGATCAATCTTCATCGACCAATTTACATCTAACGATCCAGAGCTAATCCATTTAGCTATTACTATATTATCTTGATATTGATTGATAATAACTTCATAGAAAACTATTGCAGATAAAATTGCTGAAATAGTTACTAAAAAACTAGTAACAATTTCTGAATTTCTATCACCAATAAATTTTCCAAAAAAACCAGATATTATTGAAGCTATTAAGGGTAATGCTATAATTGAAATTTCCATACTAACCTTTTAAATTGTCAATTTCCTCAACTCGGATTGTTCCAGCATTTCGGTAATAAACAACTATGATTGCTAAACCTATAGCAGCCTCAGCTGCAGCGACAGTTAAAATAAATAAAGTAAAGACCTGCCCTGATAAATCATTTAAATATATTGAAAATGAAACTAAATTTATATTAACTGCTAACAAGATAAGCTCAATACTCATTAAAATTACAATGATATTTTTTCTATTTAAAAAAATTCCGACTATACCAATTGTAAAGATTACTGCACCTAAGGTTAGATAATGTCCCAAGCCTATTTCAATCATCAATTTTTACCCCCTTGTTTGAAGGCATATCTAAAACCTCCACTCCCTCAGATCTTTCTCTAGATATTTGTTTGATATAACTTTGTTTTTTAACACCCTCTCTTTGTCTAAAAGTAAGAACAATCGCCCCTATCATTGCAATTAATAAAATCATTCCACTTATTTGAAAGACATGAATGTAGTCTGTATATAAAATTTGTCCCAAAGAATGAGTGTTGCTAAGTTCACTAGATATTTGTAAATTATCTGAATTAAATAAATCGGGCTTATACTTCCAACCACCAATAACAATAATTAGTTCAAAGAATATTAAAGCACTTATAATGAGCCCAATGGGTATATGTCCAGAACTATCCTCAGATAATAACCATTGATTTTTTTGTTGAGCTACATTTAACATCATGACAACAAATAAAAAAAGAACTGCTACTGCACCAACGTAGACGATTAGCATAATCATACCTAAAAATTCTGCTCCAATCATAATAAAGAGACAAGAAATGCTAATGAAATCTAAAATTAAAAAAAATACGGAATGAACTGTATTTTTAGAAACCGTAACCATTATTGCAGAAATAATAGCTATTAAAGAAAAAACATAAAAAAAAATTGCGTGTGCTATCATTAATTATCTGTAAGGATTATCTGACTTAATATTTGCAGCTAAAATATTTTCCCATCTATCTCCATTGTCAAGGAGCTTTTCCTTAGTGTAATACAATTCTTCTCTAGTTTCAGTAGAAAATTCAAAATTTGGTCCTTGCACGATTGCATCAACAGGACAAGATTCTTCACATAAACCACAATAGATACATTTCATCATATCTATATCGTATCGAGTTGTTTTTCTACTTCCATCATCTCTTTGTGTGGACTCGATAGTGATAGCTTGTGCAGGGCATACAGCTTCACATAATTTACAAGCTATACATCTTTCCTCACCATTTGGATATCTTCTTAAAGCATGTTCACCTCTAAATCTTGGGCTAATTTTTCCTTTTTCAAAAGGATAATTGATAGTTTTTTTCGATTTAAACATTTCTTTAATAGCAATTAATAATCCACTTACAAAATCGACCATCAATATAGTTTTAATAAATCTAGTAATTTTCATTTAGTTTGTTGGCAAAAGGTTAAAATAAAAAAGATAACTTGCTGTTAATACTACATAAATTAATGAAAACGGTAAAAATATCTTCCATCCTAATCTCATTAATTGATCATATCTATATCTTGGAACGGTTGCTTTAACTAAAGCAAAAAGAATAAACAAAAAAAGGATTTTAAATATTAACCAAACTGCTCCAGGGACCAAAGTAAAAGGATATATATCTATCGGTGATAACCAGCCTCCTAAAAATAAAATTGATCCTAATGCACACATTAATAAAATATTTGCATATTCTCCTAACCAAAACATTGCATACATCATTCCAGAATATTCTGTTTGATATCCAGCAACTAATTCTGCCTCTGCCTCAGGCAGGTCAAATGGAGGTCTATTAGTCTCGGCTAAAGATGAAATAAAAAAAATAACAAACATGGGAAATAATGGAATTATAAACCACATTTCTTGTTGAGCTAATACAATATCACTTAAATTTAATGACCCTACACATAATAATACATTAATTATAATTATACCTATTGAAACTTCATATGATACCATCTGTGCTGCTGACCTTATAGCTCCTAAAAATGGATATTTAGAGTTTGAAGCCCATCCACCCATAATAATTCCATAAACACCTAAAGAGGAGACTGCAAATATATATAAAATACCAACATTAATGTTTGCTAGAACTTGACCCTCATTGAAAGGAATAACTGCCCAAGCTATTAAAGCTAATGTCATAGTTATTATCGGTGCAAGAATAAAAATAACTTTATTGGAACTAGCTGGTATGATTATTTCTTTAAAAATATATTTTAAAGCATCTGCAAGGGATTGAAGTAGTCCAAAAGGTCCAACAACATTAGGTCCTTGTCTTTTTTGAACAAAAGCCCAAACTCTTCTATCTAACCAAACAATCATTGCTACAGAAACTAAAACTGGAACTAGTAAAAATAAAATCTTATAAACCTCTTGAAATATAATATCAAAATATTGCATTTATCAACCCTCTGTACCTGTTCGCTTAATATCAATTTTAGAATTATTACAATCAAGCATAGTCTTTGATGCTCTTGCTATCACATTAGAAAAATAATAATCTTTAAATTCAACTTTTAAATCCTCATTTATAAATTCATTTGTCTCAATATTAGTTTTCAAAGTTTCCTTTTGCTTTTCTTTTTTAAGACTCAGGTAATTAAACATACTACTTTCAAGCTCATCTTTATCATTAAAAAGTTTACGATTGTTCATTGTTTCGGCAATTTCATTAATTATTTGCCAGTCTTCTTTTGAGTCTCCTGGGGGATATGAAGCTTTAAAGGCTTTTTGAATCTTACCCTCTAAATTAGTAAAGTGTCCAGATTGCTCAGTATATGCTGCACCCGGTAAAATTATATCTGCAATTTCTGCCCCTTTATCTCCATGGCTTCCTTGATAAATTATAAATTCATCTTTTTTGACAAAATCAAGGTTATCCTGGTTAAGAAGATAAATAATTTCAAATTTATTTTGTTTGAGATCATCTAAAATATTATTATTTTGGTCAACTAAATCCAAATCGATACTTCCTACCGTAGATGCATCTGTAAATAAAATATTTAGAGGATTCCAATCTTTAGTAAATTTATTATTTTTAGACAGAA
>CACKDD010000018.1 GCA_902598825.1 uncultured Pelagibacteraceae bacterium | reverse complement strand
AGAGAGTAAAAATAAAGTTTTACTTAATAAATGTATTAAAAATATTACTAAAACAATTAAATAAATTGAAGCCAAAATCAAAAATTTTAATTATAGCAGGATCTGACTCCTCTGGTGGAGCAGGTATTCAAGCAGATATTAAAACAGTTACGACTATTGGCTCATATGCTATGACTGCCATAACTGCAGTTACAGTACAAAATACTCAAGGGGTTAAATCAGTAATACCAATCCACCCCAATGAAATAAAAAATCAAATAATATTTACTTCAACAGATATTAAGCCTGACGCAATTAAAATTGGCATGCTTCATTCGTCTGATGTTGTTAATAAGGTCGTAACTTCTCTAAATATTATCAAAGTTAAAAAAATAATCTTAGACCCGGTTATGGTAGCAAAAGGTGGCACAAGATTAATAGATTATAAAGCAATTCAAACCTTAAAAAAAAAACTTATAAAAAAAGTCTCTTTGATTACTCCAAATATTCCTGAAGCTGAGGTTTTGACTGGTGTAATAATCAATAATAAAGAAGATATGATTTTAGCAGCAAATAGGTTGATAAATTTAGGAGCTAAAAATGTTCTAATTAAAGGTGGCCATTTAAAATCTAAAAATGTGCAAGACGTTTTTATGAATAAATCAGATTTGAAAGTTTTTATAAGCTCGAGACATAGAACAAGAAATACTCATGGTACTGGATGTACTTTATCAAGTGCTATAACAACTTTTTTTTCATGTGGAAAAAGTATTAAGAAAGCTTGTGAGCTTGGAATTAAATATGTAAATTCTGCTATATTAACTAACCCTAAATATGGAAAAGGACATGGTCCAATTAACCATCTTAATTCAATGAAAATAAGTAAAAGATTTAGATAATGAAGAATATAGTTGTTGTTGGCTCCCAATGGGGCGATGAAGGTAAAGGTAAAATAGTTGATTGGCTCTCTGAACAAGCAGATGTAGTAATCAGATTTCAAGGAGGTCATAATGCTGGACATACATTAGTTATAGATGGAGTAACTTATAAACTCAGATTATTACCGTCAGGAATAGTCAGAAAAAATAAAATTTCAATAATTGGAAATGGCGTTGTAGTAGATCCTTGGGCTCTACTTGATGAAATAAAAGAAATTAAATCAAAAGGTGTTCAAGTCGATATTGATAATTTTATAATTTCTGAGTCTGCAAATTTAATATTACCATTTCATAGAGAAATGGATGAAATAAGAGAAGACGCTGCTGGTAAAGGAAAAATAGGAACCACTAGAAGAGGCATTGGTCCAGCGTATGAAGATAAAGTTGGAAGAAGATCTATTAGGGTAATGGATCTAAGATCTGAAAAAAACTTAGATCAAAGACTGGAGTCAGTTTTGTTGCATCACAATGCAATTAGAAAAGGATTAGGTAAAAAAATTTTTGAGAAAAATCAGCTTAAAAAGGATTTGTTAAAAATTGCTCCAGAAATTTTAAAATTTTCACAACCAGTGTGGTTGAAGATCGACCAATTCAAAAGACAAAAAAAAAAGATTTTGTTTGAAGGAGCGCAAGGTATTTTATTAGATGTTGATCATGGGACATATCCGTTTGTAACTTCCTCTAATACTGTTGCATCAAGTGCTGCTACTGGTACTGGTTGTGGACCAAATTCAATAAATTATGTTTTAGGAATAACTAAAGCATATACAACAAGAGTAGGTGAAGGACCTTTCCCAACAGAGCTTACAGATAATATTGGGGAATTATTAGGAACTCGGGGTAAAGAATTTGGAACAGTAACCAGTCGTAAAAGAAGATGTGGTTGGTTTGATGGTGTTTTAGTTAGACAGACTATTAAAATTTCAGGAATTGATGGAATTGCACTTACAAAGTTAGATGTACTAGATGAGTTAGATGAGATTAAAATGTGCATTCGATACGAACTTGATAACAATAAAATTGATTATTTACCTGCGGCTGTTGAAGATCAATTAAAGATTAAACCTATATACAAAACTTTCCCTGGATGGAAAACATCTACAAATGGAATTAAAAATATTGATGATCTACCTGAGAATGCAAAAAACTATGTTTTTGCAGTGGAAGATTTTATTGGAACTAAAATCTCGAGTATCTCTACCAGTCCTGAAAGAGAGGATACAATATTAATCGAAAATCCTTTTGAAGTTTAATTAACCGGAAGTAGATTTTTAGATTTTGCAAGTAACAGCATATGTTTCTGCAATTTTTCAAAAGCTTTATTTTCAATTTGTCTTACTCTTTCTCTACTAATTTTGTATTTTTTACTTAAATCTTCAAGAGTAGTTGGATTATCATTTAATCTTCTTGAATATAAAATTTCTTTTTCTCTTTCATTTAAAACTTTAATAGAGTTTTTTAATAAATCTTTTCTCTGCTCCATTTCTTCTTGGTGTGCAAATTTAAGATCATGATCTAATTCTTTATCTACTAACCAGTCTTGCCATTCATCACCATCTTCACCTACTTGTGCATTAAGTGAAAATTCTTTACCTGATAAACGTCTATTCATAGAAATAACCTCGTCTTTGCTAACATCAAGTTTATTAGCTATTTCATTTACATGTTCATTTCTTAAATCACCCTCTGATTGAGGTGCAATTTGGTTTTTTAATTTCTTTAAGTTAAAAAATAATTTTTTTTGTGCAGAAGTTGTACCAATCTTCACCAAGCTCCAAGATCGTAAAATATATTCTTGAATAGATGCTTTTATCCACCACATAGCATAGGTAGCAAGTCTAAAACCTTTCTCTGGTTCAAATTTTTTTACAGCTTGCATTAGACCTACATTCCCCTCCGAAATCATTTCATTTACAGGAAGACCATAACCTTTATATCCCATTGCAATTTTTGCTACTAATCTAAGATGACTTGTAACTAATTTTTCTGCTGCTTTAACATTCCCATTATTTTTCCAATTTTTTGCAAGCATATATTCCTCCTCTGCATCCAGCATAGGAAATTTTTTAATCTGTTCCAAATATACAGAAAGACCTCCCTCATTACTTAAAGTAGGTAGGTTATTATTTATAGTTGCACTCATAAACAGCTTATCTAATTAATAATTTATTTTTTTCAATAATTTATTTACTAGTATTTCTTAGCATTTTTAGAATTATTTCAAGTTCTTTTGGCAAAATTGAGTTAAAAATCATTTCTTTATTTTTTTTTGGATGAATAAAACCAATAGTTTTAGCATGAAGAAATTGACGTTTTAGACTAATCAGTTTTTTTTCCAATGCGACATTAATATTTTTAATTTTTTTAATTTTTTTTTTATATTTTTCATCACCAACAATACTATTACCCATGAAATTCATGTGAACTCTTATTTGATGTGTTCTACCAGTTTCTAATTTACATTCTAATAAACTCAAGGTTGGAGTATATTCGTTTTCAAAGACTTCTATTGTTTTATAATTTGTTATTGCTTTTTTTCCTTTTGTCCTACTCACCTCCATCATTTGTCTATTTTTAGAACTTCTAGTAATAAATGTTTCTATTTTTCCCTTTGAAGGTTTTGCCTTCCCCCAAATCAACAATTGGTAGACCCTGATAATTGAATGTTTACTAAATTGAATTGAAAGATTTTCGTGTGTTTCATTATTTTTTGCCACAACTATTAAACCAGATGTATTTTTATCAATTCTATGTACTATTCCTGGTCTTAACTCATCACCAATATTTGATAAAGATTTTTTATCATAGTTTATTAATGCATTTACAATAGTCTTATCAAAATTTCCTGCTCCAGGATGCATTACGATTCCTGCAGGTTTATTTATAACAATCAGATCTTCATCTTCATAAATAATATCTAACTTATATTTATACGGTGTAAGCGAAGCTATTTTTGGCTCTGGAATAATTAGCTCTAGAGTATCACCACAAGAAACTTTCTTTGATGGATCTATGTTAATTTGATTATTCATCCTTAATTTTTTATCTAAAATTAAATTTTTAATTCTTGTTCGGCTGATTTTATTTTCTTTTTTATTGATAAAAACATCAACACGAAGGTTTTTATCAGCATCTTTTACAATCAAATTTATTTTTTTTTTCATAAAATAATATATTAATATTATATGCGCTTGTAGCTCAATTGGATAGAGCGCCTGACTTCGGATCAGGAGGTTCTGGGTTCAACTCCTAGCAGGCGCACCATTTATTCGCCCATATTTATTAAGGTTCCCTTAACTCGCGCTTTTACAAATGAAAAGTAAAATAAAATAATTCCAGATGTTAAATAAATTAAATTTAATAGATAAGCTTGTTTTAAATTTTCATAATTAACAAAATTATTTAAAAGAATGTTTCTTGTTTCATCAAAAATATAGACCAAAGGTAATCCTTTAGCAATTATTTGAAAAAAATTAGGAAGGATCTCTATTGGATAATATATACAACCAAGAGGAGCTAATAAAAATAAAGATGACCATGCAATATTTTCAAAAGATGGACCATATCTCATAAGACCTGCGCTAACAAACAAACCAAGTGTAATACCAAAAATATATAAACTTAGAAACAATAATAATAGTGGTAGACCCAATTTCAAAATTGAAACTCCAAACAATGGAGAGGTTAAAATAATTGCTGGTACTAATCCAATTAAGGTTCTTATCAAAGCTGTAAAAATTAGTGATACTATTATTTCTTTAAGTTTAAGAGGAGCTATAAAAAGATTTGTAAAATTTCTACTCCAGATTTCCTCTAAAAAAAGCATATTAAAGCTAATACTAGATCTAAAAAGGATATCATAAAGTATTGCACATGTTAGAATTACTCCAATCGTATTACTGTAATAGTCACTATAGATAGAAAAAAACTTAGAAATAAATCCCCATAATATAATTTGTATAGTTGGCCAATAAACTAAATCTAAAATTCTAGGTAAGGATCCTTTAATTAAATAGAAATGTCTTAAAAAAAGACCATACATTTTATTAAAATTCATATTCTTTCTCTTGTAATTTTCAAAAAAACTTCTTCCATATTTTTTCGCCCATGTTTTTTGATTAATTGTTCTGGTTTACCACTATCAACTATTGATCCTTTATTCATCATCAGTACCGAAGAACATAATCTTTCAACTTCAGACATATTATGTGATGCTAGTAAGATAGATGCTTTGTTTTCTTTTTGATAACTTTCTAAAAAACTTCTCACAAAATCACCTGTTTCAGGATCTAGAGATGCTGTTGGTTCATCTAGCAGTAAAACTGAAGGATTATTAATTATTGATTTTGCAAGACTGACTCTATTTTTTTGACCTGAAGATAGTTCTCCTGTAAGTTTATTTATTATTTCACTTAATCTAAGTTTCTCTGTGAGCATTTCTATTTTTTTTTTTAAGTTTTTAACATCATAGAGTCTTCCATATACTTCAAGATTTTGTTTTACTGTTAATTTTTTTGGAAGTTCAATATAAGGCGATATGAAGTTAAGATGGTTTAATAAATCAACTCTTTTCTTTTCAATTTCAATTCCATTTATTAACACTTTACCGTTAGATGGTTTTAATAATCCTAAAATCATTCCAATAGTAGTTGTTTTTCCACATCCATTAGGACCTAGTATTCCAATAATTTCATTTTTATTAACTTTAAAAGAAATATCTTTTACAGCATCTTTATTGTTATAAATTTTTGACAATCCAATTACTTCCAATGGAATTTGCATTAAAATTTCGAAGCCCTTAACAATCTATCATTGATAGTTATACCCAATCCTTTGTTAGGAATTTTTCCAACGACAATAGATTTAAATTTACTTTTTTTTATTTTTCTGAGTGTTGTGTATAAATTTTTTGCAGCTTCTTTAAGACTACCTTTATTAGATAAAAAATAATAGTTTGGTTTTGCTTTTTTAATTCTTTTAAACAATATATAGGCCTCGTTATCTTTTGCCTTTTTTACATTCATCTTTAATGGAATTCCAGGAGAATAGTGAAGCTTATATTGGCCTGGTGCAGTAATCCTTAATGGATTATTTTTTATTTTTACTTTTTGATTTAATGCTTTTTCAATACTACTAATTTCTAAACCTCCTACTCTTAATATTTTTGGTTCTTTTCTTAGATCAATTATTGTAGACTCCAATCCTATTTTAGATTTTCCACCTTCTAAGATGTATTTAATTTTATTTCCAAAATCCTCCTTTACATCTATTGATTTTACAGCACTTACCTTTGAGGATAAATTAGCACTTGGTGCTGCCAGAGGAAATTTCAGTTTTTTTAATAGAGATCTTGTAACAGGATGTTTGGGAAATCTTATAGCCAAGGAGTTTTTTTTGTTGGTTGCAATTTTAGAAATTTTTGAATTTTTCTGTAAATTTAAAACAAATGTAATTGGCCCTGGACAAAATTTTTTATATAAGTCTAAAAATCTATTATCAAAATTACAATCTTTTCTTAATTGTTTATTGTTGTAATAATGAACTATAAGAGGGTTATCTTTTGGCCTTTTTTTTAATCTAAATATTTTTTCACAAGCTTTATTTGAGTATGCATTTCCTGATAAACCATAAACAGTCTCAGTAGGTATGGCTACACACTCATTTTTATTTAAGTGTTTTATAGCTTTTTTAATATTTGCAAGATTAATTTTCATGTATTATCTCAGAGTATTATATGAAAGATAAAAATTTACCAAATGATTATAGTGACCTATCTTTAGAGGAACTAACTAATGAGGCGAATAAGATGATCGAATATTTAGAAAACCAAAAAGATTTGGAAAAGACTATGAAAAACTATCAAAATCTTATTAAGCTTAATAATATAATTGAGAAGAAATTTCAAAGAAATATCAAAGATATAAACATAAAAACTAAAGAAAAGATTACAAAAATTTTTAATAAAAAAGATGCAAAGTAAATTAAATAAAATAGCTAAAGACACTAATTTTTTTTTAAAACGTTTTATAAAGAAACAAAAAAAATCTGAGTTAATAGTATCAATGAAATATGGTTTATTTTCTGGTGGTAAGAAAGTTAGATCAAAAATTCTGATTGATGCTGGGTCAATATTTAAAATAGATTACAAAACATTAATAATGATAGGTTCAGCTATTGAGTGTATACATGCTTATTCTTTAATTCATGATGACTTGCCTTGCATGGATAATGATACAATTAGGAGAGGTAAACAATCGACACATATTAAATTTGGGGAATCAACAGCTGTGTTAGCTGGAAACTCACTCTTAACTATGGCGTTTGAGATTTTGACTCATAAAGATTTAAAAACTTCTCAGGCTGTAAAAGTTGATCTTGTAAATAAGCTTTCAGAGAGTGCAGGCCATCTTGGAATTGCTGGGGGACAATATTTAGACTTAAGTTATGAACATAAGAAAGTATCTAAAAAAAGAGTCCTTGAAATGGAAATAAAAAAGACTGGTAAATTATTTAGTTTTTGCTGTGCAGTACCTTTAATTTTAAAAAAAAGAAATAAGAGTGAAATTAAAAAATTTGAAAATTTAGGAGCAGACATTGGATTATTATTTCAAGTTGCCGACGATTTAATTGATCATAAGGGTAGTT
>CACKDD010000017.1 GCA_902598825.1 uncultured Pelagibacteraceae bacterium | reverse complement strand
TTTTGTTACACTAATTTCCTTAATTTTTATATTAATAGCTTCATCAAATCTTTTTAAATTTAGCAATGATTTATTAAACAAAAAAATAAATCTTGGACTAGATTTACAAGGAGGTTCGTATCTTTTACTAGAAATTGACAACAGTCCTGTAGTAGAACAAAAACTTCAGAATCTGACAATTACTATTAAAAATTATTTTAAAGAAAAAAATATAAGAATAAATAATCTTAAGATTTCAAATCAAGAACTTTCATTTACTGTGGATAATCAATTTAAACAAACAGTATTAGATGAATTTAATGATGAAGAAAGTAATCTAAATCCTTATTATCCAAGATTTAAATCTCATCAACTAAATATCGAAGAAAAAAACGATCTTTTAATTGTTAATTATTCAAAACAAGGTTTGGTTGAACTTAAAACATCATCTCAAGATCAAGCTTTAGAGATTGTAAGAAGAAGAATCGATGAGATAGGTACAAATGAACCAAATATTCTTAAAAGAGGTAATGATAGAATTTTAGTGGAACTACCAGGATTAGATGACCCAATGCGAATTAAATCATTGCTTGGAAAAACTGCAAATTTAACATTTAGATTTGTAGTCTCTGACACGGAAGATTCCTTTGGTACAGAAAAATTGAAATATGAAGATGGCTCTGAAGAATCAGTCGTTAGCAAAAGAATAATTTTAAGTGGAGATAATCTTTTAGATGCTCAACCAAGAATGAATAATGAAACTAACGAAACTGTTGTTTCATTTACCTTAGATAGAGTGGGGGCAAAAAGATTTGGTAAAGCTACTTCAACGGGTATTGGAAAACAATTAGCAATAGTTCTTGATGGTAAGATTATAAGTGCGCCAGTTATAAGAGACACTATTGCAAGTGGATCTGGTCAAATTAGTGGAGGTTTTACATTTCAATCTGCTACTGATCTTGCATTACTACTTAGATCGGGAGCATTGCCTGCGCCACTTAATATTATCGAAGAAAGAACCGTTGGTCCAGATCTTGGACAAGACTCTATTAATGCTGGAATGATTGCTTTGGCTATTGGGTTTGCTTTAGTTATTTTATTTATTTTTATTAAATATAAAATATTTGGTCTCATTACTAATATAGCATTAATTATAAATTTATTTCTTTTAATTGGTGTTTTAACAATATTTGAGGCAACTCTGACCTTACCTGGAATTGCTGGTATAATTCTAACTGTGGGTATGGCTGTCGATGCTAATGTTTTGATATTTGAGAGAATTAAAGAGGAATTAAAAGACGAAAAAAATAACTTAATTGCTTTTGATAGTGGCTATACTAAATCAAGAACAGCTATTCTCGATGCAAATATAACAACATTAATTGCTGCAATTATATTATTTTTCATGGGATCTGGTCCTATCAAAGGCTTTTCTTTAACTTTAGGAGTTGGAATATTCACCACACTTTTTTCAGTTTATTTCATAGCTAGATTATTGACTGTTTTGTACGTAGCCAAAAACAAGCAAAAAGAAGGATTAATTTAGATGATAGCATTTAACAAATATTATAATAAATTTAACATTCTTTCAGTTTCGCTTGTTGTAGTCTCATTATTATTATTGACGTTCAAGGGTTTAAATTTTGGTATAGATTTTAAAGGTGGAACGCTAATTGAACTTAGAGTGTCAGAATCTAAAATTAATATATCTTCTTTAAGAGATAATCTTAATCAAATTAATCTAGGTGATGTTTCAGTTAAAAAATTTGGAAATGAAACTGATTTTTTAATTAAGTTTGAAAATAATGATAATAAAAATGTAATCGAAGAAATTAAAACAAACCTCGATAAGTCTTTTGGAAATAATTTTAATTTTAGAAGAGTTGAAAACGTAGGACCAAAAGTAAGTGCAGAATTATTAAAGTCTGGAATTATAGCAATATCAGTTGCTTTGATTTTAATGCTTATCTATATTTGGATTAGATTTGAATGGCAATTTAGTCTTGGAGCTATATTAGCTTTATTTCATGATGTTATAGTAACATTAGGTTTATTCTCTCTTCTTGGACTAGAAATTAATTTATCAATAATTGCTGCTGTACTAACAATTGTTGGCTATTCAATGAATGATACTGTCGTAATTTTTGACAGAGTTAGGGAAAATTTAAGAAAATATTCGGATATAAAAATTTTTGATTTAACAAATATTTCAATAAATGAAACTTTATCGAGAACTTTAATAACTTCTATTACAACTTTATTAGCATTGTTATCGATATTCTTCTTTGGTGGTGAAATTTTAAGAGGCTTTTCTCTAGCTATGATATTTGGTGTAATTTTTGGTACTTATTCATCAATATATATTGCTAATACAGTTCTAGTAAGACTTAGAGTGTCTCAAAAAACTGTTTTAAAAGAAGACGTTAATAATTAATATAAATTTTGAGCTGCAACCATTGTCAGTAGCATTGGTATGGACAATAATGTATTTGTTCTTGAAAATAACATTGCTGTTCTTGCAGATTTAGCTTTTAATTCTGGTTCACACTCAACAATACCCAAAGCTCTTTTCTGATTAGGCCAAATAACAAACCATACATTGAAAGCCATAATTAAACCTAACCACATTCCAATACCTATTGCCGTATGCTTTGGTATTCCAGAACCAATACTAAGTGTCATTGAATCATGTAAATATCCATTTAGTCCAGCAAGAATTAACCCAGATAAAACAGTAAGTGCCGCTCCCCACCTAAAATAAAACAATGCAGCAGGTGCAATAACTTTTCCAATTGCAGGTTTTTGTTCTTCAGGTATTTTACTCATATTAGGAATTTGAACAAAATTGAAATACCATAATAAACCAATCCACATTATTCCAACTATGACATGAACATATCTTGCAACCCAACTCCAAAAAATTCTATCAAAGCTAAACCCATCATTTTGATAAAATAATCCTAAAAATAAAATTATAGCAATCGCTAAAGATGCATGTATTGTTTTTGAAAGTGAAGAAAGTAAGTTTCCCATTAATCTTTAATATACTAATTTCATCTAGATATAACAATATTTATTATCTAATTTAAAAGTGGTTTTAAAAATTTACCTGTATAACTGTTAGTAATTTTGCAGATTTCTTCAGGTTTACCTTCTGCGATAATTTTTCCACCTTTTACTCCTCCCTCAGGCCCCATATCCACTATGTAATCCGCGGTTTTTATCACATCTAAATTATGCTCTATGACCACCACCGTATTTCCTAATGAGACAAAAGTATGAAGAATTTCCAGTAATTTTTTAATATCATGCTGATGTAGGCCTGTAGTAGGTTCGTCTAAAATATACATAGTTCTACCTGTCGAACGTTTAGATAATTCCTTGGCAAGTTTTATTCTTTGAGCCTCACCACCAGATAATGTTGTAGCTTGTTGTCCAATTTTTATATAACCAAGACCAACTTTTTTTAAAGTCAGCAGTTTAGTTTTGATATTAGATATGTTTTCAAAATATTCACAACCCTCATCTACAGTCATATCCAAAACATCAGCAATACTTTTATCCTTAAATTTTATCTCTAAAGTTTCTCTATTATATCTGGTACCTTTGCATTCATCACACTGTATATAAACATCAGGTAAAAAATGCATTTCATAAGTAATTACTCCATCACCTTCACAAGCCTCACATCTTCCACCCCTAACATTAAAAGAAAATCGACCTGGCTTATAACCTCTTGTTTTTGATTCTGGTAATCCCGTAAACCAATCTCTAATTGGACCAAATGCACCTGTATAAGTTGCTGGATTTGATCTAGGTGTTCGGCCAATAGGTGACTGATCGATGTCAATAATTTTATCAACTAATTCAGTTCCTTTAAAACCTTTAAAAGGTTTTGGAATTTTTCTAGATTTATTATTATTTAAAGTTAAGTTGAGCGCATTATATAAAGTCTGTAACACAAGAGTAGATTTACCACTACCAGATACACCAGTTACACAAGTTAAACTGCCAAGTGGTATCTTTAAATTCACATTATCCAAGTTGTTACCACTAGCTCCCGTAATTTCTAAAAATCTACCATTTTTTGCCAACCTTCTTTTTTGAGGAACATTAATCTTTAATTTATTTGAAAGATATTTACCTGTTATACTGTTTTTATTTTGGCTAATTTCTTTATAAGAACCTTGTGCAACTATTTCACCACCATTATTACCAGCTTCAGGACCAAGATCAATTATATGGTCTGCATTTTCCATTGTTTCAGTATCATGCTCTACTACAATTACTGTATTACCTAAATCTCTTAACCTTTTAAGTGCATTAATTAACTTAACATTATCTTTTTGATGAAGACCGATAGAGGGTTCATCAAGTACATATAAAACACCTGTTAATCCAGAACCTATTTGCGAAGCTAATCTTATTCTTTGTGCCTCACCACCTGATAAAGTTCCAGATTCCCTTGATAGAGTTAGATAGTCAAGCCCAACATTTAATAAAAAATTTAATCTTTCATTTATCTCTTTTAAAATATGTTCAGCAATTTTTACTTGTCTTTTATCAAGAGTATTTTTGAGATTTTCAAACCATTTAGCAGCATCAGAAATAGATTTTTCAGTCACTTCACTTATATGTAATCCATCAATTTTAACACAAAGAGCTTCATCTTTTAGTCTATGACCATTACATCTCTCACACTTTGTATCAGATTGGTATTGAGAAATTTCCTCTCTTTTCCAATCACTATCTGTTTCTAAATATCTTCTTTCTAAATTGTTTATTACTCCTTCAAATGTTTTTTTATGAGAATATTTTTCATAGCCATCATCATATGAGAACTTTATTTCTTCTTCATCAGATCCATAAAGGATTATATCTTTTATCTTTTTAGAAAGTTTTGACCATTTATCATCTAATGAGAATCCATAATGTTTTGCCAATGATGAGAGTGTTTGTGCATAATATAATGTTGTAGTTTTTGCCCAGGGCTCTATAGCTCCATCTGCGATACTTTTCTTTTCATTTGGTACAACTAAATTGGGATCAACATTTAATTTTATTCCTATTCCCTCACATTCCTCACAAGCACCAAATGGGCTATTAAAAGAAAAAAGTCTTGGTTCAATTTCTTCAATTGTGAATCCACTTTCTGGACAAGCAAACTTAGTTGAGAATATTAATTTTTCTAATTTTCTAAATTTTTTAGGCAAAGTTTCATCCTCATATTCAACAAAAACTAAACCATTAGCAATATTAATCGATGACTCAATACTTTCAGCCAGTCTATTTCCTAAAGATGAATTTAGAACTATTCTATCAATAAGAATATAAATATCATGTTTAACTTTTTTATTTAATTCAGGTACTTTTTCAATATCGTATAAAACATCATCTATTTTTATTTTTCTAAACCCTCTTTTTTTGTAATTTAAAATTTCTTTTCTATATTCTCCCTTACGACCTCTTACGACTGGTGCATAAATATATATTGTCGATTTTTTTGGGAGTTCTTTAATTTTATCAACAATTTGTGTGACAGTTTGTGATGTAATAGGTTTACCAGTGAATGGTGAAAAAGGTATTCCTGCTCTAGCATACAGTACTCTCATATAATCATAAATTTCAGTCACTGTTGCAACTGTAGACCTAGGATTTTTTGATGTATTTTTTTGCTCAATTGATATTGCTGGACTTAATCCTTCAATTAAATCTACATTTGGTTTTTTCATTTTGTCTAAAAATTGTCTTGCATATGCCGATAAACTTTCAACATATCTTCTTTGCCCTTCAGCATAGACTGTATCAAATGCTAATGATGATTTTCCCGATCCAGATAAGCCAGTAATTACAACAAATTTATCTTTAGGTATTTCTAAAGAAATATTCTTCAAATTATGTTCTTTAGCTCCCTTTATAACTATCTTTTTAATCATAATTTTTGTTGCTTTGACTTAATAAAATTAATATTCAGAGTAAATTGTGATATAGTTCAAATAAATTAATTTAACAAATATTAAAATATTATGGCTGGAAGTTTAAATAAAGTACTTTTAATTGGTCGTTTGGGCGCAGACCCTGAAATAAAACAAATGGTTAACGGTAAAAGCGTAGCTAGATTAAGTTTAGCTACTAGTCAATCTTGGAAAGATAAGAATTCAGGTGAAAAAAAAGAAAAAACTGAATGGCACCGTATAGTTGTATTTAATGAAGGACTAGTTAATGTTGTTCAGCAATATTTAAAAAAAGGTGCTCAAATTTATGTTGAAGGACAACTAACAACAAGAAAATGGAAAGACGAGCAATCTGGTCAAGATAAGTATTCAACTGAAATAGTTATTCAAGGTTATAATTCATCTTTAACAATGTTGGGTGGTGGAAATTCTGGTGGAGGAATAGCTAATGATAACACTCAATCACCATCTAACAATGATGACATGTCTCAAATATCTAATGATATGGATGACGAAATTCCGTTTTAATTCATATGCAAAAAATAGAAGTACCTGAAGATAAAAATATTAAGTTAATTTCAATGCATGATGAGATGAGCTCATCTTATCTTTCTTATGCAATGAGTGTAATAGTTAGTAGGGCACTCCCTGATATAAGAGATGGTCTAAAGCCAGTTCATAGAAGAATTTTGTACGCAATGTACAAAGGTGGTTACGACTGGTCTAAACAATTTAGAAAATCTGCAAGAATAGTAGGTGATGTAATCGGTAAATATCATCCTCACGGTGATCAGTCTGTATATGATGCTCTTGTTAGAATGGTACAGGACTTTTCTATGAGCTTACCTTTAGTTGAGGGTCAAGGGAACTTTGGTTCTATCGATGGAGATCCTGCAGCTGCAATGAGATACACAGAAACAAGGCTTTCAAAAGTTTCTCAATATTTAATTGATGACATCGAGAAGAATACTGTTGAATATAAAAGCAATTATGATGAAACTGAGAAGGAACCTACCGTTCTACCATCACAATATCCAAATTTATTGGTAAATGGAGCAGGTGGTATAGCAGTAGGAATGGCGACGAGTATTCCACCACATAATTTAGGTGAAATTATAGATGGCACATTAGCTTTGATTGAAAATAAAGATATTAAAATTAGAGAATTAATGAAACATATTCCTGGCCCAGACTTTCCAACCGGTGGGGTGATAATTGGTAAAGATATTATTAAACAGGGATATAAAAATGGTAGAGGTTCATTTAAAATAAGAGGTGAAGTATCAGCCGAGTCACTTAAGAATGGAAGAGATAGATTGGTAATTACTTCTATTCCATATCAAGTGAATAAATCAGTTTTAAATGAAAGAATTGCACAATTAGTAAGAGAAAAAAAAATTGAGGGCATTAAAGATATTAGAGATGAGTCAAATAGAGAAGGTATTAGAGTGGCAATAGATTTAAGAAATGGTGTTGAGCCAGAAACCATAAAGAGACAACTTTATAAAAATACTCAAATCGAAAGTTCTTTTGGTTTTAATACACTGGCTATAGTTGAAGGAAAACCAAAAACTTGTAACTTAAAAGATTTTTTATCTAGTTTCTTGTCGTTTAGAGAAGACGTTGTAATTAAAAAAACTAAATTTGATTTAAAAAAAGCAGAAGATCGTGCACATATTTTATTAGGCTTATCTGTTTCTGTTGAAAATTTAGATAAAATTATTAAAATTATTCGTTCATCAAAATCACCTGAAGACGCGAAACAATCTATTCTAAAAACAAAATGGAAAATCAATAAAACACAAAAATTAATTTCT
>CACKDD010000016.1 GCA_902598825.1 uncultured Pelagibacteraceae bacterium | reverse complement strand
CTAAATTTTCTTTTGAGATTCCAATAGTTCTGCCTTTATTAAGATATGATTTAGGTTCAGTAAAAAAAAAATCAACTATAATTCCTTGGTTAACTAAAGATTTAGCTAAACTCAAACTTGATAATCCACCGCCTATTATACCTAGTTTCATAATATTTTTAATTTTAACAATAAAAATTAGATGATACAAAGTGATAAATTTGATTCATCAAAAATGGATATAAAAAAACTATCTAACACAGCTTTAACGTTTATTATCAAGCGTTTAATTGAGATATTTGGTATTTTAGTCCTTTTATTTGGTGTTTTAATGCTGGTGGCATTAGTTTCATATTCCCCTGAAGATCCAAATTTTATTTTTCCAGAAAATACAGATATTAAGAATATATTAGGATATCAGGGTAGTTTTATATCTGATCTTATTTTTCAATCTGTCGGATTAATTGCTTATTTAATTCCAATTACATTAATATTCACTGGAATAAATATTTTTAAACGTAAAGAAATTTTTCTGCTAATTGAAAATACTTTTTATATTGTAGTTTATTCTTTTTTTGGATCTGTATTCTTTAGCCTTTTTTATTTTAACACGTTTACTCTTTATATTAATGGCAATGGTGGATTTGTGGGAAACTATTTAGGTGACTCATTTATCAAAAATTTAACCAACTCATATGGTGATGTTCTATACTACTTGTTTATTTTGGTGACACTTTTATTTTTCTTAATTAGTATAAATTTTAATCTAAAAAACTTTTTTTTAAATTTTAAAAAATTTATAAATTTTATTTTCAAAAAAAGTCCAAAGAACTATACAAATCAAAATGAAGTTATAAGTGAATTTATACCTCAAGAAGAGATAAAAGATTTAATTCAAGAAGACCTACCATTTATTAAAGCAGATGCTAATAAATCATTAAATAAAAATAAATTTTTTTTACCTTCTATAGATTTGCTAAAAGTTTCAAATGAAAAGAAAAAAATTGAGCCAAACAATAACTCAAATAACAATCCAGATTTTTTAGAAAAAATTCTTTTAGATTTTGGTGTAGATGGAAAAATTAAAAAAGTTAGTCATGGCCCAGTTGTTACTCTTAATGAATTTGAACCCGCAGCAGGCGTAAAAGTTTCGAAAATAATTAATCTTTCAGACGATATCGCAAGGAATACTAGTTCAGAGTCAGCCCGAATAGCAACTATACCAGGTAGTAACACAGTGGGAATTGAACTTCCTAATTCTCACAGAGAAAATGTTTATTTAAGTGAAATTTTAAATAGTACAGATTTTAAAAAGAAAGAAATAAAATTACCGATAGCGCTTGGTAAAAATATTTCTGGAACACCAATAATTGGTGACCTATCATCAATGCCACATTTACTAATTGCTGGAACAACGGGATCTGGTAAATCTGTTTGTATAAATACTATAATTTTATCACTCCTTTACAAACATACTCCAGAAAAATGTAAATTCATTCTTATAGATCCTAAAATGTTGGAACTATCTACATATGAAGGGGTGCCACATTTACTTTGCCCTGTAATCACTGAAGCAAAAAAAGCAGCTTCAGTTTTAGGTTGGGTTGTAAAAGAAATGGAGAGTAGATATCGGTTAATGACTAAAGAGGGTGTTAGGAACATTGATGGTTATAATACAAAACATAAATTACCTATGCCCTATATAGTAGTTGTAGTTGATGAAATGTCGGATCTGATGTTAGTGGCAGGTAAAGAAATCGAAAATTATATCCAAAAATTATCTCAAATGGCAAGAGCAGCTGGTATTCATATAATAATGGCAACTCAAAGACCTAGTGTTGATGTAATAACAGGAACAATTAAAGCTAATTTTCCAACTAGAATATCTTTTCAAGTAACTTCTAAAATTGACAGTCGAACTATTTTAGGAGAACAGGGCGCTGAACAATTGTTAGGTAAAGGAGACATGTTATATATGTCTTCAGCAAATAGAATTGTGAGAATACACGCCCCTTTTGTTTCTGATAATGAAATAGAAAAAATAAACAATTTTTTAAGATCACAAGCTGAACCAGATTATGTAGATGAAATTTTAAATTTTGTTGATGAAAAAGAAATAAATGAATCTACAAAAAATCAAGGAGATAAAGATGAACTTTACCAGACTGCTGTAGAGATAATTAAATCTGAAGGTAAAGCTTCAACATCTTTTTTACAAAGAAAACTACAAATTGGCTATAACAGAGCTGCAAGAATTATTGATATGATGGAGGCAGATGGCATTGTTAGTAAAGCTAATCATGTTGGCAAAAGAGATGTTCTTTAATGAAAAAAATATTTTTAATCACTTTTTTTTTAATTTTAACAAAAAATTCGTTTGCATCTATAAAAGACAATATAATTACAAAACTAAAAGAAGTTGAAAATATATCTTTTGAATTTGAACAAAATATTAATGGAAAAATTGAGAGTGGGAATTGTATTATTGAATACCCCAGAAAAATCAATTGTAAATATAACTTAGGTAATAAGAAAATTTTAATTTCAAATGGTAAGTCTGTAGTAATAAAAACTTTAAGCAGTTATTATATTTATCCATTAAAAAAAACCCCTTTAAACACAATTTTAGACAAAGATTTTTTACTAAAAAAAATTAAAAACTTAAAAGAAAGAGATATTGATAAGAAATTTGTAAATTTTAGTTTTCTAGAAAATGAAAATCAAATAAATTTATTTTTTGATAAAACTACCTTTAACCTAATTGGTTGGCAAACAATTGATATTTATCAAAATATTAGTATTACTTATCTCTCATCAATTAAGCGAAATCAAAAGCTAAAAAAAAATTTATTTTTACTTCCACAAAAAAAATAATCTAATTTAATAAAGTATTGTCTCTGTTTTAAAAACTTTCATGCCTCTTGAGATATAATTATTGAGTGCATTTTTGTGATCCAATGAACATGTGTGTACCCATACTCGTTTAGGTTTTTTCAAAAATGAATTTTTAATAGCTGCTGATAAAATGAATGAGCCTAATTTCTTATTTTGATATTCTGCTAATAATCCTAAGTATGCAATTTCAACTTCATTAGCTTCAGGATGTAAAATTAATTCAAAGTAACCAGCAAAATCACCTTTTGCTTTTAAAACATAAGTTTCAACTTTTGAGTCGGATACATACTCTATCCACTGTTTTTCAGTCCAAACAAGCCTATCTACCCAATTATGATTTTTACCAATATTTTTGTAAAAAAATTTATTTAATTGAAAATCTACTGGTTCAACAATTTCAACTGTATACTCATCAGAATTATAAAAAGAGTCTCTAAGGTCTTTAAGAGATGTTATTTCTAAATAATTTCTTTCGACTTTTTTATTCACTCTACCATCTTGCCAACTTTTTCTCCTCCAAACAAATGAAAATGCAAATGAGGTACCTCTTGACCCCCATGCTCACTTATATTAGCCAATGCTCGATATCCTTTCCCAGTATCTACTGAAATTTCAAGTTTTTTTGCAACAATATTTATTCCTTTCAATAATCCAACCATTTCATCTGGGGAGGCATTAATACTGAAGTCATCTAGGTCTAGGTATTTTCCTTTGGGTATAACCAGTGCATGAATTTTTTTTTGAGGATTTATATCATAAAAAGATAGCACAAAATCATCCTCATAAATTTTTTTACAAGGTATTTCTCCTCTTAATATTTTTGCGAAAATATTATTATCGTCGTAACTCATTTTTTTCTTTTATCGAGCTCACCCATTACGTCCTCAACTTTTATATCATTTGCCTCAAGATACATTATCAAATGATAAAAAACATCTGCTGCCTCGTGAATTTTATTGGTATCTTTTTCTACAGCCTCTATTAGTTCATTTATCTCTTCTAAAACTTTTGCTTTACTTAAAGATTTATCGGTAAGTAATTTGTTAGTATATGATCCTTGTTTTGGGGATTTTTTTCTTTCTCTAGCGAGACTGAACAAATTTTCTAAAGTATTAAGCATTCTAAATTCTAACAGGTATTCCCTTTGAGTCCAAATATTCCTTGGCTTCTTTTATAGAATGTTTTCCATAATGAAATATAGACGCTGCTAGAACTGCATTGGCATTTCCTAACTTTATACCATCAACTAAATGATCTAAATTCCCAACACCACCTGATGCAATTATAGGAATATTTACTTTAGACGAAATTTTAGACATTAGATCAATGTCATAGCCAACTTGTGTTCCATCTCTATCCATTGAAGTTACTAATAGTTCTCCAGCACCATTTTCTTCCATTTGTTTTGCATATTCTAAAGCATCAATACCACTGTTATTTCTTCCTCCATGTGTAAATACTTCCCATTTATCTCCATTTTTTTTTGCATCTATTGCAACTACAATACATTGAGATCCAAACTTTTTTGAACTATCGATAACAACTTTTGAATTTTCGACTGCAGCTGTATTTATTGAAACTTTATCTGCACCATAATTAAGTAACTTTGAAATATCTTCAACACTCCTCACTCCACCTCCAACAGTTAAAGGAACAAAGCATTTCTCTGAGGTTTGTTTAACTACATCATAAATTGTATCCCTATTTTCATTGGAGGCCGTAATATCTAAAAAACAAATTTCATCCGCACCACCATCACTATAAATTTTTGCTTGTTCCACAGGGTCTCCTGCATCCTTAAGGCCTAAAAAATTAATTCCTTTAACTACACGACCATTTTTAACATCTAAACATGGAATTATTCTATTTTTAAGCATCTTCTTTCACTAGTTCTTGTAATTTAATATCACCATCATAAATAGCTTTACCGACTATTATACCTTCAATATTTTTCAAACTCTTTGCTTTTTTAATATCCTCAATTGAGGATACACCGCCAGAAATTATCACTGGGCAGTTTGATATATCAGCAACTTTTGATGTTTCTTCAAAGTTTGGGCTTTGTTTCGTTCCGTCTCGATTTATATCAGTGTAAATCAATCTACTTACACCATAATCATTTACTTCTTTTAAATAATTTAAAGTTAGTTGATTAGAATTTTCTTTCCATCCAGATACTGATAATAACCCATCTTTAGCATCTAAACCTAAAGCAATTTTATTTGGAAATTTTTTACATGCTTCTTTTAAAAAAATTTTATCTTTTATTGCAGCACTTCCTAAAATTACTTTCTCAACTCCAGCATCAATATATTTCTGGATACTTTCTAAATTTCTAATACCACCACCTATTTCAACTTTTAGATCAAATTTACTAATTATATTTTGAATAATATCTAAATTTACTGTCTCACCAGTTAGCGCCCCATCTAGATCAACAATATGTAAATTTTTAAAACCATAATCTTTATACTTACCAGCTTGTTCAACTGGCAGAATTTCATACTCAGTTTTATTATCAAAATCTCCTTTGACTAATCTTACACACTTTTTATCTTTAATATCTATTGCTGGAAATATTTTCATAAAGTGAGAAAATTTTGAATCATTAATAAACCATCATTTCCACTTTTTTCAGGGTGAAATTGTGTGCCTATAATATTTTCTTTTATAACTGCGCTCATAAATTTTTGGCCTGCGTAATATGTTTCTCCTCTAGTATAATTTTCAGTATTTTTGGGATGAAAAATATAACTATGTACAAAATAAAAATGAGGATTTTGGTCTAATCTATTAATAAATTTTTCAGCTATAGGAATTCCATTTGGAAAAAAAGTTACTTGATTCCATCCAATGTGCGGTAGTTTGGTAACATCAGCATGTTCAGGAAATATTTTAATTTTTTTAACTGTCCCACTTATCCATCCTAGCCCCTCACTTCCACCATCTTCTTCTCCATAATCAGCAAACATTTGCATTCCGACACAAATTCCTAGAATAAATTTTTTCTTAACTAGTACTTGCTCTTTTAGAATTTCCTCTAAGCCATCAATACCCTTTAAAGAATTAATACAATTTTTAAACGAACCTTGACCAGGCAAAACTAATTTATCTGCATTTTTGATATCTTCTAATTTGTTAGATAGTTTAATTTTAATGTTTAAATTTGGTTTATATTTAGCAGCTTCTTTAAACGAATTTAATACTGATGAGACATTCCCTGAATAATAATCAACAATTGTAACATTCATTAAACTTATAAAGAACCTTTAGTAGATGGAATTGATTTACTATTCCTAGGGTCTATCTCTAATGCAGCTCTTAATGATCTTGCCAATCCTTTGAAGCAAGACTCGATAATGTGGTGACTATTATCACCATAAATATTTTCTACGTGCAAAGTAATTCCTGCTGCTTGAGAAAAAGCTTGAAACCATTCTTTGAATAGTTCTGTATCCATTTCACCAAGCTTTTCAACTTTTAATTTTACTTTCCAAATTAAATAAGGTCTATTCGAAATATCAATTGCAACACGCGATAAAGTTTCATCCATTGGTATCATTGCGTGAGCATATCTTCTTATACCTACAGATTTTTTCAAAGCCTTTTTTAATGCCTCTCCTATTGCAATTCCTGTATCCTCAGTTGTGTGATGAAGGTCAATATGAGTGTCACCTTTAGCTTTAATATTCATATCGATTGATGAATGCTTAGATAATTGCTCTAACATATGATTTAAAAAACCTATACCGGTATCAATTTTATATTTTCCTTTGCCATCAATATTTAAATCAACACTAATGCTGGTCTCTTTTGTTTTTCTACTAATTTTGCCTTTACGCTTCATAATTAAAATTAGGTATACATATATTATTCAATTATGGCAATAATACTAAACCTGGGCTTGAACTATTGAGTTTAGTATCCATTTATAAGCTATGACAACGATTGTATTAGTAAGAAAGAATAACGAAGTAGTCGTCGCAGGTGATGGCCAAGTAAGTATGGGAAATACTGTTGTTAAAAGTACCGCATCTAAAGTAAGAAAAATTGAAAAAAGAGATGTTGTAGCAGGTTTTGCTGGCTCTACAGCAGATGCATTAACTTTATTTGAACGATTAGAGGCTAAAATAGAAAAGCATGCTGGAAATTTATCTAGAGCTGCAGTGGAGTTGGCGAAAGATTGGCGGACAGATAAATACTTAAGAAGACTGGAAGCTCTTATGGCTATTGGAGACAAAGAAAATAGCTATATAATTTCTGGAACAGGGGATGTGTTAGAGCCTGAAGGAGACGTAATAGGAATAGGGTCTGGTGGAAATTATGCATTAGCAGCAGGAAAAGTTTTAATTGGAACAGATATGAGTGCTGAACAAGTGGCAAAAAAAGCAATTGAAGTTGCTTCAGAAATTTGCGTCTTTACCAATAACAATATTAAAATTGAAAAAATATAATGGAAAAATCTAACGTAACTCCTTTAGTACCTAAAGATAAAAATATTGATGAAAGTTTAAATCTTGTAAGCTCTTTATCACCAAGAGAAATAGTTTCAGAATTAGACCGGTTCGTTGTGGGTCAAAACAAAGCAAAAAAAGCTGTGGCTGTCGCATTAAGAAACAGATGGAGAAGACAAGCCCTTAAAGGAGAAATGAAAAATGAAGTTTTACCAAAAAATATTTTAATGATTGGACCAACTGGAGTTGGTAAGACTGAAATATCAAGGAGACTTTCAAAACTTGCTGAAGCACCATTTGTAAAAGTTGAAGCCACAAGATTTACTGAAGTTGGTTATGTGGGAAGAGATGTTGAACAAATCGTAAGAGATTTAGTTGAAATTGCCATTGCTATGGAAAAAGTAAAAAAAAGAAAAGAAGTTTTTGCTCAAGCTCAAAAATTAGCGGAAGAAAAAGTTCTAGATGCTTTGGTTGGAAAAAAAGCAAGTCTAGCTACAAGAGAAAGTTTTAGAAAAAGATTAAGAAATGGTGATTTAGACAATAATGAAATAGAAATTTCTGTAAATGACAGTGGATCTAGCAATGGTGCATCTTTTGAAATACCAGGTATGCCTGGAGCAAACGTCGGTATGATAAACATCGGAGAAATGCTCGGAAAATCTATGGGTGGTAAAGAAAAAAAGAAAAAAATGTCAGTAAAAGAATCTCATGAAATTCTAATTAATGATGAGTCTGATAAATTAATTGAACAAGACAAGATTATCAAAGCAGCAAAAATTTCAACTGAAAATAATGGAATAGTTTTTTTAGATGAGATTGATAAAATATCTGGAAGAACAGATAGAGTGGGTGGTGATGTATCTAGAGAAGGTGTACAGAGAGATTTATTGCCATTAATAGAGGGCACAACTGTTAATACAAAATATGGACCTATTAAAACTGATCATATTTTATTTATTGCATCTGGAGCATTCCAACTTGCTAAACCATCTGACTTGTTGCCAGAGCTTCAAGGAAGACTGCCTATTCGAGTAGAATTAGAGGCCTTAACAAGTGATGATTTTAAAAGAATACTTAAAGAGCCTGATTTTAGTTTGATTAAACAATATATTGCCTTGTTAAAAACTGAAAATGTTGAACTTGAATTTTCTGATGACGGAATAGATTCGATTGCAAATATAGCCTCTGAAGTAAATGCAACAGTAGAAAATATTGGTGCTAGGAGACTACATACTATTATTGAAAAAATATTAGACGATATCAGTTTTACAGCTACTGATAGATCAGGAGAGAAAATTATTATTAACAAAGAATATATTAGTAAAAACTTAGAGAACTTAATAAAAGATAATGATTTATCTAAATTTATTCTTTAAT
>CACKDD010000015.1 GCA_902598825.1 uncultured Pelagibacteraceae bacterium | reverse complement strand
TTGTAGGTGCGATATCAAGAGTTCCCAAAAAAGGTTCTTTTTTAAGTAATATGAGCAAAGGAGCCAAACCAATCAACATAAAAATGACTACAGAAGAAAAGAAAATATCAAAACTGGTTGCTAATGATTTAAAAAAAGAAAATATTTTTTTTGCTGGAATTGATTTTATTGATCAAAAACTAAATGGTGATATCAATGTTACATCCCCTACTGGTTTAAAAACTTATTACGATTTAACAAAGATTAATTTAGCGAAAATATTTTGGAAAGAACTTAAAGCTTGAATAATTTAACTGATCAGCAGAAAGGTTCTTTACTTGCGTTTATTGCAGTAATCTTTATCACTCCGGACTCTTTATTTATAAGACTTTCAAATGTTGATACTTGGGGGCTAGTTTTTTATAGAGGTATTATCCCTTTTTTTACAGTTTTTTTAGGTATGCTGATAATTTATAAATTAAATTTTTTTAAGATACTTTTATCTAGCGGGTATCATGGATTAATTTATGTTGGAACATTTAGTATAACAAATATTACCTTTGTTGTTTCAATACAGAATACCAATGTGGCAAATACATTAGTCATGATTGCTACAGCCCCAATGTTGTCAGCTATTCTTGGGGCAATTTTTTTGAAAGAACCTCCAGATAAAAAAACATGGATTTCTATTATTGTTACATTTATTGCGGTAATTTATATTTTTTCTGATTCTTTAAAATTAGGAAATTTCTATGGAGATATTTTAGGATTTATCACAGCTATTGGACTTGCTGTTGGGGCAGTAACAATCCGTTCAGCAAAATCCAAAAATTTAGTGCCAGCAGCTGTAATAGGTAAATTATTTGTAGCCACTTTTGCCCTATTTTTCATTGAAAGTTTTGTTCTTGAAAACAAAGACTTAATTATTGTGCCTCTAATGTGCATCTTATGTGTTGCTATACCTTTTGTTTTAGTCACAATAGCTCCAAGATTTATACCAGCTGCAGAAGTAAATTTATTTTTCTTGTTAGAGACAATTATAGGCCCAATATGGGTTTGGATGATAATTAAAGAACAGCCAAGTCTTGAGACGCTTTATGGAGGTGCAATTATAATTATCACAATCGCTACTCATTCATTTTTAAAGCTTAGAAATTCATAAGCTTGTCACAATTAAGACTTGATTTAATAATAGATCGCAAATAGTTACTTCGATTTTTATGAATAAAGTTTTAAAAAATTCTTGGGCGCTATTTTTAGGGATGGGTTTCTTAATGATGGCTTATGGTTTTCAAAGCTCATTATTAGGTGTGAGAGCTGTACAAGAAGAATTTAGTTTAACAGCAACTGGGTTTATGATGTCTGGCTATTTTGTTGGATATTTTATAGGTGCAGCAACCATTCCAAACATTGTTTCTAGAGTTGGTCATATTAGAGTCTTTGCAGCTTTTGCATCATTAGCTTCATTGGTAATTTTGATACACTCTATTTTAATTAATCCATTTATCTGGTTTTTATTAAGGGTTCTAACAGGAATAAGTATGGTTTGTATTTATACTGTAGCTGAGAGTTGGTTGAATGATAGATCAACAAACAAAAATAGAGGAAGTGTACTATCAATATATATGGTCATTTTATATGGCTCCATGGGCACTGGAATGTTTCTTCTTAATTTTAGCAGTCCAGAAAACTTCCAACCTTTTATTTTGATATCAGTTATTACTTCAATTGCTCTAATTCCTATCTTGCTTACTAAAAAAAAACCACCTACTTTTAAAAAAATTAAAGCAATGAAACTTATGGATCTTTATGAGGCATCTCCTTTTGGTATGGTAAGCTCATTTTTTTATGGAACGATACAAGCAGCTTTATTCACCTTATTAGCGGTATATGCAACATCAATGAATTTTACGATACTCGAAATATCTATTGTAACATTTTTGTTGGCAATTTCTGGCGCAATATCTCAATTTCCAGTTGGTAAAATATCTGACATGTATGATAGAAGAAAGGTAATAGTTATTTCTACATTTGGTGCATCTACATTTGCTCTTCTTGCAATATTGGTTTCAAGACAAATGTATTTACCAGATGGGTTAGCAACAAGTAAAACTTGGTTTTATATCTTTTTAATTCTTTTTTCCTTTTGTAGTTTACCTATGTTTTCACAAATTTTAGCACATACTAATGATTATATTCCAAAAGAAAAATTTGTAGCAGCTGGTGCAGGACTTCAATTTGTATTTGGATTAGGGGCAATGAGTGGTCCATTTTTATGCTCAATATTCATGGACATGGTTGGTCCAAATGGATTTTTTATTTTTCTTCTTTTCTTCCATGGAATTATAGGAGTTTTTGGAATTTATAGAATGAGAGTAAGACAAACTGTAGAAAATCCAGACTCTCAATTTGTTGCTATGCCATCAACAATTACACCTGCAGGAATTGAGTTAAATCCAACGACAGAACCAATTGATGAGCCAGAAAAAAACCAGGAAGAAACTAACAATTACTAATTTTTTTAAAAATAAAACACTTTCAGGTTGTACCCAATTTAATCAGTTCCAAATTTAATTTAATAAAAAACTTATTGAAAAAAAATATTTTCTCTAGTGAAATAGCTAAATTATAAAATGGTTAAGAAAAGAAAAAAAAGAATAAAAGACACTCATAAAAAAAATGGGTTAGCTAAAATAGCAAATTTAACTTCAAAATCCTTTAGTAGT
This sequence comes from uncultured Pelagibacteraceae bacterium, assembly GCA_902598825.1. Classification (GTDB taxonomy): domain Bacteria; phylum Pseudomonadota; class Alphaproteobacteria; order Pelagibacterales; family Pelagibacteraceae; genus Pelagibacter. The sequence goes on along the minus strand of CACKDD010000015.1, from coordinate 6,930 downwards.
GTGCTTTCAAGTTATAAAAAGAATAAAGAGCTTGAAAAAATAAAAACTATTAAGCTGCAAAAACTTGAAGAGAAAAATCAAATCTTGAAAGAAAGAAAAGATCTAAAAATTTGGGAAGAAAGATTAATCAAAGAAAGTAATAGGATTAAACTTAACGAAGATGAATTAAGATTGAAAGAAAAAGAATACAAATTTAAAGATGAAAAACAAAAATTAGAGTCTGATCGTTTAATTAAAAAAGATGATGATTTAATTCAGATTGCTAAAGAATTAAGAACTAAAGAAAAAGAACTAAAATCCAAAGAAGAAGAGCAAAATAGGAAAGATATTGATTTAAAAGTAAGAGAAGAAGAGCAAAAAAATCTTGAGCTTAAAGAAAAAAGAAGAAAAGAAAGAGCTCTTAAAATAATCAAAGAAGAAGAGGCAAAACAGAAAGAATTAGAATATATCAAAATTAAGGAATGGGAGGAAAAATTTGATCGTGAACAGAAGGCTAAGGAACATAGAGAGAATTTAAGAGAACAAAGACTTAAACAAAAAGAACTTGAAAAATTGGGAGCTTTTGAGGAAAAAGAAAATAATATGTCCTCAGCTTTAGAAAAGTTTAATATAGACAAAACTAAAGAACACTAAAAAATTTCAAATTAAATTCAGTAAATGAATAAAGAGAATGCTGAAAAATTGTGGAAAATAATTCAAGAAACAGGTGATTATTTGCAGGGTCGTTTACCAAACCACCCATATCATCCTAATGGGAGAAATCCATATGCTCATGTAGCAATTTGTATTAAAAATAAATTTGATTCCAGTTACAAAGATATTCCTGATAATAAATATGAAGAAATATTAAGATATATAGAGTTTTTAAAAAAAAACCCAAGTTAGATTTTATTGGTTAGGAAAATAGTCTTTTAATTTACCTTCTCTATAAACGTCTGCCGTACAGCAATGAAGTCCTCCACCAAAAGCATAGGCATCTCTTAAATCCACTGGAATTACTTCCAAACCAAGTTTATCTAATTGTTCAGATTGATATTTTTCACTTTTTTCTACACAAACTGTTTTTGAGTCTAAAACTAAAACATTCATTGATAGCCAAACTGATGAATAACAAAGTGGTGGAGGCTCATTATGAGCTGGTTGAGCTGCATCAATTATTTTCCAGTCATTTTTTTCAAATAATTTTCTTTGTTCTTTAGGAAGTCTTCTTTGAGGATTGTTTATAATTAATCCTTCTTTTATTGGTGTGAAAGTTGCGTCTATATGAATTGGATATGGATCACCTGGAAAGTTTACTGCATGAACTCTATGATTTTTAAAATGACGTTTTAACCAATCAATCCCTTTTAAATTGGTAGTAAATCCATGTTGAACAATTAAATCTTTACCAAATCTAAGTATATCTGCTGCATCGAACAATGGTTCTTCTTCAGTGGTTACAAAAAATTTATCCTCAGTCCATTTTAATCTTTTTTGAATTCCAATCTTATCAGACAAATAATCTTTTCGATAATCTGCATCAGTCAATCTTGGTTTAGGTGCAGACTCATGTTTCATGTTGGGGTCCGAATTATAATATTCTTTTAAAAGGGGTCTATAACAAAGGTACTCAAACCATCTACACCTATAACTCATGGTTGCCTCTAATATTTCATTTCCAACAGTTAACAAAACATCTCTTGGCGGCATGCAGCCAAACATGCTTTCAGCTTTCCAGTCAGGAGTTGAGATTTTCTGATTAAAATTTATTGGTGAAGGTCTATCTACTTTTATACCTCGCTTAATTAATATATTTGAAAAATCATCAAGTAATTGATTTGCTTTATCGACAGTATCTTTAGTTCTAGGGCCAAATTGCCCTTTCATATCAGAATCTTCAGGAACTTTTGCATCTAATGCAGGCTCAGGAGCAGGTATACAAACACCATCTGCCTTACCAACTATTACATGCTTTAAAGGATCCCACTCATTCCAACTGTTTACAATTATTTTATCTATACTCATTCTTTAAGAAATCAATTGAGAGCAATATATCTCTTATTCCATCTCATTATTAGGCTATAGTAAATAAGAGAAACAAAAAGAAAAAAGCCGCCTACTATTGTATTTGTTGATGGTATTTCATTAATACCAAATAAAGGTAACCATACCCAAAAAATTCCACCAATTACTTCTGTTAAAGATAATAACGTTAGCTCTGCTGCTTGTATTGCTTTTGATCCAATAGAATATAATATTAAACCCAAACATACTATTATTCCATGCAATGAAAACATTGCACTATTATAGCTAGTGGCAAAAAATGGTTGATTATTTACTAAAATCATAATTGTAGCAATGACAAAGCAAAATAAACCAGCTACTGCAACTGTTGTAAACTTTGGAGTTTCTTTTCGCCATCTTAGTGTCACTGAAAATATAGAAAAACCAATAGAAGATGTAAGTCCAAAAACAAAACCTATTAAAGAATTCTTTTCTGTATTTCCTACAGCCATAATTATTATTCCTACAGTAGCAATAATCATTGATATCCAAACATTAAGAGAGATTTTTTCTTTTAAAAACAAAAAAGCAAGTAAAGCTGTAAAAAATGGCATTGCAGCTAAACATAAAAGTGTAATAGCTGCAGTAGTATTAGTTATAGAATAAATAAAAGATATCATAGCTATACCTAGACCTATTCCTCCAACAAGTCCTGACTTACCAACTTTTTTGTAATTTCTATAAAAGTTAATTCCCTCTTCAAAATATAAGTACAAATTTAATATTATAAAAATAGTTAATCCCCGACCAAATATATATTGCCATGGAACCATGTGAGGATCATTCATGAATCTGACAACCAATGGACCAAAAGACCAAAGAATACCAGCAAATAAAACTATAGGTACAGCGATTTTTTCATTTCTCAGCTCTATCATATTTGAATATTTAATTCTTATTGAATTGAACTACAACAAAAATTAGATCTTTATACAAAAATTTTATTCAAATTTAATCTAATCTAAGATAATAAATTCTTATGGATTTAGAAATTCTTAGAATAGCCTCAGATAATAATAACAATAAATATATCCAAAATCATACACACCATTCAAAGTTGAAAAATCCATTATGTGGTGATGAAATGCAAATAAATCTAATCATAGATGAAGAGAGAATTATTGATTTTGGTTATCAGGGTAAATGTTGTGTTTATTGTCAGGCATCTGCAAGCTTACTATCTAAGATTTCAATTAATAAAAAAAAATCAAAAATAAATGAATTGTGTGATGATGCAAAATCATTTTTTGATGGTAATAGTGATATTATTAAAAAGAAATGGAAACTTATGCAGAAACTATTTAAATCTAAAAATAAAGCTCGTAAAGAGTGTATTTTATTACCTTTTAAAACTGTACAAAAAATTGTATCAGACTAATCTCTAAATGAATAATTTTAAACAATCTTTCTTTGCTGGTTTATTTTCTGTAGTCACAATAGGTGTTTTAACTATTTTAACTTATAAAACTGATTTTGGAATATTCTTAATAGCTTCTTTTGGATCATCAATGGTTTTATTATATGGATATCCTGAAAGTCCATTTGCACAGCCTAAGAATGTTTTTTTTGGTCATCTTCTTACTGCTATTGTAGGAATGATATTTCTATACTTAGTGCCTCTGCCGTTATATTTAATATTACCATTAGCAGTAGGATTTGGTGTGGGTATAATGATATTTTTAAATGTAACTCATCCACCTGCAGGTGGAAATCCTATTATAGTAATTATGGGAAGTGTTTCTCCAGATTACTTATTAAATCCAGTTATTTCTGGTTCAATAATCATTTTGGGTTTTGGTATAATAATCAATCGGTTTATTCTCAAAAAGTCTTATCCAAAATCAAAATAATTTGTTTGCTAGCTCCTTTAAAATAATGTTAGATGGTTCAAATAAATTAATATTTTAAAGTAACCACGGAGAGAGAATGAAAATATTGTGTGTATTATACGATGATCCTAAAGGAGGAATGCCTAAATCATATCCTATTAAGGATCTTCCAAAATTGGAAAAATATCCTGATGGTATGACATTACCTTCACCAAAAGGTAGAGATTTTAAAGCAGGAGAATTATTAGGATGTGTGTCAGGAGAGTTAGGTTTAAGAAAATTCTTAGAGAGTAACGGACATGAATTAGTAGTAACTAACAGTAAAGATGGAGATGGATGTGAGGCTGATAAGCACATTGTAGATGCTGATATAGTGATTTCTCAACCCTTTTTCCCGTATTATTTAACAAAAGAGAGAATAGCTAAAGCTAAAAATTTAAAAATGGCTGTTACTGCAGGAATTGGTTCTGACCATGTTGATTTACAAGCTGCAATGGATAATAAAATTGATGTTGTTGAAGTAACATTTTGTAACTCAAGATCTGTTGCTGAACACATAGTAATGATGATTGTTTCAATGGTGAGAGATTATCACAATCAACATAGAATTGTAAATGAAGGTGGTTGGAATATTGCTGATGCTGTACAAAGATCATATGATGTTGAGGGAATGCATATTGGAACAGTGGCTGCAGGACGAATTGGACTAGATGCTTTGAGAAAAATGAAGCCATTTGATACTCATCTTCACTATTTTGATAGACATAGATTACCTGAAAGTGTTGAAAAAGAACTTAATCTCACATTTCATGAGTCAGTTGAGTCAATGGTAAAAGTTTGTGATGTTGTGACTATAAATTGTCCTCTTCATCCAGAAACTGAAAATCTATTTGATGATGCAATGATAAGTAAAATGAAAAAAGGTGCTTACATTGTAAATACAGCTAGAGGAAAAATTTGTAATCGTGAAGCAATTGCAAAAGCATTAAAGAGTGGTCAACTAAGTGGTTATGCTGGTGATGTATGGTTTCCACAACCAGCTCCTAACGATCATGTTTGGAGAACTATGCCTAATCACGGAATGACTCCTCATACTTCAGGGACATCGCTATCAGCTCAAACTAGATATGCTGATGGTGTAAGAGAAATTTTAGAATGTTTCTTTGAAGGTAAAGAGATTAGAGATCAATATCTTATCGTAAAAGATGGTCAGCTAGCTGGAATGGGTGCTCACTCATATAGTAAAGGATCTGCTACTGGTGGATCTGAAGAAGCAGCTAAATATAAGAAGAAATAACTTATCATATATTATTTAAGGTATGCTACTTTAAAAAGTAGCTACCTTAAATATTCTAGACTCATTTAGTATTTTTTGTATATGTTATTAGATGAAGTTTTTTATCATTATAATTTTTGCTTTTTTAGTAAACAATCCTTCAAAGGCTCTAGGGGAAGATAAAGCATATTTTGCTGGAGGATGCTTTTGGTGTGTAGAAGAGTCATTTGAAAAACTTAATGGAGTTATAGAAGTAATCTCAGGATATTCTGGTGGTACTACAGAGAATCCAACATACAAAGAGGTAACTTATGGAAATACTGGTCACTTTGAGGTTGTAGAGGTCATTTATAATAAAGATATAATATCCTTTGAGGAGCTACTCAAAAACTATTGGATAAATATAGATCCATTTGATGCATATGGTCAATTTTGTGACAAAGGATATAGTTATAGGTCTGTTGCATTTTATCAAAATGATAAAGAAAAAAAATTAATTGAAAGAGACATAAAGAATTTAGAAAAAAAATTTAATAAAAAAGTAGTCACATATCTCAGAGAGTTCAAAAAATTCTATAAAGCTGAAAATCGTCATCAAAATTTTTATAAAGTATATTTTCAAAATTATTTAAGATATAAAAAAGCTTGTAAGAGAGAAGAAACTTTGAAAAAAATCTGGAATTAATAATATTTTATGAATATTAATATCAATTGGAATTTTGATAATTCTTATTCAAAATTACCTGAGTCCTTCAAAGAAAATATTAAACCAGTAAAAGTAAAGAATCCTGAATTAATCATACTTAATAAAAGTTTAGCTTCAGATCTAGATTTAGATTTTTCTGATATAAATGAAGTCCAATTATCTAAATTATTTGCAGGAAATCAATTGCCTGAAGACAGTAATTCAATCGCTCAAGCTTATGCAGGTCATCAATTTGGTCATTTTACAATGCTGGGAGATGGTAGAGCGGTTTTGATTGGAGAACATTTGTCTAAAAACAAAAAAAGATATGATATTCAATTCAAAGGATCAGGGAAAACTGCTTTTTCAAGAAATGGTGACGGAAGAGCTGCATTAGGCCCAATGTTAAGAGAATACATAATAAGTGAGTCAATGCATTATTTGAATATACCAACAACAAGAAGTTTGGCTGTTGTTAAAACAGGTGAAGATGTAATTAGAGAAGTGCCTTTAAGAGGAGCAATACTTACCAGAGTAGCTTCAAGTCATTTAAGAGTAGGAACATTTCAATATATTGCGGCTAGAAATAAAAAAGATGAATTAGAAATATTATTAGATTATGTAATTAACAGACATTTTCCAAAGATTTTAAGCTCTAAAAATAAAGCTTTAGAACTTTTAAAAATTGTTTTAGAAAAACAAGTCGATCTAGTCATTAATTGGATGAGAGTTGGATTTATTCATGGAGTGATGAATACAGATAATATGAGTATTTCAGGTGAAACAATCGATTATGGTCCATGCGCTTTCATGGATAGTTATGATCCTAAGACAGTATTCAGCTCAATAGATAAAATGGGAAGATATGCGTATTGTAACCAACCTGTAATTACAAAATGGAATTTAGCAAGATTTGCTGAAAGTTTGATTCCTTTAATTGATGAAAATCAAGATAAAGCAGTAAAAGCTGCTACAGAAATAATCAATTCTTTTAAAAATAAATATGAAGAAAAATGGCTTAATATGATGAGAGATAAATTAGGCCTATCTGGAAAAGATGAAAAAGACAAATTTTTATTCATAGACCTACTGACTTG
>CACKDD010000014.1:5000-9966 GCA_902598825.1 uncultured Pelagibacteraceae bacterium | reverse complement strand
TCAAAAAAATTACCACTTATTCTTTTTGAATAAAATTTCCTAACTGCTTTATTATATAAAAGAACATAATCTACATAAAAAAAATTTTTACTGTTTTTTGGAAAATAGTAATTACTGTTAGAAATAATTCCTGATGTACTACCTCTTTGAGCTTTCTGCAACATAAGAGTTTTTATTCCAGTTTTTTTACTAAGTTTATAAAAAATGGTATGATAATCAAAAGCAGTCAATATTAATTTTGGGGAGACATGTCTTATAAATTCATCACAATAATCAAGTGTTGAGAATTTTAATTTAAATAAACATTTTAATAATATATTTAAATTTATTTCTTCACCTCTTCTATACAACACTGTGATATCTTTTTTTTTTATATATTTTACAAAAGGGTTATGATCACCATCCACTAAAATAAATTTATTTTTTTTTGGAAGTTTAATTTTCCATTTTGATTTATAAATATATCTAAAAAAAACTTTCAAATTATTGAAAAATGACATAAAAATTTTCATACAACAATTTTTCTTGATAAATTCATAAAAATATCTTTAAATATACTAATAATTTAAATTTTATATTTTGATATAAAAAATAAAGTATAATATACAAAGTTCCTTATGAAAAACATCGAAATTATAGATTGCACATTAAGAGATGGTGGTTACTATAATAACTGGGATTTTTCTCTAAATTTAATTAATGATTATCTAAAAGCTTTACCTGCCGCAGGAGTAGATTGCATAGAACTTGGTTTTAGATCACTTTATAAATCATCCTTCAAAGGTGCTTGTGCATATACAAAAGACAACTTTATAGACAGTTTGTTGATACCCAAAAAAATAAAAATAGCAGTAATGGTCAACGCTTCTGATTTAATTAATTATGGTTCTAAAAATACTATTGTTAATACAAAATTACTTTTTCAAAACAAAAAAAAATCTAAAGTACATCTTGTTAGAATTGCAGCTCATCATTACGAAATTGAAAAAATGATTAAAGTTATAATTTTATTGAAAAAACTTGGATATAAAGTTGCTTTAAATGTGATGCAAATTGCTGATAGGTCTGAAAGTGAAATTAAGTCAATAAGTAAACTATTATCCAAAACCCCTTTAGATATTCTTTATTTTGCCGATAGTATGGGAAGTTTAGAATTAGATAAACTTTCACAAATAATTTCGTTTATCAAAACTTATTGGAAAAAAGATCTTGGTATTCATACTCACGACAATATGAGTAGAGCTGCAATAAATACTAATGTGGCGATTAACAACGGAGTTCAATGGATCGATGGAACAATAACTGGAATGGGACGCGGACCAGGAAATGCAAAAACAGAATATTTAGTTATCGAATATGAAAAACTCCTAGCAAGAAAAGTTAATATTTTACCTCTCCTAAAAGTTATTGATGAACATTTTAAACCTTTGATGAATAAATATAATTGGGGCACAAATCCATTTTATTTTTTAGCTGGAATGCATGGAATACATCCAACTTTTATTCAAACTATGCTAGGGAATAATAGATTTTCGAATAGTGATGTTTTATCTTCAATTGAGCATTTAAAAAAATCAGGTGGAAAAAAATTTAATAAAGATTTACTTAATCCAAATGATAAAATTTATAATGGAAAGTGTCCTGGAAAATGGTTGCCAAGAAAAAAAATGCTTAACAAAGAGGTATTAATTATTGGAACTGGACCAAGTGCGATAGAATACAAAAATATACTAGAGAACTATATAATAAAAAAAAAACCTTTTGTGATAGCTTTAAATACTCAAAAAAGTATTAGTGAGAAACTTATTAATGTAAGGGCAACTTGTAATGCACTTACTTTAATATCAGACAGAAATAAATTTAAAAAGATAAAACAACCTCTCATTGTACCATTGTCAAGAATGTCAGGTGAAATTAAAAGTTATTTAAAATCAAATAAAATATTTGATTTTGGTTTAGAGGTTAAAAATAAAAAGTTTCAATTTATGAACCGTTATGCTGTTTTACCAAATTCATTAGTAGCTTCATACGCCCTTGGGATAGCTACAAGTGGCAAGGCCAAAAGAATATTGCTCGCTGGCTTTGATGGGTATCCAAGTGATGACCCTAGAAGAGTTGAGATGGATGAAGTTCTAGCTTTATATCAAAAATTTAAAAACAAAACTAAAATTTTGAGTATAACTCCAACTAGATATAAGGTAGCTTCAGTCTCTATTTACGCTCTATAAGGAAATTTTTTTTCAGTAAACCCATTTTCTTTTAACCATCCTTCTGCAATTGGAATTTCATACTTATAATCTATATCCAAACCACCTTGTTGAATCAATGGAAATATTTTGTGACCCATCCATTTTTGTGGTAAAAGTCCTTCTTTATAATTTTCAATGCATTCTGGTCTCACCACAGACACACCACAATCATGAAAATATACCATGTCAGCTTTTTGTCTATTAGAGTCAATTTTAAAATTAAATTTATCTAAAGGAATAAATGGTTGCAAAAGACCATCTTTAACCCTTCTTGCTCTAATTGGAGTAAACATATTGTAACCAGAAACTGTTACAGCTGAGTCAATATTTTTATTTGTTCTTAGAATATTAATTCCTTCATCAATAGTTTTTGGCAAAATCATTGGTGCATTACACATAAGTATTACAATTAGCTCAACTTTTTTATTTAGTTCGTTCTTCACATAATTATATCCATGATTAAAAACTTGCTCTACAAGAGCTTCACTAGTTGCAAGTTCTTTGGGTCTATCAATGATTGTTACATTGTACTTTTGAGCTTCATTTTTTATTTTGTCACAATCTGTTGAAACAAACACTTCATCTATATGCTCAGAGTGTAAAGCTGCAGATAATGGGTATGACATAAGAGGTCTACCTAGAATAGGAAAAACATTCTTATTAGGGAACCCCACACTTCCACCTCTGCCAATTAATAATGCCATTATCATAAGTTAAGTTCTATACTTTGCTTCTTGTCTTTTTGGAAAAAATGCATCAAAACCTATTGCGCCTGCTGAAACGCCACCATGTGGATGATTTGGACCAATATCGATTCCACCGTTTTCTGATGTCAATGTTTTACTCTCCCCGTTTGAATGAAAATTCATTTTACCCTCAATTAACCAGGTTATTTGCTCATTTTCATGTCCCTTGTCCTCAAATTCAAAACCTTTCTTCAAATCGAATAATACAAGAGTAAGACCGCTGCCTTCATAAGGCCTAGATATGCACTGACCTCCCCACAAATCTCTTTTTTCTAAATCTTTTTTAAAGTTGAAAAAAACATTTTTTCCTATTTGACCGTCTAAATCTTTGGCACAAATAACATAAAAAACTGAATTTTCCTTAGCTGAAATCTCATATTTTTCATTTTTGTTAACTAGATCAAAAGCATCAAATTCATTTAAAATATTTTTTTGATTATCAACTTTTACTTCTAAAGTACCTTTTGTTACTACAAAAATTTTTTGTTTATCTTTTAGATCAGGATAACTTATGTCAATTACTTTTTTTTCAAAAATATTATTTTTAATGATTTCAAATTTAACAATTAATAAATTGTTCCAGCCTAAATAATAGCTTGATTGAATTTTGTTAGATGTAAGTTTTTTTTCAAAGTTAAAAAAATTAGACTTAATTTCCATAACTAATCATATATTTTTTTCAAATAGAAAACAAGTCTAATCAAACCTTCGTCAAGCGATTTAAATGATTTAACATTTATAAATTTTTTGAGTTTTTTAATATTTGGAAAAATATAAAATTGATCTAGAGGAGTACTTTTTTTAAATATTACAGGAAAATTTATTTTTGTTATGATTCTTAATTTTTTTATAACTTCTTTTATTGTGTGTTTTTTTCCAGTACCAACATTCAAAGTTTGGTTAAAAAACTTCTTATTTCCAATAATTTTCATAAAAAAACTTGTTAAGTCATCTATGTAGATAAAGTCTCTAACCCTTTTGTCACTTCCCTTTATAATTAATTTTTTGTTTTTCATAATTTGATGTAGATAAATACTAATCATACCTTGCATAGGGTTATCAAGATTTTGACCAGGCCCATATACAGTGAACAATCTTAAAATTGTACTTTTTAATTTTTTATTTTGAGATATTTTTATATAGTTTTCACTAGCCAACTTTGAAATACCATAATAGCTTTTTGGATTACAATTATGGTTTTCAGAAACTGGTTTTGCACCCAAATCCCCATATACACTCATAGAGCTAGCATAGATAAAATGATTACATCTTGTTTTTTTTGCAAACTCTAACAATTTTAAAGTAGCTAAAATATTATTTTCACAATCCATCAAAGGATTATAAGAACTAATCTCGCTCCCAACTTTTCCAGCTAAATGAATTATTGAAAAAAAATTGATATTTTTAAATTTATTTAAAGTTTTTTGATCGTTACAGCTTCCAACAATAAATTTTAAATTTTTTGGAATATTTTTTTTTTTACCTGAAGATAGGTTGTCTATACCAAAGACATTGTATTTATTATCTATTAATTTTTTAGAAATTGCACTGCCAATAAATCCAGCACATCCCGTAACTAATATGTTTTTTCTCATATATAAGTATTATACCAGGAACAAAAAAAATTCTTTTTATATTTCAAAATATAACAATCAATATTCTAGAATATCTTATCAACTAAAATTTTTTTCAGTGCATAAATCAAGCCAATTAAGCTATTAGTACTGGTCAGCTGCACGCATTACTGCGCTTCCACATCCAGCCTATCAACGTGGTGGTCTACCACGGCTTTATAGGAAGAACTAGTTTTGAGGTGAGTTTCCCGCTTAGATGCTTTCAGCAGTTATCTCGTCCATACTTAGCTACCCGGCACTGCAGCTGGCGCTACAACCGGTCCACCAGTGGTATGTTCAACCCGGTCCTCTCGTACTAGGGTCAACTCCTCTCAATTCTTCTACACGCATAGCAGAT
>CACKDD010000014.1:0-2500 GCA_902598825.1 uncultured Pelagibacteraceae bacterium | reverse complement strand
TGTTGAATCAAATTTTTATTTTGAACATTAGCTAATAACATTACTAATGTTCGGATATAGATATTGATATTAATTATTTATTTTTATTTACAATTTTTTATAACTAAGTGTTTTTTGGTGGAGGATAGCGGGATCGAACCGCTGACCTCCTGAATGCAAATCAGGCGCTCTCCCAGCTGAGCTAATCCCCCATGATTTTAAATTGGTGGGCCGAGAAAGACTCGAACTTTCGACCCCACCCTTATCAAGGGTGTGCTCTAACCAACTGAGCTACCGGCCCCTATGCAAGAGAAACACTACTTTAAGAAGAGAAATGAGGACGGTCAACATTACCTGTGTATATTATTTAGAATGAAATATTACTTTCATTCATCCTTAGAAAGGAGGTAATCCAGCCGCAGGTTCCCCTACGGCTACCTTGTTACGACTTCACCCCAGTCGCTGACTATACCGTGGTCAAGGGTTTAAAACCTTGCCTTAAGGTAGAACCAACTCCCATGGTGTGACGGGCGGTGTGTACAAGACCCGGGAACGCATTCACCGTGGCACGCTGATCCACGATTACTAGTAATTCCAGCTTCATGCACTCGAGTTGCAGAGTGCAATCCGAACTGAGGTATCTTTTAAGGATTTGCTTAACATCGCTGTTTTGCTTCCTGTTGTAGATACCATTGTAGCACGTGTGTAGCCCAACACGTAAGGGCCATGAGGACTTGACGTCATCCCCACCTTCCTCCAGCTTATCACTGGCAGTTCTTTCAGAGTGCCCAACTTAATGATGGCAACTAAAAGTGAGGGTTGCGCTCGTTGCGGGACTTAACCCAACATCTCACGACACGAGCTGACGACAGCCATGCAGCACCTGTGTTTCGTCCGGCCGAACCGAAAACTTTAATCTCTTAAAGTCGCGACGAACATGTCAAGTGTTGGTAAGGTTCTGCGCGTATCTTCGAATTAAACCACATGCTCCACTACTTGTGCGGGTCCCCGTCAATTCATTTGAGTTTTAACCTTGCGGTCGTACTCCCCAGGCGGTGTGTTTATCGCTTTCGCTGCGACACTGAAAATAAATTTCCAACGTCTAACACACATCGTTTACGGCATGGACTACGAGGGTATCTAATCCTCTTCGCTACCCATGCTTTCGTTCCTCAGTGTCAGTAATGATCCAGAAAGCTGCCTTCGCAATTGGTATTCTTTCTAATATCTACGAATTTCACCTCTACACTAGAAATTCTGCTTTCCTCTATCAAACTCTAGCTGAAAAGTTTTGATGGCAGTTCCAGAGTTAAGCTCTGGGATTTCACCACCAACTTTTTCAACCACCTACGAACTCTTTAAGCCCAGTAATTCCGAACTACGCTAGGTCCCTTCGTATTACCGCGGCTGCTGGCACGAAGTTAGCCGGACCTTCTTATTCGGGTACAGTCATTTTCTTCCCCGACGAAAGAGCTTTACAACCCAAAGGCCTTCTTCACTCACGCGGCATCGCTGCATCAGAGTTTCCTCCATTGTGCAAGATTCCCCACTGCTGCCTCCCGTAGGAGTTTGGGCCGTGTCTCAGTCCCAATGTGGCTGATCATCCTCTCAAATCAGCTATTGATCACAGTCTTGGTAGGCCATTACCCTACCAACAAACTAATCAAGTGCGGGCTCATCCAATGGTGCATAAAGCTTTCTCTGTAAAGACTTATCCGGTATTAGCACAAGTTTCCTCGTGTTATTCCAGGCCAAAGGGTAGATACCCACATGTTACTCACCCGTCTGCCACTAAGTATTGCTACTTCGTTCGACTTGCATGTGTTAGGCGTGCCGCCAGCGTACGTTCTGAGCCATGATCAAACTCTCAAGTTTAAAAACGGCGCACACTAGCTTCTATATAAATTTTAAGAATAAAATTTATATAATATTGAAGTGTGTACGACAAATTTTGGTAACCTTAACCGTCCACACTTCTCTTCTTAAATTTTGACTTTTTAAATAGCTAATTGAGCAAAAAAGGCTCAATAATTCTCATTTGTTTTATTGTAAAACAATAATTGTATTGAGAAAGTTTGATGCTTATAGGCTAAAATTTTAGGAAATCAAGCTTTTATGGTTAAAAAAATCGATTAAAAGCCCCATTTTTAAAGGGTTTTTTTTGATTTTTTGTAAATCCTAAACTAATAATACGGCACACAATAAAATCTAATGGTAAAAAAAATAAAAATAAAAATAAAAAAAAATTTAGAAATTTTTAGCTTAATTTTAGCATTGCTAATAACAGCAACTTTTACCTCTTACTATAATTATAATAAAAAAAATATTATAAACAACTATGGGGATTTATTAGATAACGTTTATTTTAAAAAATCTATAAATCATTTATTTAAAAACTTAGAACCTAGATTTAAAAAAATTGAACATATTGTAGGTGTTGGAGAAACTTTTGACAAAATATTAGAACAATATTCTGTTAATAAATTTGAAATTCAACAAATAAAGAATGAATTGTCAAAAA
>CACKDD010000013.1 GCA_902598825.1 uncultured Pelagibacteraceae bacterium | reverse complement strand
ACCAATATATCTCCTTTTTTATTGATTTTATTTTCTAACAAAAGAGGAATATCTAAAATAACAATTTTTTTATTAACGTGCTTTTTCAAAAATTTACTCATTTCTTTTCTTATTTCAGAGTGAATAATTTTTGTAATTTTTTTAAGATTTGTCTTATTCGCAAATATTGCGTTGATAATTTCATTTTTATTTATTGGAAATGAATAAATAAATTTTGGTAAAACTTTTTTTAATTTAATAAAAATTTTTTTATTTTTTTTATATAACTTCCCTACTTCTTTATCAGCATTAAATACAGGGTAGCCAAAATTCTTTGCTATATAACTTTTACCTGATCCTATATCACCCAAAATTCCAATTTTTATCATTTATCAAGCAGTCCAATAACTTGTTCATTAATTTTTGGTTCAATTCCATGCCAAATTTTAAAAGCTTTTGCAGCCTGATAAATAAACATTTTTTTTCCATTCTCAGTTTTTTTGCCTAAATTTTTACCATCTTTAAGAAAGTTTGTTTCTTTTGGATTATAAATTACATCGTAAAAAAATTCACTACTTTGGAAGTTTGAAAAATCTATATTTAATTTATCCTCTTTTTTTAAACCAATACTTGTAGCATTAATAATCATGTCAACATTTGATGCTTCACCCCAGTCAACTATTTCAAGCTCGTTAAATAAACTTTTTAAATTTTCAGCTTTAGATTTTGTTCTGTTGCTTATGGTAACGCTTAATACTTTCATTTTATAAAGAGCAAAAATAATTGATGGTACGACACCCCCTGCTCCAAGAATTAAGACTCTTTTTCCCTCGACATCATAATTTACATCTTTAATAGCAAGTTCAAATCCACCAATATCTGTATTATGCCCTGTAATTTTGTCTTTTTTTAAATAAACAGTGTTAACTGATTGGGTTTTTTCTGCTTCCAAACTTAGTTGATCTAAATAAGCAATAACATTTCTTTTAAAAGGAACTGTGATATTGGCTCCATTTATTTCTTTATTCTTAATTTTTAAAAAGAGTTCTTTTAAATTTTCTTCATTTAATTTTTCTTTATCATAAATCCCGTTTATACCATTTTCTTTAATCCAGAAATTGTGTAGCTCAGGTGACTGTGAATGTGTTATTGGGTTACCGATTACTAAATATTTTTTCATATATAATTATTTAAATATTCTTGAATTTTTTTTATTGGAAGGCCCATTATAGTATTCTTATCTCCATCAATTTTTAAAAATAAATTTTTTCCCTCCCCTTCAATTTGATAAACATTATAAGCATATAAAGATTCATCTGATATTTTTGACAAATATTCTTTAAGTTCTTCATCACTAAATTTTTTCATTGTAAGTGTTGCTTTATCTGTATAATTCCAAATCATAGAGCCATTTTTTGAAATACATACTGAACTTACTAAATTATGTTTTTTCCCATTTAATTTTTTTAAAATACTCAAAGCCTCTTCTCTACTTTGGGGCTTAGAAATTAATTCTCCCTCTAAATCTATGACACTATCGGCGCCCAAAACCAGTACATCAAAATTTTTTTGGCTAACTCTACTAGCTTTAAGTTCTGCCAGATTTTTAGAAATAATTTCTGGAGATGCATTTTCATTTAATAAACTTTGTTTAATTGGGTCTTCGTCAACACTAGATGGCTGAACTTGAACCAAAATATTATTTTTATCTAATATTTCTTTTCTAACTTTGCTTTTTGACGCAAGTATCAATTTAAACATTTTCTTTATAAATTTCGTATATTTTAATCACAGATGCTGCGGTTTCCTCGACAGATTTTCTAGTTACATCTATTGTGGGCCATCCATATTTACGAAAGGTTCCTTTTGCATTACTTACTTCTTTTTTTATTTTTTCTAAATCTGTATAAGATTTATTTTCATTTTCTTTTAATGAACTCATTCTATTTTTTCTAATATCCACTAATCTTTCAGGTTCTGTGCTTAAACCAACAACACATGAAATTCTTGGACTATCTTTTAAAACTTGTGGAATAGAATTTTCATTTACCAACGGGATATTTGAAGTTTTAAAACCTTTGTTTGCTAAATAAATTGCAGTTGGGGTTTTGCTCGTTCTACTTACACCTAATAAAATTATATCAGATTTTTTTATTTCTTTTACTAAATTTCCATCATCATGATTCATTGTAAATTGGATGGCTTCAATTCTTTTATAATATTCATCATTTAGAGCATACTGACCACTTGGTTCGTGTGATGCTTTTTGGTTTAGTAATTTAGAGAAGCTAAGTATAAGATCACCAAGGACTCCAAAACAAGGAATGTTTTTTTCATTACTTGCGTTCGCCAAATATTTTGCAAGACTGCTATCTACAATAGAATAAAGAATTATAGAATTTGGTTGTTTTTTAGCATTAGATAAAATTTTTGTAATTTGGTTTTCTGTTCTTGTGAAAGAGAAAGTGTGAATTTTATATTCAATATTTTTAAATTGAGCTTTGATAGCAGTAAAAATCCTGTCTAGCGTTTCACCGGTAGAGTCTGAAATTAAATAAATTTGATATGTATTATTCATGTATAAATAGTTGATATTTTTGTTTTATTTAAATCATATAAGATATTTTTAATATTTAATAATTTACATTGTAAAACACCGTTTTTATCAACATTATTAAAACTATGTATAATAATTTGGGTAATTTTGATCAAATTGTTAATAGGCTACAATATTGCTTATATATTAAATAAATTTTAAGCTCTAAATGTTAATAAAAAGTTTATAAAATGTTGAAAAAAACTAATTACCGTTATTCACAAGTTATATTACAAATACTATTAATTATATTTAATTATTAATATGTCAGACATTAATGAAGTTATTAAGAATAAAAAAACAAACTTGAATCCTATATGGATTATGAGACAAGCTGGTAGGTATCTTCCTGAATTTAGAGATATTAGAAGAAAGAATGCTGATTTTATAAAATTATGTTTAAACCATGAATTATCAGCTGAGATAACATTACAACCTTTAAAAAGATTTGAATTAGATGCTGCTATAATTTTTTCAGATATTTTAATGGTTCCCTATGGTTTAAATCAAAAAGTTGAATTTAAAAAAAATTTTGGCCCAATTTTAGGAGAATTAAATTTACAGGAAATATCAAATTTCAATGAAAAAGATTTTACTCAAAAACTTAAGCCAGTTTACATGGCCTTAGACCTAGTAAAAAAAAATGAGTTAACGCAAAACAAAAGTACGATAGGTTTTGTGGGCGCACCATGGACTCTATTAGTTTATTTAATTAATAGAAAATCACCAAAACAAAAATTAGTTAGTAATTTTTTTCAGAGCTCTCACTCAATAGAAAAAATATTGTCTGTCTTAGATAAATTTCTTAAAATCCATATTAAGAATCAAATTGATAATGGTGCTGAAATAATACAAATATTTGATAGTTGGGCTGGTCTATTAGAAACCAAGGATTTACCAAAGTACGTTTATTCCCCAACTTTATCATTAGTAGAATATGTTAAGTCTCAAAATATTCCTGTCATATGTTTTCCAAGAGGAATTAAAGAGTATAAAATTTATTGCGAAAATGTAAAACCTGATGCTATTTGTATAGACTATGAAGTTGATCCAATTCAAATAAGGAAGGATATTGTGATACCTGTTCAAGGTGGTATGGATCCTAAGATATTATTGTCTGATAAAGAAAATTTAAAAAAAGAAACAAAAAAATATTTAGATATTTTTAAAGATCATCCATACATTTTTAATTTAGGACACGGGGTTTTACCTGAGACGGATCCAAATATGATGGACTATCTTGTAAAAATGGTAAAAGATTATTAATGGATAAAAATTTTGAACATCCCCCGATTAAATTTGGCAAGACGGGAGCATTAATTGTAAATTTAGGAACTCCAGACTCTACGAGTTGGTTTGATATTAGAAAATATTTGAAAGAATTTTTATCTGATAAGCGCGTTATTGAAGTTAATCCTATAATCTGGCAATTAATTTTAAATATTTTTATTTTAAATTTTAGACCTTCTAAAACAGCCAAAGCTTATAAAGAAATATGGATGAAAAGTGAAAACATTTCACCTTTATTATATTATACACAGAAGCAAAAAGACAAAATCTCTAATTTAATTTCCTCAGAAAATTTAATTGTCGATTTTGCAATGCGTTACGGTAATCCCAGTATTAAAAGTAAAATTGATAAATTACATGACCAAGGATGTGAAAATTTAATTATTTTACCACTATATCCTCAGTATGCTGCTGCCACTACCGCTACTGTTTGTGATGAAGTTTATAGATCATTAATGAATATGAGGTGGCAACCATCTTTAAAGATAATTCCGCATTACGAGTCTGATCCACTATATATTGACGCTTTAGTAAATTCCATAAATAAAAAAATTAATGAAATTAATTGGAAACCTGATTTAATACTTGCATCATATCATGGCATTCCAAAAAAATATTTTGATAAAGGAGATCCTTATCATTGCTATTGTCACAAAACCACAAGGTTAATCTCAGAAAAATTTGACTCAATAGAAATAAAAACTACATTTCAATCAAGATTTGGACCTCAAGAATGGCTACAACCTTATACTGATAAAACCCTTGAAAATTTACCGAAAGAAGGAAAAAAGAACGTGTTAGCAATATGCCCAGGTTTTTCTTCTGACTGTGTAGAAACACTAGAAGAAATATTAATTCAAGGCAAGGAAAGTTTTATAAATTCAGGCGGAGAAAATTTTGATATGATCCCGTGTTTAAATGATAATGATGATCACATTATTTTATTAAAATCCTTAATCCAAAAAAGCATTTAGTTTATGAATACTTATCTTCTTTTTAAATCACTTCATTTAATATCAGTTATTTCCTGGATGGCTGGTTTATTATATTTACCGAGAATTTTTGTTTATCATGCACAAAACAACTCTGAGCCAATAATATCAGAGGTGTTTAAAGTTATGGAAAAAAAATTATTTTTTTACATTATGACTCCTGCTATGATTTTATCTTGGTTATTTGGATTATTACTCATTCATGAAATTGGTTTTGAGCAATTAGGACAGATTTGGATGATTTTGAAACTAGTTTTTGTTATTCTATTAACACTTTATCATTTTTATCTTGGAAGTATTCTTAATCAATTTAAGTTAAATCTTAACGAGCACTCTCATAAATTTTTTCGATACATTAACGAAATTCCAACAATATTACTGATTTTAATCGTATTTATAGTAATTTTTAAGCCTATCTAGGGTTGAATAATATTAAATAGTATATATATTATTTAAACTTATTAAGTCCTTAATAATTTTTAATCATGAACATTCAAGAACTAAAACTTAAATCATCTGAACAACTCATTACCCAAGCAGAAGAGCTTGGAATCGAAAACGCTAGTACTCTTAGAAAGCAAGAGATTCTTTTTGCTATTTTAAAAAAGGTTGCTGAAAAAGAGGAAATTACAGGTGCTGGAGTACTTCAATTATTACAAGATGGTTTTGGTTTTTTGAGAGCAATGGAGTCCAATTATCTTCCAGGTCCTGATGATATATATGTTAGCCCAAGTCAGATCAGAAAATTTGGTTTAAGAACTGGAGATACAGTAGAGGGTCCAGTTAGAGCGCCTAAAGAGGGAGAAAGGTATTTTGCCTTACTTCAAGTCAGCAAAATTAACTTTGAAGAACCAGATAAATCTAGACATAAAATAGCATTCGATAATTTAACACCACTTTATCCAGATAAACAGTTAGTTATGGAAGTAGAAATGGTTAAAACAGAGAAAAAACCAGACTTAACACCAAGATTAATAGACTTAGTTAGTCCCATAGGTAAAGGACAAAGATCAATTATTATTTCACCTCCTAAAGCTGGTAAAACAATGATCTTACAAAGTATTGCAAATTCTATAGCTAAAAATTATCCAGAATGCTACTTAATCGTATTATTGATAGACGAACGACCAGAGGAAGTAACTGACATGCAAAGAACAGTTAAGGGTGAAGTTATAAGTTCCACTTTTGACGAACCTGCGCAACGTCACGTGGCTGTAGCAGAGATGGTAATTGAAAAAGCCAAAAGATTAACTGAGCATAAAAAAGATGTGGTTATTTTATTAGACTCCATTACAAGATTAGGAAGAGCATATAACGCAGTAATTCCAAGCTCAGGTAAAGTTTTAACAGGTGGTGTTGATGCTAACGCCCTTCAAAGACCAAAAAGATTTTTTGGTGCAGCAAGAAATATCGAAGAAGGAGGTTCGTTAACTATAATTTCTACTGCTCTTATTGATACTGGAAGTAGAATGGATGAGGTAATTTTTGAAGAGTTCAAAGGAACAGGAAATAGTGAAACAGTACTAGATAGAAAAATTGCTGATAAAAGAATTTATCCAGCTATTGATATTACAAAATCAGGCACTCGAAGAGAGGAGTTATTATTTGACAAAAATGATTTACAAAAAATGAATGTATTAAGAAGAATAATCGCACCAATGGGAACAATGGATGCGATAGAGTTTATTAGTTCAAAATTAAAAGATACTAAAAATAATGCTGAGTTTTTTAACTCTATGAATAAACCTGCATAAAATAGAGTTTATCATAAGTAACCCAATTCTCTCATTTCTTTTTCAAAATTTTTTTCTATTAAGTCTTTTATATTTTTGTCTAAAAGATTTTCCCATTTGTTTTTAGGTCCTAAATAAAAAAATTGGCGCCCCTTATCGTTTTGATCTTTGGCTGCTTCTTTAAACCCATCTTTATTCTCTTGGTCTTTTAATTCCTCAAATTGAGTATTTTTAATAATCTTATGAATATCCTGTTCTTCAATTTTAAAATTGATTAATTTTTTTAAAAAATTACTTACTTTTAGATATTCAACCTCTGGATTTTCTAACAAATTTTCATACTTAATTAAAAGATTGTTTTTTCTAAATTTTCGCCATGAATTATAATGGTTTGACCAAGACGAAATGATTGTAGGTAAATCATTTTCTTCAAATGTTGACGTTTCCGGTCCAAACATTCTTTTTGTATCACTTATAAACTTGAATGCCTTTTCATAATTATCAATTGTTTTACTGAAGTGGTTCATAATAGAGGTCACCACATTTCTTGGATCTCTTACAACATGTATTACTCCCAATGTATTTAATTCATTTGTAAAAGCATATTCACCAAGTTTCCAAAAAGCGTTATGTGTTTTAAAGAATTTAATTTTATTATCTAGGTTTAGTCTTTCTTGAGCAAAGATACAATTTTTTGCAAATTCTCTTTCATCTCTAAAATTTGAAATAATTCCTTCAAAATCTTTTCGAAGAGGAAATTGTCTTACTTGAAGATTATTAATATCAATTTGATTGTCTTTTGAAAATAATAAGGAATTAATTATTGCTCTGACCCAAGTATTTCCACTTTTAGGGTAAGATGCTATCCAAATAATCATCAGATTTTAATTATATCCAATAGTTTTATTCTAGATATAATAATTTTATGACAATTTATGCCCTTTCTTCTGGATCAGGTTTAGCTGGGGTTGCTGTAGTAAGAGTTTCAGGTCCAGATGCTGGAAATGTTTTTAAGTTATTAACCAAGAGTGGAAATCCTAAGCCTAGAATTGCTCAACTTAAAAAAATAAACAATATCAACACTTCTGAGCTTATTGATGAAGCGATTATTATATGGTTTCCTGGTCCTGAGAGCTACACAGGTGAGGATATTGTAGAATTTCATATTCATGGAGGTAAGGCAGTCGTCCAAGCTCTCTTAAATGAAATTTCTAAAGTTAAAAATTGTCGATTAGCAGAGCCAGGTGAGTTTACAAAGATTGCCTTTCAAAATGGAAAGATAAATTTACTAAAAGCCGAGAGTATTGCTGATTTAATCTCAGCAGAGACTGAAATGCAAAGATTACAAGCCATCAAAATTATGAGAGGCAGATCCTCTGAAAAATTTAATGAGCTTCGAGAAAAATTGTTGAAACTTTTATCATTTGTTGAAGCTAAGATAGATTTTCCCGAGGAAGATTTGCCTGAAGAAAATTTAAAACAAATTAAAAAAGACTCTTCAGATGTATTAAATGAGATTCAAAAAATTCTAAATGATCAAAAAGTTGGTGAGATAATTCGTGAAGGTTTTAAAATTGCAATAGTAGGACCAACTAATGCAGGCAAATCGAGTTTATTGAACAATTTATCGAACAGAGAAGTCGCCATTGTTTCTGAAATTGCTGGTACTACTCGAGATGTTATAGAGACACACTTAAACATAGATGGGTACCCGGTTATTGTTTCAGACACCGCAGGCATAAGAGATTCAAAAGATGAAATTGAAAAAAAAGGAGTAAAGTTATCTCTTAAAAAGGCCGAAAATGCTGACTTAAAATTAGTAGTAGTTGACGCTAAAAACATTGATTTAAGTGGGTTTTTAAACGATTTACTAAAAAAAGATGCAATTTTAGTTGTTAATAAATCAGATCTACTTAAAGAAAAATTAGATCCGAAAATTCTTAAGCTTGATCATGTTTTAATTTCATTAAAAAATAATCTAAATATAGATGTGTTAATCTCAAAAATTAAAAACAATCTAAAAAATAAATTTATAATCGAAGAAGATATTTTAATTACCAGAGAAAGACATAGACAACATCTTGCTCAGTGCGGTGATCATTTGAAAAATTTTTTGGATAAAAATGATAAAAAAGATTTTGACAAAGGAGCTGAGGATTTAAGATTAGCTACTAGACATCTGGGTATGATTGTTGGAAAAGTCGATGTAGAGGAGATATTAGGTAGTATTTTCAACGATTTTTGCATTGGAAAATAACAGCAATTTTGCTGTATTTTTTGCCATTTTTTCGCGATTTTCATTGATAAATAACGCTTATTTAAGAAAAAAAACTCAAATCTTGTAAATATTTTAATCGAATATAAATTTACTTCATGAAAAAAGATTTATCTTTTGATGTGGTAGTGATCGGTGGAGGCCATGCTGGTTGCGAGGCAGCAGCAGCTTCTGCGCGCCTTGGAATTAATACTGCCCTTTTCACTCACAATAAAGATACCATAGGTGAAATGTCATGTAATCCTGCCATTGGTGGTTTAGGAAAAGGACATTTGGTAAGAGAAATAGATGCTCTAGATGGTGTTATGGGTGAGGTAGCAGATAAGTCTGGAATACAGTTTAGACTATTAAATAGGAGCAGAGGGCCAGCAGTAAGAGGACCAAGAACACAATCCGATCGTTCTTTATATCGCAAATTTATGCAAGAAAAACTTGCAAACTACTGTAATTTAAGCATTTTTTCTGATCCGGTAATTAAGTTTATTTTTGAGAAAAATGAAATAAATGGCTTTGTTACGCAAAAAGGCAATAAAGTTAGTTGTAGTAAGTTAATCTTAACAACGGGCACATTTTTGAATGGATTGATACACATTGGTGATGAGAAAACACCTGCTGGTCGATTTAATGAAAAACCTAGCACAGGTTTAACTGAACAGTTGGGGATATACAATTTTAAGATCGGTAGATTGAAAACAGGTACACCTCCAAGGTTAGACTCAAGAACTATTAATTTTAAAAATTTAGAAAAACAATTTGCTGATAATGATCCTTACTTTTTTTCTTTCCTGACCAAGATAAACTTAAACAAGCAAGTGTCCTGTTCAATGACCTATACTAATGAAAAGGTTCATAAGATTATTGAAAAAAATTTATCTAGAAGTGCAATGTATTCTGGTAACATTCAAGGTGTTGGTCCAAGATATTGTCCCTCAATAGAAGATAAAGTCGTAAAATTTGCAGATAAGACTAGGCACCAGATATTTTTAGAGCCAGAGGGTTTAAATGATCATACAATTTATCCAAATGGTATATCAACATCTCTACCTGAAGTTGTACAATACGAAATACTTAATAATATCAATGGTTTAGAAAATGTTAAGGTAATTAGACCAGGATATGCTATAGAATATGACTATGTTGACCCTAGAGAGCTTTTTTTGACATTGGAGACAAAAAAAATAAAGAATTTATATCTAGCAGGACAAATTAATGGAACTACAGGATATGAGGAGGCAGCTGCTCAAGGTCTCATAGCTGGGATTAATGCTGCTCTTTCCCTTAAAAACAAGGAACCCTTTATTTTGGATCGATCTGATGCCTATATTGGAGTTATGATCGATGATCTAGTGACCAAAGGTGTTGCAGAGCCATATAGGATGTTTACATCTAGAGCTGAATACAGGTTAAGTCTTAGATCTGATAATGCAGATTTGAGACTAACTCATAAAGGAATAAAGATTGGATTGATTTCAAAGTTAAGAAAGGAGTTATTTGAGGATAAATTTGAAAAATTGAGCAAAATATCAATGCAAATGATTAATTTAAATATTTCTCCATCTAAAGCAGATAAATTTGGTATTAAAATAGCCAAAGATGGTGTTTTTAGATCTGCTGAGGAAATTTTGACACAAAAAAATGTAAATATGAGAAAAATTAGGGAGATCTGGCCAGAAACTTTAAACCATGGGTCTGAGATAGATCAACAAATTGAAATTAATTCACATTATAGAGGTTATTTAAAAAAGCAAAAGGCAGATATTCTCGCGTTTAAAAGAGATGAAAATCTATCAATTCCAGAGAATATCGACTATGATCAATTTTCTGGTCTTTCTAATGAAGTTAAGGCTAAATTTAAGGAAATAAGGCCTAAAACACTGGGTCAAGCATTAAGGATTGATGGAATTACACCTGCGGCCGTATATATTTTGTTGTCACATGTCAAAAGAAGGTCTATTAAGCATATAGCTTAATGGATAACGTAATTTTAAATTCTTACTCTAAAATTCCAAATCTTAATGTTTCACGTGAAACTTGTAAAGACCTTGAGTGCCTAATTTCAATGATCCAAGAAAAAAACAAAAAAATAAACATAATCAGCAAAAAAACTGATGAAAAATGGGTTATTAGGAAACGTCATATACTTGATTCTGCACAAATAGTTGATTTTGTTGACTTAAATAGTAATACAACCTGTGATTTAGGTACTGGCGGAGGTATGCCTGGATTAATAGTAGCGATAGCAATGAAAAAAATTAAAAATACAATGAAAATTAATCTTTATGAAAAAAGCTATAATAAATGCGTTTTTTTGAAAGAAGTGTCAAAAAAATTGAATTTGAACACAGAAATAATTCATAAAGATATTTTTACAGTTAAAAATATTGAAACAGGAACAATAATGTCAAGGGCCTTTAAACCTATGCCGGTAATTCTTAATTTGGTTAGAGAAAATTTTAAGA
>CACKDD010000012.1 GCA_902598825.1 uncultured Pelagibacteraceae bacterium | reverse complement strand
TTATTCTGTTTGCTTTTAATTTTAAGTATTGGGGTTTCTCATGGTTCACTTGATCATATAAAAGGAAAAAAACTTCTGAAAATTTTTGAAATAAAAAATATATATATTTTTTATTTGATATATGTTTTTATTGCTTTAACTGTAATAGTCTTATGGACAATCATGCCATCAGTTTCATTAACAATCTTTCTAATAGTTGCTTCATTTCACTTTGGCAAAGAAGATACTCAATTTTTAATAACTGAAAATTCATATTATAACCAATTATTATTTTTCTTGAAAGGTTTGCTCGTAATTTTGGCACCTATGTTTTTTCATTTTGAAGAAACAATATCTATATTCAAATTATTACTCATTGATAACGAGTCTTTTTATAGAACTTTAGATTTTATCGAAGTGAATAACCTTATACTTTTTGGGATTATTTTAAGTACATTATCCAGTATTTTGTTATTTACCAGAGGATTTGAATTAAAAAAGTTTATTATTTTTTTAGATTATTTTTCAATTTTAATAATAAATTATTATTTGTCACCTTTGATGGCATTTACAATTTATTTTTGTTTTTTACATTCTACTAGACACAGTATTACTTTGATGCATGAGTTAGATGAGAATGATTTAAAGAATGGGCTAAAAATTTTCATTAAAAAAGCTCTGCCCTTAACCATTCTTACTGCTACCTTTTGTTTATTTGGGCTTTATTTATTAAATAATTCATACAATTTCGATAGTTCAATTCTAAAAATTATATTTATAGGTTTGGCGTCTTTAACCTTTCCACATATATTGCTTGAGTATTTAATAGAAAAAAATGAAAAATAAAGAATTGAAAATATTATTGTCAGCTCCTAGAGGCTTTTGTGCTGGTGTAGAAAGAGCTATAGAGATAGTTGAAAAATCAATTCAAAAATATGGTGCTCCGGTATATGTTCGTCATGAAATAGTACATAATAAATATGTGGTAGATGATTTAAAAAGTAAAGGAGCTATCTTTGTTGAAGAACTAGAGGAGATAAAAGATAAAACTAGACCAGTTATTTTTTCAGCTCATGGTGTTCCAAAAAAAATTCCAGAGGACGCTAAAAACTACAATATGACTTATGTTGATGCTACATGCCCATTGGTGTCAAAAGTACATAGAGAAGCTGAAAATCTAAATAAAGCTGGATATCATTTAATTTTAATAGGACATCAAAATCACCCTGAAGTAATTGGTACTATGGGGCAGTTACCCAAAGGATCAATTGATCTTATTCAAAATGAAGATGAAGCCAAAAACTATAAAATTCAAAAAAACAAAAAAATTTCTTATGTTACTCAAACTACATTATCAGTAGATGATACAAAAGATATAATCCAAATATTAAAAAATAGATTTCCAAATATAAAAGAACCTTTGAAAGAGGATATTTGTTATGCCACTACAAACAGGCAGATGGCAGTTAAAAATATTGCAAAAAAATGTGACTTATTTTTTGTGATAGGTAGTAGAAATTCATCTAATTCAGTTAGATTAGTGGAGGTGGCAAAAAAATCTGGCTGCTCTAATTCAATATTAATTCATTCACAAAGTGAAATCCCATTTGATTTAATCAAAAATGCAAATACGATTGGCGTTTCTTCTGGAGCTTCTGCTCCTGAAATTCTAGTTAATAATTTTATAAATGAGCTAAAAAATAAATTTACAGTCAGTATAGATGAAGTAGAAATCATTAAAGAAAACGTTGTTTTCAAAGCTCCAAAAAAATTAAATTAAAATGGCTGTTTATACAAAAATTAATAAAAAAGATATTTCTTATATCAATAAAAAATTTAAGATAGATAAAATTATTAGTTTTAAAGGTATTAAACAAGGGATTGAAAATACTAACTATTTATTAAGATCAAAAAATAAGAAATTTATACTTACAATCTTTGAAAAAAGAGTTTCTCAAAATGAAATACCTTTTTTTATGAAATTAATGGATCAATTAAATAATTCAAAAATAAATTGCCCAAAACCTCAAAAAAATAAAAATGGAAACTACCTAGTAAGAATTAGAAAAAAGTCAGCTTGTATTGTTTCCTTTTTAGAGGGAAAAGATAAAAAGTCACTTAATTTTAAAAATTGTCACGAAATAGGTAAAATGATTGCTGGAATGCATTTATCCACAAAAAAAATAAATCTTTCCAGGAAAAACTCTATGGGTATTAAATATTTAAATCCATTATTTAACAGTATTAAATTTAAATCAAAAAAATTTACTAATATAGAAAGATTTCTAAAGATAAATTTTAAAGATATAAAAATGAAGTGGCCAAAAAAATTGCCTAGTGGGATAATTCATGGAGATTTATTTATAGATAATATTTTTTTTAAAAAAGATAGATTATCAGGAATAATTGATTTCTACTTTGCTGCGAATGACTACTTTATGTATGAAATTGCTATTTGTGTTAACGCGTTATGTTTTGACAAAAGAGCATCTAAATTTTTCTTAAATAAAAAAAAGGTAAAAAATTTAATTAAAGGATATGAAAGTGTAAAAAAAGTTTCAACTGCAGAAAAAAAATCATTAAATATTTTATGTCGTGGTGCAGCAATGAGATATTTTCTAACTAGACTTTATGACTATTCAAATACACCTAAATCAGCGCTTATTAAAATAAAGGATCCAAGAGAATATTATCAAAAACTAATAATACACAATAATTTAAGGACTTATAAAGATTATTTAAAATAATGATTAAGATTTATACTGACGGATCATGTATTGGAAATCCAGGTAAAGGTGGTTGGGCAGCGATTATATTAAAAGATGGAAAAAAAACTGAAATAAAAGGAAGTGAAAAAGATACTACAAATAATCAAATGGAATTATTAGCACCTATACAAGCTCTTAAAAAAATTCCAAAAGGTAGCAAAGTTGAAATTTTTACAGACTCTAAATACGTAAAGTCTGGAATAACAGAATGGATACATAATTGGAAAAAAAATGGATGGAAAACTGCAAACAAAAAAGGGGTAAGTAATAAAGAACTTTGGACAGAATTAGACCTACTAAATAATGAATTTGAAATAAGTTGGAATTGGGTAAAAGCACATTCAGCAGATAAATTAAATAATGAAGTAGATTTACTTGCTAGAAATGCTGCAAACTTATAATTAGGGCACCTGGCAACAGAACGCCCTTTTATGGTATATTAATTAATGAAAAAAATCTTAACACTTTTTACCTTATTTTTATTTATCGCTTCATGCGCAACTCCAACTGTAGTTAATGTAATTGGTCCAAATGATAATGAGATGAATTGTAAAGAGTTAAGCTCTGAAATTTTAAAAGCAAATCAATATGCAGATGAGGCCCAAAAAGCAAAAAAAACAGGTACACCTCATAACCTCGGAGCTATACTTTTCTTTTTACCAGGTTATGGGGTTACATTAAAAAATATTGATGAGGCTACAAAAGCTGCAAAAGAAAGGGCATTACATTTAAACAAATTGAAAGAAAAAAAAGGGTGCTAATTTAATGAACACCTGACAACAGAACTACCCTAACTTAATTAAATCATTTAATAAATTCTCTGCTGAAGTTAAACCACATTCCTTAGTTTCTTTTTCAACATGAATATTAACAACTGAAAAATTTTCAATAACCATTAAATAACGATTTGATCTAATTCCCATTCCTTTTGCATTCCGATCAACTTCTGCACCAATTGCTTTAGTGAATAACAAATACGGATCAGATAACATCTTTATTTTATTTCCAGTATTATTGATCTCTCCCCAGCCATTCATCACATAAGGGTCATTTACTGATAAACAAAATATGTTTTCTATCCCTTTGGCTTTAATCTTATCTGCATTTGCTACAAAACCTGGTAGGTGAAGTTTTGAACAAGTTGATGTAAATGCTCCAGGTAAACCAAACAAAATAACTTTTCCATTACCAATGATTTCTCTTAATTTACTTTTTTTAGGTTCTCCATCAACAAGTTGAAAAATATCTGTATCTGGTATTTGATCTTTTATTTTAAGTTTCATATTGAATTCATTACATATTTTTTAACTTTTTCAATGTCATTTGAAAGAAGTTCAAATTTTTCTTTTCTGTCATTAACATATTTAAGACTATCTGGTAAATTTTCAGTTTTTGAAATTGCATCTTCTATTGCTTTTGGAAATTTGCAAGGGTGCGCTGTTGATAAAACAATACAATTTTTTTCCAATCCTAATTTTCTCACAGCACCTATGCCCACGGCAGTATGTGGATCAACTACCATCTGATGCTCATCATTAATTGTCTTTATCATTTCTACAGTCTCGTTTTCATCGAGCATCTCAGATATAAAATTCTTTTTAATTTTATCTAAATCACTTTTATCAATCTTATAAGTATTATTTCTTATTTCATCCATTATATCTTTTGTAACTTTGGAGTTACTATCTTTTACGTCATATAGAAGCCTTTCAAAATTACTTGCTATTTGTATATCCATGCTAGGAGTATTTGTTTCCTCAACTTTTTTTTGAGTATAGTCACCACCCGATATTGCTCTGTGAAGTATGTCATTTCTATTTGTAGCCACAATTAGTTTATTAATTGGAAGACCAAGTTTTTTTGCCAAGTAACCAGCATAAATATCACCAAAGTTTCCTGTTGGAACAGAAAAAGATAAGGGTTGACCATTTCCAACTTTGAAATAAGCGTAAAAATAATACACCGATTGAGCAATAATTCTTGCCCAATTAATTGAATTTACACCTGACATATTAATTGCTTTAGAAAATTTTTCGTCGTTGAACATTGCTTTTACTAAATTTTGACAATCATCAAAATTACCTTTAACTGCAATATTAAATACGTTGCTCTCTTCATGTATTGTCATTAGTCTTCTTTGTACTGGTGAAATTTTATTATTTGGGTGCAATACAAAAACATTTAAATTGCTTTTTCCTTTTAAAGCATCTATCGCAGCTGCTCCAGTATCACCTGAAGTTGCTACTATTATATTAATTTTTTTTTGATCACGTCCTAAATGATATTGATAAAAATTACCTATTAGTTGCATAGCGATATCTTTAAAAGCAAGAGTTGGACCGTGAAACAGTTCTAAAACTTTTAGATCTCCTAGATCACAGATTTTTACAACATCATTAGATCTGAAATTTGAGTACGATTTTGAAATCATTGAAATTAGGTCATCTTTAGACATAAAATCTCCTATAAACGGATAAATTATTTCAGCAGCTAAATCATTGTAACTGAGGTTTTTTAGATTGTTTAATTCCTCTTTTTTAAATTGTTTAATTGATTTTGGAACGAAAAGACCTCCATCATCTGCCAAACCTTTGAGGAAAACATCTTTAAAAGTAAAGCTTTTCTGATTATTTCTTGTACTAATATAATTCATTTAATAATTCTTTTTTCTAAAATATAAATATAACAAAAGAATTGAAATCGCTAATGAAAACCAAGTAAGGGCATATTTTAGATGATTATTAGAAATATTAGCAGTAATTTTTTTTGGTATAGGGACTTGATAGTTTCCATCTAAATAAATTATATATTTAGAGAATTCTTTCCCTGTAAATTTTAATATATCTTCTCTATTTAGACTAAACCAATAATTTTTCTCTAAATCATTATCTGGTTTAAAAATGTTCTTTCTTCCTTGTAATTTTAAAGTTCCAATTATATCATTTTCATCAAATACATTAATCTCTTGAGAGTTTTTTTTTTCAAAAGGTATCCACCCCCTATTAATCAAATAATTAGTATTATTAATTAAAATTGGATTTATAACTTCAAAGCCTGGTGTTCCAGTATCATTTAGATTGTATAAATAAATTTGCTTCTTTAAATCTATTGATCCTGATGTTTTTATTTTAAGATAATTTTCTACATTAGTGTTTGTTAATTCAACAGGTGGATTTTTTAAAGAATTTTCAATTTCTAATATTAAATTGTTCTTCCAATTTAATCGAACAATTTGCCATGACCCTAGGGCAACAAAAACTAAAATAAAAAAAATTATAAATACTGAAAATAAAAACTTATGTTTCAAAGAATATAAATTAACTTCCCCAAATATAGATTGCAGCAAACAAAAATAACCACACTACGTCAACAAAATGCCAATACCAAGCTGCAGCTTCAAATCCAAAATGGTGATCTTTATTAAAATGACCTCTCTTACCTCTAAACAAACATACTGCTAAAAATATAGTTCCAACAAGAACGTGGAAACCATGAAATCCTGTTGCCATGTAGAATACTGATCCATAAATATGATCTGAAAAAGAAAATGAGGCATGCTGGTACTCATAAATTTGCAAAAGAGTAAAACAAAACCCTAAAATAACAGTTAACCATAAACCTTGGATAAAACTTTTTCTATCATCTTCTAAAAGAGCATGGTGAGACCAAGTAACCGTCGTACCTGATAATAATAAAATCAATGTATTGATTAATGGAATATCCCAAGGATCAAAAGTTTCAATATCCTTTGGAGGCCAAACATTTCCAACAAATTCATTTGGAAATAAACTCACATCAAAATATGCCCAAAACCATGCAACAAAGAACATTACTTCAGATGCGATAAACAATGTCATTCCATATCTGTGATGAATTTGAACTACAGGTGTATGATGACCTTGGTGTTCAGCTTCAATAACAACATCTCTAAACCACATGTAGGCGCCATAAATTAGAAGAGCAAATCCAAGGTACATTCCCCACGAAACATCTGTATGAAGATAATAAACAGATCCTAATGCCAATACTAAGCATGAAAATGAAACGTAAATAGGCCAAGGACTTGGGTCTACTAAATGATAATCATGTTTTTTTTCAGCTGACATTTTTTAAATTATGATTGTTTATAGTAATCTGTCGAGAAAAAAGTATACGACATAGTTACGTCTTGTAAATTTTTTGTTGTTGGATCATTTACCATTTCAGGATCTAAATAAAAAGTCATTATGTATGTTGCTTTTTCTCCAGCTTTTAATTCTTGTTTCTCAAAACAAAAACAGCCTAATTTACTGTAATACTTTCCAAAACTAGACGGTGAAACATTAAAAGTTGCTACTCCTGCAGTAGGCTCATTACCATAATTTTCTACTTCAAATTCTATTTTGTTCACTTGACCAACTTTCACGTCAATAACATTTGACTTAGCTTTGAAATCCCAAGGTAAATTATTAACATTAGTATCAAATCTGACACTTACAATTTTATTTAATACAATTTTAGGAGCATTATTAGATACTTGGGTAGTACCACCAAATCCTGTTACTCTACAAAATAAGTCATACAATGGTACTGCCGCATAAGACAATCCCAACATTAAAACAAAAATTCCTGCTAATATTAAAGGTGTTAAGTTTTTTTTTTGTATCATATCGCTCTATCAAATACACCAGTATTATATAATGTAAAAAAGAAAAGAAAAATCATAAAAGCAATAATGCCTAAAGCTGTTAAAATGTTCTTTCTTTTCGTTTTTTTATCTGGAGTTATCATATAATCTTATCTATCAGAAAAAGAACAAAAACCAAAAATAAATATAGAATAGAATATCCAAATATTGCTTTTGCTTTTTTAGGATTAAATTTGTTTTTCTTAAAATTATAAAGTTCATAACATAAAAAATTATAATAAAGAGTTAATAATATTGAAGGTATTAAGAATGCTAATCCTGCAAAGTTGATAAAATAAGGGAAAATAATTACCGGAAGCATTAATAAAGAATAAATAAAAATGTTAATTTTTGTGCTTTCCACTCCATTGGTCAGTGGAAGCATCGGTATATTAGCTTTTTTATAATCATCAGATTTATATAAACTTAAGGCCCAAAAATGAGATGGAGTCCAAAAAAATATTATCAAGAAAAAAGTTAATGGTTCAATTGACAAAGAACCTGTTGCAATAGTCCACCCAATAACTGGTGGGAAGGCTCCAGCTGCTCCACCTATTACGATATTTTGAGGTGTTCTTCTTTTTAACCAAATTGTATAAACAAAAACATAAAATAAAATTGTTAAAAGTAATATTGCCGCAGAGATTCTGTTTGTAAAATAATCCAGGGCCACAACAGAAATTATAGATAAAGTAACACCTAAAATAAGTGCTTGATTTCTATTAACCTTACCAGTTGGGATTGGTCTTAGACAAGTTCTTGACATTAAAGCATCTAGGTCTGACTCGTACCACATGTTCAATGCCCCAGCTGCTCCTGCGCCTAAGGAAACCAATAAAATACCAATTATGGCATCTTTAGTTGAAACAAGATTTGGTGATGTCAATAAACCAACAGCACAAGTAAAAATTACCAATGACATTACTCTTGGCTTCATCAATTTAAATAATTCAGAAAAATTAAATAAATCTTCCTGACTTAAATTTCTTTTTTTAGCCTTTGAATTATTCATTAATTTTTTAAGCTATACTATTAGCTGTGTGATTTTTGTGCTTCCTGATCATCCTCAAATTTTGGCAATTCATCAAATGTATGAAAATTTGGTGGAGATGGTACAGTCCATTCTAAAGTAGTGGCTCCTACTCCCCAAGGATTTTGGGCAGCTGCTTTTTTCTTTGAAAATGAATAAATTAGATTTACAAAAAATACTGCCAAACCTGCTACAGCAACATATGAGCCTACTGAAGATACATAATTCCATCCAGCAAAAGCGTCAGGATAATCTGCATATCTTCTAGGCATTCCAGCTAATCCTAAGAAATGCTGAGGAAAGAAAATTAAATTCACTCCAACAAATGTTAACCAAAAATGTAAATGTCCTAACCACTCAGAATATTCATAGCCAGACATTTTTGAAAACCAATAATAAAAACCTGCAAATATTGCAAAAACTGCACCTAAAGATAAAACATAATGAAAATGTGCTACCACATAATAAGTATCATGCATTGCAGTGTCTACTCCAGCGTTTGCCAATACCACACCTGTTACCCCACCAACTGTGAACATAAATATAAATCCAAGTGCCCACATCATAGGTGTCTTAAATGATATCGATCCACCCCACATCGTTGCAATCCATGAAAAAATCTTAATACCTGTTGGAACAGCTATAATCATAGTTGCAGCAAGAAAATAAGCTTTTGTATCAGTGCTTAAACCAACAGTATACATGTGGTGAGCCCATACGACAAATCCTACAATTCCAATTGCTACCATTGCATATGCCATACCTAAATAACCAAAAACTGGTTTTCTAGAAAATGTTGAAACAATATGGCTAATCATTCCAAAGCCTGGAAGAATTAAAATATAAACTTCTGGATGACCAAAGAACCAAAATAAATGTTGGAATAAAACTGGGTCACCTCCTGTTTGAGCTTCAAAAAAAGCAGTTCCAAAATTTCTATCAGTTAACAACATAGTAATTGCTCCAGCTAGTACTGGTAAAGATAATAACAATAAAAATGCTGTTACTAAAATTGACCAAGCAAATAGAGGCATTTTATGTAATGTCATGCCTGGTGTTCTCATATTTAAAATCGTGGTGATAAAATTCACAGCACCTAAAATTGAAGAAGCTCCTGCTAAGTGCAAACTTAAAATTGCTAAATCCATTGCTGGACCTGGTTGACCTGCTTTAGATGACAATGGAGGATAAATAGTCCATCCACCACCCACACCTGTTTGACCTGGAGGGCCATCAACAAAAATTGATAAAATCAATAACGTTAATGAAACTGGTAACAACCAAAAAGAAATATTATTCATTCTTGGAAATGCCATATCTGGTGCACCAATCATAATTGGAACAAACCAATTACCAAAGCCACCTATCATTGCTGGCATCACCATAAAGAAAATCATGATTAAACCATGACCAGTTACTAACACATTATATAAATGATAATTTCCACCTAAGATACCATCACCAGGATGCATCAATTCCATTCTCATCAATACTGAAAATGCAGTCCCAATCACCCCTGCAACAATTGCAAAGATTAAATACATTGTACCTATATCTTTGTGGTTAGTTGAATAAGCCCAACGTTTCCAACCTGTTGGGGTATGATGGTCTTCATGTGAAACTGTTTGTGTATACATATTTATTTGCTCGCTATTTTTAATTTATCATTTCCAATTTCTTCTTTTGCAAATTTTACTCGTGCTTCTGATAACCATTCTTGGTATTCTTCATCGCTTACTACCTTAACAGTAATTGGCATAAATGCATGCTTAATTCCACATAGTTCAGAACACTGACCGTAGTAAGTTCCTTCTTTTTCTGCTTTAAACCATGTCTCGTTAATTCTTCCTGGGACTGCATCTCTTTTAACACCAAATGCTGGTAATGCCCATGCGTGTAGAACATCATTAGCTGTGATTAAAACTTTTACAACTTTATTTACTGGAACAACAACTTCATTATCTACTGAAAGTAGTCTAGGTTGGTCTGATCTCAAATCTTTTTCTTCGATCATATATGAGTCGAATATTATATTTTCATCAGGATATTCGTATCCCCAATACCACTGATATCCAACAGCTTTAATAGTTAAATCAGCTTTTGGAATTGTATCTTGTTTATATAAAATCTTAAATGATGGAACTGCCATTACAATTAAAATTAAACATGGAATTAAAGTCCATAGAATTTCTACAGTAACGTTGTGAGTTCTTTTTGAAGGGTTTGGATTTGCAGAAGCTCTAAATTTTACACATGCATATAACATCAAAAATAAAACAAAAACACTAATTGCAATTATAATTGGAAGTAAAAGATTATTATGAAAATTGACAATATCTCTCATTCCATCTGATGCAGGATTTTGAAAACCTAATTGCCAATCTTTAGGTTGATCAGCGAATGTATTTCCTGAAATAAAAATGCTAGAAATTATTAATAAAATTTTTTTCATTTACCTAGCTATATAAAGCTCTTTTATAAAAATTACACTTTAGTTTTCGCGACAATTTATCAATTAATCGCATAATTTATGATCGAAATTGCAGATATGACCGCTGTTTCTGACCTTAAAACATTTTCATTAATTTTTATTGGCTGAACACCTTTAAATGAAAGAATCTTTTCTCTTTCAGCTTCTGAAAAATCACCCTCTGGACCTACAATAATGCAAACTGGTTTATTCGTAAGTTTAGATTTATCAATTTTATTATTACTGGAATTTAAGTCTGTAAAAATTAAATTTATAGAGGTAGTTTTTAAGAAATCATTTAAGTTTTGAGACTCTTCAACTATGGGTACATTAATACGGTTTGATTGTTCACTCGCTTCAATTACAATTTTTTCTAAACGTTCTTTATTTAGTTTTCTAACCACTGTCCGATCAAAAATAATTGGTAAAAATCTTGTAACACCTAACTCTGTTGCTTTTTGAATCATAAAGTTTTGAAAATTTGATTTAATGGGAGAAAAAGCTAACCATAATTCTTTAAAATTTTCTTTTTGTCTTAATTGTTTAGTTGTTTTAAATTCAACAATATTTTTTGATATTCTTAAAACTTTTGCTTCCCATTCTCCATTTTTATTAAATAAAGAAAAAACCTCATTTTCTTTTATTCTCATCACTTTAGTTAAATAATGAGATTGAGACTTATCCAATTTGTCAATCATGTCAGCAGATAATGTCGCTGAAAAAAATAATCTAATGATGCTCATTTATGTTAAGTTAGTTTATGAAAAATATTAAAGCAATAATTTTTGATGCCTACGGGACATTGTTTGATGTCAATTCAGCTGCTGAGAAATGTAAAGATAAAATTGGAGATAAATGGGAAGGTTTTGCAAATTATTGGAGAACTACTCAGTTAGAGTATACTTGGTTAAGAAGTTTAATGAAAAGACACAAAGACTTTTGGCAAATTACAGAAGATAGTTTAGATAAATCAATGAAAACTTTTAATATTGATCCTTCAATGAAAAATGAATTGTTAAATTTATATAAAGTTCTCTCTACTTTTAAGGAAGTTCCAGAAATTCTGAAAACATTAAAAGAAAAAAATTTGAAATTAGCTATACTTTCAAATGGAACTCCTTCTCTCTTAAATGAGTTGGTTAAGAGTAATAATTTAAATAATTTATTTGATGATTTATTTTCTATTGAGGAAGTAGGAATTTATAAGCCAGACTCAAAAGTCTACGACATACCTATTGAAAAATATAAAATTGAAAAAAATGAAGTTGTTTTCTTGAGTGCAAATACATGGGATGTCTCGGGTGGAGGAAATTATGGCTTTAACTCGATTTGGGTAAATAGGAATAATAGTATTTTTGACAATTTGGATTATAAGCCTCAAAATGAAATTAAAAATTTAAGTGAATTAATGAAATTGATTTAAAGAGGAACATGATTAAAGGACAAAGAGTGGGAGAAAGAGCAATTGCAATAGACGTTGAACAAGGGAAGTCTTATTATTGGTGCAGTTGTGGTAAGAGCTCTAAACAACCGTTCTGTGATGGCTCACACAAAGGTACTGAATTTAGTCCTGTGGTATATAAAGCTGAATTAACAAAAAAAATGTTTTTTTGTGCTTGTAAACAGACTAACAATCAACCATTTTGTGACGGTTCACATAACAAAAAGTAACATTGAAAATTCAAATTTAACAATTACTGTGATGAAACATGACAATTGAAGTAGATAAAATCATAAACCCAATTCCAGCATCTGATGGAGCTGGAGTAAAGTTAAAAAGAAGTATTGGTGTTGAGCCTAATTATTTTGATCCTTTTTTAATGTTAGACGAATTTGGTTCTGAAAATAGTGAAGATTATATTGCTGGCTTTCCACCTCATCCACATAGAGGTATAGAAACAGTTACTTATATGCTTGCAGGTGATTTTGAACATAAAGACAGTACTGGGGGCGAAGGAAGAATGACAGCTGGTGATGTGCAGTGGATGAAAACTGGAAGTGGAATAATTCACTCTGAAATGCCTGCCATGAAAGAGGGTAAACTTCACGGATTTCAATTATGGATTAATATGCCAGCTAAATTAAAAATGAGTAAACCAGAATACATTTATATTGATTCAGATAAAATGAGTATTCATAAAGATGATGACAAGCAGGTAAAAGTTATAGCTGGTAAATTTGAAAAAGCTGAAGGTCCTGTTAAAAAACATAATGTTGATCCTACTTATTTTGATGTTGAGTTGAAAAAAGAAAAAGAATTTAATTACAGTCTACCCTCTACTCATAACACATTTATCTATTTAATTAATGGTGAAATAAAAATTGGTGAAAAAAAACACGCTAAAGTAAAAGATAGTACTTTAATTTTACTGTCAAAAGGTAAGGCTTTAAAAGTCATAGCAAAAACTAATGCAAAATTCTTAGTTATTTCAGGAAAACCTATTAATGAGGAAATTGCTAGAGGTGGCCCATTTGTAATGAACACCAAAGCTGAAATCTTGCAAGCTGTTCAAGATTATCATAATGGTACCTTTGTAAAATAAATAATGAAATCGATAAAAATTGAAAAATTTGGTGGACCTGAAGTTCTTAAAATACAAGATATAGAGGTTGGAAAACCTGGTCCAAAAGAAGTTTTAATAAAAAATAATTCTATTGGATTAAACTTTATTGATATCTATCATCGAACTGGACTTTACCCTATTCCACTTCCTAGTGGTATTGGTCTTGAAGCTTGTGGACAAATTGAAGAGATTGGTTCAGAAGTAAGTTTATTTAAAGTGGGTGATAGAGTTACACATGCATCAATGCCTATTGGTGCCTACTCAGAAAAACAAGTTATGCCTGAAGAAAAATTAGTTTCTGTACCTGATGGTATTTCAGATGAAGTAGCATCATGTATTACTTTAAAAGGAATTACCGCAGAATACTTATTGCACAGAGCCTATCCTTTGAAAAAAGGTGATAAAGTTTTATACCATGCGGCAGCGGGTGCTTTAGGTCAAATTTTGTGTCCATGGGCTAATGCTTTAGGTGCTGAAGTTATTGGAACTGTTGGATCAAAAGCAAAAGAGGAAGTCGCTAAAAAAAATGGTTGTCATCATGTAATTAATTATTCAGAAAAAGATTTTGTTGAAGAAGTAGAAAAAATTGTTGGAAAAAATGGTATCGATGTTGTCTACGACGGTGTTGGTATTAAAACGTTCAAAGGTTCAATCGAGACATTAAAGATAAGAGGGATGATGGTAGCTTTTGGAAATGCCTCAGGTTATGTAGAAACATTAGATATAAAAAAAGACATTAATGCTAAAGGTTTATTCTTTACTCGTCCATCTATTGCGCATTACACTGTGAAAAGAGAAGAGCTTGTCGAGTCAGCAAAAAAAGTTTTTGATGCTATTTTATCTAAAAAATTTACTGTTGAAATTTCAAAAAAATATTCTCTTAAAGATGCTGTACAAGCTCATAAAGATCTGGAAGCTAGATTGTTGACTGGGCCTGCTGTAATAATTCCTTAATCAA
This sequence comes from uncultured Pelagibacteraceae bacterium, assembly GCA_902598825.1. GTDB lineage: Bacteria > Pseudomonadota > Alphaproteobacteria > Pelagibacterales > Pelagibacteraceae > Pelagibacter. The sequence goes on along the minus strand of CACKDD010000012.1, from coordinate 5,058 downwards.
CATTAACATCCATATCAGACATATGTAACTTAAGAGCATTCGTAGAAATATGGATTTCTCGAATAAAAAAAATAATTGAAATGATCATAGATAAACAACACGACCCAAAAATTACTCTGGCCATAAAAACCTCAGCTAAGTAAAGTGCAAATACTGTAAGCATATTAAATAAAAAGCCAAAAGCCGCAAATAAGATTGTCCATCTTAAAAGAGTGATTCTTGTACTTAAATTGATAAATTGTTTTTTCCATTCTGCTGGAATATGTTTTTCATAAACATGCTCGTCGTGAAGCTGCCTAATCAAGATACTTAGTGAGTGAAACCGATTACTATAAACGCCCATCAATAAAGGAATGGCTGGAAACATTAATGCAGTAACCGTGTAATCTATATTCATACGAATCAATTTGATTATCAATCCTGCCTTTGTTATTTACAAGTAAAATTTATGAACCAATTAAACTTATTTGTTGAGCTCACAAGGCTTAAAAAGCCAATAGGTTATATGTTGCTTTTTTGGCCATGCGCATGGGGTTTAACCCTAGTTTATAATTTTTCTGAAAGTTTAGATAAATATTTTTTTTATTTAATTCTTTTTTTTCTAGGAGCCATCTTAATGAGATCTGCGGGTTGTATAGTTAATGATATTTTAGACAGAAAATTTGATAAAAAAGTTTCTAGAACAAAAAATAGACCTATTGCATCAGGAAAAATTTCTGTTCATTTAGGATTTTTTTATGCGATCACTTTATGTTTTTTTGCTTTTCTGGTTTTAATAAATTTTAATTATTTTACAATTATAATGGCATTAGGATCAATGCCCTTAGCTTTTACCTATCCGTTAATGAAAAGATATACTTATTGGCCACAATTATTCTTAGGTATCACATTTAATTATGGATTAATATTAGGTTGGACATCAATTTCGGGACAACTAGATATTATACCAATAATTTTTTATTTTGGAGCCATATTTTGGACACTAGGTTACGACACTATTTATGGATATCAAGATATACAAGATGATGAAATTATAGGATTAAAATCAACTTCAATAAAATTTAAAGGTACGGCCAAGTATTTCTTAATGATGACTTATTTAATTTTGATAATTTCACTATTAGTAGGTGGATATACAATGAGTTTTAATTTGTATTATTACCTTTTTTTAATTTTGCCTATTTCACATCTATTATTTTACCAAATAAGAATATTTGATCCAAGAAACCCTAATACATGTTTAAAAATTTTCAAAAGTAATAATTATCTTGGGTTCATAATATTAATTAATATTATCCTAGGTAAAAATCTATTATGAACAAAGTAAAAATATTTAAAAGAGTTTATCAAGACTATACAAAAAAATATTTAAAACAAATTTTCTTAGCAATATTTTTTTCTTTATTGGTAGCTGGAAGTACATCTTCTATTGCTTGGCTTCTAGATCCTGCGATAGAAAAAATATTTATAGAAAAAGATCAATCTCTTTTAGTAATAATACCTGGAATGATAATAATTGCTTTTACAGTAAAAGGTGTTTCTCTTTATGTTGCAAAAGTTATTATGATTAATGTAGCCGAAAATATTAAAAAAAAACTCCAATATGATATGCTCGGTACTCTTATCAGTGCAGACACTCAATCAATTGATGAAAAACACTCGGGTAAATTTATTTCAAACCTCACTTACGATGTTCTTCATATAACTACCTTGTTAAGTAATGGGATATTAAACCTTTTTAAAGACAGCTTAACTTTAATTGGTTTACTCACAGTAATGTTTTTACAAAATTGGAAACTTTCCTTAATAGCAATAATCTTAATACCAATAGCAAGTATCGCAGCAAGAAGTTTGGGTAAAAGAATGGGTAAAGTTACAACAGAAGCTCAAGAAAAATCTGCTTTTTTAACCAGATATTTAGTTGAATTATTTAAAAACCATAAACTAACAAAAATTTTTCAAAAAGAAAAATATGAAACAATTAGAGCTAATAATTATTTAAATCAATTAAAAGAAAAAAGTATAAAAATTGGTGTTGTGATAGTAAGGATTTCACCGATTATGGAGGTTCTTACTGGGATAATGATTGCAATATTAATCTTTTATTCTGGAAAGTTAATAGCAAACGATGAACTCAGCGTGAATAACTTCTTTTCTTTTCTTGCAGCCATGATGCTTGCTTATCAACCTGTGAGATCTTTATCGACTTTAAATATTATAGTTAATCAAGGACTTTCTGCAGCTGGCAGAATTTTACCAGTTATAGATACTAAAAATTTAATAAAGGACTCAGAAAACGCAAAGCAAATTAATATTAAAAATGCTAATATTAAATTTAAAGATGTTCTTTTTAGCTATAAAAAATCTGATGGAGACGTATTAAAAAAGATAGATTTAAATTTTGATGGAGGTAAAATGACCTCATTAGTTGGACATAGTGGATCAGGTAAATCAACAATATTAAACTTAATTCCTCGATTTTATGACAGCATAAGTGGAGATATTACCATAGACGATCAATCAATTTATGATGTCACGATCCATTCACTCAGAAATAGCATTTCCTTAGTGAGTCAAGAAACAACATTATTTGATGATACTATTAAAAATAATATCAGATATGCAAACTTAGATGCAACTGATCAAGAAGTTTTTGATGCTGTAAAACTATCTCATTGTGATGAATTTATTGATAAGCTCCCTAATAAGTATGAAACTTTAATTGGTGAAGATGGAGTAAGATTATCAGGTGGGGAAAAACAAAGAATCTCTATCGCTAGAGCAATGCTTAAAAAAAGCTCTATTATTCTTTTGGATGAAGCAACTTCATCTTTGGACTCAGAAACTGAAACTAAAATTCAGGATGCTTTAAAGATTTTAACAAAAAATAAAACTACAATAGTAATTGCTCATAGACTCTCTACAATTTTAAATTCAAATAATATTTATGTTATAGACTCTGGAGAGGTGATTGATAATGGTAAACATGAAGAATTACTAGTTAAATCAAAAATTTATAAGAATTTTCATGATAAACAAATTCAGAGATAATGATTTTTTTTATTTATCAATTTATTGTTTCAATTTTATTAATTTTTTCTCCTTTTATTATAATTTTTAGAATTATAAAAAAAAAAGAAAATAGACTGAGGGTAAAAGAAAAATTTTGTTTTCCATCAAAAAAAAGAAGTGAGGGTAAACTTATTTGGTTTCATGGATCTAGTGTGGGTGAAATAATGAGTGTTATTCCATTAATTAAAAAATATGAAAATAGCAAATCCATAAAGAAAATTTTAATTACTTCTAGCACTTTAAGTTCAGCAAAAATTTTAGAGAAAATTAAATTCAAAAAAACTATTCATCAATTCTATCCGATAGATCATTTTTTTTTTTCAAATAATTTTTTGAATTATTGGAAACCTAACATCGCTATTTTTATAGAGTCAGAGATCTGGCCAAGTATGTTTAAATCAATTAGAAACAGAAATATACCTTTAATTCTTTTAAATGCCAGAATAACTAAGAAAACTTTTTTTCGATGGCATCAATTTGGAAATTTTTCAAGATCAATTTTTAATTTAATTGATATTGCTTATCCACAAAATTTAGAAACAAAAAAATATCTTAAAAAATTAGAGGTAAAAAAAATTAAGTTTATCGGAAATTTAAAGTTTATTGAAAATGATAAATCAAAATATAATCCTTCTGATAAAGATTTATTTTTGCAATTCAAAAATCATGAAATATTTATTGCAGCAAGTACACATGATAAAGAAGAATTATTTACAGCAAAAGTTCATAAAATTTTAAGAAAAAAGAAAAAAAACTTAATCACAATTATAATTCCAAGACATATAAATAGAGTAGGTCAAATAATTAATGAAATAAAATCTTTGGATCTTAATGTTATTACTCATAGTTCAAAAAATAAAAAACTAAAGGATATAGATATTTATATTGTTGATACTTTTGGTGAGTCTAAAAAATTTTATAAAATATCAACTTCGGTGTTTTTGGGTGGATCTATAGTTAATAAAGGTGGGCAAAACCCTTTGGAGCCTGCTCGTTTTGGTGCAAAAATACTTCATGGACCTAATGTAGATAACTTTAGGGAAGTTTATAAATATTTAGATAATTTAAAGATATCAAAAAAAGTAAAAACCCCTTTAGAATGTTCTAATTTAATAGTTTTTAAAAAAAATATAAAAAATGTAAGAAAAATGAAATATCTTGGAGAAAAAATTCTTAAAAAAACCTTAAATGAGCTTGATAAAAAAATAATTAATGAAATTAAATAAACCCAAATTTTGGGATTATAAAAAACCAAATATTATATCTTATATACTTTGGCCTATTTCAGTCATAATACAAATTATCCACTTTCTAAGATCCATCATCCAACATAAAAAAAAATATTCATTAATCAAAACAATTTGCATTGGTAATATTTACTTGGGAGGAACTGGTAAAACTTCACTTAGTCTTAAAATTCAAAAAATTTTACAGGAAAAAAAAATTAAAACATGTTTTATTAAAAAATATTACCCAAATCAAATTGATGAGCAAAAAATTTTAGAGGAAAATGGTAAACTTTTTACAGCCATTAATAGACAAACTGCATTAAATGAAGCAATAAAACAAGATTATCAAATAGCAATCTTTGATGATGGTCTACAGGATTTTTCCATAAATTATGATTTAAGTTTTGTTTGTTTTAATAATATCAACTGGATTGGAAATGGATTTACTATTCCAGCCGGCCCTCTTAGAGAAAATCTAAATAATTTAAGAAAATATAAAAATTTATTTTTAAATGGAAATAACGAAAATTTAAAAAATATTAAAGAATATATTTTTAGAATAAATCCAACTATAAATATTTATGAAGGAAGATATGTTGCATTAAATATTAACGAGTTTGATAGAAAAGATAAATATTTAGCTTTTTCAGGAATAGGTAATCATAAAACATTTATATCAATGCTTAAAACTAACAAATTTGATATTATTAAAGAATTAGAATTTCCTGATCATTACAATTATTCTAATGATGATATA
>CACKDD010000011.1 GCA_902598825.1 uncultured Pelagibacteraceae bacterium | reverse complement strand
AAAATTGTTATTTTATTTTGCAATCTATACGAGAGGTTGTATATTTCTTAAACAAAATTTTTATATGCCTAAAAAAGATAAAGTATACATTTTTGATACAACGATGAGAGATGGTGAACAATCACCAGGTGCCTCTATGAGTGTCGAAGAAAAAATTCAAATTTCAAGAGTTTTTGATGAGATGGGAATAGATATTATTGAAGCTGGCTTTCCAATATCATCTCCAGGTGATTTTGAAGCTGTAAGTGCAATTAGTAAAAGTGTTAAAAATTCAATTCCTTGCGGATTAGCAAGAGCTACTAAAAAAGACATTGATGCTTGTTATGAGTCTTTAAAGTTTGCAAAAAGATTTCGTATTCATACTTTTATTTCAACTAGTCCTGTTCATATGAAGCACAAACTTAATATGACCAATGATCAAGTATTAGGTGCTATAAAAGAGAGTGTCACTTATGCAAAGAAATTTACTGATGATGTAGAATGGTCGTGTGAAGATGGAACTAGAACAGATTTAGACTTTATGTACAAAACTATAGAATTAGCGATTAACTGTGGCGCAACTACTATTAATATTCCAGATACTGTAGGTTATTCTATACCTGAAGAATTTGCAAAAAAAATTGAGTCAATAAAAAATAATGTTCCAAACATTGATAAAGCAATTATTTCTGCTCACTGTCATAATGATCTTGGATTAGCAGTTGCTAATGCATTATCTGGTTTATCCGCAGGGGTAAGACAAATTGAATGTACAATAAATGGTATTGGTGAAAGAGCTGGTAATGCAGCACTTGAGGAAATTGTAATGGCAATAAAAACAAGAGATGATTTATTACCTTATGAAACTGGAGTAAAAACAGAATTAATTAGTAAAGCTTCAAAAATAGTTTCTAATGCTACTGGTTTTCCAGTCCAGTACAACAAAGCAATAGTTGGAAAAAATGCATTTGCACATGAGTCTGGCATTCATCAAGATGGAATGCTTAAAAATAGAGAAACTTATGAGATAATGACTCCAGAAAGTGTGGGTGTTAAAAAAACGTCTCTAGTTATGGGTAAGCACTCTGGTAGACATGCGTTTAAAGATAAATTGAGCGATCTTGGTTATGCTGAAGTTACAGATGATGTTGTCCAAGCAGCATTTGGAAAGTTTAAAATACTAGCAGATAAGAAAAAACATATTTATGATGAAGACATTGTCGCTTTAGTTGATGATAGTTTAATTATTGATAACAAGATTAATGCAATTAATCTTAAATCTTTAAAGGTATTTGCTGGAACTGGTGAGCCTCAAAGAGCAGAGATGACTTTAGATGTCTTTGGCGATATTAAAGAAACGTCACAGACTGGAGATGGACCAGTAGATGCTATTTTTAAATGTATTAAAGATTTATATCCTCATGATGTAAAATTATCTCTTTATCAGGTTCACGCCGTAACCGAAGGAACTGATGCTCAAGCAACAGTAAGTGTCAAAATTGAGGAAAATGATAGAACAACAGTTGGACAATCTGCTGATACTGATACATTGGTTGCATCAGCTAATGCTTACTTAAATGCTTTAAATAAAATGTTAATTAAGAGAGAAAAAAAATCTTTATATAAAAATATTGAACCAAAAAAATTGAAGGAGAGTATATAATGGGAATGTTTGATAGTATTAAAAAAGTTTGGAGCCAGGATATGGCAATTGATTTAGGAACAGCCAACACTCTTGTTGTCGTAAAAGGTCAAGGGGTAGTATTAAATGAGCCTTCAGTAGTGGCTATAGTTGATCAAGCTGGAAAAAAGCAAGTTTTAGCTGTAGGAGATGAAGCAAAAACTATGCTTGGAAGAACTCCAGGAAATATTCAGGCAATAAGACCTTTAAGAGACGGTGTAATTGCTGACTTTATTGTAACTGAAGAAATGATTAAACATTTTATAAAAAAAGTTCACAAAGGTAGAACTTTTGCAAATCCAAGAATTTTAATTTGCGTTCCTACTGGTTCAACACCTGTGGAAAGAAAAGCTATTCAAGACAGTGCGCTTGCAGCTGGTGCAAGAAGGGTTCAATTAATTGAAGAGCCTATTGCAGCCGCTATAGGAGCCAATCTTCCAATATCTGAAGCCACAGGTTCAATGGTAGTCGATATTGGAGGTGGAACCAGTGAGATAGCAGTTATGTCTTTAGGCGGATTAGTTTATTCGAAATCATTAAGAGTTGCCGGAGATGCAATGGATGGAGCAATGGTTAACTATATGAGAAAAGAGTATAACTTAATGATTGGTGATAGTACTGCTGAAAAAATTAAAAAAGAAATTGGAACTGCAATACCAACTAACAATAACACCTATGCTGTTAAAGGAAGAGATTTAAGATCAGGGACTCCAAAAGAAGTAAATATAACTGAAGAGGATACTGCAGAAGCATTGAACGATATTTTAAAAGAAATGGTTAATGGCATTAAAGATGCATTAGAAAGTACACCCCCTGAATTATCTGCAGACTTGGTTGATATGGGTTTAACTCTAACTGGAGGTGGTGCTTTATTAAAAAATATAGATAGAAGATTCTCTAAAGAAACTGGTTTACCAGTTCATATAGCAGATGATCCTTTATCTTGTGTTGCAGTTGGAACTGGAAAAGCTCTTGATCAAGAGCAAACATTCTCGACGATGTTGACTGAATATTAAGAAAGATGGCATCAAGTAGAGATGATTTTATAATAGCAATCAGATCTGCTTTTTTAAAAAAAAGCACCCAGCAAAAATTTTCGTTACTTAGTTTAGTATTTACGTCTATTTTTATAATTGTATTATCTAATCTTGATTTTAAAGCTGTACGATATCTTAAAATAGGAATTAATGAATTAGTTTACAGATCTTCTTTTTTAGTATCAATTCCAGAAAACTTTATTAAGGATACATTTATAGAAGTATCTGACTATACAACTTTCTTCAATGATTATAAAAAAAAAAGATTAGAATTAAGTAAATTAAAATCAAAATTCGTCTCTAGCGAGATAATTCAAAATGAAAATAGAGAATTAAAAGAGTTAATCAATGACTATGTTTCAACTTCAGATAAAATTTTGGCAAAAATTATCGTGGATCATGAAAGTCCTTTTTTAAAAAGTATAATTATTAACAAAGGTAGTAAAGATAATATCAAAATTGGTACTAACATATATGATCAGTCATATTTAGTAGGTAGGGTAATAGAAGTTAATTATAAGACCTCAAGAGTATTATTATTATCTGACCTAAATTCTAACGTTCCTGTTACAATCGCACCTCAAAATATTCAGGCAATAGTTACAGGTACAGGAGATAATTATGGTCAAATTAAATATATTAAAGACGGCCTTTCTAAAGAAATTAAGGAAAAAAGTATAATTTATACTTCTGGAACAGGGGCAATTTTTAAAAGTGGAATTCCAATAGGAACACTGGAAATTATTAAAGAAAATTCATCAAATGAATTTAGTGTAGAATTTTATAGTGATTTTTCTCAACTTAAATATGTTTTTGCTGAAATAACAACTACATCTGAGATTCTAGATCAAAAAACGACTGAACCTGAAAATGAAACATACAATAGTGTAAATGCAAAACTTAAAATTTTAGAGGACGAACTTGAAATTATTGAGGAGACTAATTCCAAATTTTTAGAAGAAAACACAGACTTAAAAAGTGAAATAAATAATCTTAACAATAAGATATTGATATTAAATAATGAATTATCATCTAAAAATATTAAAATTAGCCAGTTTAATATCGATAAAAAAGAATTAGAATTTTTAAGACTTAATTTAGAATTTGGGCATATTTGTCGTAAGTCTCGAAAACTTTTTCAAAAAGCTACTGGTTTTGAGCCCGGAAGTGATGGATATAAAAAGTGTGTTTTAAACAAGGGAATAATAATTAATGACTAGTTTAAAATCCAAAGGTTTTTTCTCAAAATTTTACTCTTGGTTGCCGATAATTTTTTTATATGTATCTGTGTTAAATGAATTTGATGTTAATTATTTAGGCCTTGACTTTTTCTCTTTCAATTTTCCTTTTATTTTAATCTTTTTTTTTACGTTAAAAGATTTTAAAAATTTTGATTATCTTTTAGTTTTTTTGGCAGGATTGATTAATGATACTGTTGTAGGTTTACCTCTTGGTTGTAGCAGTTTATCTTTCATGATAATTTGTATAGCAACATCATATTTTCGAAATATTACAATTAGACCTGATCAGACAAAAGATTGGTTTTATTTTTTATTTGTTATAATTTTAGTTAACTCTTTAAATTACTCAATCTTAACATTATTTTTTTCATATAATTTAATATTATGGGCTTATGTAGTTAATACTTTTTTTACTTTCTTATTTTATCTTATTTTTCTTACAATTTTCAAATTTTATCTAAAAGGTATAAATGATTAATTCATCAAGCGATAATGTAAAAAAATTAAATTCCATAAATAGAAGAATGTTTATTACTGGCTCAGTAAAGTTTTTTATAATGATTGGATTAATAAGTCGATTATTTTTTTTACAGGTTAAAGAAAATAAAAAATATCTCACTCTTTCAGATAAAAATAGAATAAGAGAATGGAAGTTAGCTCCTGTAAGGGGAGAATTTCACGACTATTTTGGTAACGTTATAGCCGGAAATTTTGAGGCATATCAATTACATATTATTCCAGAACAAGTAGAAGATTTTAGATATGTAATTTATAGAATAAAAGATTTACTAGAGTTGAGTGATAAAGAATTTAAAAGAATAATAAAAAAGAAAAATGAGATTAAGTCATGGGAAACTTTAATTGTGTCAGATAATCTAAGTTGGAAAAAATTCTCCAAAATTAACAATCATCTTTATGATCTTAATGGTGTTAAGCCAGTTATTTCTATTTCTAGAAATTATCCTTTTGGATCTAATTTTACCCATGTTATTGGGTATGTAAGTCAGGCAAATGAGCAAGACATTGAAAATAATGAAGCAATAAAGAAAAATTTTGTACCTGGTCTTAAAATTGGAAAAGTAGGTTTAGAAAAATCTTTTGAAAAACAACTTATTGGCTCTAATGATATTGAGAGATATGAGGTAAATGCTTATGGAAGAAGAATTAGTCAGTTAGAATTTCAAAAAGGAGAGAAAGGTAAATCTCTTAGGTTAACAGTAGATACTAAAGTCCAACAATTATCTAATGAATTACTCAAAGATCAGGCTGGATCTATCTGCGTCATGGATATTTATACAGGTGAGGTAATTGCAATGCATTCTTCTCCTTCATTCGACCCCAACCTATTTGTTTTTGGGATAAGTCAAGATGATTGGCAAATTATTCGTAATGATCCAATGAAACCACTGGTTAATAAAACGTTACAAGGAAATTACTCTCCTGGGTCAACTATTAAACCTATTGTTGCTTTATCAGCTTTAGAGAATGGAATTATAAATACAAATTTTACTGTTAATTGTAGAGGGCATAAGCATCCATTAGAACTTTATGGTCAAACTTATCATTGTTGGAAAAAACAGGGGCATGGATTTATGAATTTAAGAAATGCAATGAAACAATCCTGTGATACCTATTTTTACGAGATAGCTAGAAAACTTGGAGTAGATCGATTAAGTGAAACTGCTAAAAAATTTGGATTAGGAAAAGAAGTTTTTGGTAATCTATTTAACATTGAAAAAAAAGGTTTAATTCCAAGCACTCAATGGAAGAAAAATGCTTTAGGACAAAATTGGGTATTGGGAGAAACTGTAATTACTGGAATTGGTCAAGGTTATATTCAAACAACTCCAATTCAATTATGTTTAATGACTGCTCAAATTGCGAATGGAGGCTATAAGATTTATCCAAAAATAGTTATGGATGATGAAAATAAGGTATCTCCAATCGATAAATTTACACCATTGTATAAAAATTCTATGAATATTAAGATTGTTCAAGATGCAATGTTTGCCTCAACCAATGAAGTAAGAGGAACTTCTTATAGATCTAGAATTGATGATCCAAAATATCAATTTGCAGGAAAAACTGGAACTGCACAGGTTAAAAAAATTACTGAGAAAGATCGTGAATTAGATTTAAAAACTTTTCAAATTCCTTATGAAGAAAGAGATCACGCTCTTTATATAGCATATGGTCCGTATAAAAACCCACGTTATGCAGTTAGTATTTTAGTTGAGCATGGAGGAAATGGTAGCACTACAGCAGCTCCTATGGCAAAAAAATTATTTAAAACAATTATTGATAGACATCAATTAAGAGAGTCAATTAATTATAAAAAATATTTGGATATTTAAATGTACCAACATAATAGATTAACAGCAAATAATTTTAATTTTTTTTCAAAATTAGCAAATTTTGACTATGTTTTAATGGCATGTATTTTGTTGTTGGGTTTTATTAGTCTCGCCACGATGTACTCAACTGATGGAGGAAAAATTTTATTTCATACTAAGAGTCATTTTACTAAGTTGATTGTTTTTACAATTATGATGTTGATATTTTCGTTTATTAACATCAAATTTTGGTTTTCTATTGGTTATTTTTTTTATGTAATAATAATTGGACTTTTAATTTGGACATATTTATTTGGAATTAAATCTTCAGGATCTCAAAGATGGATAGATTTATATTTTATAAATTTACAGCCCTCAGAATTAATGAAGATATGTATCATTTTATGTTTGGCTAAATATTTTCATAGAATGAAACTAGAAAACGTAAATTCTCTTTATGCAATTTTATCATCTTTAATTATTATTTTGTTACCTATGGGTTTAGTAATTGTTCAACCCGACTTAGGAACTTCACTTTTAATATCTATTAGTGGACTGGCTGTATTATGGTTTGCTGGAATAAATCATAAATATTTTATTTATACTATGATAGGATTTTTAATCTCTTTACCTTTTATAATCTCTTTTCTAAAGCCTTATCAAAAATTAAGAGTTTTAACTTTCTTAAATCCAGATAGAGATCCTCTAGGTGCAGGATATCAAATAATTCAATCTAAAATTGCTGTTGGTTCAGGAGGAATTTTTGGTAAAGGTTTTTTAAAAGGTACTCAAAGTTATTTAGAGTTTTTACCAGAAAAACATACAGATTTTATTTTCACATTATTTTCTGAGGAATTTGGATTTATTGGTTCAGTATTTCTTCTTTTAATATATGCAGTCATTATTTATAGGATAGTTGCAGTTGGCGCTCAATCTAGAAGTTATTTTGCAAAATTATTTTGTTATAGTTTTGCAGCGTCGATATTTGTTTACATCACAATTAATATGAGCATGGTACTTGGTTTGCTTCCAATAGTTGGATCACCTTTGCCAATTATGTCTTATGGTGGGTCATCAATGTTAGCTACAATGACCGGCTTTGGAATAGTAATGAGTGCCAAAGTCCACAGTCAACAATCAATTGCATAAGTATAATTTGTCACCTAATTTATTTTAAAAATCATTATATAAGTTTATTATGAGTAATCCTTTAAAAGTTGGAATAATTGGTGCTGGTATTCAAGGAATATCCAATGCTTTATTTCTCCAAAAAAAAGGTCTTGATGTAACAGTTTTCGACAGAGAAGAGCCCGGCAGTCCGGCAGCATCGTATGGAAATGCTGGGCATTTTTCTCCATATGCTTCATTATCTTTAAATAGAACCGATGTTTTAGCTGATGTACCAGCAATGTTAATGAGTTCTACAGGGCCATTGGCACTTAAATGGAATTATGTTCCAAAAATGATTCCGTGGTTTATTAAATTTATTTTAAATACATCAAAAAATAAAATGATGCATACGGCTAGAAATATGCATCAAATTTTAGATTTAGCTTTACCAGCATATGATGAATTATTTGATGAAATAGACTTAGAGGGATTAGTTGAAAATAAAGGAATACTATACATATGGAATGATAAAGATTTAAAAAGTAGGGAATTAGAAATTAAAGTTAGAGAAGAATTAGGCGTCAAACAACAACTTGTAAGCAAAGATGAAATTCATGATTTAGAGCCTAATATAAAACCATTTTATCATGCTGGCGTTTACTATCCTTATGCAAGACACGCAAGAAACCCAAAAAAGATTTTATTAAAACTTTTTGAACTTTTTTTAAAAAAAGGTGGAAAATTTAATAAAATGAATATTCAAGATATAAATTTTGATGATGACAGTCCTGTTTTAATAACTGACAATAACAGATATACTTTTGATAGAGTTGTTATTGCTTGTGGGGCATTTTCTAAAAAATTAACTGATAAATTAAATGAAAAAATTCCTTTAGATACTGAAAGGGGATACCATGTGCATTTTAAAAATTGTGATCATCTTTTAAGTAGACCAGTAATATTTTCTAATCGAGGCTTTGGGATCACCCCAATGGAGCAAGGATTGAGAGTTGTTGGAACAGTTGAGTTTGGTGGATTAGATAATCCTCTTTCAAAATCAAGAATAAAAAATTTAATTGATAATGCCAAATACATGTTAGGGGATTTACCGGATCATGAAGATGAGTGGTTAGGATTTAGACCAACTTTACCAGACTTTTTACCAGTTATGGGACCATCAAAAAATCATAAAAATGTTTTCTATTGTTTTGGACATCATCATTTAGGATGGACATTAGGCCCAATTTCTGGAAAGATTGTTTCTGGAATGATAGCTAAAGAAAATACCAATTTAAATTTAGACCCTTATAGCTCAGCAAGATTCAATTAATTCATGCAGAATACCAAAGCATATATAATGCTGGTATGTGCTACATTATTCTGGGCAGGTAACTTTACGTTAGGAAAGTTTGCTTATTTAGAAAATATACCTCCAAACTCACTTGCATTTTTAAGGTGGTGCCTAGTATGGATAATTTTACTTCCATTCACTTATAAAGAGATATTAAAATTAAAAAATCAAATTAAAAGAAACTTATCATTGTTCCTTATTTTAGGGTCTACTAGTGTGTGTATATTCACTGCACTTACTTATAATGCCTTAAATTATACTCAAGTAATCAATGCATCACTTTTTAACACTGCAATACCTGTTACGATAATTTTAGTTTGTTTTCTGTTAAAAATTGAAAAAACAAATATTTTTCAAATATTTGGATTACTAATTTCAGTTTTAGGGATTTTAGCTATTATTACTAGACTTGATCTTAATATTTTACTTACATTAAATTTTAATAATGGAGATTTATTTATGATTGGAGCCATAATTGCATGGGGAATATATTCTGCGTATTTAAGAAAAAGAACCTTTGAGGTATCTTTACTTACTCTAGTGCAAATAATTTGTACATTTGGATTAATTTTTCTTCTGCCACTTTTTATTTTAGATATAACTCAGGGAAAAATTATTGAAATAAGTGAAAATCTTTTTTATATTTTAATCTATGTTGCAATATTTCCAAGTATTGGATCTTATTATTGCTGGGCTGGAGCAGTTTCTATCATTGGAGCAAATAGAGCTGGCATTTTCTTATCTCTAATTCCATTATTCAGCACAATAATGGCAATATTCTTTTATAATGAACAATTTCAATTTTTTCACTTGATTGGAGCTATTTTAATTATATTAGGTTTATTCTTATCAAATAAGGAAATAAAAAATGCTTAAAGTTGCGATTTTAGATGATTATCAAAATGTTTCTCAACAATTTATTAATTTAGAAAAACTATCAGGGAAATATGAAATTAAAATTTTCAGTGAACCTTTTGTTGATGAAGCAGATGTAATTAAGCAATTATCAGATTTTGAAGCATTATTGGTAATGCGAGAAAGAACTCCAATCACAAAAAAAATTATTGAAAATTTAACTAAATTAAAATTTATTATTACAAGTGGATTAAGAAATAAATCTATTGATCTAGAGGCCGCCCAAAAAAGAAAAATTATAGTTTGTGGAACAGAGTCGAATACTAATCCAACTCCTGAGTTGACTTGGGCTTTAATACTTGGATTAGCTAGAAATTTTAAAGAGGAAATTGATAATATGTATCAAGGATACTGGCAGACAACAGTAGGGGTGGAGCTTAAAGGAAAAATTTTGGGTTTAATTGGTTTAGGTAAAGTTGGATCACAAGTAGCTAAAATTGGAAAAGCTTTTGGCATGCAAGTTATGGCTTGGAGTGAAAATTTAAACTTAGATTCCTGCAAGGAACAAGATGTTCTGCCGTGTAGTAAAGAAGATTTAATTAAGAATTCAGACTTTCTATCAATTCATGTTCAAGGTGGAGAGAGATACAAAGATTGCATTACTTTAAAAGAGATGGATAAAATGAAAAAGACTTCTTTCTTAATAAACACCTCAAGAGGTCCAATTATAAATGAAGATGATTTAATTATAGCTTTATCAACTAACGAAATTGCAGGAGCTGGAATTGATGTTTACGATAAAGAACCTTTACCTGAAAACAATAAATTGAGATTTTTACCAAATGCTTTGCTTACCCCACATATTGGATATGTGACAGCCGAAAATTACACTACTTATTATGATCAAATGATCGAGTCTTTAGAGTCTTGTGTAAATGGAAAACCTATTCGTATTATAGAATAAAAATGGATTTGCCGATTATTAATCATGAAGATTATTTTGCTAAAATTGGAGATGATCATAAATTTCCAATTAACAAATTTAGTGAACTTGCAAAATATCTAATAGATCAAAAGATAGTAAAAGAATTTCATAAACCATATCCATGTTCTGATGAGACCTTAAAAAGGGCCCATTCGGAAAAATATATTAAAGATATTAAGAATAAAACTTTAGATAAAAATGGAGTAAAAAAAATTGGTTTCCCTTTAGTCGATAGTGTCGTTCAAAGATCTTTAGTAGCAACTGGGGGAACTGTTTTAGCATCAAAGCTTGCAATTAATTATGGTCTTGCTTGCAATACTGCTGGAGG
Organism: uncultured Pelagibacteraceae bacterium; assembly: GCA_902598825.1. Lineage (GTDB taxonomy): Bacteria > Pseudomonadota > Alphaproteobacteria > Pelagibacterales > Pelagibacteraceae > Pelagibacter. Next base: position 19,176 of record CACKDD010000011.1, on the reverse strand, counting down.
TAGTCACCATGCAAATTTTGAGGGTGGTGCGGGTTATTGTGTTTTTAATGATGTAGCAGTAGCTGCATATTATTTGCTTGATAGAGGACTAGCAGGTAGAATTTTAATTGTTGATTTAGATGTACATCAAGGAAATGGAAATTCAGATATATTTAAAGGTAATTCAAATGTATTTACTTTTAGTATGCACTCAAAATCAAACTATCCTGCTAAAAAATCAATAAGTGATCTAGATGTTGAACTTGAGGATAATTTAGAGGACAAACAATATCTTAAAACTCTCAAGTTTTATTTAAATGAGCTAAATGAAGAAAATTTTGATTATGTTTTCTATATAGCTGGTGTTGATATTCATTATAACGACCGTTTAGGTAAATTAAAGATTTCTGACGAAGGAATTAAAGAAAGAGATGAACTTGTAACAGAAAACTTTTTTTCAAAAGGTATTCCTCTTTGTGGTGTTTTAGGTGGTGGTTATAACAAAGACTTTGATAAATTAGTCGAATTGCACTCATTTTTACATCAATCTTGTGCTAAATTATTATAATTTTATGGTCAAAAAAAATCCCAATCTAACTGCAGAACAAAAATTAGTTATGTTCGAGGATGGAACTGAACCACCTGGTACTAGTGAATTAAACTATGAAAAACGAGAAGGAAGTTATCATTGTGCCAATTGTGGAATAAAATTATTTAATTCAAATAGTAAATATGAAAGTGGTTCTGGTTGGCCTTCTTTTTTTGAATCTTTACCTGAAGTTTTTGAAACTAAAACTGATCATCTAATAGGATATGCAAGAACAGAGTATCATTGTAAAAATTGTGGTGGACATCATGGTCATATCTTTGAGGATGGACCTCAACCTACGGGAAAAAGATATTGTAATAATGGTATTTGTTTAGTTTTTAAAGCTAAATAACTTTATTTTAATAAATCTTTTAGTTTATTTTCTTTTTCCAAAGCCCTAACTTCATCGTAGCCACCAATGTGTTCTTCATTAAAAAAAATCTGGGGAATTGTTCTTTTACCATTAGCCTTTTTAATCATTTCATCCATTGCTCCATCTACTTTTCCAATATCAATTTCATTATAGGTAGCGTTGTTTCTAGTTAATAATCTTTTAGCTGCATCACAATAATTACAAAATGGACCTGTATAAATTGTTATTTTTTTCATTATTTAAAGATAGTCACCTTTTTTTATTTTACTAGTAATTTGTTTTCTAGAGTATTCAAATTTCTTTCTATGTTTTATACTTTTTTGATTTACTCTTTTTCTCCATAATCTAAATGATGATGGCTTGAGAGATCGTCTCATTATTTTAATTACATCAGATTCTTTGTAGCCAGTTTTTTTTTCAATTTCCTCAAAAGTGATTCTATCTGCCCAAGCGGCCCAGATGACCCAATCTGGACTTTCGATATTTGGCTCAGGATTTTTGACTCGGGTAATTGGGGTGTGACCTTTTTTTTTCATAAATTCCTTATATTTGAAAAAAATCGATAATGCATTTTTTTTCAGATTTGATATATTAATATAGATAGTCCTTCTTAGCCATCTTTAGCTCCCGGTTTTTAAGGACTATCTTTTTTTAAATGCTCCCCTTAGATTATTTTCTTTTTTTACAGATTATAATTTTTCTTTTTATCACACCCGGTACTCCTAGAATTGTTATCATCTCATATTCGATGAATTACGGAGTTCAAAAATGTATTTGGACTGCATTAGGAGATATTACCGCAAACTTTATTCAAGCTACTTTAGTTATATTTGTTTTGGGTAGTTTTTTTTCGGATAACCCAAATTTTTTAAGTATATTAAAATGGATAGGTGTAATTTATTTACTTTATTTAGCTTATGATGTTTATAAAACAGCGCCAAAGAATATTAATTCAGATGTAATCTCTTCAAAAAGTTTTTTTTCTTTTTTTAAAGATGGTTTTTTAGTTGCAGGTACAAGTCCAAAGGCTTGGTTGTTCTTTCCGTTAATATTCCCACAGTTTATAGACTTTAATTCAAATTATGTTGTTCAGTTTTTTATTTTAATAACAACTTATGTAGTTTTAGATTTTTTATCTTTGATAGGTTACGCTTTACTTGCACAAAAACTTATAACTTGGATAAAAACAAATCCAAAAACAATTAATACAATCTCAGCGAGTGTTTTAGTTATAATAGCGTTAATTATTATTATTTCACAACAATATTAAAAAATTAATTGCACCTTTTGTCTCTTGCAAAACAACTGTTTTCTTTATTTAATTAACTATTAATTAATTAATTAACAAGGGAAATAAAATGAAAATAAATAAAATAATCATAAGTTTTATTTCTGCAGCCATAATTTTATTGTCAACGTCTGTTGTATCTTTTGCAAAAGTAGTAGGTGATAAAATTATTTTAGGTGCTGCAATTTCATTAACTGGAAAATACTCTTCTAATGGTGTTCATACTCAGAACGGTTACAATATGGCCGTGGATAGAATTAACAGCATGGGTGGAGTGAAAGTTGGTGGTAAAACTTATAAGTTTGACATTATCTATTATGATGATGAGTCTAACCCAAAAAGAGCAGCTCAACTTGCTGAAAGATTAATTTCACAAGATGGTGTTGAGTTTATGCTTGGCCCATACAGTTCAGGATTAACAAAAGCAATTGCTCCTGTAACAGAAAAATACGGTGTACCAATGGTTGAGGCAAATGGTGCTTCTAGATCTTTGTTTACTAAAGGTTACAAATATCTATTTGCAGTTTTAGCTCCAGCTAACTTATATCTTGATGTTGCTATAGATTTAGCAGTTGAAAAGAATAATGGAAAAGGGGTTACTGTTGCTATGGCGTTTGAACAGGATGCATTTTCTCAAGACGTAAGACTCGGAGTTTTAGATGCAATTAAGAGAACTGGTTCAAAAAAGGTAATAGATGATAAATTACCAAAAGAGCTAAATGATATGGCTGCTACTTTAGTAAAAGTGAAACAAATGAAACCTGATGTTTTAGTAGTTTCAGGTCATACAAAAGGTGCTCTAACTGCTATCAGACAAATCTCTGAGATGAAAGTAGATGTTCCAATGTTAGCAATGACTCACTGTGATGCAGCTAAATTGTCAAAACAACATGGTAAAAACTCACAATATGCATTATGTGCTTCTCAGTGGCACAAAACACTAACTTACAAGGATGACTTCTTTAAAGATGGTATGACTTATGACGCAGACTTTACAAAAGAGTTTGGTTATGCGCCTCCATATCAAGCAGCAGAATCATCAGCTGCTCTATTGGTGTTTAAAGATGCTTTTGAGAGAGCAAATTCTTTCGATCAAAAGAAAGTCAGAGATGCTCTTGCAGCCACTAATATGCAAACATTCTATGGAAATATTAAATTTGCACCTGGTGGTCAAAATGTTGACAAGCCAATGGTACTTTTCCAAGTAATGTGTGATGATGCGGGAAAATGTGAAAACAAAGTTGTTGCTCCAACTAAATGGGCATCAGCTAAGTTAATACATCCAATTCCTTCTTGGTCAAAAAGATAAAACAAATCTATAAATACCCCCTAATATATTATATATAGGGGGTATTTTTTTAAAGGTTCTGTATGGATTTCATGGTCTTCCAATATCCAATGATTTCTGTTCAAGCATGTTTGGATGGAATTTTACTTGGAATTTTATTTGCATTAATTGCTTATGGCATGGCACTCCAATGGGGAGTAATGAATATAATTAATATTGCTCAAGGGGACCTAGTTATTTTAGGAGGTTATATTGCTTATTTTATGTACCTTTACGGAATACATCCTGCATGGGGAGTAATTGTATCTCCAATAATAATGTATTTTGTAGGTATAGCAATTTACAAGCTTGTAATTAATAAAGTTGTAGATAGAGATCTGTTCATATCTATCTTAGCCACATTTGGAATAAGTATTCTTTTCATGCAATTAATGAACTTTGCATTTGGAGCTGATGTTGTTCTTGCAAATTCAGATTATGGAACAACTATGTTATTTAATAGCAACGTTGTATTACCAAATTCAAAAATATTTTCAGCTTTTATAAGCATTTTATTTGCAATTTGTTTAGTAATTTATATGAAAAAATCTAAGCTCGGTCGTGCAATAAGAGCTACAGCACAAAATGCAAGAGCAGCAAAGATTTTAGGTGTAGATACAGAAAAAGTTTATGCAGCTACTTTTGGTATTAATGCAGCTCTTTGTGGCGTTGCTGGCGCATTAATATCTATTACTTTTACAATTCACCCTTATATGGGACTTCCATACACAATTAGATCTTTCATGATTGTTATTGTTGCAGGTCTAGGAAATTTACCTGGAGTAGCAATGTCAGGAATGGGATTGGGTGTATTTGAAGAATTTGCAGACTACATATTAGGTACAGAATTTAGAATAGGATCAGTATTTTTACTTTTAGTTTTAATACTTGTTTATAGAAGATTTAAACTTTCTAGGAAAAGAGAGTATCTAAAATGAGTATCAGTAAAAATAATTTAATTTTATATATTGGAATTTTAATATTTGGTATAGCTGCTCCATTTTTGTTTCCAGCTTTTAAAGTACAGTTATCAATTCTTTGTGTGTTAATTGTTCTTGCTACAACTTGGAATATTCAAGGTGGTGAAATGGGATATAATTCATTTGGAAATATACTATTTTATGGTCTTGGAATGTATTTATGTGCTTCAGTTCAAGTTGGAATGTTTTTTCCGTTAGCTGAGTGGACAGAGAGTGGTGGTGAAAAAACGTTTGTACACACTCCTGGACAATTTTTTCAGGGAATGGCTGTTGGATTGGTTGTTGCAGCAGTGGTTCCAACGATCGTAGCAGGCTTAATCGGATACTCAATTTTAGGGCTAAGAGGACATTACTTTGCAATTTGTACATTAGGCTTAGGTGTTGCAGCAGGTGAAATTTCTGGGGGAATTGAAATTATAGGTGCTGGTCAAGGTTTCACGACCCCTCCATTTCCTGATGTTGGAAATTTAGAATCAAGAGGAGAATTTTTTTACTTCTTAAGTTTCTTTGTTTTGATACTTACTTTCATAGCTGTAAGAGGAATTTACTCAACTAGATTTAAATTAATATTAAATGCGATTAGGGATAATGAAGATAAAGCTGAAGCCATGGGGATTGAAACAATGAAATACAAAATAGTTGGCTGGATGATATCCGCTTTCTTTTGTGGTCTTGCTGGAGGAATCATGGGTGGCTTAGTTGGATATATTGACTCAACTGATGTTGCTTTTGATGGGAGAGAGATGGGAGTTTTTATGGTTTTAATGGCAATCTTAGGTGGAAAAGGAACTCTTTGGGGACCAATAATTGGTGCAACAGTGTTCCATATTTTTAAAGAGGGTTTTTGGACTTTCTTTTTAGGTTGGCAGTACGTTGCTCTTGGAGTTTTAATTGTTGTAATAGTTATTTATTTCCCAGAGGGGATAATGGGATGGTTAAGAGAAAAATATCCTCAAAGATTTGGTGAAGTTATAGATGAAAAAGATCGTAAGGCACAGGTGGAGCTCAAATGAGTATTCTAGAAGTTAGGAACGTAAGTAAATCATTTGGTGGAGTAAAAGCTAACGTTGATATTTCTATGAATGTTGAAAAAGGAAAAATAGTTGGATTAATTGGTCCCAATGGATCTGGTAAAACAACATTGTTTAATTCAATAGTTGGAACATATCCGATTGATAATGGTTCTATTAAGTTCAATAACAAAGAAGTTTCAGAACTGCCAGTACCAGTTATAGCAAAGCTTGGATTGTTAAGAACTTTTCAACAAACCAGAATTTACGGAAAGTTAAATTGTGTAGAAAATATGCTTATTAGTCATAAAGGCAGTGATGAGAGTTTAATGAAAATCTTTTCAACTATTCCTAAAGAACTTACAGAAAAGGCTGAAAATTTACTAAATTTTGTTGGTTTATATCAAAAAAGAAATCTACGAGCAGGTGATTTATCTTTTGGACAACAAAAATTATTGGAGTTGGCTATGGCATTAATGAATGAACCAGAAATGTTATTATTAGACGAACCAACAGCTGGGATTAATCCAACATTAATTAATGGAATTATAGACAGACTAATTAAAGTAAATCAAGATTTTGGAATTACTCTCTTGGTTATTGAACATAATATGAGAGTGATAATGCAACTAGCAGAAAATATTTTTTGTTTGGCTCATGGAAAGATGCTAGCCAATGGCTCACCTGATGAAATAAAAAGCGACAAACGTGTAATAGATGCGTATTTAGGAGCTCAATAATGGCCAATCAATATGAGGTTTTAGGAAAAGCTCCAACAGCAGAAGAGCTAAAAAATTTATCTCCAAATGAAATTCATTTAACAATCAAAAATCTAAATGCCGGTTATGGTAAAATGGAAATATTACATAATTTTGATTTATTTGTTAATAAAGCTCAGTCATTATGTTTGATTGGACCAAATGGTGCAGGTAAATCAACAATTCTTCATTCCATATATGGATTTACAAATATTTTTTCTGGTCAGATTGAATTAGACGGAAAAGAAATTACAAATCTCACACCAGCTGAAAAATTAAAATCTGTAGGTATCGCTTACATACTTCAAGACAACTCAGTATTCCCTGATATGACAGTTGAAGAAAACTTATTAATGGGTGGTTATATTAAAGAAAATACAGACGAGTCCTATCAAGAGGCAGAGAGAATCTTTGAAAAATACGAAAGGTTAAGAAATAGAAGAAACCAGCCAGCAAAGGTATTGTCTGGAGGTGAAAGGAGATTATTAGAAATTTCTAGAGCCCTTGTAATGAAACCATCAGTTCTATTAGTTGATGAACCATCAATTGGACTAGAGCCAAGATATATTGAAATGGTTTTTGAAATATTAAGAGACCTTCAACAGAATGAAAAAAAGACAATTATTCTTGTTGAGCAAAATGCAAAAAAAGGTCTAGAATTTGCAGATATTGGATACGTCTTAGTATCTGGAGAAACTGCCATTGCTGGAAAAGGAGATGATCTACTTCAAAATCCTGATGTAGGTCGCTTATTTTTAGGCGGCTAATGATCAAAAAAGAATTATTTTTTAGAGGATTTAAATCAATTTTAAAACCTGATAGTCCTGCAATAGCACTAGGATGCTGTTTCATTGCTATTGGTGCACTTCTAAAAAATATAGGTTTTAATATTCAGGAAAGCATTTTTTCTACAATGTTAATTTATGCTTTACCAGGCTCACTGGTCATGGCTGAGTCAATTTTAGTAGGTGCTTCGTTACTTAGTATTTTTATTGCAGTTTGGTTTGTTAATGCAAGACTTTATCCAATGGCAGTTTCTTTGTTTCCTTTGATGATGGATGAAAATCAACCAAAATGGAAATATTATCTATCTTGTCATTTCATTGCTGTCTCAGCTTGGTTAATTATGAAAAGTAATTATGAAATGATTGAAAAAAAAGATAGAGTTGATTTCTGGATAGGTATAGGTTCTGCCACATGGAGTGTTGCAGTTGTATCAACAATTCTTGGTTTTTATTTATCTGATTATCTAAATAAAGATATGTTAATGGGTTTAGCTATTTTAAATCCAATTTATTTTACATGTATGTTGGTAGGAGCGATGAAAACAATTCAAGTTAGTTTATCAGTTATACTTGGAGGAATATTAGGTCCATTTTTTTATTTTTTTTCGCCTGAATGGTCAATTTTACTCGGTGGATTAATTGCAGGATCAATATCTTATTTAATTGGAGAAAAAAATGTCAATTAATATTCTATTGTCGATAATTGTAACTTCGTTGGCAACTTATATATCAAGATTTTTAGGAGTTTTGTCATCGGTTAGAATCAAAGAAACTTCAAAAATATTTCGTTGGTTCAATTGTTTGGCTTACGCAACATTAGCAGCACTTATTGCACGAACTATAATATTTCCTGTTGGGGCACTATCTGACGCAACTTATTTAAGTAGAATTTTAGTTGTCATGTTGAGTTTAGCGATTTTTTTTGTTACAAAAAAAAACTTTGTTTATCCAACAGTATTTTCAGCAGTTGCAATGAGCTTAATTAATAATTATTTTTAAGACTTTAAAAATTTGTTATAATTGGATAAATTATTTTAATTATGAATGAAATACCAGGATTTGAAATTCTACCTAATAAAATTTCCCCTAGAATAATCGATATTAAGATTAAAAATGAAACTATTGAAAAACTAATTTTTCCTTTTAAAAAATTTGATTTAACAGCAATTGAATACAAACCATTTACGAGGTTCACAATTGCAAAAAGCTTAGATGACTTAACTCAAAATAAACTTAGTATTTTATTAAACAAAATTATCAGAGATAGAAAATTAGGTTGTTTTATAATTGGTCCAGAAGATAAAAATACTAATATTGATGATATCTTTTTGGTCAAGTTGTCTACTGCAATATCTCATTTAATTGGTAACCCCAATCATGACTCTATGGCAGGAAAATATTATGCAAGATTTCATGTAAAACATGTAGATGAAAGTGACTCATATTTAAGGAAAGCTTATACCAACATGGATCTTCATACTGATGGAACATATGTAAAAGAAGTAACTGATTGGCTTTTGATGACTAAGATTGAGGAAAAAAATGCTGAAGGTGGTGAAACTGCAATGTTACACTTAGATGATTGGGAGTATTGTGAAGAATTATTTAACGATCCAGTGGGTAAAGAAAATTTTGTTTGGTCTTCTCCAAAAAGTAAAAATATAGATTATAAAGTTGAGCATCCAGTATTTTCAAAAGATAAAAATGGTAAAGCCCAAATTTCATATATTGATCAATTCCCTGAACCAAAAAACATGTCTCAAGGAAATTTCTTGCAAAAACTATCTGATTGTTTGGAAGAGAGTAAAAATAAAGTCATAACAAAATTACCAGTTGGCTCGGCTATTGTAGCAAACAATTATTTTTGGTTACATGGTAGACGACCATTCAAAGAAAACAAAGATTTGAGCAGAGAACTCCTGAGAATAAGGGGTTCATTTTTCCAAAATTAAACTATCATCCCTTAAATAAGAAATTTATAAATTTATGAAATTAGGATTTATTGGAACAGGAAAAATAGCTTCTTCAGTTATTTTAGGAGTATGTAGATCTAAGATAAAGTTTAGACAAATAATAGTATCTCCAAGAAATAAGAGAATAGCAAATAATTTAAAGAAAAAATTTAAAAAAGTAAGTATTGCGAAAAACAATCAAGATGTAATTAACAAATCAAATTGGATATTTTTATCTGTTACTCCAAAAGTAGGAGATAAAATTATTAAAGACTTAAAATTTAAATCTAATCAAACAATCATAAGTTTTATTTCAACAATAAATCTTTTTGAACTTAAAAAAATGATCAAAGTAAAATCTAAAATTGTTAGAGCAATACCGCTGCCTCCAATATCTATCAAAAAAGGCCCAGTTCCTATTTGTCCACCTAATAGACAAGTGAAAAGTTTTTTTGATAAAATTGGATCTACCATAGAAATTAAAAATGAAAAACTGTCTATTAATTTTTGGTCGACATCTGGGATGATGGCGTCTTATTACGAAATGTTAAGAGTAATGAGTAATTGGCTTGAAAAAAAAGGCATAAAGAAACAAGATGCTCAAAAATATATAACTTCATTATTTTTAGCTTTGTCAGAGGATGCAGTTGTGAATGCTAACAAGGATTTAAAACATTTAGTGAAAGAGTCTCAAACACCCAAGGGACTTAACCAACAAGGTCTTAATACGATGTCAAAAAAAGGTGTTTATAAATCTGTTGTTAATACTTTAAATAGTATTCACAAAAGATTGAATAAATAATTAATGTCTCAAAATATTTTAGAAATTAATAATCTTTCAAAATTTTTTGGAGGATTGGCTGCTGTATCGGATTGTTCATTAAAAGTAAAAAGGGGAACTATCACAGGGATCATAGGTCCGAATGGATCTGGTAAAACAACTTTATTTAATTTAATAGCTGGAAATTTAAAATCATCTAAAGGAAATGTTAAATTTAATAATGAAGATATTACTGATACTCCATCATATGAATTATTCTCCAAAGGTTTATTGAGAACTTTTCAAATTGCACATGAATTTACGAATTTATCTGTCCTAGAAAATCTAATGATGGTACCTGGAAATCAATCTGGTGAAAAATTAACGAATGTTTTGTTAAAACCTTCTCTTGTTGCGAAAGAAGAAAATTTAATTAAAGAAAAAGCAAAAGAGGTAGTAGAATTTTTAAATTTAAGTCACCTTTCAAATGAACTTGCTGGAAATCTATCTGGAGGTCAAAAAAAACTCTTAGAGCTTGGTAGAACAATGATGGTCGATGCAAAATTAGTATTATTAGACGAGGTTGGTGCTGGAGTTAATAGAACATTGCTTAAAGATTTAGGCACGGCAATTCAAAAATTAAATCAAGAAAAAGGTTATACTTTTTGTATGATTGAACATGATATGGATTTTATAGGGAGACTTTGTGATCCAGTTATTGTTATGGCGGAAGGTTCAGTTTTATTCGAAGGTACTGTAGAAAATGCAAAAAAAGATCAAAAGGTTATAGAGAGTTATTTAGGTAGAGGATCAAAATTAAAGGATAAAAACTGATGGCTTTCTTTGAGGGAAATAAAATGACTGGTGGTTATGGAAATGGTCCTGATATTATTCACTCATGTTCTGTTACTGTTGATAGGGGGGAAATTGTATCTATTCTTGGACCCAACGGTGCAGGAAAATCTACAGCTATGAAGGCTATGTTAGGACTTCTTAATTTAAAGTCAGGTACAATAACTATAGATGGAAAAGATATTTCAGACTTGTCACCCCAAGATCGAGTGAAACAAGGAATTTCATTTGTACCTCAAACTAAAAATGTATTTGCAGGTATGACTGTTGAGGAAAATTTGGAGATGGGAGCATTTTTATTAGATAAAGATTTAAAAAAATTGATAGATGATATTTTTGACTTATTTCCAATTTTAAAAGAAAAAAGAAATCAATTAGTTGGAGAGCTATCAGGAGGACAAAGACAACAAGTTGCTTTAGGAAGAGCATTGATGATAAAGCCTTCAGTATTAATGTTAGATGAACCTACAGCTGGAGTTTCTCCGATAGTAATGGATGAGTTATTTGATCATATAATAAAAGTAAAAAAAACTAATGTTGCCATACTTATGGTTGAACAAAATGCCAAACAAGCATTAAACATTTCTGATAGAGGATACGTGTTAGTAACAGGAGAGAATCGTTATTCTGGTACAGGAAAGGAATTGTTGAATGACTCAAGAGTAAGAAGCTCATTCTTAGGTGGTTAAATGGATTTTATAAACGCAATTATTCTTTTACTAAACTATATATTTATTCCAGCTTTAACTTATGGTTCACAGTTAGCACTAGGCGCAATATTCGTGACATTGATTTATGGTATTTTAAGATTTGCCAATTTTGCTACCGGGGACATGATGTCATTTGGAACTATGGCGGCAATTTTGTTTACTTGGTATTTTCAATCCTTGGGTGTTTCGTTGGGTGTTTTGCCAACAGCACTTATAGCCATTCCATTTGCAATCATTTTTATGATTTTTTATATGCTATTGATTGATAAATTTGTTTTCAAATACTATAGAAATCAAAAAAGCCCACCTGTTCAACTTGCTATGGTTAGTATAGGTGTGATGTTTGTTACTCAAGCAGTAGTAAGAATTATTATAGGGCCTTCAGATAGAAGATTTTTTGATGGTGAGAAATTCATAATTAAAGCTGGTGAATTTAAAGAAATTACAGGATTAAATGAAGGTCTTGCAATTAAATCAACTCAAATATTAACTATACTGGTAACACTAATTTTAGTTACAACTCTTTTTTGGTTTTTGAACAAAACTAAGACTGGAAAAAGTATGAAAGCTTATTCGGATAATGAAGATCTAGCTTTACTCTCAGGAATAGATCCCAAAAAAATAGTTATGATTACTTGGATAATTGCTGGAATATTAGCAACTATTGGCGGAACTCTTTATGGTTTAGACAAAAGCTTTAAACCATTCACATATTTTAACAATATGCTACCCATATTCGCTGCAGCAATAGTTGGGGGAATTGGCAATCCTTTTGGAGCATTTCTAGGAGGATATGTAATTGCTTTTTCTGAAATACTTTTGACATATGCTTATAAGAAATTTTTTATGTATGTTTTACCAGAAAGTATGGAGCCTGATGGTTTAGTTCAGTTACTTTCAACCGATTACAAATTTGCAGTTTCTTTTTCAATATTAGTAATTGTGTTGTTATACCGACCATCTGGAATATTTAAAGGTAAGGTACTGTGAGAAAAAACCTAAACGTAATTGCTGCCTACAGTATTATGATGGGATTAATCATACTTGTTGGAATATTTCAGTCATGGAATATCGCTTTATCAATATTTAATCTTTGTTTAATCTCAGCTGTCATGACGATGGGTGCTAATATCCAATGGGGTTATGCTGGTCTAATTAATTTTGGAATAATGGGTTATACAGCTTTAGGTGGTTTAGCAGCAGTTTTAATTTCAGTTAATCCAGTTCAGGAAGCTTGGAGTGCAGGAGGTTTTAATATTTTATTTAGCCTATTCTTAATTATAGGAATGATATTAGCTGTTAGATATGTTTTAAAAAAATATGATAAATCTAAACTAAGAACTTATATAATTGCCACAATTATCATTTCAGGAATTATTCTAGTTAGATTTGTTTCTGAGCCCGGTATTGAAGCAATAGAAGAAGTAAATCCTGCTAAAACAGGTTTTCTTGGTGGCTTTGGATTACCAATTATTTTTTCATGGATAGTAGGGGCAGTATTTGCAGGTGGTTTAGCCTTTATTATTGGAAAAGTAGCTTTAGGCCTAAGAGCTGATTACTTAGCAATAGCAACTCTACTTATTTCAGAAATCGTAATAGCAATTATTAAACATGAAGACTGGTTAACAAGAGGTGTTAAAAATGTAATAGGCCTGAAGCGCCCAGCACCATATGAAGTAGATCTTCAGCAAACAGATTGGTTCATAAATTTAGTTGAAAAATTTAATTTCAGTAAATTAAATTTGATACAAGATTTTTCAGAAAGACAAAGTGCACTTAATCAGTTGGTTATTGAAGGTTCTTCAATTTTTGTAAAACTTTGTTATTCAGGATTATTTTTAGTTGTAGTGATTATTCTTTTAATATTAACGCAGAAAGCTCTTTATTCTCCGTGGGGACGAATGATGAGAGCGATAAGAGATAATGAAGAGGCAGCAAATGCCATGGGTAAAAATGTTGTTAAGCAACATCTTCTAATATTTGTTTTAGGCTCAGCTATAGTTGGAATTGCTGGAGCAATGTTAGTAACTCAAGATGGGTTATTTACCCCTGGAAGCTACAGACCAATGCGATATACTTTTTTAATTTGGGTAATGGTAATTGTTGGAGGAAGTGGAAATAATTTTGGTGCAATTTTAGGTGGTTTCGCAGTTTGGTTTTTATGGATTGAGGCAGCACCTATAGGACTTTATTTAGTAAATCTAACAACAGCAGGATTAGAAGATACACATTTTTTAAAACAACATTTAATTGAAAGTGTTCCTTACTTTAGGTTTTTAATGATGGGAATAGGGTTATTATTAATTATGAGATACAGACCAAAAGGTATACTTCCTGAAAAAATAGAAATAAAATGAAATTATGAAATATATTATAACAGGCGCTGCAATAGCTTGGGCTTTGTATATAGCAGATAAATATATTTTTTTTTAAAAAAAACCCCCAACAAACTAATGCTGGGGGTTTAAATTTTAAGATAAATTATCTTTGTTTTTTAGTTTTGAATTTTCCACCTTTAATTTCTTGTTCTAAGAAAGAACCTTCAGCTTCACCGACGCTAGTAAAAGTAACTCCAGTTGCACCCTCGTAGTCAACTTTTTTACCTTTTGCTAGTAAATCTAAACCTTTTTTTAGTTCACCTGGATAAATTTTTGTTCCAGGACCATTAGCAACATCCATCACATTTTTTGCAATTGATGCTCTATCAGCTGATCCACCTGCTTGCATTGCTAAAATAATTAAAGCAGCAGCATCATAAGATTCACCAGTGTAAGGACCTGAGCTATCGATACCAGCAGCTTTTGCTACATTACCGAATACACCTGCACCTTTACCAGTTGAACCTGGCATTGAACCAAAAGATTTTTTCAAATCTTTTCCAAATGCATCAACTAACGACTGACCAATCATACCATCAGATAAAATGAATTTATCAAACGCACCAGAGTCTAGAGAGGCTTGGATAATTCCTTTACCACCTTGGTCTAGATAACCAATTACAGCTACTGCATCACCACCTGCTGAAGCAAGAGTTGCTACTTCAGAAGAGTAATCTGCTTTACCATCTTCATGAGCGGTTACAGTAGTTACTTTGATACCATGAGCTTCAACAGCTGCTTTGTAAACATCTGCTAAACCTTTTCCATAGTCATTATTAGTATAAGTGATTGCAACACTTTTAACTTTTCTATCTTTCGTAATATCAGCTAAAATTTGACCACCTCTAGCATCAGACGGAGCAGTTCTGAAGAAATACCCTTTGTCATCTAAAGTAGTTAATCCTGGTGATGTAGCTGATGGTGAAATCATTACTACACCGTTTGGTACAGCAACATTTGAAGCTATTGCTCCAGTTACACCTGAACAGTCTGCGCCCATAATAGCCGCTACACCTTGTGCAATAACCCCTTCAGCTGCTGCGGTTGCCGCTGCTGAGTCCACACAAGTAGAATCTGCTCTTACTACTGAAATAGTTTCCCCACCTAATAGCGATCCTGAGTCTGAAGCTTCTTTGAAAGCAAGCTCAGCAGAGGCAGCCATTGCTGGTGTTAGAGATTCAATAGGACCGGTAAATCCTAATATAATTCCCATTTTAACATCTGCAAATGTATTCGTTGTTAAAGTTGAAACGAATATAAAAGCAGCAATAAATAGTTTTTTCATTATCTTCCTTTTAATTGTTAACAATTTATAAAAGATAAATTAAATCTAATTTTCTAAAAATTTTCAATAACCAATTTAACTTATTTTATGCAGAAAGATTACAGAACTAATCACAATAATGCCGCCTATTACAAATAAGAATGACGGAACCTCTCCAAATATAAGAAAACTTAGCAAAATACCAAAGATTGGAAACAAGGAATAGAAGGGAAAAATTTTACCTACTGTATAAAATTTATACAAATAGAACATTAATAGATGTGCACATAAAGAAACAATAATTGCTTGGTATGAAATTAATATCCAAGACTCCATTTCAATTAGTCTGATATTTTTAATTACCTCACCTTCTAATATTGACGAAATAAAAATTAAAATGACAAAACCAAAAAGACCTGTGCTTGCATTAATTAGACTGATACTTAAATCTTTTAATTGTCTAGAGAAAACTTGTGCTAACCCAAAAAATAATGCCATTAAACTCGCAAATAATAAACCAAGAAAATTGTCAGTTAGTTTTGGATCAAAAAATATTATTAGAATCCCTAAAAAAGAAGTAAAAATTAATATCCACTTTTTTCTACTGATGTTTTCACCAAGTATAAAAGCACTTGCAATAATACCAAATGGAATTGCCAATTGTGATCCTAGTATTATTGGAGAAATTATAGAAGAATGGAATAACGATAAGTTCATAAATACGTAAACCATTACTCCCATAGATAATGAAAAGAATATTAAGGACTTATAATATCTTTTTTTTGGTAATTTGAACTTCCAAAATGGAATTAAAATCAATAACACTAATGCCATACGCAGGGACGCCATTAGTATTGGTGGTACCGAATTGTTTAAAGCCAATTTAGCTACAGGAAAAGCACTACCATGTGCAACCATTATAAAGAGTAAAATTAATAAATGTTTGATTGGCAAATCATTAACCCATTGTGAAAGGATCAGACATTGGCTTATCAGAGGAGTTATACCAAGTTGTTTTAATTCTCGTATATTCTTTAATTGACTCGATACCCGCTTCTTTTCCATAGCCACTATCTTTAATTCCACCAAAAGGTGCCATTGGAGATATTAATCGATAAGTATTTATAAATACTATCCCAGCCCTTATTGCTTTTGAAACCCTAAGGCCTCTTGCAAAGTTAGATGTATAAACTCCAGATGATAATCCATATTTGTTATCATTCATTTTTTTTATAACTTCTTCTTCTTTATCAAATTTCATAACGGATAATATTGGTCCAAACAATTCATTCTCTGCTACTGGAAGGTTATGATTTTCACATTCAATAATTGTTGCAGGAAAATAATAACCTTTATTTGAAACAGAGGATCTCTCACCACCACATCTTATTTTTCCACCTTGTTCAGTAGTTGCCTTAATATTTTTTTCTATATTTTCTAATTGTTTAAAACTATTTAAAGGTCCCATCTGAGTATCTTCCTCCATAGGTCCACCTAATTTTATTTTTTTTGCTTTAGTTATCAATTTGTCTAAAAATTCATTATAGATTTTAGATTGTAAATAGAGTCTTGATCCAGCAATACAACTTTGCCCACTAGCACCAAATATTCCTGCAGTAATTCCATTTAAAGCATTTTCTTGATCAGCATCATTAAAAACTACGACAGGACTTTTTCCCCCAAGTTCTAAACTTACTTGTGATAAATTTTCAGCAGAATTTTTTACAATATGTTTGGCTGTTTCAGGGCCACCAGTGAATGCAATTCTTTCCACAAGATTATGTGTAGTTAGTGCTTTACCACATGGCTCTCCTAATCCGGTAATTATATTAATTACTCCTTTGGGTATTCCAGTTTTTTCTATTAATTTTGCAAATTCTAGAAGGGTTACTGGGGCAAGTTCTGATGCTTTTATTACTACTGTATTACCCATAGCAAGTGCAGGAGCAAGCTTTACAGCAGTCAATAGCATTTGAGAATTCCAAGGAATAATTGCTGCTACAACACCAATCGGTATCCTTGTTGTAGTAACTTGCATGTCAGGTTTATCAATTGGAACTACAGTCCCTTCAACTTTGTCAGCCAGTCCAGCAAAATAATCGTAATATTCTGCAATATAATTAGCTTGGGTTTTTGTTTCTCTATAAATTTTTCCAGTATCTATGGTTTCTACTTTTCCTAGATACTCTGCATTTTCTCTTAGTTGATCTGCAATTAATCTTAAGTATTTTGCTCTATCTCTCGCGTGAAGTATTGACCAACTATTTTCAAAAGCACTTTGTGCTGATTGAACAGCTTTATCTACATCTTTCTCATTAGCTTCAGGAACTGTTGCCCACACCTCATTGTTTTCTGGGTTAAGAGTTTGTATTTTTTTACCCGATGAGGAGTCTACCCACTCACCATTTATATACATTTTAAAATTTTGAATTTTTGACATTTAATTATTAATAAAATTCTTGATATTCATATTAACATCATCTGCACACTCTATACTACAAAGATGTTTTCCATTTTTAATTTCAATAAAAATTGAATTAGGTAGGTCTTTAGCTAATTCTTGAGACATTTTTGGAGTCGATCCAGGGTCATTAGATCCAGTCATAATTAAAGTCTTTGAAGTAATATTTTTGATTATTAATGAATTATCGTTGTAATTAGCAAATAATTCGTAAGCTTTAAGAAAGTTTTTATGATCCTCGGGTTTTTTAGTTAGTATTTTCATAAACAAATCGTAAGTCGAAGGATTGTTTTCTAGATAATTGTCGCTAAACCATCTTTTTAGTGCTTGTTTTGATATTGGTTTATTTAGTTTAGCTTGGTTATATCTATCTAAAACTAGTGCTCTTTCAGACTCAGATCTTTTATAAGTTGTCCCGATTAATATAAGCTTATTGACTTTATCTTGGTAATTTGAGGCAAAGTCTAAGGCTATTAGAGATCCAAGAGAAAACCCAACAAGATTAATCTTATCTACTTTAAGATTATTAAGTATCTCATCAAGTTGTTTCGAAAAATCATTGAGAGTTAACTTTTCTTTTTTGCAAGGTGTTTTTCCATGACCTAATAAATCATATGTAATTATAGAGAATTCATTTAATTCATTAATTTGTGATTGCCACATTTGATGATCAAGGCCAACTCCATGAATAAAAACCAACGGAGTTGTATTTTTTTTTAAAAAAAAATAGTGATTTTGATTTAAATCAAAATTATCAGACATTGAATTATTTTGGATCTAAACCCATTTCTTTCATATCTTGATAACGATCTCCAGTTCTAGCATGTGCTCTACCACTTGAAGCACCTCCAATTGCAATTACTATTTCATCATCAAAAGGTGCATCATGAATTGTAAACTCATGAGTTAAATAATAAGGTCTTAAACCTGAGTCGGTTTTATGCATCATTGGTATAGATATTTTAGAGCCTGCAGGACTTCTAGTGTTTGTAAAACTTAAATAAGATGTTCCACCAACAGCATCTCTAAATTTATTTCCAAATCTTAAGGTATGAATGAATGCTGATGCATGTTCAATTTCACCGTTTAAGCCAACAGTTCCTGCTTTACCATAAGCTAAAATTTTTTCTGGCGATCCAATTTCTTTTATTAATTCTGGAACTAAAATATCACCAAGTTTTGGAGCCAAATCTAAAATGATTGGTTTTAAATCTTCGACAAAACCTTTTTCAGCCCAAGGATTTTTTAACACAGCAGCTACTGATACTAATAAGACTGGTTCTTTAGCTTTCTTTCCACCCTCAATGAAAGTTTTATCAACAAACTTTGTAAACTTTCTAAGTTCTAAATCCATTAACTTGCTTTTTCTATATTAGAAGAGTCTAAATTAATTTTTGGAATTACCTCGTCATTAAATAATTTAATGCTTCTCATACAAGCTTTATGATCTATACCAGGGAAGTTTGACCAAACTTGTAGATTTTGTAAATTTAATTCAGATTTTAATTCATTAATCTTATTAACAACATACTCAGGAGTACCAAATAATAAATTTCTTTTATGAAGAAAATCATAGTTTAGTAAATCCAATTTATGTTTTGTCTCAGGAAGTTCTTCACCAGGATCCATGTGATTTCCTAAACCTCTCCAATGACAAACCCATTTCATATAATTAATGATGTGTTCACCAGCCATTTTTTCGGCTTCCTC
>CACKDD010000010.1 GCA_902598825.1 uncultured Pelagibacteraceae bacterium | reverse complement strand
CAACATTCTCTATGATTTCATCTTTAGAGACTTTTAAATCACCCAAATTATCTTTCGATGCATCCATAACATCTTTAATTAACAAAACTTTTTCTCTCGGTACTTCTTCAGTAAATTTTCTGACATATTCCGTAGCTGGGTTTAAAACAATATTAGCAGGAGTGTCTAGCTGCTCAATTATACCATCTTTCATAATTGCAATTCTATCAGCAAGTTTTAAAGCCTCATCAAAATCATGCGTGATAAACATAATTGTTTTTTGTAACTTGTCTTGAAGTCTTAAAAACTCATCTTGCATCTCTTTTCTAATTAACGGATCCAAAGCTGAAAAGGGCTCATCTAAAAACCAAATATCTGGCTCTACTGCTAAAGATCTCGCTATACCTACTCTTTGTTGTTGTCCTCCTGAAAGTTCTCTAGGAAAATAATTTTCTCTACCTTCAAGACCAACTAGTTTAACCATATCCATTGCTTTATTTATACTGTCCTCAGTTTTGATCCCTTTAATCTGAAGTGGAAAAGCAATGTTCTCCATAACAGTTTTGTGTGGAAGCAAAGCAAAGCTTTGAAAAACCATCCCCATTTTATTTCTTCTAAGATGTATAAGATCTTTATTGTTTAATTGTAACAAGTCCTGACCTTCTATAAAAATTTTACCACCTGTTGCATCGGTTAATCTCGAGATACATCTTAATAAAGTGGACTTACCTGAACCAGATAAACCCATAACAACTAACATCTCTCCTTTTGAGACTTCAAAAGAAGCGTTGTTTACTCCAACAATACAACCATTTTTTTGAAAAGTTTTTGCTTCAACATTACCATTTGAGTCTTGAAGCATTTTTTGAGCATTTGCTCCAAATATTTTATATACATTTTGACATTTGATAACTGGCTCAGACATAAATTTTGATTAAGGTATATGAAATTAGGACAAAATTAAATCTATAATATTGTTACTTTCCCCCTAAAAATTTTTAATATAGTAAACTCTAGTATCAATTCCGGTACTTAAAAAACTTAATGCTTCACCACTAACAGTTATGGACTCGTCAACTCCAACATTATTTCCACTCACTGTAAACCCCGCAAAACACTTATTTTTCTCCTCATCCCACTTAACAAATGTTTCGTCAATTTTATTACCGTTAATTGTATAAATTTCATGTGCTCTAAAATTAAGAAAATTCGCCCCCATAATTGCACGTTGAGGAATTAATTTTGTGGCTTTACAAACTTGCTTATAAACTTCGTCTGTTAACTTGAAGTAATCTGTTCCATCAAAGGTTACCAATATCCCTGAAGGTAATTTAGAAATTAATTCACTTAATTTCTTTTCTTTAGCAATTCTCTCCTCCTCTAATTTCATTTTTTTTACAAGTTCTTCACCTCCACCAAACATTATATTTAATGTAAAAAAAGAAGATAATATAATTAGAATTATTATTACTAGCCCACCAAACTGCTTTGTAGTCTCAGGTAAATATTTTAACCTATTTAAAAAATTTTCTTTTGACATTTAATCTTGTAGCTTTCCATTTTTCCATATACCAGATTTTTGAGTCCCATCCGAGGAGGTAAAAATGCCTTCCCCATTCATAAATCCTTTTGCCCATTCACCTTCGTAAGTTGAGCCATCTGGAAAAGTTAAAATACCTACTCCACTCCACTCACTATTTTTAAATTCACCTTTATAGATGTATCCATTGGGCCAAGTTTCAACTCCTTGACCATTTTTTTTAGTATCTACCCATTCGCCTTCATAAGTGGTTTTATCTGTATAAACCCATTTTCCAAAACCATTTTCACAATTTCCTTCTTTGCATCCCGTACTTCTCGCTATAGCGACTGAACTGATAAGTAAACTTAGAATTAAGGTATATAGATATTTTTTCATAATAATATTTTACACAAAATCAATCAAAAAAAATTATACTTTTTTATCATCTTTGTTACATGAATAAATAGAAATATATTTTTCAGAGTTTTCGCTTTTCATATTTTTAGTTATTTCATGAATTAATTCACCTGTTTTTCTTGTAATAATACCTGACTCAGAATAATTTTTTTCTTGATCAATTGATTTAAATAAAACCACATCTTTATTGACAACTTTAACATTAAGTTTTGATGAAACTGAGAGAAATGATGATAATCCTTTTATTAAAAGAGTTTCTGGTTTTTTAGATAAAATTTTGAAACTATCTAAACCTCTTTCATTTAAATCTTTAGCTAAAAAAGTTTGATAATTATATTCTGAATTTTTAATTATTTTCTTTTCTAAATCACAAACAAACTCAAGATCTAAATTTTCATTTATATTAATATCTTTTGCTAAAGATTGATTAATAAATAATAAACTAATGAATATACTTAAAAAATGTTTAGTCATTTAATTAATACTAAAAAAAAACCTCCCCCAACAATGTTGGGAGAGATTTAAAGATTTAGTTGCTTTTAACCTTATTTAGTAAAAGCTTTCCAAACTTTCTTATTCTTTTTTAACCATGCTTTTGCAGCATCTTCATGAGTCATTTTATCAATATCAACTAAAGCTGCCATTGCACCAATTTGACTTGTTGTAAAAGAAAGTTTTTTAAACATAGCTGCTGCGTCTGGATGAGTTTTTGGAAAGTCAGCGTTAACTGCTTTTTTCAAATAACCATCTGGCGAACCACATTTTCCATCTCCACCATCTTCAGGTCTACAACCTGCAGTGTAGGGAGGAAAGTCGATAAATGTAAAACCAGCACCATCAGTAAAGTTTGGTGTCCAGTTGAAGATAATTGTTCCTCTACCTTCTTTTTCAGCTGCTGCTAACTCTGCCCAAAGTGCATCTGCACTTCCAGCAAATTTAACCCACCAAAGATCTCCTAAACCTAAAGCGTCAACCCTTTGAGGGATTAAGTCACCATGCCAAGTTTGTGGACCTTCCAACATTCTTCCTTTTCCATTTGGAGAGTCAGGTGTTGTAAAGTTTTTAGCACAGTCAGGATTTTTTAGAGCAGTCCAGTCTGGTAGTCCTGGGCATAAACCTTTTTCTGCAACCCAGTTTGGATAGCCCATATCCTCTAGAGTTCTAGCTTCATGATCACCCCAGTCAAGTAAACCACCTTTATCTAACGCTGTTGTAAATGATTTACCAAAAGCAGATTCCCAAACCTCGTGAGAGATAGTTACGTCACCAATTCTAATTGACTCGTATACTGCTTGTGAGTCAGCATTTACGTATTTAACGTTATTACCCATGCTTTCCATTATTCCACCAATAACATAAGCCATTACAATTTGACTTGACCAGTTATGAGTTGGGATAACTATGGGTTTTTTGCTATCTGCATTTGATAAACCAGCAAAACTTACTACTGAGATTATAACTGCAGAAATTAATGATATTATTTTTCGCATTTATTCCCCTTTCTTAATATTAAGTGTCATTAGTATGTGCCTAAGTAAAATGATAGTCAACTACAAGATTTATATATAATATGTAGTAGGATTAAAAAAAATGTCGCAAACTACTTTAGATATTAAAGAACCTGGTCTTAATGTTTTACCACCTGGAGTTGAAAGACATGTGGTCAACGCAGGTGGTCTTACAGGTTTACAAATATTTCCGGACGATGAAATAGAAATTGTAAATGAAGAAGGAAATCAAATTTGTGAAATCATTTGTTTTGATAAAGACGGAAAATCTGAACTTGGAATTTTAGGTCAAAAAGAAAATTGTAAAAAAAGTTTTATTAAAGAATTACTTAAAAGCAAAGAAGAAAGTTCTTTAACTACAAATCTTCAATTAAAAAAAAGAAACTTAAACATTGATAAATCTAAATCTTCAATTTTATTTGATGAACAAACTCCGAGTGGTGAAAAAATCAAGATAAAATCTAAAGATAAATGTTATGTTATTTTTGCAGCTCCACAAAATGATATGTTGGTATCTGAGCAAAATCCATCAAGCAACATAACAATATTCATTAAAAGATATAAGATTCTTAAAGACAAAGAATTATCAATAATTCCTGATCCTGTTTATGAGCCAAATCACGAGCAGAATATTGAAAGACAAACCGCTATTTCATTTGAAGTTAAAGAGGGAGATTTTATTCAAGTAATAAGTCCTGCTGGAAGACAATGTTCAGATTTTGTAGCATTTGATACTAAAAAACTTGATAACAAAATTGAGAAAGGTCTTGATTGGCAAACGACTAGGACGTTTATGGGAAACACTTTTCCTGGTCCAGGTTTATTCTCAAAATTTTATGACACTGATCATGAGCCACTAGTTGAGGTCATCAGAGATACTGTGGGAAAACATGATACATTTAATCTAGCTTGTACTTCAAAGTATTATGAGGATGCTGGCTACTTTGGTCATGCTAATTGTTCTGATAACCTTAATAACGCAATGGCTAAATTTGGAGTTCAAAAACAAAAAGGATGGCATGCGATTAATCTATTTTTTAATACTTCAGCTACAGGATTAAATTCAGTTATTTCAGATGAATCATATGCAAGACCCGGAGATTATGTGATGTTCAGAGCCTTAAAAGATTTAACTATTGGAACAACAGCTTGTCCTAGTGATATAGATGCATGCAATTCGTGGAATCCAACTGATATTTTTGTTAGAACTTATGATAAAAAAAAAGAATTTTCAAAATCATTTGCTTTTAGAATGAAAACTGACTCTGAAAAAAAACTTACTAGAAATTCTGGCTTTCATGAAAAAACATCTAAGCTTACAAGAAATTTTATTGATGCTAGGGGTTTTTGGCTACCTAATGATTATACTAAGCATGGAGTTGTAGAAGAGTACAATGCTTGCAGAGAAAAAGCAGTCTTAATTGACTTATCTGCTTTAAGAAAGTTTGAAATTATAGGTCCCGATGCTGAAGAATTAATGAACTACACGCTAACAAGAAATATAAAGAAACTTGCTGTTGGTCAGGTTGTTTATTCTGCCATGTGTTATGAAAATGGAATGATGTTTGATGATGGGACACTATTAAGATTAAGTGAAACTGGTTTTAGATGGATTTGTGGAGACGAATATGCAGGTGAATGGCTCAAAGAAATAGCTAAAAAGAAAAACTTTAAAGTCAACGTTAAAAATTCAACAGATCAAATAAGTAACGTGTCAATACAAGGTCCAAAAAGTAGAGAGATATTAAAAAAACTAATTTTTACTCCACCTACACAACCATCTATCGATGAATTAGAATGGTTCAGATTTACTATTTGTAGAATTGAAAACCTCCAAGGTATTCCATTAATTGTTTCAAGAACAGGATATACTGGTGAGCTTGGTTATGAAGTATGGTGCCATCCAAAACATGCCTCTGATATTTGGGATAAACTTATGAAAGCTGGAAAAGATGAAGGTTTAATTCCCGCTGGATTTGCAGCCCTAGATAAACTTAGAATTGAAGCTGGTTTAATTTTATTTGGTAATGAATTTGATGGTCAACAGGATCCTTTTGAGGCTGGAATAGGTTTTGCTGTTCCATTAAAAACAAAGGATGAGGATTTTATTGGCAAAGAAGTTCTGAAAGAGAGAAAGGTAAATCCTCAAAAAAAACTTGTAGGTCTTGAGCTTATTGGTAAAGAAGCAGCTGGACATGGTGATTGTGTACATGTTGGTAGATCTCAAGTAGGTGTAATAACAAGTGGCTGTTTATCTGCAACTTTAAATAAGAATATAGCTTTATGTAGAATCGATACTCAATACTCAATAGAAGGTACCGAAGTTGAAGTTGGTAAAATTGATGGTCATCAAAAAAGAATTTCTGCTAAAGTAGTAGCTTTCCCTCATTTCGACCCTAAAAAGACTAGGGTAAGATCATAATGGCAAAAACAACTAAAGATTTATTAGAATTTTGGGAAGATCAAATGAAACTTTCCCATATGTCTAGTAATTATTTTTTTAGGAAATCTCCTTCTCATTATCACATGATGTTATTGGTAATGCATGCTTATAAATACAAAGAATTTCTTACAGTAGAAGAATTAAAGACAAAATTATTTAAAACTTCCCGACCAAAATCTGCATTAATGATAAATGAAGCTTGTGAAAAAGGTTTCTTTTTTCTTGAAAAAACATCAGGTGATCAAAGAAAAAAACATATAAAACCAAGCGTGTCTTTTATTCAAGAATTCAATCAATATATTGAAACACTTAAAAATCTAAGTTTTTAAAGTTATATAATTTTTTACTTATAATTTTTATATATATAAAAAATTATATATTTAAGTCACATGAAAAATAAAGTTATAAAATGTCATTACCGACAAAAGCAAAAGTAGTAATAATTGGTGGAGGAATTCATGGATTAAGTACTGCTTGGAAACTTTCAGAAACATATAAAAATCCAGGTGACATAATCGTATTAGAAAAAAATGATATTGCCGCGGGTGCAAGTGGAATAGCTTGTGGAGTAGTAAGAAATAATTATTTTCAACCAGCAATGAGAGAATTAATGGCTCATTCGGTTTCAGTTTGGGAAAGTGATCCAAAAGCATTTAAATATAACGCTGTTGGATATTTACAAATTTCACCAGAAGTTATGCATAAAGATGTTGCAACAATTTATGAACAGCAAAAAGCTATTGGTTATGATTCCGAATTTATTGAAGGTGAAAAAGATTGTATGAAATACATGAAAGGGATGTTTGATGACTGGCAAGCACAAGGGATTACATCAGTACTTCATGAAAAAAAAGGTGGATACGCATTTAATAAAGATTCTATTAGAGCTTTGGAAAACAAATCCACTTCAAACGGTGTTCAGGTAATTAAAGGTGTTAAAGTTAACGGTTTTAAAAGAGGTAGTAATAGTAAAGCTGTAACAGGAGTAGAAACTAACAAAGGCACAATAGATTGTGAACAAGTAGTTATTGGAGCTGGTCCTTGGGCTAGAGATTTCTGGAATATGCTTGAACTTCCAAAAACTGCTGAAATTAAAGGTAAAGATGGAAAAATGCACACGACTGACATGTGGACATACTGGATGTTGCAAGAGGGTGTGATTGGTGTTGAGCCAGATTTTTTAAAAATGAATAATGGTAAACAACCACCAGTAATTCATGTGGACTCTACTGCACCTTTATATTCAGATAAAACAAAAAAATTAATAACTGACAAAATTTGGGGAATTTATTATAAGCCTGACATTGAGGGTTTGGGTGTTCAAGGTGGAACGTCCCCTTACATTGTTGACAAACATTTTGATGAAGTAAATGTTGATCCTTATGGAATTGAATCTCCAGAATATCAAACAACAGAAGCTTTTAATGATATGTGGTGTTCAGCATTAGCGCATTGTCAAAAAAGATTTGAAGGAAAATCTAATTTATATAGGAAAGGTCCATCAGGTGGACTTGGATGTATGACACCAGACTCGTTTCCTATTTTTGATAGATTTTTAGAAAACGTTTATATGATTGCTGATGCTAACCATGGATATAAAATGATTGGTGTAGGTGAATTAGTAGCAAAAGAAATTTTGGGAACTGAAAGTGATTTATTAAAGCCATTTAGATTCAACCGTTACGAGAAGGGAGAGCTTCACCCTACTTCGAACAGTCCATTCCCTTGGAGTTAGTTTAATCTATCTAGACATATATTTTTTTTTCAGTTAGCTTTTTAATTATAAAAACTCAGAGGAGACCAATGACTGATTTAGAAAAACATGTTAACAGACCGGGTAGAGCAAAACTAGTAAAAGATGTAAGGGAAAAAATTAACGAATTAGGAATAACATACATTTATTACCAATTTATTTCTGTAACTGGAAGAGTTGTAGGTAAAGGAATTCCAGCTGATCATTGGGAAAGAACAGCAGAAAAGGGTTTTCAATTAGTTTATGGAGCTACAGCTAATTTATTTTTAGATCGTCATAATAATTATATTGGGTATGGACCTGAAGCTATGGAGTTAGTAGGTATTCCAGATCCAGAAACATTCTGTCAATTGCCGTGGGATAAAAGAGTAGGAAGGGTTTTTGTAACTTGTTTTAGAAATAGAGAAGAAAGAAAAAATCCAGGTGGTCATTTAACATCAGATTGTAGGGGCAATTTAAGAATTTTCATGGAAGAATTTCAAAAAAAACATGGTCTCGAATTGAGAGTTGGAACAGAGCCAGAAATGATGTGGCTTACTAAAAATGAAGATGGTACACCAACAGGAAAAGGTTTTTCAAAACCCTTTTGCTATCATATTGATCAATTCGAGTCTTTAAGACCAGTCTTTATGAAAGTAATAGAATATGCAAAAGCTATGGGTTTAGATATGATTCAAGGTGATCATGAGGATGCACCTGGTCAATTAGAACTTAACTGGACATATGATAATGTTTTAAGAAATGCAGACAGACTTTCTACATATAGACAAATATGTGCCCAAGTTGCAAGAGAACATGGTTTAATTGCTTGTTTCATGACCAAACCATTTATGGGAGTGTCAGCAAGTGGATGTCACACTAATATGTCATTATGGAAAGGCGGAAAAGTTAAAACAAATAAACTTGGACATAAAAAATTACCAGGAGTTGAGGAAGTTTTTGGTTATGTTGAAGGTGGTACAAATACTTTTATGCCTGACACAAAAGATATGCAATTACCAGGCAAGATAGGTTTACAATCTATTGCAGGTATTATGAAACATTTGCCAGCTTTAACTGCGTTAGGTTCTTCAACTGTAAATTCATACAGAAGACTGTGGGATCAAGGTTTTTGGGCTCCAGTTTATGCAGATTGGGGTTATCAAAATAGAACCTGTGGACTAAGAGTTTCAGCTCCAGGAAGATTTGAATATAGATCAGTAGACTCAATGCATAATCCATATTTGTTAGGAGCCGCTTTATTAAAAGCTTGTGATGAAGGTATCAGTAAAAAAATGAAACCTGCTGCACCAGAGTCTCGAAATATTTATGAAGCTCAAAAAGCAGGAAAAGATGTGAAAAAACTTCCTTTGAGTTTAGGTGAAGCTTTAGAAAGATTAGCTGAAGACGAAGTAATCAAGTCTGCAATGCCTGATGAGATGTATAAAGTATTCCATTGGTATAAAAATGATGAATGGGAAAGATTTTTAGGTGCTACAACTCAATGGGATCTAGATACATATCTTGATTGTCTACCATAATAAAATAAAAGAGAGAAAATATGTGCGGAATAGCAGGATTAATACATAGAGGTAAATCTTCAAAAGTAGGGCATGAGCTTCAAGGGATGTTGCAAGCTCTTAAACACAGAGGAGAAGACTCAACTGGTTATGCTTTATATGGTGATACAGATGGTAAAAATTTCATCATGCGTTTTAAAGTAGGTGAAAATGTTGGAGAAGGAAGTACATCGGTATCAGAGGACGTATCTGTTTATGATGAAAGAAAAAAAGTTGTTGATAATTATCTTTTAGAATTAGGAGCTAAAATTATTAAACAAGATAGAATACTTCCCTACTCTTTGAGATATGAAATAGAATATGATAAAAAAGATTTATTAAGTTTTTCACAAAAAATTGAGAGTATTCCTGGTGTAGAAATTCTTTCTATGGGTAAGTCTTTAGAGGTAATTAAAGATCTAGGGAATGCTAAGATGGTTTGTGATAGATATAATTTAGATAAAGTTGTAGGAACACATGCTATTGGACACGCAAGGATGGCAACTGAGTCAGGTGTAGATATTAAATCTGCGCACCCTTTTTGGGGTTATCCTTTCAGTGATGTTTCTGTAGTTCATAACGGTCAATTAACAAATTACTGGAACAATAGAAGATCTTTGGAAAATAAAGGCATGAGATTTATGTCTGAATGTGATTCAGAATTAATTGCAGTTTATTTGGCTGAAAAAATGAGAGACGGTGCATCATTAGAGGAAGGAATGAAAGAATCTTTAGCAGGCTTAGATGGAGTATTTACCTACTTTGTGGCTACAAAAGACTCTTTAGGTATGGCAAAAGATACGATGGCTGCAAAACCTTTAGTATTATATGAATCTGATGACTTGGTTGCTATGGGATCAGAAGAAATAGCTATTAGATCAATTTTACCACAAGAAATAGATACTTATGATCCTTTTGATGGAGAGGTAAAAGTATGGCAAATTTAAAGAGTACCGAAAAAAAAACAAAAGCCCAAGCTATGGGTATGCATACAGAAGTTTTAACAGGAAGAACTCAACAAAAATTCTTTAATCCCGACGAAGCAGAAAATTTTTATTACTTTGGTACTTATGATGTTGATTTTAACAAAAGAACTAATCTCGATGTTAAAGATATGACAGCAGCTGAAGCTAATAAAGAAATAGATAATTTAATGAGTCAGGGCTTTGGAACGATCGTAATTAAAAACCCTCAAGGAAAACATAGTTTAGGTGTTGGTATTTTGAATAAATTAAATTTAATTTTTGAAGGAAGTTTAGGTTATTTCGGAATGGGATCATGTGACGGTCCTACTGTTAGAATTAATGGAAGAGTTGGATGGTCATGTGCAGAAAACTTAATGGCTGGAAAAGTTGTAATTGAAAAAAATGCTGGATCATGTTTTGGAGCTGCAATCAGAGGTGGTGATTTAATTTGTAAAGGAAGTGTTGGTGCAAGAACTGGGATAGACATGAAAGGTGGAACAATTATAATTGGTGGTGATGCAGGAGCATTCACTGGATTTATGATGCAAAGAGGAAGAATTATTATACTAGGAGACGTAGGAATTAATTTAGGTGACTCAATGTATGATGGGACAATTTTCATAGGTGGACAAATTGGTTCGTATGGTAGTGATGCTGTAGACTCAGAATTAACAAAAAATGATCAAGATTGGTTAAAAAGAAAATTAAAAGTTGCTGAAATAGGTGAAAATTTTGATGTGAGTAAAATGAAGAAAATTGTAGCTGGTAAAAAACTTTGGAATTATGACAACTTAGAACCAACTGAAAAAAAAGGAGCTATCTAATGGCAAAAAGAAAAAAGAAAAAAAAATCTAATGGTAAAGGAGTTGGTGGAAAAGCTGATGTCCATGCACATGAAGAGGGAAAAAGAAATAAGAGTTTATTAGGTCATAATGCTATTTTTACTCCAGAAGTTATAGACGACATTCATATTAAAGCACAATTAGGAAGATACAGAATGCGTGGTATGGCATTGATGAAAAAAATTCCAACTTTTGATGATTTAGTTTTCTTGCCTGGTACACTAACTAGGTTTGTTATTGAGGGTTATAGAGAAAAATGTGAAACTAAAACTATAATTGGTCCAAGATGTGAGAATCCGATTGAATTAGATATTCCTGTATATATTACTGGAATGAGTTTTGGTGCTCTTTCTTATGAAGCTAAAACTGCTTTAGCTAGAGGAGCAACGATGGCAGGAAGTGCAACTTGTTCAGGTGAAGGTGGAATGATACCTGATGAGAGAAGATATTCTGAAAAATGGTTTTATCAATGTATTCAATCAAGGTATGGCTTTAACCCTCATCACGCTCAACTAGCTGATGGAATAGAAGTATTTATTGGACAAGGACAAAAAGTTGGGATGGGAGGACATTTAATGGGTCAGAAAGTAACTGACCAAGTCGCTGAAATGAGATCATTACCTTCTGGTATTGACCAAAGATCTCCAGCAAGACACCCTGATTGGTTAGGTCCAGATGATCTAGCTTTAAAAGTAGAAGAATTAAGACAATTGACTAAAAATAGAGTGCCTATCCAACTAAAACTTGGTGCTTCAAAAGTTTATGATGATGTGCGTATGGCGGCTAAGTGTGATCCTGACTCTATTTATTTAGATGGAATGGAAGGTTCTACCGGAGCTGGTCCTCACATAGCTGCAGCAAATACTGGTATTCCTGGAATAGCTGCCATCAGAGAAGCTAGAAGAGCTTTAGATGATGTTGGTAAAACTGGAAAAGTTACTTTAATTTATGCTGGTGGAGTAAGAGATGGCGCTGATATGGCAAAAGCTTTAGCTCTAGGTGCTGACGCAATTGCAATCGGAACTGGTTCAATGATTGCATTAAATTGTAACAAAGATATTCCTGAAGCAAATTTTGAAAAAGAGATGGGAGTAAAAGCTGGAGAATGTTACCACTGTCATACAGGAAGATGTCCAGTAGGTGTTGCTACTCAAGATCCAAAATTAAGAGCAAGATTAAATCCTGATGATGCAGCTTTAAGAGTATATAATTATTTACATTCAATGACTTTAGAAGCGCAACTTTTAGCTAGAGCTTGTGGAAAAACTAATATTCATTCTTTAGAGCCAGAAGATTTAGCTGCATTAACATCAGAAGCTTCTGCTTTAGCAAAAGTACCATTAGCTGGAACAAACTATACAGTTGGGGTTGATAACTATCATAAAATATAAAAGATAATTATGCCTAAGAAAAAAAATAATAAAATTAAAAGTAAATCAAAAAAAGAAAAGAAAATGAAACTTGGTACTTTTAAGGAAACAGCTAGAGAAAAGTTAATTGGCCAACATATTGGTTATCGATATGATGTAAATTTACTCCCAGATTATAAAAAAATAACTCCATTCCTTAAAAAATATGTAGAAGCTATGGGTTGGGATGATCTCAACTGGTTAGAAGATGTTCATATGGGTTATGAAGAGGGAAAACCTGCGGTGTTTTGTAGAAATGCAAATGGTTGGGTTACAATTCCAAAGTCAATAAAGTTACCAGAAAATCAGCAGGATAGAGATATGATTGCTAGAGAGTTACTAGTTAAATTTCAAATGTCTCCAAAACATCCTCTTGTAGATTTAAAAAAAGCTTATCTAAAATTCTAATTCTACAATCTAAAGTTGTTTTTTTTTAAAAACCTGATGTTTATATTAGGTTTTTTTGTAGTTGTTTCGTTTGTCACACCTTAGAAAATTTAATAGGCTTTTGAAAACTAATATGGAGAAAGAATATGACTGATCAGTTAGGTGCTCTTACTACTATATTTACAGAATTTTACTACTGGGTAACAGTGGTTCTGATGTTTTTAATTCACGTCGGATTCTGTATGTATGAAGTCGGTGCATCAAGATACAAACACCATCAACATACCCTTATGAAAAATACAATGCTGATTCCATTGGTAACAGTAACTTGGTTTTTATTTGGTTGGTGGATTTATTGGGCTTTTCCAACAGGACCAGGAATAGCTCCATCAATAATGACAGAAAGTACCGGGCTAGTTTTAGGTGGGGGATTTGGAGGAAATGATCTCGCCAATCCAACTAATGCTCTTATGGCGGTTAATCTTAACGACCATATAATGGGTGTTTTCTGGGCAGCGTTCTTATTATTTTCATGGACAGCTGCTTCTATAGTTTCTGGGGCTATCATCGAAAGAATAACAACTTTTGCATTTGGAATTTTAGCAATTGCGATTGGATCTGTTTTCTGGAGCATAGATGCTTCTTGGGGATGGCACTTTGATGGATGGATGCTTAAAATTCTAGGATATCATGATGCTTATGCGTCAGGTGTAATTCACGCAATAGCAGGTGGATTTGCACTAGGTGTTTTAATGGTTCTCGGACCAAGAATTGGAAAATTCTCATCAAGTGGTGAACCAAGAAATATAGGACCACGAAATCCTTGGTTAGTTACTATTGGATTATTTTTAATTTATACTGGTTTCTGGGGATTTTATGCAGCTTGTAATGTTCCAATATATGACCTTGGGCCTGAGTATGGAATGGAAGGAATAACATTCTGGACAGCAACTAATATCTATTTAACGCCTACTACATTAAGTGGAATAACTATGAATTTCTTAATGTCGTTATCAGGTGGATTGTTGGCTGGATATGTTATTGCAAAAGGTGATCCTTTCTGGACTTACTCAAGTGGTCTAGCAGGTATAATATGTGCATCAGCCGGAAATGACTTATATCATCCAATTCAAGCTTTGATTATTGGTATGATTGGTGTTGTGATTTCCTACAAACTTCATTATTGGGTTGAACGAAAGTTCAAAATCGATGATGCGGTTGGAGCAGTAGCTGTACATGGTTATGCTGGTTTTATTGGACTTGTAATCTGTGGTTTTGTTCTAAACGGTTATCCTGCATCTGGTTATAGCGTTGGAGCTATGTTTGATGGATCAACTTACGCAACAATTAATCCATTAGGTCAATTTATAGGAGCAATAATAATGTTCTTAGTTCTAGGTCTTATACCAGGATATATAATTGCTAGAGTTCTTAACGGCATGGGTAAATTAAGAATCCCACGAGAAGTTGAGATAGCAGGACTAGACTACGAAATGATGGAATCTGCTAAAAGTGATGAAAAAGCAGTTTCATCAGCAACCAGGTAAAGGAGATAATATATGGCTACAGTTACAAACTGGATAGATCATCTAAATAAACCTGCAGAAGAGGTTGCTGGATCGGTTTATCCTGGAGCAGGATCTAGTGAA
Organism: uncultured Pelagibacteraceae bacterium; assembly: GCA_902598825.1. Lineage (GTDB taxonomy): Bacteria > Pseudomonadota > Alphaproteobacteria > Pelagibacterales > Pelagibacteraceae > Pelagibacter. Next base: position 16,988 of record CACKDD010000010.1, on the reverse strand, counting down.
TTTTTACTAGTCCTATTGTTGATTGCTGTATGGATTGGATGGAGTGTCATTACAGATAAATCTGAAAGAGAAGAACTTGAAAGATTATCTAGGAAAAGACATGGAACCAACGATCATAAAAGCAATATTACCGAATGGTAATTTAAACTAAAATTTGGGCGCTACTCAAATGTAGCGCCCTTTTTAATTTTCAATCATAAAATGCAAGAAGAAGAAAAAAATAAAGAATTAAGACCTAGCAAAATGCGAGGTGTTGCTTTTCCAAAATCGAAGTATGGAGTTATTTTAGCTATAATAATAATTATTGTAGTGAACCTTATATATTATAGAGAAACAATTTTTTCTTTTTTTAAGTAACTATGTTAATTTAATTTATGTCAAAAAACTTATTTAAAATCGCAAAAGAAAAAAAAATAAAATACTTTTTAATCAGCTTTGTTGACTTATTTGGAGTATTAAGATCAAAATTAGTTCCTACAAGAGCTATAAAAGAAATGCAAGAAGCTGGAGCAGGATTTGCTGGATTTGCTGCTTGGTTAGATATGTCACCTGCTGACTCTGATATGTTTGGTATTCCAGATCCTGATAGTTTGATTCAATTACCATGGAATAAAGAAGTTGGTTGGTTAGCATCCGATCTTTGGATGAATGGAAAGCCTGTGGAAGCATCACCAAGAGTAATGCTAAAAAATCAAATTAAAAAACTTAAAAAAAAGGGACTTCAGATGAAATCTGGTGTTGAATGTGAATATTTTCTCATTTCAACAGATGGTAATTCTATAGCTGACCCCAGAGATACTCAGTCAAAACCTTGTTACGATCAATCAGCTTTAATGAGAAGATATGATCTAATTAAAGAAATTTGTGATTGCATGATTGAAATGGGATGGGGTCCTTATCAAAATGATCATGAAGATGCTAATGGTCAATTTGAAATGAATTGGGATTATGATGACTGTTTAGTTACAGCAGATAGACATACTTTCTTTAAATTTATGGTAAAGACGATTGCAGAAAAACATGGATTAAGAGCAACGTTTATGCCAAAACCTTTTGAAAATTTAACTGGCAATGGGTGTCATGCCCACATCTCAGTTTGGGATGGTAAAAAAAATAAGTTTTTAGATAAATCTAATAATTTAGGTTTGAGTAAAATGGCTTATAATTTTCTTGGAGGCGTAATAAAGAATGCATCTTCATTATCGGCTTTTTTTAATCCAACAATAAATAGTTATCGAAGAATAAATGCTCCTCCAACTAAATCTGGAGCATCATGGTCACCTAGTAGTATTTCCTATACTGGCAACAATAGAACGCACATGATTAGAATTCCAGATCCTGGTAGATTTGAATTAAGGTTAATGGATGGCTCTGCAAATCCATATTTGTTACAAGCTAGTGTATTAGCTGCAGGTTTAGATGGTTTAAAAAATAAGATTGATCCAGGAAAACCATTAGACTGTAATATGTATGAGGATCATAAAAAATATCCTAATCTTCCGAAGCTTCCAAATGAGTTGGATCAATCACTTGAAAAACTTAAAAATAATAAAGATATAAATGATGCTTTTGGTAAAGAGGTAATTAATAGTTATATTAAACTTAAAAATTCTGAAATTAACCAATTTAAACAAAAAGAAAATTTTGACAAAACAAAAGCTATTACTAGGTGGGAACGAGATAATACGTTAGACTGCTAAGATATGTCAATCTTATCTAATGGTCATTTATGGAAACTTACTGAATTTCTTGAAAACCAAAAATTCTCTTTTGACAAAAATCAAATTTTAGATTCATTATCCAAAGAAGATATTGATGATGCTTATACAAAAATATCTAATTGGAAAGGATACTCTCCAACACCTTTGATAGAATTGAATAAACTCTCCAAAGAATTAAATCTTAATAAAATTTTTTATAAAGATGAGAGTAAACGTTTTGATCTAAAGTCTTTCAAGGCTCTTGGCGGAGCCTACGCTGTAGAAAAAGTTACAAAAGGAAATAAAAATATTATAATTGCAACAGCGACTGCAGGTAATCATGGAAGGTCAGTAGCATGGGGTGCTAAAAGACTAGGTCTTAAATGCAAAATTTTTATTAGTGAATACGTTACCGATGCTAGAGGTAAAGTGATGTCTGATCTTGGCGCAGATGTAATTAAAGTAAAAGGTAATTATGAAAGTTCATTAATTGAATGTATTAAACAATCAACCAAAAATAATTGGCAGATAATTCAAGATGTTGCTTGGAAAGAATATATTACTGTTCCAAAATATACTATGGCTGGATATGCGGTTATGATGAAAGAAATTGTTGACCAGCTTGATCATAACAAAATTTCTCACATAATTTTACAAGCAGGTGTGGGTGGTATGGCTGGAGCAATGATTGCTGGTGTTGCAAGATATCTTAAAAATATACCAATAACTGTAGTTGTAGAACCTGATAGTGCAGCATGTGTTTTGGAAAGCATTAGAACAGGCAAAATAGAAAAAATTGACATTATAAGAGAAAGTTTAATGGGTGGAATGTCTTGTGGAGAAGTATCTTTGGTCCCATGGGAAATCTTAAAAAATTCAGTTAAATATTGTATTAGTTTACCAGATGATGATATTGCAAAAACTATGAAATTACTTGGAAATGCAAACTTTAGTGATGAAAAAATTATTGCAGGAGAAAACTCAACACCAGGAGTAATAAGTTTAATTTCAAGTTGTGAAAATGAGAAAATAAAAGAAAAAATGCAACTAAATAAAAATTCAAATGTTTTACTAATTGGATGTGAGGGGGATACAGACAAGGAAATGTATCAAAAATTAATAAATCAATAAAATTGTATTTTAATGAAAAAAATTTTAAAAAAGAAAGTCGATAATCTAGATTTTTATAAAATTTTTAAACCAGAATTAACACCAAAAAGAATGATGGAGTTAGGAGTGTTTGGAGGGTCTTATTTTGGATTAAATGTAAAAGAATATCCAAAAATATGGTTTAAAAATGTAAAAATTAGCAAAACTTTTGATGTTAATCTCAATAGATTTAAAGTGGTATCAGGATTATCAAGAGAACACTGGATTGAAAAAGGATGGATTTTCAAAGAGGATCCTCTGGGTTGGTTTCAATGGTATTGTAGATATACTAATGGAAGAAGAATTCCTCATATAGACGAAATCCAAATTAAAAGATGGAAAAACTTTAGAAGACACGTTTTGGCAATAGAAAAAAATTGTGAAAAAGGTGACTTAGGATGTAGAAAGAGACAAAGACAAGCAATATTACAGTGGGCTTACGATCCATACCGATAAAAATTTTAATCACCTAAAAAATGGAATAAAATTTTTCTTATTTGAGGATCTAATCTATGTTCAAAAAGATATAATCCCTGCCATGTTCCAAGTATAATTTCGCTATTTTTAACACTTAAAGTTATCTGATTATTTGTTAAAGAAGATTTAATATGAGCTGGCATATCATCTTTACCTTCTGTGGTATGAATATAAAGAGATTTATCCATTGGAACAAGTTTATTAAAATAATTTACTAAATCTGTTTGTACATCTGGATCTGCATTTTCTTGAACAATTAACGATGCGCTAGTATGTTGAATATTTAAATTTAGAATACCATTTTTAAATTTATTTTTATTTACCCATTGAACTATTTCCGAAGTGAATTCATAAAGCTGTTGGCCATTTGTATTGACTTGATAATTAAAAAATTCTTGTCTCATTTTTTATGAATAATTCTTTGAAGTTAGTTCATATAATCGACTGGTTGTTCTTTTAAATGGTTCATTCAAATTATTCGATGATCCTAAAAAATCTAAATTCTCCTCAGAGGTAATCATTAATGGAATTCTTTTTTCATAAACAATATCAATAAAAGTAATAAATCTTTGTTGTTGATTGGAATTATTTTGATCAAATTTAGGTAAATTTATAATAAAGATAAAGTCACTAACATCAGCGATTGCTATATAATCCTCAGATCCCAGATTTTTATTAAATAATTCATCAAAGTTAAATTTTATAACTCCATCATAAAAATTTTCTAATCTTATTTGGCGTCCTTTTATTTCCAAAATTTTAAGTAACTTTTTTTTATTCTTGGTAACTTTTCTAAAATATTTATTAAATATAAAATTTGTTGATTTATCAATTGGAGATAAAAATCTTTCTAAATTAACATTTTTACTTGAGCGATAATCTTCATCAATTAACAATTCTTTCTGAAAACAATAATTTTCTAAAATTTTAATAAATGGAATAAATTGATCTCTTTGCAAACCATCTTTATAAAGGTCTTTTATAAATATATTTGACGAAAAAATAACTTTAATATTTTCCTCAAATATCTTTTCAAACAATCTTCCTAAAATCATTGCATCAACGATATTAGTGACTTGAAATTCATCAAAGTAAAGAATTTCGGTTTTTTTACTTAAATCTTTTACAAAATTTTTTATTCCATTTTCCTTATCTTTATTTTCAAAAATATGATTATGAAATTTTATCATAAATTCATTAAAATGAAGTCTCAATTTTTTTTCCTTTAATGTTTTAAAAAAAAAATTAAGAATCATCGTTTTACCAACTCCTACATCTCCAACTAAGTAGAATCCTAATTTGCTCTTCTCTTTTTTAAAAAATTTTTTTAGAAAATTTTGATTAAAATTATTTAAATAGAAATCCTTAAGTTTATCTATTATATCAATTTGATTTTGATTAATTTCATATTGCTTATCTTCACAATGATTTAAAAATAATTTGTTTAAATTCATTTTTTTGTTTTAAAATCTATTCCGTACTCTGATCTTGGTCCACGTCTCAATCCAAAAGGACCTGAAATAAATATAGTTAAAGGCTTCGTACCAGGTTTTAAATCAACTCTATGTAAATTATTAGCTGACCTAAAACCAATGTATCCTGGTGGTCTCCAAAATTTTCCTGTGGTCAAAGTTTCCCAATAACCTCCTCTTAATATTATTGTAATATAAGGAAATGTATGATTATGAACTCCGTCTCCATGATCATCAGCCAACATTTCATGGATCAAGATGTTAAAGGGAAACCATTTTGGTCTATGTCTCAAAAGAACATAGTACCTATTCATCCATGGTTTAGCTTCAGCATATCTAGGATGGGAGGGTCCTCTATCTAGAACAACTTTTTTTCTTCCAATTTTTTCTAAGAATCTTAAAAACATATTTAATCATATTGAATTATAGATCCATTTTTAACAACAAATAAATTTCCACCTTGAATGTAAGGTTTCGATATGAAGTTTCGAGCAACTTTTTCAGCTTTTAACATATCTCCTGAATTTAAATTTATTATTATTAAACTTCCATCTGAATTACTTAGATAAAGTTTATTACTACCAATAGAAAAACCTGTTGGTTTTAAATTCTTTCTTTTTTTTTGATCAAAATTTTTATAAAGATTGTTAATCTTAATTATATTACCTTGTTTGTTTTGAAGAGTGAAAAGATGTCCACTATTCGAAACGGTAAAAATAAAATCATCAATTATAATAGGTGTTAAAATAGAATTAATTTTATTGATCCAATTAGTTGTTCCAGTTTTTAAATCAACTGAATAAAATTGATCTTTATTATTAGAAAAAAAAATTGAATTACCATCGCTTATTAATTTTGAGTAGTTAAAATTATACGTCTGATTAGCAATAGTACTTTTTTGAGTTGGAAGTTGCCATTGTATTAATCCAGAGGATATGTCAACTGCTGTAATATCCCCTATTGAGTTGTTAAAAACAACTAAGTTATCTTTAATTATTAGCGAAAATTTTGATTTTGAAACAGTAAAAGAGTCTTCTGTCTGTACATTCCAACATTCAGAACCATCATTTAAATAAAAACATCTTAAAATATTTTTGTAATCAACTACAAAAAATTTGTTGTCATTAATTTTTATTTCTGAATTAAATGGGTAATCACTTTTATTAGACCATATTAAATCTCCTGAATCGCTATTAATTGAAAAGATTTTTGAAACGTTATCAGCTACTATAAGATTATTGTTTACCAAAGAAAATGACAAAATTGGATTTAATTTTTTTTCATTTTTAGAATAATAATTTTTTTTCCAAGAAATTTTTTTATTTTCATCAATTCTTATGATGTCTCCTTTTTTATTAAAAAATATTAGACCATCATCTAAAAATAATGGTTCAAAATTAGATTGCGCAAAATTTTCAAATTTTGAAAATTTATGAGTTGCAATTTTATTAAAATGTCCTTCATATTCCAGTGATCCAAAGTTATTGAGTTTATTTTGAGTTTTTTTATTATTTTGACTTTTAGACAAGTCTAATTTTAATGAAGCATTTAACTCACTCACTACATTTTTTTTCTCAACAAGAATTTTTTTTAAATTCTTGTTTTCATTTTCAATTTTTTCTTTCTCATTCCATAGTTTTGAATTCTTGTTTAATGAACAATTGTTTAAAAGAAAAGAAATTAAGATAAATATTAATAGTTTATTCACTAAGATCTCGGTTTAATCTTTTTTGGGTTTCTTTTATTATGTCTGTGTTAGCATTTTTTGTATTTAGTATTTGATTAAAAAATTCTTTTGACTTTTGTTTTTCATTTTTTGAATAAAAATATTCTGCCAATAAATATAATCCATGTGACTTCCAAATGCTTTTTGAATTAATGATGGGGTTCAATATATTCAATAATTCATTTTCATTAGTCGTATCAGCATTAAAAAGAGCCTTTTTATATATTATAAGATTTTTAATTTCATAATCTAAGGAAGTTTTATTTATAAGAACATCAAATAAATAATTAATTTCATTTTTGTCTTTTATCAAATTTTCGTCGATCAAATAATAAAGCGCTAAAGGAGAATATGTGCTGTTTTTGTCCTCAATAATTTCTTTCATCTCAGAGATAATTTTAGAGTCATCACCGTTCTTATGTTCAATTATTGCACTATTATATCTATTAGAAATGCTCTCTTTATGTTGGTTTTTATAAATTTGATATATGTAAAAACTTAATATTGAAAATATTAAAAAAATAGTAATTGTTGCTAATATTTTTTTATTATTTATAAAAAAATCTTTAATTTTTTGATTTCTAGTATTGCTATCAATTATTGAGATTTCTTCATCCATATTTAAATCATATTTCTAAGGACATATTGCAATATGCCTCCGTTTTTATAATACTCTAATTCATTTTTAGTATCGATCCTACATAATGTTTGAATCTTTTTGATTTCTCCTGAGGCATACTTTATTTCAACCTTAATCTTATCAGAGGGCTTAATTCCATTTTCAATTTCCATTACACTTATTAACTCAGATCCAATTAAATTAAGTTTTTTTCTATCTATATTATCAATAAATTGTAATGGTAAAATACCCATACCAATCAAATTTGATCTATGAATTCTTTCAAAGCTTTCAGCAATTACAGTTTTTACTCCTAATAGTTTTGTTCCTTTAGCAGCCCAATCTCTAGAAGAACCAGTTCCATACTCTTTGCCTCCAATAACTACTAGGTCTGTTCCTCTTTTTTTATATTCCACAACTGCATCATAAATTGGCATTACTTTATCTTCAGGGTACAGCTTAGTAAAACCCCCCTCTGTACCTGGGGCCATTTCATTCCTAATTCTTATATTAGCAAAAGTTCCTCTCATCATAACTTCATGATTACCTCTTCTTGAACCATAGGAATTATAATCTTTGGGTAATATTTGATGTTTCATAAAATATTCACCAGTAGGGCTTTCTTTCTGAATATTTCCAGCGGGTGAAATGTGATCTGTTGTGACCATATCACCTAAGATCAGTAATGGTCTAGCATCTTTAATTTCTTGAAAACCCTCTGGTTCATCTGGAAGGTTGTCAAAAAAAGGAGGTTTTTTTACATAGGTAGAATTTTCTTCCCAATTATAAATGCTAGTTTTTTCTGTTTTGATTTCTTGCCACTGTTTTGGTCCTTCAGAAACATTTGAGTATCTTTTAACAAACATTTCAGCGTTTAAAGATGATTTAAGAGTTTCTTCTATTTCTTTATTAGTCGGCCAAATATCTTTCATAAAAATATCATTTCCATTTTTATCTTTTCCAAAAGAGTCTTTGTACAAATCAAATTCCATATGTCCCGCTAAAGCATAAGCAACTACTAAAGGAGGAGACGCTAAATAATTTGCTTTAATATGAGGAGAAATTCTTCCTTCAAAATTTCTATTTCCAGATAAGACTGAAACACCGTAAATGTCTTCTTTTTGGATAGCTTCAACTATATTATCTGCCAATGGACCAGAATTTCCAATGCATGTAGTGCAGCCATAACCAACCAAGTTAAAACCTAATTTGTCTAAATAAATGTTTAAGCCTGCTTTGGCTAAATAATCTGTAACCACTTGAGACCCTGGAGCTAACGAAGTTTTTACCCAAGGTTTTACATCAAGACCAAGCTCTACAGCTTTTTTTGCAAGCAAACCTGCTCCTATAAGGACGTTTGGATTTGAAGTATTTGTGCAAGATGTAATTGCTGCAATTAGAATAGATCCATCTTTTATTTCAAAATCAGTATTAGGAACTTTAGCTATTGAGAAATCCTTTTTATTAGTTATTTCTTTAAAACTTTTTTTAAAGCTTGTTGATGCATCAGTTAGCAAAACTTTGTCTTGAGGTCTTTTTGGTCCAGAAATTGTAGGTACTATTGTAGACATATCCAGAGTTAAAGTGTCTGTAAATTCAATATCATCACTCGCCCATAATCCTTGAGCTTTTGCATACTCCTCCACTATTTTTACTGTAGACTGATCTCTTCCAGAAAATTTTAAATATTTTAAAGTCTCATCATCAATTGGAAAAAATCCACAAGTTGCACCATACTCTGGAGCCATATTTGCTATTGTTGCTCGATCAGCTAGAGTTAAATTCTTCAAACCATCACCATAAAACTCTACAAATTTCCCAACAACACCCTTATCTCTTAACATCTTAACAACTGTTAAAACTAAGTCGGTAGCTGTAGTGCCCTCAGGCATTTTATTTTTTACTTCAAAACCAATAACTTCTGGAATTAACATAGATATTGGCTGACCTAACATTCCTGCTTCTGCTTCTATACCTCCAACACCCCATCCTAAAACAGACAAGCCATTAACCATTGTTGTATGACTATCTGTACCAACAAGTGTATCAGGAAATAAATAATTTTGACCTTCGTGCTCATCTGACCAAACAACTTTTGAAAGATATTCAAGATTAACTTGATGACAAATCCCCGTTCCTGGTGGAACTATTCTAAAGTTATTAAATGCCTGTTGTCCCCATTTAAGAAAAGAGTATCGTTCTCCATTTCTATTAAATTCAATTTCAACATTTTTATCAAAAGAGTCTGCTTTTGCAGATTGGTCTACTTGTACCGAGTGGTCAATAACAAGGTCTACAGCTGAAAGAGGGTTAATTGTATTTGGATCTTTATTTTTGTCCTTAACAGCTTCTCGCATAGCAGCAAGATCTGCTACTGCAGGTATTCCAGTATAGTCTTGAAGTAAAACTCTAGCTGGTCTGTATGCTATTTCAGTTTTAGATTTTTTTTCTTTTAGCCAATTTTTTATTGATTCAATTTGATTTTTAGTAACTGACAAATCATCTTCATATCTTAAAAGATTTTCAAGTAATACCTTAAGGGATTTGGGTAGCTTTGATATACCATCTAGGCCATTAGTCTCAGCTTTAGATAAAGAAAAAAATTTAAAATCTTTATTATTAATCTTTATATCTGCTAATGAATTGTATGAATTTTTTGTACCTGGTTTCATGTATTATATATAAAAAGTAATTATGCTTAAAATAAGAAGCAGTGACATAACACAATTAAAGTATTTAATAAATTTCTCATTTGTCGCAAATTTCCTAAGATATTTACCTACAAATGTCCAAAAAGTAATGCTGCTTAAAGAAACTAAGAATGCAAAAAGAATAACTTGTGTCGCATATTTTAAATAGTTCTCTCCATGTTCGACATAAGTTGATACAATAATTATACCAATTAATACACCTTTAGGATTTAAGAATTGGAAAAGAAATGTCTCAATAAACTTAACTGGGTTTTCATTTTTTTTCTCACTATCTATCTTAGAAAAATAAATTTTATAAGCTAAGTAAACTAAAAATATACTTCCTAAATATTTTAAAGAAACTTGAATAATAGGAAATATTTTGAAGACATTAACTAAACCAATTGTCAATAGAAAAATCAGAAAAGTAAATCCTAATGTAACTCCAAAAATATGTGGTAATGTTTTTTTTATACCAAAATTAAAACCTGAATAAGAAGCTATTACATTGTTTGGACCTGGGGTATAAGCTGCTACTATCCAAAACAAAGCCATTGATAAGATTTCAGGGTGCATGAAATTAGGCTATAGGAAGACCATTTTCAGATTTTTGAGATGGATGTACTAAGATTACTTTTCCTTCTTTATCAATTGAACCTAAAATCAAAACTTGTGAAACTACTCCAGCAATATTTTTTTCAGCAAAATTGCAAACACCTATAACTTGTTTGCCTTTTAAATTTTCTTCATTGTAGTAATGAGTAATCTGTGCTGATGATTGCTTAATACCAATTTCTTCTCCAAAATCTACTTCAACAACTAATGAGGGTTTTCTAGCTTTTTCATTTTTCTTAACTGAAACCACTGTTCCAACTCTAATATCAACTTTATCAAAAATATCGTATGTTATTTCTTCTTTCATAAATGCAGTATTTATATTAATTATTGGTTATGAGTACAGATATTAATTTAGAAGAATTATATAATAATTCTGTAAAAATTTTATCAGATCTAATTGGTTTTAGGACTATTTCAGGAGAAGATAATAGTGAATTAATTAATTATTGTGAAAATTTACTAAATAAACTTGGAGCAACATCTTTTAAGACATTTGATAATGAAAAAAAAAGAGTAAATCTTTTTGCGACTATTAAAGCAAAAAAATCTAATGGTGCTAAACCAATAATTTTATCTGGTCATACAGATACAGTTCCTGTCTCTAAAAGTTGGAGTACCGATCCTTTTAAAGCAACAATTAAGGATGACAAACTTTATGGTAGAGGTTCTTGTGACATGAAAGGTTTTATAGCATGCACTTTAGCTTTTGCTCCAATTTATGCAAAAATAAATTTAAATAGAGATATCCATTTTTCATTTACCTTTGATGAAGAGACAGCATGTTTAGGAGCTCCAATTTTAATCAAAGAACTTCAAAAAAGAAATATTCAAAATGGAATTTGTATTATTGGTGAACCTACTAAAATGAAAATCATAGATGCTCACAAAGGTTGTTATGAATATACAACCTATTTTGAGGGTTTAGCAGGACACAGCTCTGCTCCTCATAAAGGTGTTAGTGCTGTTGAATTTGCGGCAAGATACGCATCAAAATTAATTGAATTAAGAAATGAACTCAAAAAAAGAGCACCAAAAGATTCTATATTTGATCCACCTTTTTCAACTTTACAAGTAGGAGGAATATTTGGAGGTATTGCTCATAATGTTATAGCTGATAAGTGTCATATTAATTGGGAAACGAGACCAGTTGTTAAAGAAGATGGTGTTTTTTTAAATAAAAAAATTGATGAATATGCGAATGATATTCTTTTGCCAGAAATGAAAAAAGTTTTTTCTAAATCAAATATTAGAAAAGAAATAATAGGTGAAGTAACAGGATTCGATCGAGTTGAAAAATCTGAGGCTTGTGAGCTAGTCTCAAGTCTAACTGGTGATAATTCAAGAGAAGTTGTGTCTTTTGGAACAGAGGCAGGATTATTTCAGGAAATTGGTATGAGTACAGTTGTATGTGGTCCAGGCTCAATTGAACAAGCTCACAAAGTAGATGAATTTATTGAACTAAATGAATTAAAAAAGTGTTTAAAGTTTTTAGATGGTTTAAAAAAACAATCTCTTCTAAATTAACTCCATCCACCCACAGATTTTACTTCCAAAAATTCCTCAAGGCCATGTTCACCTGCTTCTCTACCAATTCCTGAATGTTTAAAACCTCCAAACGGAGCATCAACTGCAATACCAGCTCCATTTACATCAACCATTCCTGATCTCAGCTTTCTCGCAACTCTTTTTACTTTTTCTGAGTCTTTAGTTTGAATATAGTTTGTTAATCCATAAGGTGTGTCATTGGCAATTTCAATTGCTTCTTCTTCGGTTTCAAATGGAATTACCGATAATACTGGTCCAAAAATTTCTGTTCTTGCGACTTCCATATTATTATTTACATCTGCAAATACAGTGGGTTTAACAAAATAGCCTTTGTCTAGTCCTGGTGGTTTACCTGGTCCACCTGCAACTAATTTAGCACCTTCATTTATTCCCTTTTTAATTAAAGTTTGAATTTTATTATATTGAGTTTCAGAAATCACTGGGCCTATATGCTCTCCTTCTTTTTTAGGGTCACCTACCTCAAAATTTTCTGTATATTTTTTCAATCTTTCTATTGCATCACTATACATAGATTTCTCTACAAGCATTCTTGTAGGAGCATTACATGATTGACCTGAATTTCTAAAACATCTTAACGCACCTCTTTCAATTGCTCCAGGATCAGCATCCTTAAAAATAATATTAGCACCTTTTCCTCCTAATTCTAAACTCACTCTTTTAAAGTCTTTAGCAGCATTCTGAGAAATTAAAGCTCCTGCTCTAGTTGATCCTGTAAAAGAAATCATATTTATATCCGGGTGGCTCGTTAGTGCATCACCTGTTGTGGCTCCATCTCCATTAACTAAATTGAACACTCCTGCAGGAAATTTGGTATCATCTATTAATTCAGCAAGTATCATTGATGACAATGGCGCAAGTTCTGATGGTTTTAAAACCATTGTGCATCCAGAAGCTATTGCAGGCATAACTTTTAAGCAAACTTGGTTCATTGGCCAATTCCAAGGTGTTATTAATGCACAAACTCCTTTTGGTTCGTAGATAAGTCTTTGGTTTGGAGCATGTTCACCTAATGGTTTTTCAAATTCAAAATTTTTTAAATACCTAATAAAAGACTTTAAATGAGCGGCACCTGTTCCAGCTTGAAGTTTTGTAGCAAAGTCTTTTGGCGCACCCATTTCAACAGTAATAGCATTGGCAATATCTGCCCATCTTTTTTTATAATTTTCATAAAGCTTTTCTAATAATCTTATTCTTTCTTCTTTAGGTGAAAATGCCCATGAACTATAAGCTTTTTTTGCAGCGTTTACTGCTAGGTCAACATCTTCTTTGTTTCCTAATGATATTACAGCACATTCTTCTTCAGTAGCAGGATTAATTACTTTAATTTCCTCTTTGCTTATTGCTGTTACCCATTTACCATCTATATAAAAATTTTTTTTATTTTCCATAGCAGACTCCTAACCTTTCCTTATTTTTTTGCAAACAAATTAGTTAATTCATAAACTATTGTTGCTGCAGCAAGAGAGGTTACTTCAGCATGATCATAAGCTGGTGAAACCTCAACAACATCAGCTGAAATTAAATTTAAACCTGATAAACCTCTTATAGTGTTAACCATTTCTCTTGAGGTCATTCCAGCAATTTCTGGTGTACCAGTTCCGGGGGCAAAAGCAGGATCTAATACATCTATATCAATAGATAAATATAGAGGATTATCTCCAACTCTTTTTTTAATTCTTTCAGCAATTTTATCAGTTCCTTGAGTTTGAAACTCATCACAATGAATAATCTTAAATCCAAAACTTTCATCATTTTTGATATCATCTCTACTGTACAAAGGTCCTCTTATACCCACGTGCATTGAAGCATTATCTAAAAATAAATTTTCTTCCCTTGCTCTTCTAAAAGGCGTACCGTGAGTGTAAGGTGCACCAAAATAAGTATCCCAAGTATCTAGGTGTGCATCAAAATGAACTAAAGCTACTGGACCGTTGTTAATTTTATTAACAGCTTTTAACAATGGAAATGCAATTGTGTGATCACCACCAAGACTTATAATTCCCCCAACTTTATTCAATAATTCTTCAGCTCCCACCTCTATCTGTTTAATTGCCTCTTCAATATTAAATGGGTTGCAAGTGATATCTCCTGCATCAGCTACCTGTTGTACTTTGAAAGGTTCAACATCATAACTTGGATGGTAGTTTGTTCTTAAGTGTCTAGAAGCTTGTCTAATACTTTGGGGTCCAAATCTTGCACCTGGTCTGTAACTGGTTCCAGCATCAAATGGAATCCCAACAATTGCAACATCACAATTCTCCACATCTCTTAGCTCAGGTAATCTTGCAAATGTTGAAGGGCCAGCAAACCGTGGCACTTTGGTTCCACTTACTGGTTGGATTGGATCTTTATTTCTTTTTTTTTTCACAGTAAAATTGTATCACATTCATCTAAATTGGAATATCTTCTATGTGTAAATTTATGAGCTTAATTAGATTAATTATACTATCTTTATTTATTTTTACTCAAACTCAAGCTGATACTATTTATAATCTTATAAAAATTCCAAATTTAGAAATTTATAATATTAAAACTCCGAACAAACTGAGATACTTATATGCAAAACAACCTTTTACTCTCGGTGTTGAAAAAAATATAGATTGTTTTAATTCTGAAAAAAAAATTCTCGATCAAAAATACAAAATAATTAAAAAAAATTTAGATAGATATAGTCAAGAATTTCTTAAAAAAATTAATCTTAAATATATAGTCCTGTGTGAAGATTTATCTATATCAAAAATTAATACTGCTGGAATTCCTGACCATATAATGAAAACATTAATCTTAGATATTAAATTTAATGAAGATTATTTTGAACGTGTAATCCACCATGAGGTGTTCCATATAATAAATGATAGTTTTAAACAATTATTTGACGAAGACGTCTGGTCTAAATTTAACGTCAAAGAATTTGAATATGCTGAATGCTCCACCTGTACAGATAAATTAGGCTTAGATACTTACACAAATACTAACGGTTTTTTAACTGAATATTCAAGATCAACTGCATCTGAGGATATGGCTGAAGTATTCTCTCATTTAATGATTGGATTAAATTTAGATAGCCTTGATCCAATTTTAGAAAAGAAAATTCACTTTATTAAAACTAATCTTTTAAAGATAGATGAAACTTTCATTTTATGATTGAAAAAATTAAGGCGTCAAGATCTGAAAAAGTGATTTTGATATTTATAGTTACTTTAGCTATATTCTTTTTTGGTTCTTTCTTTTTGATAAAAGATAAATGTTTATTTGTAAAAAATTATGACCCTCTAAAAATTACTTTTGATAATCCAAAAAATATTGCCATATTAAATGTTACTTGTGGAAATGTAATAATTGAACTTTATCCTAACATTTCACCTAATGCTGTGAAAAGATTTAAACAATTAATTAACACGAAATCCTATGATGATGTTGCATTTCATAGAGTAATTAAAAACACACTTGTTCAGGCTGGGGATTTAGAGTATGGAAGAAAGGGTAATTTAAATTACGGAAAAATTGGAACTGGGAAATCTGGATTAGGAACAATCAATTCAGAGGTGGATACTCCATTTAACTTCGATAAAGGTAGTGTTGGTTTTGCAAGAGGTCAAAAATATAACACTGAGGATAGTCAATTTTTTATAATTCTCAGAGATGAGCCATTATATGAAACTGAATATACCCCAATAGGAAAGGTAATTTATGGATTGGAAGCTTTGGAAAAAATAAAATATTTAGATAAATCACAATATGTATTAAGGCCTGACTTTATAAATTCTTTACGTATGTTAGTTGACTAAAGGTTTACCTGTAGCAAGAGTGTGTTTTATTCTATCTTGAGTTTTTTGAGTTTCAATTAATCTCATAAAAGCATCAAGCTCCAATTTAAATAAATCATCTTCAGATAAAGTTTTATCAATTGTAGTATCACCTCCACTCAAAACATGAGCTAGCTCTTGTGCAACCTCAACCCCATGTTCTAATATAACTTTATCATTATAAAGTTTTTCTAAAATTTTATCCATTTCTCCTCTTACTGCTTTTCCAGGTAGATTAAATTTATGTTCATCAGGTGCTTTAAAATCTTTATTTTCACTAAGAATTTTTTTTGAAACTTCTAATAAACTATTTCTGTTCATTATCTTTTTATCATTTGGCCTCAAATATTTCATAGGTTCTGCTTCAACTGGTGAAGTGGCTGTCTTTCCATATCCAATAATATCAAACACTTTAAGTGGAGCAAAATTAGGATCCTTTTTGGCTTCGTCAGTATCTAGCCATCTAGCTAACATTTCCTTACATCCTCCACCTGCTGGAATCAAACCAACAATAGTTTCAACTAATCCAACTACTATATTTGTGTGTGAGGCAACAAAATTACTTTGAACCATTACTTCAAATCCACCACCTAAAGTTAATCCTGAAGGAGCTGAAATTACTGGATATTTAGAATATTTTAAATGCTTACATGTTTCTTGGAAATATTTAATGAATTTTTCAATTGATTTAAAATCTTTTTTATCAGCAAATTGCATTGTATAGGTTAAATTAACACCAGCAGAAAACTGCATACTTTCATTAATTATTATCAAAGGTTTATCAGTTGCTTTTTTAAGAGCATCCATAGAGTTATAATCTAAAGCATTAGCTTTAGTAGTAAACTCAACAATGTTATAGTCACTAAACTTATAAATTTTTGCCGAGTCATTTCCATCCAAACTTAAGGCTGTTTTCTTAACTTTTCCTAAAGTTTCAATATTTGTATATTTTTGTCTTTCACCATAAAAATTTTCATTTTGAGTTTTAGATAAATTTTCTAAGAAACTATTGCCACTAAAATCATCAACTTTATCAAAGAAATTTTTAACCCCTATTTCTTCAAGCATTTCGAAAGGACCTTTAGCCCAGTTAAAGCCAAGCCTCATTGCTTCATCAATATCATTAAATTCTTTAGTAATTCCTGGCACTAATGAAGACGCATAT
>CACKDD010000009.1 GCA_902598825.1 uncultured Pelagibacteraceae bacterium | reverse complement strand
TATATTTTTATCTTATTTAAAGCATTATTTTTAAATAAATTTGCTTCTTGAATATATCTTCTCACCATTTGAGTAGTTTTATGACCTGTCATAGCCATGATATTTCTTTCTTCAGCACCAAATTCGGCAGCAGTAGTTGCAAAACCTGATCTTAAACTATGCCCAGCATATTTTGAAGAGTCTAAGCCTGCTTTTTCTGCATATCTTTTAATTATAAGAGCTACAGATTTATCTGAAATGTTGAAAATTTTACCCTCATTAGTATTTGAAAATTTTTTGTTAACATAATTCTTAAGAGCTATAACAGGACAAAATTCTTGCTTGTCAAAGTAGGGGATTGCCTTAATAATTCCTTCGCCTGATTGATCTGTCTTAGATCTTTTAATGAGAATTTTCACACCTTCAGTCACAAACTCAATATCATTAATATGGATGTTGACTAACTCTGATCTTCTAAAACCGCCTGAAAATCCAATTAAAATTAATGCTTTATCCCTAATTTTTTCTTCATCTATTGCTTTAAGTATTAATTTTAAATCATTGATTAATATAGGTTTTTTTGCCTTTTGTCTTGTCCCTAAAGTTCTTTTAATACCATGTAAATTTTCCATTATAATTGGATGTTTGGTATCTAAATAATGTCCTTTTAATTTATGAAGGACGCTAATTGATGCTATTCTTCTTTTTAATGTACTAAATTTTGATGATTTCGAGAGATGAGTAATATACAAAGCAATTATTTTTGGCTGTGTTGGCATTGAGGAAAAACCATTTTTTGCACAGAATGCTGAAAAGTCCCTAAAATCAGATTGATAAGCTCTTAAAGTATTATTAGCTTTTGAATTTTTTAAATTCTTTAAAGTTTCTATTTCTAAGCTTTTAACATCAGTTATTAAATTATTCATATATATTTCCGATAACCATTAATTATCGGAAATTATATAATAGGTGATTTTTAATGTCAATAGTTTAAATTAAAAATTATGGGTTCAATAGATGGAGAAATTCCTGCAGTTTGGTTCTTAATAAGCTCAATAGGATTTGTTATATTGAGTTTTATTCAGTATCGAAATACTGGTAAAAGCTTTAATACGATATTTTTATCTATAATGGCAGTAATATTTTTAGCGAGTTACTTGATATTATTAACTAAATGAATAGTTATTACCGTTATTCACAGAAAATAATTAAATTAAAAAAAACAACTATTTAGTGATACCCTATTTTCCCATATTTTGTTAAATTCAAAGTGAATTAAGAGGCAACTCTTAACTGGCCGATTGGAGAAAAACCGAGAGGTACAATTCCAAGGGGCAGAAAGCTCTACAAAGCATCGCTGAACATGTAGAGCGGGAGACGTGGCGGTAGCTGATCAACGACGCGTCAAAACAACTGTTCTTTGCACCCATAAAGTGCAAGGAAACAGGGGTTTTTTAGATAAATGATACTTAAGGGTACTAAATTTCAATTAAAAGTCTGGAAATACCTAAAAACAATACCAAAAGGTAAGATAAAAACTTATAAACAGGTGGCTATTAGCATAAAAAGCCCTAAATCGGCTCGTGCTGTTGCTAATGCTTGTGCAAAAAACCCATATGCCCCAAAAATACCCTGTCATAGAGTAATTAGATCTGATGGAGCTCTTGGAGGTTACTCTGGGAGAGGTGGAATTAAGCAAAAGCTTAAATTACTTAGATCTGAAAAGGTAGCGATTTAGCTCTATTTTAGGGCTTTTTTATATTAAAAAAGTCAGTAAAATCAACATTTTTTGATCTTTTTAATTGATTTCTTGTAAATAAGTAAATTTCACCCTTCAGTTGTACCATATATGAGGCTACACTTAAAATAGACCCCTCTATGGCCGTTTAAATGGTATATTCAATTAGTGCATCGCTCTACTATTCAACTATATCAACACTTTTAGAGCACCCTATTTTTCAATCAATTTCTTATTTGATACGGGTAAAAAAGCTTAATTTTGTTGGATTTTTTAATATTTTTCTTTTTTTAGCAAAAATTAAGAACTCATTGAAGAAATTATGTGTATTAATATTTTAAATAACTCTTAATTTTATAATATTTTACATTATAAAAAATACAATAAAAACAATAATTTAAAATAAATACTTAATGTAATACTTTAGCTATTAGTAAATAAATTAGACCTATTATGTTAATTTTTTAACTAAGTTCTCTCTTCTGGAGATGTAGATACCACTTAATACAATAATAAATAATCCTAGGAAAGTCCAATTATCTGGAAAATCACCAAAGAAATAATACCCTATAATAATATTAGTAATTATTTCAAAATAGCTAAATGGAGCTAATTTAGAAGCATCAGCATATTTGAGAGACAATATTAGGAATAAATGCCCTATACAGGCAAATATACCTATAGCAGCCATCATAGACCACTGATTTAGGCTAGGCTTAACCCACACAAAAGGCATTACAATAGATATTATTATGGCCCCTACTACACCAGTTAATAATAAAGTTAATAAAGGATTGTCTGAAGTGCTAAGTTTACGAGTAATAATTAAATAAAATCCATACATAACTCCTGTGCCAAGTGCAGCCAAACTTGCTAAATTAATTTCTACAAATCCTGGTCTAATAACTACCAACGAACCTACAAATCCAATAATTACTGCTGCCCATCTTCTAAAACCAACTTTTTCTTTTAGAAAAATTGGTGAGAAAGCAGTAACAATTAATGGAGCAATAAATGCTAAAGTTAATGCCTTAGCCAAAGATATAACTGATATTGCATAAAAAAAACAAATATTTGCACAAAGTAAAATTAAACCTCTAATAAATTGTAATTTAGGTTTATCAGTCCAAACTAAATTTTGCCTAAAAAAGAAAAACATGATCGGTAGAGTAAAAACAACAGTAAAAAAATATCTTGCCCAAGTAATTTGTAAAACAGGTAGCTCTGCACTTAAATATTTTGCAAATCCATCCATTATAGGAAGCATTATCCAAGCTAATAAATTAAAAGTTATAGCCTTCATCTATTGAAGAAGGATATAGATTAATTAAAGTATTTTAAAGCAAAGAATACAACTATTGGAACAGTTATAAATGACATAAGTGTTGAAACAACAATAGTACTAGCAACACTATCAACAATCTTTTTAGGTGAATATATTGATGCTACAAGATAATTGAGAACAGCACTTGGCATTGAACATTGAATTAATAAAACGCCAGCGGCAAATCCTTCTAGATTAAAATATAGGATTAATAAATATCCTATTATAGGACCAACGATTACTCGACCTATAGAGGAGAATACTGCTTTATTTAGTGAAAAGACCTTTAATCTAGTTAAAGCAATTCCTAACGACATTAAAATCAGAAAAATTGTTGCATACATTAATAGAAAGGTAGTATTTTCAACAAATCCTGGGAGTTCTAAATCATAATAAAGTAAAAATATAGCAATTATAATTGCGTAAAAGGGAGGACTCTTAAGTATGACATTTAAACTAAATTTTCTGTCAGCTAAAAATACACCCAGTGTAAAGTGGCATAAAATAATTAATGCAGATATTGCTGCTGAAACACCAAGACCTTGTGAACCATAAGCAAATAAACATATCGGTAAGCCCATATTCCCAGTATTGGGCATTGTTAATGGAGGTAATTCTCTAATAATGTCTTTGGTTTTTAAAAGGAATAATATTATTATTCCTGTAATCATGAATCCACAAATAGCTAATGCGTAATACCAAAAATAATTGAGAAAGATATTGAATGAAATATTTACTGGATTTAAAGCATAAATAATCATTGCTGGAGTACCAACGTTAGCAGCAAAATTAGCAATAAAAGTTGTGTCTATTTTTGGATTTTTTTTACCCAAATAATATCCAATACCAACAACAAAAAAAACAGGAAATAAAACCTCAAAAAGTTTAAAATAGATTTCCATAAATTGTATAGTCTAATTAATGTTGGAAATTTAAGAATGTTCTTATTTTTTTTAAATATTGATAAACAATTTCTTGCGTTAATTTCTGTTGTTTTATGGGTAATAATTACAATAGTTGCTTTCTTATTCTTTTTATCAGGTGTTTGAATTATTCTTTTTACTGAAATTTTATATTTTGCTAGTCTATTTGTTATTAATGAAAGAACACCCTGTTTATCATTGACCTCGAATCTAAGATATAAAGAATTAGTATAATTATCATTATTAAATGGCTTAATAGATCTTCTTTTATAAGAAGAAATGCCAAAAGGGTATTTAGTACTACCTCGTAAAATAGATAATAGATCTGCTAATAAAGATGACGATGTTGGACCAGGTCCAGCACCCTCTCCTTGTAAAACACTCTGTCCTACTGGTTTACCTTCAGTAATAACTGCATTCATAACACCACTAACATTTCCTATGTATGTATTTTTACTTACTAAACTTGGATGTACTGTCTCAAATAATTGACCATTAATAATTTCAGAAATTCCAAGTAATTTAACTCTAAGACCTAACTGATTAGCTATTTTTATATCCTCTAATTTTATATTTTCAATTCCTTCCATTATACATTTATGTTTAGAAATTTTTGTATTGAAAGAAAGAGCAGATAATATTTTAATTTTAGCAAAAGCATCAAAACCATTTAAATCTAACTTTGGATTATCTGGTTCAGCATACCCAAGTTTTTGAGCTTTTTTTAAGACTTTATCAAAAGTTTCATTGCTATTTTCCATTTCAGATAAAATATAATTAGTAGTACCATTCAGTATTCCATACACTTTGCTAATTTTATTTGTTGCCAAACTTTCTTTTATAGTTCTTAAGATAGGTATTCCTCCAGCAACAGAAGCTTCAAACTCTAAATTTACTCTATTTTTTTCTGCTAATTTAGAGAGATAATCTCCATGTTTTGCTATTAAAGCTTTATTGGGAGTTATAACATTAACTTTGTTTTTTAAAGCAGTTTCTACAACTTTTTTGGAAATACCGTCTGGCAGTCCAATTGATTCAAATAATATATCAATTTTTTTTGATTTAAATATCTTTAAGGGATTTGAGTAAAAAATTTTCTTATCAATTTTAAATCGTCTTTTCTTATTTTTATTTTTTGCTGAAATAGCAACTATACTAATTTTTTTTCCAGTCTTAATTTCAATTTGTTTTTTTTTAGAGTTCAGTTCATTATAAAGATATATACCAACTTGACCCAAACCAACTACAGCAATGTTAATCGTCTTATTCATTGATTTATATCCGGAAATTTACTTTTTTTAATATAATCATCTACATAAATCTTATATTCATCAACAGACATTAATCTAATATCACTTGATTTTTCAATAATCTTTATTAATTTTTGGTTATCTACTTTTTTTTTTATACTACCTTCTGTCCAGTATTTAGAATCTTGGTTTAACGAACAATTACTAATAACAATAGCTAAACCAAAATACACTAAAATTCTCATTTCAAACCTGCATTTATTGGAAAGCCATATTTTATATTCATATTTTGAATTGCTTGACCTGCCCCACCTTTAATCAAATTGTCTATTGCAGATAGTATTATTATTCTATTTTTATTTTTTGTTTTACAAATAGAAATATGACAATTATTTGAATTAATTACATCATTAGTACTTATCAACTTATCTTTACTCATTATTTTTACAAAAGTAGATTTCTTATAAAAATTAGACAAAGTTTTAATAATTTTCGATTGTGAGCTAGATTTATTCAAATCTACGTAAATAGTACTTAATATTCCTCTAAACATTGGTGATAAATGTGGAGTAAAATCAAAAATAGATTTTACCTTTGTGAATCTTTTAATCATTTGATCTATTTCAGGATTATGTCTGTGGGAGCCAATTCCATAAGCGCTAAGAGATTCATATAAATTTTTATCTTTAAATTTTTTATGAACACCTCTACCCGCTCCAGAATATCCAGATTTAGAGTCAATAATAATATTATTTTTTTTAATCAATTTACTCTTTAATAATGGAAGTAGTGGTATAAGAATTGAAGTTGGATAACATCCTGGACAAGAAATTATTTTAAAATTTTTTACTTTTTTACCTGTTATTTCAGGTAAAGAATAAATACTTTTTTTAATATTAGCTAAAGCTTTATGTTTTTGATTATACCATCTTTTATAATCAGATGCTTTTTCTAATCTAAAATCTGCTGCTAAATCAATTAATACATTTTTATCACTCAAATCTTTTGAAATAACTTGAGCCTCACCATTAGGCAAAGCTGTAAATACTACATCAACATTCTTTAAGTATTTTTTATCAAACCTGATAATTTTGGGTAAGTTTTTAAAGGATCTTAAATTGTCATAACTTGAAATTTTTTTTCCAACTGAAGAATTTCCACATAAGTATTTAATTCTTACATACTTATGTTTGACTAATAATTTAATTAGTTGAATTCCAATATAGCCAGTTGAACCAGCGACTAACACGTTAAGCTTAGGCATTTTATATTATAACAGTTTAAAATTAAAAAAAAATTATCTTTTAGAGAACTGGAAGCTTCTTCTAGCTTTTCTTCTTCCAGGTTTTTTTCTCTCGACTGCCCTAGAATCTCTAGTGGTCAATTTTTCAGTTCTAAGAGTAGATTTAAGATTTTCGTCAAATAATACTAATGCTTTAGATATACCATGTACCATTGCTCCAGCTTGACCTGTTGGTCCACCACCTTTTACACTACATCTCACGTCATAATCAGTTGCTTGATTGATCAGTTCAAAAGGTCTTGTAATTTGCATTTTATGATTATCACTAGCAAAATAGTCGCTAAAAAGTTTACCATTAACATAAATTTTTCCCGAACCCTTTTTTAACCAAACTCTTGCTATAGAAGTTTTTCTTCTTCCTGTTGCATATTTACTATCTTTAAAATCTAACTTTATTTTAGGAGTTTTTGGAGTTGATTGAGTATTTTCCATTTAATTTCTTACAATATTTTTATTATTTAATTTATTTAATTCTATAACTTTAGGGTTTTGAGAAGCATGTGGATGTTCATTACCAGCATAAATCTTTAGTTTTGTAAGCTGCTTTCTTCCTAAAACACCACCAGGTAACATTCTCTTAACAGCTAATTTAAGTGTTTCACCAGGTTTTTTTTCGTGAAGTTTTTCTGGTGTAGTTTCTTTTATCCCCCCTGGATGACCAGTATGTCTAAAATATTTCTTATCTTGAAACTTTTTGCCTGTAAATTTTGCTTGTTCTATATTTTTAACTACAACAAAATCACCGTTATCCATATGGGGTGTGTAAGTAGTTTTATTTTTTCCTCTTATAATTTTAGAAACAATTGTAGCTAATCTTCCAACAACTGCATTTGTAGCATCTATTTCATACCATGATGAGTTTATCTGGTCTTTTTTTACGAATTTAGTCATTGTGCGAGGATTAATACTATTATTAACTTCAAAGTCAATTTGATATTTACCTTGAATATTTGTTCATATATGCTAGAAATTACTTGCCGATTTGATCCTATTGCGGGCGTAAAACTGCTAAAAAGGAATTTTCATAAAACAGTCGGTAGGCATTTGAACTATATTGTGCGCCTTACATTTAGTTAAAGCACTAAAAAAGGAGTAAAATGACAAAAAAAAGAAATAACCCAGAAACTATAGCCATTCATGGAGGTGACTATAGAAGTGACCCAACAACCAATGCAGTAGCCGTTCCTATCTATAGAACTACATCATATCAGTTTAAAAGTGTAGATCATGCCGCAAATCTCTTTGCTTTAAAAGAATTTGGTAATATTTACACAAGAATAATGAACCCTACTAACGATGTATTAGAGAAAAGAATTGCAGCTCTTGAAGGAGGTTTGGCTTGTTTGACGGTAGCATCAGGACAAACTGCTTCACTATTTTCAGTATTGAATGTTGCCCAAGCCGGAGATAATATAATTAGTTCTACCGATCTTTATGGTGGTACTGTCTCTTTATTTACCCACACTTTAAGTAAACTTGGTATTGAAATTAGATATGCAGACCCTAAAGACCCTAAAAATTTTGAGAAATCTATTAATGATAAGACTAGAGCTTTTTATGGAGAAACTCTACCAAATCCGTATTTAAGAGTATTTCCAATTAAAGAAGTGTCTGACATAGGAAGAAAATATAATATCCCCTTAATAATGGATAACACAGCAGCTCCTATACTATGTAAACCCATTGAACATGGTGCAGCTGTCGTAATTCACTCTCTAACAAAATATATTGGTGGACACGGTACTGCTATAGCAGGGAGTATTGTTGATAGTGGTAATTTTGACTGGACTGCAGATCCAAAAAGACAACCCTTATTTAACGAACCTGATGCCAGTTATAGTGGGGCTATTTGGGGTAAGGTTGTACCAGAACTTACTGGGGCAAACATACCTTTTGCAGTGAGAGCTAGAGTTTGTTTATTAAGAGATTTAGGGTCAGCGTGTTCACCAGATAATGCATTTTCTATAATTCAAGGACTTGAAACTGTAGCTTTAAGAATGAAACAACATTGTGAAAATGCACAAAAAGTTGTTGATTATTTAAAAAAACATAAAGAAGTAACTAAAGTAATATTTTCTACTGAACACGATAAACTTATTGCTGATAGAGCCAAAAAATATCTTAAAGGTGGAAATGGGCCTATGGTAGGTATTGAACTAAAAGGTGGTTTTGAAGCTGGCAAAAGATTTATAGAATCTCTAAAAATGTTTTATCATGTTGCAAATATTGGGGATGCTAGAAGTTTAGCAATTCATCCAGCTAGCACAACCCATAGTCAGTTAAATGACAAAGAGCTTGCAGCATCTGGTGTGACTCAAAGTTATGTTAGGCTATGTATCGGTTTAGAACATATTGATGATATTATAGAAGATCTAGATCAAGCATTAAATAAATCATCAAAAGGAACTTTGAAGGCTGTTAGTTAAACCTTGTATTTATATAAAAAAAATAAATACATGAACTTACTAAAAAAATCGAACTTAATTGGTGCATAGCTGCAATATAAAGTTGTGCACCGTATATCACTGTATAAATACCTAAAACAATTTGCAGGATTATAAAAATACCTAAAATGTTTATAGATTTATATAAATCATAAATTTTGTTTTTATATATCTTATAAAAAATAAAAAAATAAAAGAACATGATCAAATACGCCAAATTTCTATGCATGAATTGGACTAAAGAAGGGTCACTAAAAGCAGATAATGTAAACAGATCTTTAAAATCATTATCATTTGGGAAATAAGTATTGTCCATTAGAGGCCAAGAATTATAGATTTTACCAGCATCCATACCAGAAACGAAAGCACCTACTACTATTTGTATAAATACAAGTATCAAAAATATTAATGGTAAAAATACACTTATTCTTCTTGTGTTATAATTGATAACTTTAGTTTTTAAATAATTCCAAAAAATTAATGATAAAATCAAAAATGCTATTAATAAATGAATTGAGAGTCTAAAATGACTTACATCAACTCTATCAACTAGACCACTACTAACCATATACCAACCTATAAAACCTTGGAAACATATTAGAAAAAATATTAAATATAAATTCAACAATCTATAAAATTCAATTTTAAAGGAGAAATAAACTAAAGGAATTAGAAAACTGATACCAATTACTCTTCCTAAAAATCTATGACCCCACTCCCACCAAAAAATTATTTTAAATTCTTGTAAAGTCATGTTGTAATTTTGTAATTCATACTCAGGAATTTTTTTGTAGAGATTAAAATACATGATCCAATCATTATTATTTAAAGGAGGTAAGATGCCAGAAAATAACTGCCATTCAGTTATGGAAAGACCTGAGTCAGTTAATCTTGTAAGACCACCAACAACAATCATAATTGCTATAATCCAAAACATGGTTATCAACCAAAGAGATAATTGATTATTTATTTTTGGATTAACTGTATACATGAAGCCATAAATATAATAATTTTTTAATAATCCAAATATATAAATGTCGCCACATAAAAGAAAAAAACTGAGTAAAATAAGATCAGAACTAGATAAATTAGATAATACTCTAATTAAAGTTATAAAAAAAAGAACAGTCCTTGTTAATAAAGTATTAGCTCTTAAAGATAAAAAGAACCAAATAGTAGATCAAAGAAGAATTAACTTAATTCTTAAAAATATTAAAAAAAAATCTATACAAAATAAAATTGATCCAAAAATAACTAACCGAATTTGGAAAAATATGATCTGGTCTTATATTGATTACGAAAAAAGGAATTTTAAAAAAAGATAACTATTTACTATGAGGTGGAAGTTTCTTTTCAACAAAAACTTCATGTTTACGAGTGACAGGATTATACTTTTTTGCTTTTAATTTAACTTTAGCTTTTTCACCACCTGCAGGTTTTTTAACATAATAGAAAAAAGGACTATCCGGTTTAGCTTCGGGTACTAAACGTACTTTTACATGTGTTTTTTTTGCCATATTATTTTATTTTTTTTAAAACTTTAACAAGATTAGAAATCTTTACTAACTTGTTTTTTAAATTAACAGTCTTTATAGAATTATTTGAAGTTTCGTCAAGTTTTAATGGTTCATTGTTGTTTAATATTTTTTTGGCTCCATTTATAGTCATCCCCTGTTCTTTAAGTAAAAAATGAATTTTTTTTAATAACTCAATATTTTTTTGATCATAATATCGTCTATTATTATTAAATATTTTAGGTTTTATTTGTTTAAATTTTTTTTCCCAAAAACGAATTGTATGTGTTGGCAAAGACTCACCATTTTTGGATTTCAGACCTAAAATCTTTACAACTTCACCTATAGTTTTGTATGAACCAGCTACTTTATTCATCTTTTTTTTGGTTGATAAATTCTTTAAATTCTTTTGATGGTTTAAAAAGCACTACATCTCTATCAGAAATAACTTTACTCTCTTTTGTTTTGGGATTTCTTCCTATTCTTGATTTTTTAGATCTAATAGAAAATGTTCCAAATTTAGAAATCTTTACACTTCTTTTTTTTTTTAAACTTAAGACTATAATTGAAAAAAATTCTTCGATAAGATTTTCAGAGATTTGTTTTGAAAATCCAATCTGCATATAAACTGTATTAACTAAGTCTTTTTTAGTTAAATTTATTCTCATTTTGTTTATATATTACTTGTAATCTTATCTATCAAATTTCCTTTTACAATCTTATTACAAACATTTAAAGAATTTGAAAATCCAATAAAATCAGTTCCACCATGACTTTTTACAACAGGTGAGTCTAATCCAATAAAAATAGCTCCGTTATATAATCTTGGGTCTAGTCTTTTTTTGAATTTTTTTAGGTTTGATATGTTTAATATAGATGAAATTTTACCTAAAATAGATCCACTTAATGCTTGTTTAAGTTCACCAGTTATAAAATTAGCTGTACCTTCTGCTGTTTTGAGTGCAACGTTACCAGTAAAGCCGTCAGAAACAATAACATTTACTTTTCCATTCATAAGTTCATTTCCCTCTATATAACCAGCAAAATCAAAATTTTTAGATTTTTTGTCATTTAATGTTTGATAGGTTTCTTTAATTATTTCATTTCCTTTTAGCTCTTCTGACCCAATGTTTAACAATGCTACATTAGGTGTTTCATTAGGATATAGAGATTTATAAAGTGATGAACCCATAATAGAAAAATCAACTAAATTTTTTGAACTACAATCAATATTTGCACCTAGATCTAAAACTACACTCATACCTTTTTTATTAGGCCAGAGAGCAGATAAAGCTGGTTTATCTATATTTTCAATCATTTTAAGATTTAATTTAGCAATTACAAGAAGTGCACCTGTATTACCTGCTGAAATAACAATATCAGTTTCTTTATTTTTGACACTTTCAATAGATAGCCACATACTAGTATCTTTTCCTCTTTTAGCTGCCTCTAAAGGACTATCAGTGCTTTTAACAACATTAGTAGTATGAACTATTTCATATGAGGCATCACTCATCTTACCAACAATATGTTTTTTTATTTCATCCTGATCACCAAAAATTTTAAAAAAATTATTATTGTCTGATTTTTGATTATGAATAATACCATCAATAACTTTTTTAGGAGAACCATCACCACCCATTGCATCTACTGCAATTTTAATTAAATCTGACATTGTTAAATATATTATTATTCTTTTGGATCTAAAACTTGACGACCTTTGTACATACCTGTTTTTAAGTCTAAATGATGAGATAATCTATATTCACCAGATTTTTTATCCTCAACAATGTTCTTAGATGAGAACTTCATATTTTGAGCTCTTCTCATACCAGTCCTTGAAGGAGTTTGTTTACGTTTTGGTACAGCCATAATTAAAGGTTACTTACACCTTTTAAAAAAAAATTCAAAGATTTTTTACTTAAATTTTGGTTAAAATCATCAAAATATACAACTAAATTCTCTATTTTACTAAAATCTTCTAAAAATATAGAAAGTTTTTTTAACTTTTCATTTTTATCTAAATCATCCCAAAAATGAATTTCTGAAACAATTGCATGGAACAAATTCAAATAAACTTTCATTTTTTTGTTTATAGATTGATCACCGTAGCCAATTTCTCTGATACTAAGTTCTAATTGTCTGAAATTAAAATCATAAATTTTTTGTAAAATCTCTTTATTTTCCCTATTTTTATAGTTTTTTAAAAAAAAGGCAAAATGTATTAAAAAAAACGTCAATCTATCAGAAAAATTATCTTGACGATTAAGTGAAATATACAAATCTTTATTTCTAGAGTAATTGATTAAATTGTTATAAATATTAATATAATTTTTACTCATGTTAAAAATATTATATATAATTTTTTTCTCAATTATAGCAACTAATTGCTCATTTAAAAAAGTGAATAAACACCACGGTGTACCATTTCTTGAAAAAAAACAAAAAACATTGATAGTAAATGAGTCAACTACTAATGATATAAGAAAAATTTTAGGAAGCCCTTCAACTAAAAGTAAATTTGATAATGATGTATGGATTTATATTGAAAGAAAACAAACTCAATCAAATATAAAAAATCTTGGAAGAATGAAAATTTATAAAAATGATATACTTGTTTTAGAAATTGACAATTATGGAGTGCTAAAGAAGAAAGAGTTTTTAAATATAGATAATATGGAAGATATAAAAATTGTTAGTAATACTACAGAGGCTGGATTTGCAAGAAATTCTTTTATTTATGACTTTATGTCTAGTATGAGACAAAAAATTAATGACCCTCTTGGTGTGAGGGCCAAAAAAAGAAAAGAAATTAACCAGCGATAACAGCTAACAATAATAAAGCTACTATATTAGTAATCTTAATCATTGGGTTAACTGCTGGTCCAGCAGTATCTTTATATGGATCTCCAACAGTATCACCTGTTACAGCTGCTTTATGGGCTTCAGATCCTTTTCCTCCATGATTACCATCTTCAATATATTTTTTTGCATTATCCCAAGCGCCACCACCTGCAGTCATTGAAACAGCTACAAACAATCCAGTTATAATAACCCCCAATAACATTGCACCAACTGAAGCTAATGCAGCTACCTGGCCACCAATAGAAAAAATAATAAAGTATAGTACAATTGGTGACAATACTGGTAACAATGATGGTATGATCATTTCTTTAATTGCAGCGACTGTTAATAAATCAACAAGCTTTGCATAATCAGGTTTCTGTTTTCTCTTCATAATACCTGGATATTTTTTAAATTGTCTTCTTACTTCAACAACTACAGCACCACCTGCTCTACCAACGGCTTGCATACCCATTGAACCAAATAAATATGGAAGCATTCCACCAATCAATAAACCCACAACAACATATGGATTTGATAAATCAAAAGTAACTACAATTCCCTCAAGTGCAGATCCTGCTTCTTTAGAGAAGTGCTTTATATCTTCAGTATATGCCGCAAAAAGAACTAAAGCTCCTAACCCTGCAGAACCTATAGCATATCCTTTTGTAACAGCCTTTGTTGTGTTGCCGACTGCATCAAGTGCATCTGTAGTTTTTCTCACATTATTTGGTAATTTTGACATTTCAGCTATACCACCTGCATTATCAGTAACAGGACCGTAAGCATCTAGTGCAACAACCATTCCAGCTAAAGCTAACATAGTTGTGACTGCAATAGCAATTCCATAAAGACCAGCAATATGATTGGTTGCTAGTATTCCAGTAACAATAATTAATGCTGGAATTGCTGTAGCTTCTAGTGAAACAGCTAATCCTTGAATAACATTAGTTCCATGACCTGTAGTGGATGAACTAGCTACACTTCTAACAGGTCTGTAATTAGTTCCTGTGTAATACTCAGTAACCCAAATTAATAAACCTGTTATTACTAAACCTATAATTCCACAATAGTACAAACTCATACCTGAAAAAACTTTGTTATTTAAATTATACGTATTGTCTAAACCTAATACATAGTCAGTAACTGGATAAAGTATTATTAGCGAAGAAACAGCTGAAACAACAAAACCTTTGTATAATGCATTCATTACATTTTTACTATTTCCTAATTTAACAAAGAAAGTACCTAATATAGATGTTAAAATACAGGCTCCACCAATAGTTAGAGGATAAATCATCATAGACATGTCACCTTGGAAAAAAATAGATGACAAAACCATTGTAGCAACAATAGTAACCGCATATGTTTCAAACAAATCAGCAGCCATACCTGCGCAGTCACCTACATTATCACCAACATTGTCTGCAATTACAGCTGGGTTTCTAGGATCATCCTCTGGTATACCTGCTTCAACTTTTCCAACTAGATCAGCTCCTACATCGGCTCCTTTTGTAAATATCCCTCCACCTAATCTCGCAAAAATAGATATTAAGGATGCACCAAACCCTAATGCAACTAAAGCATTTACAATTTCTCTTTCATCAATATTAAATTTCAATAGTAAATAATAATAAACAGCAATTGACAATAATGCCAAACCAGCAACTAACATTCCTGTTACTGCACCAGATTTGAAAGCAACTGATAAACCACTTGCTAAACCTTTTCTAGATGCTTCAGCAGTTCTCACATTAGCTTCAACTGAAACTAACATTCCAACATATCCTGCTATACCAGATAAAGCTGCTCCAATTAAGTACCCTAAACCAACAAGAGGACTAAAAGCTATACTTACTATCACCAACACGACTACACCAACAATTGCAATAGTTTTATATTGTCTTGCTAAATATGCCTTAGCACCTATTTGAATAGCTGAAGCTATTTCTTGCATTTTAGAATTTCCTGCGCTTGAACTTAAAATATTTTTTCCGGTAAAATATCCATAAATGATAGATAAAAAACCTGCTGCAATAGTGTATAAAAGAATAGTTTCAACGTTTGAATTCATAAAGACCTTAAATAAGTTGTTGGTTGTTAGTTATTAAAATCCGCACAATACAAAAATGCATATAAAAGGCAATAATTAACTTTTAGAATTGATGATAATAACCTTTGTCTTTAAGCCTAATTTTCTTCCCTTTTTGATCAATAATTTGTGATTTTTGAGATATCGAACAAATTTTTCCTATTTTAGTAATCTTTATATTCAATGTTTTGCTCAATTTACCAATGATTCTGGATTTAGATGAATTAGCTGTAAATAGAATTTGATAATCATCTCCTTTTGAAAAAAAATTTTTTTTATTAAATTTTTTTAGTTCAATTAATTTTTCTAAATTTTTTGATATCGGTATCTTATCAAAAAATAATTTATATGATAATTTTTGTTTATTGATAAGTTTTTCTAAATCTGTAATTAAACCATCAGAAATATCTATTGAAGTGTTGGTAAATAATACTAACTTATTTATTAATTTAGGATGAAGATTAGGTAAATAGTACTTATTTATAAAATATTTTTTTAGATTTTTATTTATATTGATACTTTTTTTTAAAATCTTTAGTCCAGCATAACTATCTCCTAAATTACCTGTAACATAAATATCATCACCTAATTTAGCATTGTTTCTAGGTATTATTTTTTTTGAAAATCCAACAGAAGTAATTGAAAAACTTAATTTATTAGATAATACGGTGTCACCTCCACAAAGAAAAATTTTATATTTTTTTTGTTCTTGGTTTAAAGATTTTGAAATTTTTTTTAAATTTGTGATTGAAAAAGTTTTTTTATTACCTGAGCCAGAAATAAAATAGTATAATGGTTTAACACCTTTACAAATTAGATCTGAGATAGAAGATCTGATAATTTTTTTTATTACTAAATCAGGTTTTTTAAAATCAATAAAATGTATACCTTGTATGTAGGTATCTATTGAGATTACTAAATTTTTTGATTTATCAAAAAAAACATCATCATTTAATCTAAGTGAACCTTTATTATTTTTGGATAGTTTTGAAAAGTATTTATTAATTAGCTCAAACTCATGCATTAGAGGATCTTAATTTTTTAGCAATATTATCTAATAAAGCATTTAAGTATTTTGTTTGAGTGTCATCTATGAAAAAGTTTGAAGCATCAAGATATTCTTTGATTATTATTTTCATTGATAAATTTGGTTTATACAAAAACTCGTAAGTAGCTGACTTTAAAATAACCTGAAATAATCTATCTAAATTGTCTAAAGAAAATTTTTCACCTAAATTTTTTTCTAATTCTTCAAGGATTATATCATTACGCTCTATGGTACCTGAAACAATATCTTTAATAAATTTTTTAAACCTATGTTTTGGATAGGTTAGTTGTTCATCATCATTATAAAACTTACCATATAATTTTTGAATAATTATAACTCTAGGATTATTTTTAGGACTAAATGAAGTTTTCATTTTTGTGATAAAACTGACAAAACAGCATTAGCTGCTTCAGCACCCTTTTTTTTTCTAGCTTTTGCTTGCTTCATATTCAAGCAAGTTATTATACCATTACCAATTGGTTTTTTTGAATTGATAGACAGTTTCATAATTGCATCTGTGGATGCTTGTGAAATAAAATTAAAATGTGGGGTTTGTCCTTTTATTACACATCCAAGTGCAATGAACCCATCGAATTTTTTTATATTTTTTGAGATTGTAACTGGTATTTCAAACACTCCAGGAACATTTATAATTTTTACTTTTGAATTTTTAGGCAATAAATTTATGGCATTTTTTAATAAACCACTTGATATGTCCTTATAATAATTAGCGTTTACTATTAAAAAATTTTTGTTCATCAAATTAACTCTTGTTTAGTTATCTTTATATCATAACCCTCTAAACCAATAACCTTTTTTAATGATTTTGTGATTAATATCATTTTTTTAATTTTTAAATCTTTAATTATTTGAGCTCCAATCCCATAATTTCTTATTAATTTGTCATTACCTTTTTTATAAAAATCTTTATTCTTATAATCTTTAAGTGTTTGAGTGACAGACTTAAGATTTGTGTCTTTGATAAAAACCAAGATACAATTATTAAATTTTTTAAAATAATTTAGAGTCTTATTAAATGAATTAGGCAATTCTTGATTAATTAAATAGTTATGTACTACGTTAGAAGAAATAACTCTTACTCTAGGAATAGTACCTTTTTTGATATTTCCTTTTACCAAGGCAAAATGTTCAGAGCCATCAAGCAAATTTTCATAAATCTTAATCTTATAATTTTGATTTTGAACTTTAATATCAGAAGATTTTTTGAGTTTAATTAATTTTTCTTTTTTTAAACGATAAGAAATTAAATCTTCAATTTTTCCAATCTTTAATTTGTGTTTACTGGCAAAGTTAAATAGATCTTGACCTTTGGCCATTGTGCCATCTTCATTCATTATCTCACAGATGACTGCAGAATTATTTTTTTTTGCTAATTTAGAAATATCTACAGAGGCCTCTGTGTGCCCTGCTCTAACAAGTACTCCTCCATCTTTTGCAATAATTGGAAAAACATGACCTGGTGACACAATATCTTTCTTATTTACATTTTTTTTAGATGCAATCCTTATAGTTCTAGCTCGATCTTTTGCTGAAATACCTGTTGTAATTCCTTTTTTTGCTTCAATAGATATTGTAAAGGCAGTTTTGTTTCTAGATTGATTAATCGGGGACATAAGTGATAAATTTAATCTCTTTGCTTGCAAACTATCCAATGCTAGACAAATTAATCCTCTTCCATATTTAGCCATAAAATTAATATTTTTTGCATTTGTATCACTAGTTGAAATTACTAGATCACCTTCATTTTCTCTTTTTTCATCATCAACTAAAATGAACATCCCGCCCTTTTTGGCAATTTTAATAATTGTTTCTATTGATGAATAATTATTTTTTAGCATTAAAAAAATTCTTAACGTATTTTGAAAGAATATCTATTTCTATATTTACAAGATTGCCTTTTTTAACCTTTGATAAATTGGTCAATTTAAAAGTATGAGGAATTACCCAAATTTGAAAACCTTTTTTTGTTTTTTTGGAAATGGTTAATGAAATACCGTTTATACATATTGAAGCTTTTTCAATAATATTTTTTCTTTCTTTTGAACTAATTTCAAAGTCAAAAATATAGGATTTATCAACTTTTTTAACACTTAAAGTTTTACCAGTTGTGTCAACATGTCCCTGACATATGTGACCTGAAATTTTTTGACCATACTTAAGAGGTAGTTCCAAATTTATTACATCATTGATCTTTAGATACTTAAATTTTGATCTTTTAACAGTTTCATTAGAGAGATAAAATTCCATTATTTTATTTTGGATTTTTATTAATGTTAAACAAACCCCATCACATGCAACAGAAACTCCAATATCTTTAGAATTCAATTTGAGGTCTGATTTCACAAAAATATTAATACCTTTTGATCTTTTAGATATTTTCTTAATGAAACCCTTATTAAATATAATTCCGTTAAACATTTTATCTTTTATAGATTGTAATATTATCTTTGGCTAGTTTAGATGTAACTTTTGATACTTTTTTATATTTACCATTTAAAATTCCAAATGAAGTAAAACTCTGATTTATTTTATTTGCTCTTAAGATTTTTGGGCTTTGAAATAAATAAAATGTATCAATAAGTCTATTTTTTATTAGACTTTTTGATATTTTGTCACCACCTTCAACAAGTAAATTTCTTGTGCCTAGAGTGAATAACTTTTTTAAGACTATCTTCAAGTCCAGTAATCCTTTATTATTAAATTTTGTTTTAATCAATGTTAATCCTTTTTTTTTTAAAACTTTAATCTTTTTGGTATTAGATGAATGATGAAAAAGAATTGTATTACCTTTTTTTGCTGATTGAAAAATATAGCTTGTTAATTTGATATCTAAATTTTTGTCTAGAATTATTCTTTTTGGTGAAAATTTATTGTAACCCTTTAATCTGCAAGTCAATCTTGGATTATCTATATTGAGGGTTTTACTTGAAATCATTATTGAGTCATTCTTATATCGTAGGTAATGGGTAATCTTATCTGAATTTTTATCAGTTATTCTTTTAGTTCCTTTACTATAAATTAATTTATTTTTCGAAACTGCAATTTTAGCTGTAACATAAGGTAATTTACTAGTTCGATTTTTAATGTAAGAGTCATAAAGATCTTTTGCATCTTCTTTTAGAAGGCCTCTCTTAACTTTAATCTTTTTACTTGATAAAATCTTAAAACTCTTTCCTTTTACTCTTTTATCAATATCCTCCATTGAATAAATTAATTCACTAATACCACTTTTAATTATATTTTTTGTACAAGGTGGGGTTTTTCCGTAGTGATTACAAGGTTCAAGAGTTACATACATTTTTGAACCTTTTAATTTTTCAAATGAATTCTTTATTGCGCTATGTTCGGCGTGTGGTCTACCATTGTATCCTGTCTGACCAATGGAAATAATTTCATCATTTTTTACAATCAAGCAGCCAACAGATGGGTTGTCTCCTGTTAAACCTTTACGTGATCTTGCTAAATTAATAGCAAGTTTCATGTAATTTTTATCTTGCGATGAAAATCTATCTTTTTTTGAAGACATCTATTTTGTCCACAAATTGTACAAAATCCTTTTCTTCTCTAAAGTTTCGATAAACTGAAGCAAATCTAACATAAGCAACTGGATCAAGTTCTTTTAAACCTTCCATAACCATTGTTCCAATTGTAGTTGTTGATATTTCATTTTGTCCAAGTTCCTCAAGGGATCTAGATACTTTACTTATGAATTTTTCAATTGTTTCCGTGTCTAAAGGCCTTTTTTTTAAAGCTATATAGATTGATTTGGATAATTTATCTCTATCAAAAGCAGATTTTCTTCCATTTTTTTTGACAACCATTAATTCTCTATATTGAATTCTTTCGAACGTAGTAAATCGTTCACCACAAGCACATAACCTTCTTCTACGTATTGCTGTTCCATCCTCTGTTGGACGTGAGTCTACAACTGAGGTCTCACCTTTTTTTTCACAAGGGCAAATCATCTATTAAGATTTTTGTAAATTGGAAAATTAGAACATAAATTTACAACTTCATTTCTAACTTCATTTTCCACCTTACTATTATCCTCAGGATTATCAGATAGACCTTTTATTACTTTAGTTATTAATTGTCCTACTATTTCAAACTCTTTTAAACCAAAACCTCTTGTTGTAGCAGCTTGAGAGCCTAATCTAATACCAGAAGTAATCATCGGTTTTTCTGTATCAAAAGGTATTCCATTTTTATTACAAGTTATGTTTGCTCTACTTAAGCTTTCAGAAGCTAAATTTCCTTTCACATTAAAAGGTCTTAAATCTACTAACATTAAATGAGTATCGGTTCCTCCTGAATAAATCTTAAAACCATTATTTTTTAATGTTTCAGCCAAAATTTTAGCATTAGCTAAAACGTTTTTAATATATGTCTGAAACTCTGGCTTTAGTGCCTCAAAAAAACCAGCTGCTTTAGCAGCAATAACATGCATTAATGGTCCACCTTGATAACCAGGGAAAACAGCTGTATTAAATTTTTTTCCTAATTCTTCATCGTTAGATAAAATTATTCCTCCCCTAGCGCTTCTAAAAACTTTATGTGTGGTTGAAGTTACAACATGTGCATAATCACAAGGATTTGGATACCCTTTACCTGCAACTAGTCCAGAAAAATGTGCCATATCAACCATGAAATAAGCTCCAACTTTATCTGCAATTTCTCTAAATCTTTTGAAATCAATAACTCTTGAATAGGCACTACCCCCAGCAATAATTAGTTTTGGTTTGTGCTCTAAAGCTAATTTTTCAACATTATCATAATCGATTAATTCAGATTTTTTATCAACATCATAATTTATTGCATTAAACCATTTTCCAGACATAGAAATTTTTAAACCATGAGTTATGTGACCACCTGAATTTAAGCTCATACCCATAAATGTATCGTTGGGTTTTAGTAATGCTAGAAATACAGCTCCATTTGCTTGAGCACCTGAGTGAGGTTGAACGTTAGCATACTTACAATTAAATAGTTTTTTTATTCTTTCTAAAGCTAATTGTTCTGCAACATCAACATGTTCACAACCATTGTAATATCTTTTTCCTGGATAACCTTCAGCATATTTATTTGTAAGAACAGAGCCTTGAGCCTCAAGCACTGCTTGAGAAACAATATTTTCTGATGCAATAAGTTCAATATGATTTTGTTGTCTTACTAATTCATCATTAATAGCTTTAAACAAATCAGGATCAGCATCAGAAAGACTTCTTTCAAAAAAATCTTTATACTCAGAATTCAAATATTTAGTTTCACTTGACATATTATTTATATTTTTTTTACTCTTTTTTTATGTCTGCCACCTTCAAATTTAGTACTAACAAAAACTTCTATACATTTAAAGGCTATATTTTTTTTTGTTAATCTTGATCCTAATGTAATAATATTTGCATTGTTATGCAATCTAGATAATTTTGCGTTTTTTACCGAATAACACACTGCTGCTCTTATTTTTTTGTGTTTATTGGCCGCCATTGACATCCCCATACCAGAACCACAAACCAAAATACCTATATTTTTGCTATTATTGGATACCTTTTTGGAAAGTTTATGTGCATAATCTGGATAATTAACTGATGTTTTAGAATTATCTGTCCCCATATCTTGGAATAGAAATTTTTTTGAAAATTTTTTCTTAATTTGCTCTTTTAAATTAAATCCTGCATGATCTGATGAAATAAATATCTTTTTCAATTTAATTAAATTTATAATCTAACACACATGCAACTAGGTGGATTCTATTTTCTTCACCACCATTAAAAGCATTATGATATTTTGTATTATTTGTAATCCAAACAGATCCATCTGCTGGCATATGTTTTGCAACATGATCTACAACCATAATAGCTCCAGGATTAGTAATTATAGGAATGTGTAATCTTGGTTCAGGATCTCTGTGCCAACTTAGAGTAGATCGAGGTTCTTTTAATAAAATTCTTACCCTACCCAATTTATACTTAGATGATAAAGTTTCAAAAACTTCTTTAAAATATGTATCTTTGTATTCATCAATAAATTCTGAATAAGCAGCTTCATCAATTTTTTGATCCCTTACAACTTCCTTTCCACTTTTGTCAGGCTTAGTCCAAAAAACCCCCCTGGCTTTATTTCCTTTAATTGAGTCAGGGTCTCCAGGTATTTGGGTTAAAGATATTGCCCCAAAATTTGAAACACCCTCTACTCCACTAAAACTTTTTATTTTAAGTATCTCTTTATAAGCTTTCTGAAGTTCATTAATGTCAAATTTGACATCCTGTCTTTGAAAATCATTAAAATTTAGTTCCATAAGATTGTTTAATATCTTTTTTAAGTTATATTTGTATATAACATTTGTCGCATATTATAAATATATTTAAAAATGATTACAGGTAAATATCCAGGATTAAGACTTAGACGAAGTCGAAAAAGTGATTGGTCTAGAAGACTAATCGAAGAAAATAATTTAACCCCTAATGATTTTATATTACCAATATTTTTGATTGATGGGAAAAATAAAAAACAAGAGATTAAATCAATGCCTGGAGTTTATCGATATACATTGGATAAGATTAATTTTGTCGTAGACAAAGCAATAAAAAAAGGTCTTCCAATGATAGCGTTATTTCCTTATACCGGAAAAAAAAAGAAAAATTTTATTGGCACCGAAGCATTAAACGAAGATAATTTAGTTTGTAGAGCATTAAAAATAATAAAAAAAAGATATAAGAATCAAATCGGAATAATGTGTGATGTTGCTTTAGATCCATATACTTCTCATGGACATGATGGATTATTAAAAAAAGATTATGTTCTTAATGATGAAACAATTAAAATTTTGGTAGATCAATCTTTACTACAATCTCAGATGGGATGTGATGTTCTTGCACCATCAGATATGATGGATGGTAGAATTGGTGAAATTAGAAAAGCATTAGACAAAAATGGATTTAAGATGACACAAATTTTATCTTATGCAGTAAAATATGCATCAAGTTTTTATGGACCTTTTCGTGATGCAGTAGGATCTAAGGGTCTACTTAAGAGTAGTAAAAAAAATTATCAAATGGATTTCAGAAATAGTAATGAAGCTCTTAGAGAAGTAGCTTTAGATATCCAAGAAGGAGCTGACATGGTAATGGTTAAACCTGGCCTACCTTACCTTGACATAATCAAATTAGTTAAAGAAAATTTTAAAATACCAGTTATGGCTTATCAAGTTTCAGGGGAGTACAGTCTTTTAGAAAATGGTATTAAAAAAGGTTTAACTAACAATGATATAGTAATAGAAAGTTTAATTGCGTTTAAAAGGGCCGGTGCTAATGCAATTGTAAGCTACTACGCTGACAGATTAGATACAATCTTAAAATAATTATTTAAGACTGTTTATAAAATTCAATCTACTAATTGGTTGAGAAAGATTGTTGGGTCTGAGTATGGTTTTTTCCAAATAGTCACCAACTAAAAATAATCCTTTTTTAAGATTGATTAGGTCAACAGGCTCTTCATTTTTTTCAATTAAAAAATTAGGAATTATCTTTCTATTAGTATTTGATTTAGAAATGTATTGAAGTTTGTCTCCAACAACTTCTTTATCAACTAAATTTTTTAATTCTAAATCATATCCAAGAATTTTAAATAATTCTAATTCCCAAAAAATATATCTTTTGATCCAATTATCTTTATCAAGTAATAAATAAAAATCTTTTATTAATTCATATATATTTCTATTTTTTTGATTTTCAGCTGTTAAAAGTTTAATTAAATTCATAGCGGATGTTATACAAGATAATTTCTTTTGATTATCAAAATATAATGGTGATAAAGCCTGTTGTATTTCAGCTTTAAAATAACCAAGTTTATTATCACTTTTTGAATTGAAATTAACGTGAATTTTATTTCCAATTTGTAGATAGTTTTTAATTTTTTTTGAAGTTCCACCAAAAATAATACCTGAAACTTTACCGTGATCTTTAGTGAAAACTTCTGATATAATTGAATTTTCACTATATTTATTTTTTGATAATAGATATCCTTTATCGTCCCAAATCATAACTATTTAATATTTTGTAAACATAATATAGCAGCATTTTGTTCAGCATCTTTTTTTGATTTTCCTTGAGCAGTATAGAATTTTGTATCCTGTAACTTTACAGCTACTTTAAAAATTGGCATATGTCTTGGACCTGAGTTTGAAATAAGTTTATATGTTGGTAATCTTTTATATCGTTTTAAAGAAAATTCTTGTAATTTAGTCTTAGCATCAATTTGAGTAACAACACTATCTTTTATATTAGTAGACCATAAGTTTAGTACAATTTTTTCAACTATAATAAATCCTTTATCTAGATAAATAGATCCTAAAAGGGCTTCACAACAATCTGCAAGCACTTTATCCTCAATCAAATTTTTTCTATTTTTAACATTAAATGTTAAAATATATTTGTGTAAATCTATTTTTTTTGCAATTTCTAAACAAGTCTTTTTGTTCACTAATGAGGCAAATTTTTTATCTAAAATACCTTCTTTCTCATTAGGATAAATTTCTAATAGTTTTTTTGCAATTATAAGACCTAATACTCTATCTCCTAAAAACTCTAATTTTTCATAATTATTTTCTTTATTAAAACTTTTATGTGTAAGAGATCTAATTAATAAATCTTTATTCTTAAAATTACATTTAATCTTTTTTTCTAAAGCTGAATAATTAATTTTCATTAATTTATCTTAGTAAAAAATCTATCAAATCTTAAAGATTTGTTCCATTTCCAAAAAGAAAATATACTTCCAATAGATCTATCAGATGAAAAAAAAATAAATCTTGCTTTTCCCACTAAATTATCTTGATGCACATAACCTACACTACTTAAAAACCTACTATCTTTAGAACAATCCCTATTATCACCTAAGAAAAAATAATGATTTTCAGGGACTTTGAATGTATCTGTGTTCTGAAGTGTAAAGTTTTTAAGGTAAACTGTATTGTATTTTTTACCATTCGGTAAAATTTCCTCAAAAAAAGTAACATCTATTTCTTTTCGACCACAAAAAGTCCTGTTTTTTTTTGATATTTTTGATTTAATTATTTCACTATTATTTAAATACAGATTAGCATCCTGAAATTTAATAACATCACCAGGCAAACCAACTAATCTTTTGATATAATCAGTTCTATTATCAGCAGGTGTTTTAAAAACAACTACATCACCTCTTTTAGGATTATTTGACATTATTCTTCCCTTAAAAATTGAAGGACTAAAAGGAAATGAATGTTTGCTATAACCGTAAGTATATTTTGTAACAAAAATTCTATCTCCTACTAATAAATTAGGCTCCATAGATGATGATGGAATATAAAATGGTTGGATTAAAAAAGATCTAATAATAACTGCAATTATCAAAGCATAAAACAGTGTTTTTGTATTCTCTATAAAAAATTTTTTATTAAACATTATTTAGTTTGTAAAATTGTAAATGCAATTGAATAATCCTTTTCGTCTGAAATTGAAAGAAACAAATCATAGGTTTTAACTTTAAATTTTTTATTTATAATTTTGTCAATTTTTTTGGTTTTTTGATAATACGGCTTACCAATTTTATCGTTTAAAATTTGAATGTCCTTAAAATTTAGATTATTCCTAAAACCTGTCCCTATTGATTTTGCTAATGCTTCTTTTGCAGCAAATCTTTTTGCAAAATAATTTGTTTTATCAGAAGTATTTTTTGAAAAATAAATCTCTTTATTACCAAATGTTCTTGAAACAAATAATTTATTCTTAATTGAAGATTTAATTCGTTTATTTTGAATTATGTCTACACCTATACCCAATATACGCATATTATCTTTTATTTATAATTCTCTTAAAATTCTTTATTACTTTGGGAAGACCATTAAAGATGGACTCTCCAACTAAAAAATGTCCAATATTAAATTCTTTAACTTGTTTAATTTTAGCAAGAAATTTAGTTGTTTTATAATCTAGACCATGACCTGCATGAACTTCTAGACCTAAATTATTTGCAAGGATAGAACACTTTTTTATTTTTTTAAGTTCCATCATGTGATTTTTTTTTGATTTGACTAAATTTGCTATTTTGCCTGTATGAATTTCAATACAGTCTGTTTTTAGTTCTTTAGATAATCTAATATCTTTCAATGATGGGTTAATAAATAAACTAGTTCTGATATTTCTTTTTTTAAATCTAGAAATAATTTTTTTTAATTTGGTTTTATTTTTTTTTAAGTTTAACCCTCCTTCTGTTGTTATCTCTTTTCTGTTCTCTGGCACTA
The DNA here is from genome assembly GCA_902598825.1 of uncultured Pelagibacteraceae bacterium. GTDB lineage: Bacteria > Pseudomonadota > Alphaproteobacteria > Pelagibacterales > Pelagibacteraceae > Pelagibacter. The sequence goes on along the minus strand of CACKDD010000009.1, from coordinate 8,900 downwards.
TACAAACAAAATTAGGCTTTAGCTTTAAAGCAGAATTAATCATTTTCGAGTTAGTTGAAACTTCTAAGTTAACTAAAAGATTCTTTATTGAGCAGATTTTTTTGGCATCACCATCATTAATATGTCTTCTGTCTTCTCTCAAATGTATTGTAATTGAATTTGCACCACTCTTTTTTACAAACTTAGCAGCAAAGAAAGGGTCAGGATGGTGTTCACCTCGAGCATTTCTAATGGTGGCTATGTGATCAATATTTACTCCTAAACGTTTCACTTAATAAATCTACTTCCAGGTTTAGTAACAGGTATTGATATCAAGTTCTTTGGCAATTTCTTTTTTTTATATGTTGGAACACTTATTTTTAATTGAGATACAATTCTTTTTTTAATTTTTAATGTTTCTTTTGATGATCTGTCTATTAATGATGCAAAACCTAATAGTTTTGCTTTGCTATCTTTAATTAATTTAACACATTCTAAACTTGACTTTCCTGTTGTAATTACATCTTCAATAATTAAGACTTTCATTCCTTTTCTAATATTGAAACCTCTTCTTAAAGTAAATTTGCCATTTACTCTTTCACAGAAGATTGTCTCTTTTTTTAAAATTCTACCTATTTCATAACCAATAACTATACCACCCATAGCTGGAGACAAAATTAAGTCTATTTTTTTAAATCTTTTTTTTATCTTACTTGCTAATGATCTGCATATTTTTTCAGCTAGATATGGTTGGCTAAGTAATTTAGCACATTGAATATATTTGGATGAATGAAGACCTGATGATAAAACAAAATGACCTTCTAATAAAGCATCAGTTTTTCTTAAAATATCTAAGGATTTTTTGGGTGAAAGCATTTCTTTTATCTTCGTGTCTAATTATTTTAAATTTTATACCCTTTTGTTTAAGCTCTGCAATAAAATTAGTAAAATTTTTTAGATCTCTAATTATTAATTGGAATTTAAAATTAATATAATTAGGGTTTTTACCTGCCATCTCAAGGTTGGAGATATTTAGTTTATGTTCACCAATTAATGAACTTACATTTCCAAGTTGACCTGGTTTATCAGGTAAAGAAATCCACAATGTAGTATTATATTTTTTGATTCTTTCTTCTTTTCTCTCTCCCCTATCATGCCAATACCTTCTAATTGCGGCTCTTGCTTTACCGGTTTTAGTTGTCGGTATCCAATGCAAAGAAGGAGATTGATTTTTTGATGTAGTGATATTTACCCTATCACCATTTCTTAATATAGATTGTAATTCACTTTTATTACCGTTAATTTCACATCCAATAGCTGTATCACCTATTTTTGTGTGAACAGCATAAGCAAAATCAATAGCTGTAGCATCTTTAGGTAATTTAATTACAGATCCTTTAGGAGTAAAACAAAAAACATTTTCCTGAAACATTTGAAGTTTAGTGTATTCATATGAGTGTTCAGGGTTTTCATTCTTTTCAATAATTTCAACAAGATCCTTCAACCAATCATACTCTTTCCATGTTAATGAATTAAACTTTTCCGAGGATTTATACTGCCAATGTGATGCTATACCTCTTTCAGCAAATTCATGCATTTGTTTTGTTCTAATTTGGATTTCAACAGGCTTTTTATACGAACCAATAACTGAAGTATGAATTGATTTATATCCATTTATTTTTGCAGAGGAAATATAGTCTTTAAATTTTCCAGGAATACAATTATACGCTTTGTGAATTATTCCTAAAGATTTATAACAATCATCTGTATCATCAACTATAATTCTAAAACCAATAATGTCAGTAATTTGCTCTAATGAAACTCTTTTCTTTTGAACTTTTCTCCATATAGAAAAAGGAGTTTTTTCTCTCCCATATATTTTTGAATTAATATTATTTTCAATCAACAACTGATTAAATTCAGATGATAGACTTTCAAAAATATCTTTTTTATCTAATTTAATTTCTTCAAGTCTTTTTTGGATTAATGACCTGCCTTCATGATTAAGAATTTCAAAAGACAGGTCCTCTAGTTCATCTCTTATTCTATGCATTCCCATTCTGTCTGCTAATGGAGCATAAATTTCCATTGTTTCTTGAGCAATTCTTTTTCTTTTGTCTTCTTTATCAATAGCTTTAATTGTTCTCATATTATGTAATCGATCAGCAATTTTAACTAATAAAACTCTTATATCTTTTGAGGTAGCCAATATTAATTTTCTAAAATTTTCAGCTTTTGAATTAGCTGAAGCAGTATTTTCTAATACTGATATTTTTGTAACACCGTCAACTAAATCTGCAACTTCAGAGCCAAACTCACCTTTTATAGTTTCATATGTGGCATAAGTGTCTTCAATTGTGTCATGTAAAAGACCTGTTGTAATTGTTGCACTATCTAATTTTAAATCAGTTAAAATGTTAGCAACTTCTATTGGGTGAACTGAGTAAGGATCACCAGATGCTCTTTTTTGATTACTATGAGCTTTAACAGCAAAATCATAGGCTTTATTAAGTTTCTCTGGATTTAAAAACTTATTATATCCTTTAACTTTATTTATTAATTCTTCAGAATTTAACATAGTTTATTATAGCATCTATTTAGATTTGTTTAATAGATCTAATGTCACTATTTGATAATGATGATATTAGTTTTTTTATATTAAGTTTTAAAACAGGATGTTTCCAATCTTTATCAATCTCAAAAAGAGGCAAAAGAACAAAATTACGGGTATGCATTCTTGGATGTGGTAAAATTAAGTCATTTTTTACTCTTTGATTTTTAAAATCGATTATATCTATATCACAAACGCGAGGTGAATTTTTTGGCATTTTTTTTCTACCTAATCTAATTTCAATTTCTTTGCATTTTTTAATTAGTTTTAAGGGTGTTAAATGAGTTTTAATCTTTACTACTATATTTAAAAATTTTGGATTTTTAGGATTGGGCCAAGATAAACTTTCATAATAACTTGAACATTCTAATATATTGATATTATTCTTTAATAAGTTTGATTTTGTTTTTTCAATATTTCTCTTTTTATTTCCTAAATTCGAACCTATTCCCAAATAGATTGGTTTAACTGGATTTTCTGACATATCTTGCCCTCTCTCGACTCCAGTCTCTATTTTTTTTTGTTGCTCTCTTGTCATATTGTTTTTTACCTTTTGCAACTGCTAGCTCTACTTTAGCTTTTCCTTTTTTAAAGTACATTTTTGTAGGTACTATAGTAAATCCATCTCTTTGCATTTTTCCTATAAGCTTATTTATTTCTCTTTTATTTAATAGAAGTTTTCTTTCATCTGTTGGATTGTGATTTGAGTAGCTCGCTTGTTTATATGACGAAATATGTGAATTTATTAAAATTATTTCTCCATTTTTTTCAATTGCATAAGAATCAGCAATATTTACTTTACCATCTCGAATAGATTTAATTTCAGACCCTTTAAGAACAATTCCAGCCTCTAATAAATCTTCAAAAAAATAATTAAAACTTGCTTTACGATTAAGGCAAATAATTTTCAAACCAGAATTGGTCTTTTTGTTCATTAAATTAATTTTGCAGACAGAAGTGCTTTTTTAACTATTTCTTTAGTAGGATCAGTTATTTTAACTAACGGTAGTCTTACCTCATCATCACAGAGATCTAATAATTTAGCTGCATATTTTACTGGACTAGGATTACTTTCTATAAACATCGAATGATGCACAGGCTGTAAAATCTTATCAAGTCTTTTTGCTTCAGAGATTGATTTTTCATCACTCATAATTGAAAGTTTCTGAAATTCTGAACATAGTTTTGGTGCAATATTTGCTGTGACACTTATCGCTCCAACACCTCCCCTTTTATTAAATTCCAATGCATTATCATCATTACCAGTCAATTGCATAAAATCTTTACCCATTTTTTTTAAAGTTTGATCAACTCTATTCAAATCACCAGTAGCATCTTTGACTCCTATAATATTTTTAAGCTCATATAATCTTGCCATTGTGTCAACTGACATATCTATAACTGATCTACCTGGAATATTATAAATTATTATAGGAATTCCACATTTATCATTAATTGATTTATAGTGTTGATATAAACCTTCTTGGGTTGGTTTATTATAATAGGGAGTAACAATAAGTGCTCCATTAGCGCCTATTTTTTCAGCGTGAGAAGTTAAAGATATAGCTTCCTCTGTAGAATTTGATCCTGTTCCAGCAAATACTGGCAATTTTCCTGCACTTTCTTTCACACAAAGCTCTATAACTCTTTCATGTTCATCATGGCTTAATGTTGGAGATTCTCCAGTAGTTCCGGCTGGAACTAATCCATTTGTGCCATTTTTAATGTGAAAATGAATTAACTTGATATAAGTTTCGTCATCAAGTTTATCATTTTTAAATGGAGTAACTAAAGCAACATTTGATCCTTTAAACATAAATACTTATAACATAGATTATTGATTCATATACTAAAGATTATGTCAAAAAAAATCATATTTTTTATACTTTTAATTAATTTGACTGGGTATGCAAGTATTGCCACCTCTGAGATAGTCCCATTAAAAAAACCAATACAAACTAAAGAAGAAACACAAAAAAAGTTACTAGTAGATATATTAAAACCACTACCAAAACCAATAGAACAAACTGAAAAAAAAATAGTAGAGGAAAAAGTTATTGTTAAGAAAGAAAATAAAAGTGGTTTTATTCTACCCAAAAAGAAACCCCTAATTGCAGGAACTGAAAAGGTTAAAGATATAAAAATATCAAAATATTATAATAAAAAAGACTTTAATTTAGCTAAAAAAGCCATTTCTGAGATGAAAAGAGCTAAATGGACTGATGCTTTGAAAACTTCAAAAAAAGCTAAAGATAAATCAATATATAATTTCATTCAGTGGAGACATCTCTTAAGAAAAGGAAACCAAGCTTCTTATTACGATTATAAAACTTTCATAGACAAAAATGAGGATTATCCAAGAATTGGTCGTGTTAAATATTTGGCAGAACATAAACTATCAACTGATAAAATTTCTCCAAAAAAAATTATTGATTGGTATGGATCCTCTGAGCCGTTAAGTGGATTTGGCAGAATGATACTTGGTGAAAGTTATACTTTAATAGGAAATAAAGAAAAAGGCATACAGCTAATAAAAGAAGGTTGGATAACTGCGGAGCTCACTAAATCAGAATTAAGATTTTATAGGAAAAAATTTAAAAAGTATCTTGATGCTAATGACTATGTAAAAAGAGCAGACTATCTTGCTTGGAATAATAAATATTGGGATCTGAAGCGAATGCTAAGGTATTTACCAAAAGATTATGAACTTTTATATAATGCAAGACAATTATTAATGAGTAAATCTTATGGTGTTGATAATGCGATATCTAAAGTGCCAGCTAAATTTAAAGATGACTCTGGATTAAATTATGACAGATTAAAATGGAGAAGGAAGAGAGGTCGAGTTGATAGTTCTGTTGAAATTTTATTAAAAATTGAAAATACTAAAGATTATTTAGTAAGACCAGATAAATGGTGGAAGGAAAGAGAAATTATTTCAAGATCTTTAATCTACAAAAAAAAATACGAATTAGCTTATAAAATTTCTAGTAACCATGCTATGACTGAGGGACCAGAATTTGCTGCTGCAGAATGGATGAGTGGTTGGATTGCTTTAAGCTTTTTAAATGATCCATTATTAGCCAAAGATCACTTTGAGAATTTTTATAACAATGTTGGGTATCCAATTAGTGTTGCTAGAGGTGCATATTGGTTAGGAAGAACTTATAAAAAGTTAGGCTATGATGAGTTATCAACTAAATGGTTTAATGAAGCAGCAAATTATTTGACAACATATTATGGTCAACTGGCATTTAGAGAGTTAGATCCTAATGGAAAATTTGAACTTACAAAAGATATAGAAGTTAAAAAAGAATATCGTGATTATTTTTTCAAAAAAGAAATTGTTAAATTAATCTATCTATTAGATGAACTTGATGAAGATAAATATACTAAACATATACTTAGACATTTGGCAAACGATAATGTTGATAGTGGAAGCGAAATTTTAGCTGCAGAACTTGCAACTAATATTGAACGTTTTGACTTTGCAATCCAAGTTGCAAAAATTGCCTCATATGAAAAAAGATTTCACAATAAATATAATTATCCAATTATAAGCACACCTAAATATATTAATGGAAGAAAAATTCCTGAAAGTGCATTTATTTTATCTATTATAAGACAAGAAAGTGAATTTGATTTAAGTGCTAATAGTCATGCAGGGGCAAAAGGTTTGATGCAATTGATGCCTTATACTGCTAAGTTAGTTGCTAAACAAGCAAAGCTTCCTTATTCAAAATCTAGATTAACTACTGATCCGGAATATAATATCAATTTAGGTTCACATTATATTGCAGGTTTAATTCTTGAGTATGACGGTGCATACCCTTTTGCAATAGCAGCTTATAATGCTGGTCCAAAACGTGTAAGATATTGGAAAAAAATAAATAAAGATCCCCAAAAAAATCAAACCAATTATGTTGATTGGATTGAACTAATCAAATTCAAAGAAACAAGAAATTATGTTCAGAGGGTTTTAGAGAACTATAATGTATATAGATATATACTTGAACAAAAACCAATCCCTATGAAAGATTTATTCAAAAATAACCCTCTATTTTAAAATATGGCGGAAGAGGAGGGATTCGAACCCTCGGTACAAGTTTCCTCGCACGGTCATTTAGCAAACGACTGGTTTAAGCCTCTCACCCACTCTTCCAAGAAATTTGTCGCTTTCGATTGTATTGAATAATCAATATTAATAAAGTAATTATTCATTAATAATGAAAAATAGATACTCAATATTTTCACTAATAAAGAATGCTTTTTCTTATCATGAAAACTGGGAAAAAGCTTGGAAAGACCCTACACCTAAAAAAGAATATGATGCTGTAATTGTAGGTGGTGGAGGACACGGTCTTGCAACAGCATATTATTTAGCCAAAAAACATAATATGAAAAATATTGCTGTTGTAGAAAAAGGTTGGATCGGTGGAGGAAACACAGGAAGAAATACAACTATAATAAGATCAAATTATTTATGGGATGCTAGTGCTGGTCTTTATAACCATGCATTAAAAATTTGGGAAGGTTTATCACAGGAATTAAATTATAATGTAATGTTCAGTCAAAGAGGTGTCATGAACCTTGCTCATAATCTTCAAGATGTAAGGGACTTAAAAAGAAGAACTCATGCCAATAGATTAAATGGAATTGATGCAGAATATTTAAATACAGAAGAAGTTAAAAAATTTTGTCCCATTATAAATACTTCTCCAGATATTCGATATCCAGTATTAGGAGGAACATTACAAAGAAGAGCAGGAACAGCTAGACATGATGCTGTTGCCTGGGGATATGCCAGAGGTGCAGATGAAATGGGAGTTGATATAATTCAAAATTGTGAAGTTAAAGCTATAAAAAGAAATGGTGATAGTGTTGAGGGTTTAGAAACAACAAAAGGTTTTATTAAAACAAATAAAATTGGAGTTGTAGCAGCTGGTCATTCTAGTGTTATAGCTAATATGGCAGGATTAAAATTACCATTAGAGAGTAAACCATTGCAAGCTTTGGTATCTGAACCCGTCAAACCAGTTATTGATACAGTCGTAATGTCAAATGCGGTGCATGCTTATGTCAGTCAATCTGATAAAGGAGAACTAGTTATTGGTGCTGGAACTGATGATTATATCTCGTATTCACAAAAAGGTAGTCATGATATTGTTGAAGGAACTTTAAATGCAATATTAGAATTATACCCAATATTTAGTCGAATGAGAATGCTACGACAATGGGGAGGAATTGTTGATATCTGTCCTGATGCTAGTCCTATAATTAGTAAAACATCAATTAAAGGTTTATATTTTAATTGTGGATGGGGTACTGGAGGATTTAAAGCAACCCCAGGATCAGGAGATTTATTTGCTCATACAATAGCAAATGATGAACCTCATGAACTTAATGCTGCCTTCAATATTAATAGATTTGTAAGTGGTGATCTAGTTGATGAACATGGTGCCGCTGCTGTTGCACACTAATGTTTATAATTAATTGTCCTTTTTGTGGTGAACGTGAACAAAGTGAATTTAAAGCTGGTGGGGAAGCACATATAGAGAGGCCTAAACAACCAACAGAATTAAGTGATGATGAGTGGGCAGAATATTTATTTATGAGAAAAAATATAAAAGGAATTCAATTTGAAAGATGGAACCATATACATGGATGTAGAAAATGGTTTAACATGGTACGTGATACTTCGAATGATGAAATAAAAGCAATTTATAAAATGGGTGAAAAACCTCCTGTCAAATAAGATATGTCAAAAAATTTAAGAGTTAAAACTAGTAAATTTGTTGATGAAACTTACAGAGTTTCATTCAAATTTAATGGTTCAAGATATTATGGTTATAAGGGAGACACTCTTGCATCTGCACTATTAGCAAATGATATTCATTTAGTTGGCAGAAGTTTTAAATATCACAGACCAAGAGGAATTATGACCTCGGGCTCAGAAGAACCAAATGCCATAGTTCAGCTTCACAATAATTCAGATAGAACTGAACCTAATGTACGAGCTACAGAAGTAGAAATCTATGAGGGCTTAGAGGCTTCAAGTCAAAACTGTTGGCCAAGTGTAAACTTTGATATTGGAGGAATAAATAATTTACTTTCTCCCCTGCTACCAGCTGGATTTTATTATAAAACTTTTATGTGGCCTGCTAGTTTTTGGGAAAAATACGAATATTTTATTAGAAAATCTGCAGGGTTAGGAAAATCTCCTACTACACCTGATCCTGATATTTACGAACATGAATATATTCATTGTGATGTTCTGATTGTTGGTGCAGGAATTTCAGGAATTATGGCT
>CACKDD010000008.1 GCA_902598825.1 uncultured Pelagibacteraceae bacterium | reverse complement strand
GGATTATTTCCATTAGCAGGCATAGGCATCAATTCATTTTCACCTAAAATTCTTGCTACTCTTGTTGTTGGTTGCGCCCCTTGACCTAGCCAATATTTTATTCTTTCAGCCTCAAGTCCAATTCTTTCCTTTTTTTCTTTGGGAAGTAATGGATTAAAAAAACCTACTTTTTCAATAAACCTTCCATCTCTTGCAAAACGACTATCTGCAACAACTACTTTGTAAACTGGTCTCTTCTTTGTTCCACCTCTTGATAACCTTAACTTTAACATTTACTCTCCTTTTTTTTATTTTAATTGATTAAATAATTCTGGTGGTATTCCTTTATCAGACATACCTTTCAGATTTCCTTTAGACATCTTTTTCATCATTTCGGACATCATTTTAAATTGCTTTAGCAATTTATTGATAGTGGCTGGATCTGTACCAGAACCATTAGCAATTCTTTTTTTTCGAGAACCATCAATTATTTTTGGATTCTCTCGTTCATTTTTTGTCATAGATAGAATTATTGCCTCATTTTTTGTAATTACACTTTCATCTATACCTGCAGCATCCATTTGAGACTTAACTTTTGAAACCCCTGGCATAAAAGACATTACTCCTTCTATTCCACCCATTTTTTTCATCTGTCGTAATTGAGTTAAATAATCTTGCATTGAAAATTGTCCTTTTTTTAAATTTTCTTCAGCCTTTTTAATATTTTCTTCACCAAGATCTTGTGCAGCTTTTTCTACAAGAGATACAATATCTCCCATTCCCAAAATTCTATTTGCAATTCTATCTGGATGAAATACTTCAAGATTTTCAATTTTTTCACCTACACCTAAAAATTTAATTGGAACTTGAGAAGTAAATTTCATACTAACGGCTGCTCCGCCTCTAGCATCACCATCTGCTCTAGTTAAAATTATTCCTGACAGGTTTACTGTATTTTTAAATTCTTTTGCTACGGATGCAGCTACTTGTCCCGTAAGTGAGTCTGCAACCAAAAAAGTCTCTGCAGGATTAATTGTTTTTTCAATTTGTTTGATCTCACTCATCATTTGTAAATCAATCTGTGTCCTTCCTGCGGTATCAAATAATATAATATCAGCTCCATTTAAATTAGCTGCGCTTATAGCTCTTTGACAAATATCAGCTGGCTGTTGGCCTTCAATTATAGGGAGAGTTAAAATATCATTTTGCTCACCTAAAGATTTAAGTTGTTCTTGAGCAGCAGGCCTATAAATATCTAAGCTAACCATCATAACTTTCTTTTTCTTAGCATTTTCTAAGTACCTTGCAAGTTTAGCGGTTGTAGTTGTTTTACCAGAGCCTTGTAATCCAACCAGCATCATTGGTACTGGAGGAACTGCATTAAGATTTACATCATTATTTTTTTCACCTAGCAAATTAACAAGCTCGTCATAAACAATCTTAACCACCATATCTCCAGGTGATGTCGATCTTATTATTTCTTGTCCTAAGGCTTTTGGTTTAACCTTTTCAACAAATTCTTTTGCAACATCTAAAGAAACGTCAGCTTCTATTAAAGCTTGTCTAATACCTCTTAAGCCTTCATCAACTTGCTTTTCATCAAGGGAAGGTGCTTTTTTTAGAGAAGAAAAAATTTCTTCAAATTTATTTGTCAAATTTTCAAACATATTTATTTCACACAGCAGTAATCTCACTAGTGGGCGAACCCTCGCTGACTAGTGTCGATCTCTTTGTTTCCAAAGACACCGCAAATTTAACGTTTTTGCGGAAACTGGCTCAAACTATAATAGAGGTTCAAAAAGTCAATAAATAAGTTAAATAACTATATATGGACATTAAAGCTTTTAAAATGGATGGATTAGGTAATGATTTTGTGATCATTGATAATAGAGAAAAAATTACAAACTTATCAAAAGATCAGGTTATTAAAATCTGTAACAGGAATTTTATTGGTTGTGATCAATTGATACTAATAGAAAAAGATAAAACTACTGATGCTAGTTTAAAATTTTTTAATTCTGATGGAGGAGAATCTGGAGCATGTGGAAATGGAACAAGATGTGTTGCAGATTTAATATCAAAAGAGAAAAATGATAAAAATGTGACTCTATCGACTCAGTCCGGAATTTTAAAATCAGAAATATTAGATAATAATCTTGTGATAACTGAAATTGGAAAAGCAAAAATAAATTGGAATGAAATTCCTCTTTCAAAGAAATCTAATACAAAAAATTTAAATATTAAAATTAATGATTTAGATAATAAAGAATATTTAGGTGGTACTGCTATAAATGTAGGGAACCCCCACGTTATTTTTTTTGTAGAAACAATTGAAAACTTTGATATTGGAAAAATTGGTCCAAAAATTGAGAGTCATGTCTTATTTCCAGAAAGATGTAACGTTACAATAGCTAAAGTAATTAATGAAAATCTAATAAAAGTTAAAGTTTGGGAAAGAGGTGCAGGGTTAACAAAGGCATGTGGAACAGCAGCTTGTGCAACAGCTTTTGCTGGTAAATTAAATAATTTAACCAAAAATAACACAGATATAGAATTTGTTAATGGGAAATTATCAATCTTCATAGATGAAAAAGATTCTATTCATATGAAAGGCCCAGTCTCAGATATTAAGGAAATTTCAATAAAATTATAATGGGAATTTTTGATAAATTTAAAGAAGGTTTTCAAAAAAGTGCTTCTGCACTTTCGTCTGGCATTAAGGAAATAATTGTAAAAAAAAAAATAGATGATGAAAATTTAAATAAAATTGAAGAATTTTTAATTAAATCTGATGTAGGTATAGAATCTGCCTCTGAGATAAAACAAATAATTTCAACTAAAAAAATTGATCCTTCAAAAGATTTATCTTTAGAAATAAATCTCATTTTAAAAGATTATATAATTTCTTTAATGAAACCCCTAGAGAACAAGTCTTTTTTCACCAAAAAAGATAAATTAAATGCAACTTTAATTTCTGGTGTAAATGGTGTTGGTAAAACAACTACTATTGGTAAAATTGGTAAAATTTTAAAATCAAACGGTAATAAAGTTATGTTTGCAGCCGCTGATACTTTTAGAGCTGCAGCTATTGAGCAATTAGAAAATTGGGCTAATAAAATAGATGTTCAAGTTATTAAATCATCACAAGGTTCAGATCCAGCTTCAGTAGCATATAAAGCCATCGAAGATGCATTAAAAAATAATTTTGACCAAGTTTTAATTGATACGGCAGGAAGACTTCAAAATAAAAAGAATTTAATGGAAGAATATAAAAAAATTGCAAATGTAACTAAAAAAATAGATGCTGAAGCACCACATGATGTTGTTTTAGTTTTAGACGCAACTTCAGGTCAAAATATAATAAATCAAGTCGAAGAGTTTAATAAAATTATTCCAATAACAGGTATCATAATGACGAAATTAGACGGAACTGCAAAAGGAGGTATTCTTTTAGCTTTAGCAAAAAAATATAAACTTCCTATTATTGCATTAGGATTAGGTGAAAAAGAAGATGACTTGCAAATATTTGAAGCAGAAAAATTTGCAGATGCCTTCACTCAAACTGATTAATTTATTAAATTACTCGAAATCAAAGGCTTATAAATACTACACTTATAATTATCTTTAAATTTATAATGACCACAATCTTTAGAAAAAGAGGAGATTATAAAATCAAATTTACCAGTTGTAGGGTAAAGTTCTAATTTTCGATTAATAATATCATATTTGAAATTTGCATTTAAACTTTTGACAGCACTTATCATCACCAGAGTTTTATTATCCTTCAAAAGATAGTAAGCGAAATCATCTGGGAAAACTGGAAAATTATACTCTTGTAAAAAATATTTAGCCTGAGAAGGAAACCAATCATAAGAAATTAAAGGCATAGAAGATTTGGTGGAATAATTATAAATATAAAGGTCTCTTGGAAAATCGTTTATATAATTACTTTCTTCACCTCTAGCTAAAATCGATTTTTCCCTACCTTTAAAATATAGTGCAAACTCTTTATTGTGAGAGTCCATATGATCAATATGAAATAGATCATCTGGATAAAAAGAGTTTTCTTTTGAGTAAACAGAATTTGTGAAAATAAAGCTAAAAAAAAGAATTAAAAAATATCTTATCATTAATTTAAATAAGCTAAAAATCTTGAAATATATTTGTTTAGATTGTGGCTTAATTTAAACTGTCTAAGAATGACTTTAATGCTTTGAGAAGATTTTCATCATATTCCATCATATGATTGTCATATTTTGTAAAATATGAATATTTAGGCTCGTTTGCAATTTCATATATTTTTTTTCCCATTGAAAATGGAACAATTTGATCAGCCTCACCATGCATCACTAAAATAGGAGAATTAATGTTTTTAATTTTTTTTTTATTTTCAAATTTATCTTTCAACAATAGGCTGACGGGTATATATGGATAAAATTTCTTAGCAGCATCAATCATTGAAGTAAAAGGTGTTTCTAAAATTATTCCTGCGAAATTTTTATTTTGACCGAGATGTGTGGCCACTCCTGTACCCAGCGACTCTCCATATAAAATAATATTTTTTTCTCTCACGCCTTTTTTAGCTAACCAGTCAATTGCACTTTTGCCATCATCATAAAGACCTTGTTCGGTTGGTTTGCCATTATTTCCACTAAAACCACGCCAAGCTATTATTAAAAAATTTATATCCATATCTCTAAAATGATTGATTTTATGAATTCTATTTTCCAGGGATCCTGCATTACCATGAAAAAAAATTAGTGTTTTAAAATCTTTTAGATTTTTTTCATGATACCAGCCTAATATTTGAAGATTATCTGAAGATGATATTTTCACTTTTTCAATACCTACAGAGATCTCATCCCCTGAATAATTATTTTCGTTTGGATGATATAATAAGCTTCTTTGATAGAAGTACAAAAACACTAAAATTAAAGAATAAAGAAAAAATATAATTAAAATTAATTGCATTATATTTTTCCTAATTTTTTTGAACATTTTTTTTCTTTGCTAAGTATATGCCAAAAAAAACTAACATAGTTCCTACAAGATGATAATTTTCTAATTTTTCTTCAAATAGAAAATAGCCGTAAATTGCTCCATAAATTGTAAAAATATATAAGGTAAATCCTGTTAGAGATGCGCCAAGTTTTTTTTGTGCCATTGTATAGAGAGTAAATGCAACTATTCCTGGGGAAACTGCTGCAAAGACAACCCACATAAAAAATTCCTGATTAAATATAGTTCTTTCAAAAAAGATTTCTTCACTAATATAAAAAGGAAACAGGCTGACTGCTCCAAAAAAAGCAATCAATGTAAATCTTTGAAAAATTTCAAGTTTTGTTTTCCAATAAAACAAATAAATTGAATATAAGGCCCATCCAATAGCAGCAGCTAACATCCACAAATCACCAATTGTAAAATTAAGATTTATTAATAAAGAGAGGTCACCTTTTATAATAATAGCAAATACTCCTATCAGACAAACTATAAGTCCGATAATTTTAGTTAAATTTATTTTTTCGTTAAAAAAAATACTTGAAATCAAAATAATAAATACTGGAGATGAAGTATAAATAATTCCCATATTGGTAACAGTAGTGGTTTGACCAGCTAAAAAAGGGAAAGCACCACAGACCCCACATCCAGTTGCCCCTAAGAAAAAAAGTTTCTTATATTCTTTTTTCATAATTTTGTAACTTTTTCTTAAAGATAAATAAGTGAATGGTAAGAGAATTATAAAAACTACCGTCCATCTCCAAAATGCTAAAGAGATTGGTGGAACATATTCAACTCCACCTCTAGCTACAATTAAATTTGATGCCATAAATATTGGTTGAATAAATAAAAGAGAAAATGCTAATAAATTATTTGTTTTTGTGTTCAATGATTTAAATTTTTAGATATCTATTTTTTATCAAAAAAGGCCTCATAGACCATCATAAAAATTGCAATGCCCATTAAAATATAAACAGGCAATACATCAAAAAAACCTATCATTGAAGATCTGGTTAATGTAAATGCAAGACCTACCAAAAAAGCTATTGCGAGAAGAGATCCTAAAAATGTTGTGAATTTTTGCATTTTAATTATTACATTCTTTTTCTAACCAATTAGCAACCCCTAAAAATCTATGATCGTCATAACGATCTCCAATAAGCTGTACACCTAAAGGCAAATTATTTTCACCTTCAAGTAGAGGAAGAGATATGCAGGGAGTACCTAGGTATGACCACACTTTGTTAAACTCAGCGGTACCGGTGCTCTTCAATCCTTTTGGCGCAACACCCGGACTAGATGGAGACAAAACCCCATGATAATCTTCAAAAACTTCTTGGTAAGACTCATAGCTTCTTTTTTTAAAATCAATAGCTTCAGCATATTCTTTTGCTGAATACTTATTACCTTTGGCTATAGCAGTTTGCATATATTTTGATAATTTTGCCTTATACTTTTTATAATACGTAGCAAAATTATTAGCCAAATCTGTTTCATGAATAATTTGATGATATTTATGAATATCTTTAAAATATGATGGAGTATCAAATACCTCAATATTTTTAAATGACTTAATAAAGTATTCAAAAGACTCTCTGGATTTTTTATCAATTATCTTCCAATAATCTGATTTATAAAAAATGAACTTAGGCTCATATGCAGGGCCATTTTTTGTTTCTTCTAAAATATTTTCTGCTGAATAATAAATGGTTGCAGGATCATGATGATCCTTTTTAATTAAAACTTTAGCTAACAAAGCTACATCTTCAACGGTTCTGCCAAATAAACCCATATGATCTAGTGCATATGAAGTTCTTAAAACTCCATTTCTTGAAATTAGACCATAAGTTGGTTTATATCCAACAACACCACAGTATGAAGCTGGTCTAATAACAGACCCACCTGTTTGTGATCCAATTGAAAGAGGTGCCATGAGAGAAGCAACAGATGCTGCTGAACCGCTAGAAGAGCCTCCAGGTGTTCTTGTATAATCATGAGGATTAGTTGTTTTTGGTGGCCCAAGATAAGCTAATTCTGATGTAGCAGTTTTACCCATCACAATAGCACCAGCTGAATGTAGTAGTTCAACTATCTCAGCATTTTGAGAATAAGATTTACCTTTTCTTATAGTTGTGCCGCACTCAGTTGGCATATCAACAGTTCCTATTATATCTTTTAAAGCTATTGGAATTCCATGTAATGAACCTACGGGTTTACCTGATCTTCTGTGTTCATCTGCATCAGCAGCCTTTTCTAACAAAACTTTTTTATCAAAATGAGCCCATGCTTTAATATCTTTTTCAAATTTATTTATTCTTTCAACATATTTTTCGCAAACTTCAATTGAAGTCAACTGACCTTCTTTAATCTTTGAAGCCATCTCTTCAACACTTAACGAAAATATATTAATCATTTTTTTTATTAGTCTGCAAACAATACATCTGGAAGCCATAAAGCAATTCCAGGGAACATATACATCAAAAACATTCCAAAAATAACTATAGCCAAAAACGGCATGATCCCTTTAAATATTTCAAGTAATTCAACATTAGTTTTTTGAACTCCTTTAAGATAATAGGCTGACATGGCCATTGGTGGGGTTAAAAAGGATGTTTGTAAATTTAAAGCAATTAACATTGCAAAAAAATAAGGATTTACGTTAAATATTTCAAGTAACGGTAAAAATATTGGCACAAATATAATCAAAATTTCTGTCCACTCTAAAGGCCATCCAAGTAAAAAAATAATTATTTGAGTAATTACTAAAAATTGCCATGTGGTTATATTTATTGATGTAAAGAAATGTTCAAATACCTCATGTCCCCCTAAATAAGAGAATACTGACGAAAAAGTCCAAGATCCAATAAATAACCACATAATCATTGCAGTTGTTTTTGCAGTCAAGAAAACTGATTCTTTAAAATTTTGCCATTTAAGCGTTTTGTAAAACCAAGATAAAATTAATGCACCAAAAGCTCCTGCTGCTGCTGCTTCAGCTGGTGTAGCAATTCCTGCTAAAATCGTACCAAGAACTAACATTATTAATCCGAATAAAGGAACAAAAGAAACTAATACCTCTTTTAAAATTTCTGCTCGAGGTGGAATATCTTCAGCTGGTGGTCTTGGGGCTATTGAAGGGTTGAGCCATGCTCTAAATACTGCATATCCAATGTATAAACCTGCTAACATTAATCCTGGAAAAATTGCAGCTGCAAATAACCTTAATGGGGATAATTGTGCAATTACAGAGTAAACAATTAACATAATGCTTGGTGGTATTAGAATTCCTAAACATCCACCGCTACAAATTATTCCTGATGCAAATTTTTTATCATAACCAGCTTTGACCATAGCTGGCCAAGCCAATAAGCCCATTAAAGTTACAACTGCTCCAATAATCCCTGTTGCTGTAGAAAATAAAGTACATGTTATCAATGCTGCTACCGCCATGGATGCTGGCAATCTATGAGCTGCAAGTCTAATTGCAAAAAATAATTTAGCTACAATTCCAGCCCTCTCAACTAAATATCCCATAAATAAAAAAAGAGGTACTGCTGTGAGCACGTTATTATCCATTACTGTATAAGTGTTTTTAACAAATAAAGAAAATATTCTATTGTCAAAAAGATGATCCATCAAAACAGGGTCATAATAAGCATAATAACCAAAGCCTATTCCCATGGCCATCAAAGTAAAAGCTATAGGGAAGCCCAACAAAACAGCAAATAAAAAGACACCCATCATTAAAATTGCAACTTCAGGATTTGTAAGACTAAATAGCATTATTTTTATCTTCTTGTTGCGATGTTCTCATTAAAATTTTATCTGTTTCTTCTGCAACTACTATTCTTGCAGGCCATTGACCAGTTTGAATACAAATTATAGATCTAAACACTTCTCCTATTCCTTGAATGATTAACATTATACCTGCCGCAGGTATCATGGATTTAACCATATAAATTTGAATTTGAGCAGGACTACTCCAGCTAGTTTCTTTTATTTTCCAAGCTTGAGCTGCATATTCGTAACCATAAAAAGCTAAAGCTATAACTCCTGGAAAGAAAAAGATAAAGTAAAGTACTAAATCAATCCATGCCTGAGTCCTTTGGCTAAATAATCTATAAATTACATCTCCTCTAACATGCGCTTCAGTTGCAAGACAGTATGCACCTGACATCATCAAGATAGCCCCATACATCTGCATACTAAAATCAAAATTCCATAACGTTGGCTTATTGAAAGCATAAGCCATGACAACTTCATAAACTGTTCCACCCATTAAAATAACAATACACCAAGAAAAAGCTTTGCCCATTGAAGTACTAAGTGTATCAGCAAATCTAATATAGGATGACATCATAATTTATAAGTATCGTAAATTTGAGTAAAAAAAAAGGGGGTTTTTCAACCCCCTTTATTTTAAATTTTTAAAGTTAATTATATTTTAACTTTTGCAATTGGACCAAACTCATTTTCATAAGCTAATTTGTAGTTCGGTTGATTCATCAACAGATACTTCATTGTTCTCTTAGCGTATGCTTTCTGAGAAGCGATAATTTTCTTAAAGAAAGGATCTTTCCCAGAAAATTCACTTACTATTTTGTCCCAACCTTTTAACTGTTCGGCTAAAATAGCATCAGATGTTTGGTAAACATTTACCTTATGCTCATTCATCAATTTAGCTAAGTCAGCTGAATATCTAACTAAAGCTTTAAAATAGTTATCTGAGTTTGCAGCATATGCAGCATTTTTCAGGATAGCTTGATGAGCAGGTGAAAGGCTGTTGTATCTCTTCTTGTTCACCGGTATCTCAAACATTTCTTGAGACTGGTGGAAACTACCTAAATGATAGTGTTTAGATACATCTTGCATTCCAAACTGTGAGTCTGATGTCGGGTTGTTAAATTCAGCAGCATCAATCAAACCAGTTTTCATTGCTGGTTGAATTTCACCACCTGGTAATTGTCTTACGACCATTCCCATAGCAGTTAAAACGTTAGTCGCTAAACCAACAGTTCTATACTTCATTCCTTTAACATCAGATACTTTTGTTACGTTCTTTTTGAACCATCCAAAAGGTTGTGCTGGCATCGGCATATGGAAAAATCCAATATAATCGAATCCTACAGAAGCTACTGCTTGTTCGTACAGTTTTCTTCCTCCACCATACTCCATCCATCCCATAACTTCTTGTGATGACATTCCGTATGAAGGTCCAGTTCCAAAAAGTGAAGCTGCAGGATTTTTACCATACCAATATGCTGTCACCCAGTGACCCATATCTAGGTTTCCATCACTTACCGCTGCTCCGATTTCGGAAGTTTTTACAACTGATCCAACAGGTTGAAGATCTATTTTTAAAGATCCTCCAGACATGTCGCTAACCATTTTTGCATAGTCTCCTGCCATTTCAAAAAAGATGTTAGCGCCTGAAGGCCAAGCTGCTTGCATCTTTAATGTTACGTGACCGTCTGCTCTTGCAATGTTTGGCATTGCAACTGTAGCTGCAGCAACAGCTCCAGCTTTAGCAGCGGTTTTAAAGAACTTACGTCTTGAAGATGTTTTAATCTTCAATGATTTATTTTCTTTCGTCATTATTTCTCCTCTACTAGTTAATTAACTGTAATAATTTAAACATAGAATTAGCTTAGAGTCTTTCTAAAAAAAGGAGTAGATGTCGCAGAAGTTTAATTTTATACAATCTAGAGTAGAATTAGTTCACTTTATTTTTACAATTTCCTGTTTGAAAATACTCATCAATATTATCAATAGCTAAATTAGCCATTGCTATTCTAGTGTCTTTTGTTGCACTTCCAAGATGAGGTAAAATAAAAGCAGATTTTATTTTTGAATAACCTGGATTTAAGTTTGGTTCATTTTTGTAAACATCTAAGCCAACAGCATAAATTTTTCTTCTGTTCAAAGCATCAATCAAAGCCTCATCATCAACGATGTCACCTCTAGCAACATTAGTTATTACTGCCCCTTTAGGAAAGTATTCAACTGTCTCTTTATTGATCATATTTTCTGTTTCCTTTGTTGCTGGACAACAAATAGATAAAACATCAGATACTGAAAAAAGACTTTTTACACTATCATGATAGATTGCACCGTTTTCTTTTTCAGGATTTAATTTTGATCGGTTATGATAATGAATTTTCATTCCTAATGATTTAGCAATTTTAGCAATTTTCTGCCCAATTCTTCCCATTCCTAAAACACCTAATCTTGTTCCAGTTAATTGTTTTCCAATTAGATAATCTGCAGACCATTTCCATCCACCTTCTCTTGCAGAGTTTATTCCCTCAGCAGCTCTTCTACATGCTCCTAATATCAAAAGAACACCAATTTCTGCAGTTGCATCTGACAAAACTTCAGGAGTATTTGTAACTGCAATCCCTCTTTTTTTAGCAGCCTCCAAATCAATATTTCCAAATCCAACAGCAAAATTTGAAATAATCTTAATTGAATCTGGTAATTTATCAATTGTATCTTTATCTAATTTTTCTGTCAAAGATGAGAGAATACCATCACAACCTTGGCTCATTTCTATTACTTTTGATTGAGAATATAACTCATCATTTGAATTGAGTTTTGCTTCAAAAATTTTAATTGCTTTATCTTCACTATCTTTAATTAACTTCCTAGTGATTAAGATTTTTTTCATTTTTATATTGACTAATTTAAATCAAATATTTTGCCAGGATTCATTATGTTATTTTGATCAATACTTTTTTTAATAGTTTTCATCAATGGGATACAGTCACCATGCTCTTGAAGAAGATAAGCTTTTTTGTGCAATCCTACTCCATGTTCCCCTGTTATAGTTCCCTTTAACTCTAGAGTTTTTTTAATTAGTAAGTCACTAAAGTCTCTTATCTTATTATACGTTCCTTCCTCTTTAGGGTCATAAGGTAAAATTACATGAAAATTTCCATCCCCTAAATGACCAACCATTGGTGCTCTTAGACCAAGTTTTTTTGTCTCTTCCTCAGCGAAATTTACACATTCTGTAATGTTAGAAATGGGAAGACATACATCGGTTGAATAGACTCTTCCATTATTTATCAAAGCTTTAACAGAATAATAAACATCCCATCTTGCTTTCCAAAGTTTATTTCTTTCCTCTAAATCTTTCGCCCATTTAAATGAGCTTCCATTATTGTCTTTTGAAATCTCTTCTACTATTTTAATATTTTCTTGATTTGATGCTTCTGAACCATGAAATTCAAAAAATAATGTTGGTACAGCTTCAATATCCTTTAGTTTTGAATAGTTAATACTAATTTCCATTTGTTCTTTATTTAGCATTTCAATTCTTGCTATAGGCACACCATATTGAATTACTTGTTGAGCTGTTTGTACTGCACTTTCTAAAGTTGGAAAGTGACAAACTGCACTCATAATACTTTCTGGTATTGGGGATAATCTTAATTGAATCTCCGTAATTATTCCTAAAGTGCCCTCTGAACCAATAAAAAGATTTGTTAAATTATAACCAGCAGAAGTTTTTTTAGTTCTACTTCCAGTATTAATAATATCACCATTTGGCAGTACAACAGTAAGCCCAGTTATAACTGTTTTCATTGTGCCATACTTAACCGCCATGGTCCCTGAAGCTGATGTGGATGCCATACCACCAATTGCAGCATTTGCACCAGGATCAATTGGGAAAAAAACTCCATCTTCTCTTAAATATTCGTTTAATTGTTCTTTTGTTACACAAGCTTGTACCCTACAGTCAAAATCTTCTGCGTTAACACTTAGAATTTTATTCATTTTTTCTAAAGAAATAGTAATTCCTTTATCATTCCCTACAACATTTCCTTCTAAAGATGTTCCAGTACCAAAAGGAACTACAGGAATTTTATGCTCATTACATAAGCTTAATATTTTTGAAACTTCTTCATTTGATTCAGGGAAAACAACTGCTTTAGATAAAACTGGATCATAAGTATCTTCACCTCTTGCATAATTAGATCTGGTAGACTCAGATGTAGAAAATCTTCCATTAAAGATTTTTTTAAATTCTGCTTGTACTTGTTCATTCATATAGAAAGAATATTAATAAAAATTAAAACAAAAATACAGCTTATTTAGTCAGCATTTTCTTTATATTTTCTAGTGCTTGAGAAATATTATCTCTTGAAGCAGCAAAGCTAAATCTAACATAATTTTGGCAAGTTTCACCAAAAGCAGATCCAGGTACAATTGCTACACCAGCTTCATGCATAGCCTTTCTTGCAAATTCAGCACCGTTCATTCCAGTACCAATGACTTTAGGAAATGCATAAAAGGCCCCTCCAGGTAAACTACATTCTACACCTGGTAAATCATTTAGACCTTTGTAAATTAAATCTCTTCTTTGATTAAATTTTTCCATCATTTCATTGATTGAGTCATCAGGCCCATCTAATGCAGCAATCCCAGCAAATTGAGCTGCAGCGTTAACACAAGAAACACTGTTTATTAATAATTTATTTACATGTTGAATTAAGTGCTGAGGCCAAAAACTCCAACCAAGTCTCCATCCAGTCATTGAGTATGCTTTGCTCCATCCCTCTAATACTATTAGTCTTTCTCTTAACTCTGGATAATAAAAAAAAGAAGGCATTTCTTTACCATCAAAAATTTGTCTACTATAAATTTCATCACTTAAAATTGTTACATGAGGATATTTCTTCAGGCCATCAGCTAAAAAATCTATATCTCTTTTCTCGACAAAACTTCCTGTGGGGTTATTTGGATTAATTAAAATTAACAATCGAGTTTTATCTGTAATCAAAGATAAAATTTTATCAGGATTAAATTTAAGGTCTTTGTCCTCTGTAAGATCATATGGGACTGAAGTTGACCCTGTATAATTAATCATAGACTCATAAATTGGAAAAGCTGGTGTTGGATGTATTATTTCAGCACCTGGTTCACCAAAACATTGAATAGCATAATGCATTGTTGGTTTTCCACCAGGCATGATAAGGATTCTCTCAAAATCAACATCAACACTGTAACGTTTTTTTATCCACCTAGTTACAGCTTGACGACACTCAGGGATACCATTTGACATAACATATCCATGGTGTCCATCATCTAATGCTTTCTTAGCTGCTTCAACAACATGTTTTGGAGTTTTAAAATCTGGTTGTCCTAGCCCTAAATGAATCATTGGTTTTCCTTGAGCTTCCAATTTTTTTGCTTCTGCTAGAACTGTAAATGCAGACTCAGTACCTAATCTATCTAAACTTTTTGCCAGTTTCATTTTTTTCCACCTATTTTCTATATACTAATTTCGAACTATTCAACTCTTTTAAATTTTTACATCCCATTAAAACCATATTTCTGTTTATCTCATCATGCATATTTTGAAGCAAATGTTCTACTCCTTGTTGGCCTCCTGCGGCCAAAGAGAACAAAAACATTTTACCAAAACTGCATGCTTTAGCCCCAGCAGCAATTGCCTTTATTACGTGAGTTCCTCTTCGAATTCCCCCATCCAAAATTATCTCTAATTTATCACCTACAGCATCCGAAATTGCTTTCACTTGATCAAAAGGCGATCTAGATCCATCAAGTTGACGACCTCCATGATTAGATATCATAATTGCAGTACACCCTATATCAATTGCTCTTTTAGCATCTTCTACAGACATAACTCCTTTTAATGCAAAAGGTCCATTCCATCTTTTTGCACAATATTCTGCATCCTCCCAACCCATGGCTGGATCATATTGTTCATTAATATATTCAATAACTGATTTAGTTATATTTGTGCCTTTATCTGTTTTTTTTTTAACATTTGATAATTCAAATCTTTTACCTGTAAAATAATTAAAAACCCATCCAGGTCGCATTGCAAAACTCATCAAACTTTGAAGAGTAAGTTTTGGAGGAGTAGTGAATCCCGTTCTGTGATCTTTTTCTCGGTTACCAGCAACTAAAGTATCTACAGTTAAACACATAGCATCAAAACCAGATCTTCTAGATCTATCTATTAAATCATCAGAGATTGATCGATCCTTATGAACGTAAAGCTGAAATAACTTTGGACCACTTGAGATATTCGATATCTCCTCAATTGAATTATTACCCATCGAAGACATACTATAAAATGTTCCAAATTTTTCTGCTGCCCTAGCCGAAGCTTTATCTCCATCTGGATGATATAGTCTTTGCATAGCGGCAGGGGAAAGAAAAATAGGCATGTCTATTTTTCGACCAAATAAAGTAGTTGATAAATCTGGTTTACCAACACTTGCTAGAATATTAGGAATTAAATCACAATCATCAAAAGAATCTGTATTTCTTCTTAATGTAGACTCATCATCTGCACCCCCATCTATATAATGAAAAATCGGCGACGGTAATTTTCTTTTTGCTAATTTTCTAAAGTCTTCAAAATTATAACAGTTTTTTAAACCCATTATCTTCTAAATCTTAAGTTATCTCGATTTAGATCACTAATTTTTGTACATCCCATTAACTTCATATCTCTTACTAATTCTGATTTATATTTTTCTATTGCTCTTTCAACACCTGCTTGCCCTCCAGCTGCTAATGCGTAAAGATATAATCTTCCACCGGAGCAAGCTTTAGCACCTAAAGATAACGCTTTAAGCATATGTGTACCCCTATGAATTCCACCTTCACAAATAACATCGAGCTTATCTCCCACTGCATCAACAATTTCTGCTAGCTGATCAAATGGTGATCTGGAACCGTCTAATTGTCTTCCGCCATGATTTGAGACCATTATACCTGTGCACCCAATATCAACTGCTCTTTTTGCATCTTCAACACTCATAACACCCTTCAACGCAAAATGACCTCCCCATTGAGAGCAAAGTTTTTCCGCATCTTTCCAATTCATAGATTGATCTAACATCGTTGAAAAATAGTTTCCTATCGAAGAGTTTGTGCTTGTGCCCTCTTTTACAAAATCTTGAAGATGAGGTAATTCAAATTTACCTTTTGTTAAATAATTTATTCCCCACATTGGTTTGGTCGCAAAACTAAATAAGCTCGATAAAGTCAGTTTTGGTGGAGAAGTAAAACCAGTTCTTAGATCTCTTTCACGATTTCCGCCTGTGATAGTATCAACTGTCAAAGCCATTACATCAAATTTAGCCGCTTTAGCTCGTTCCAAACAAGAGTCGTTCAAACCTCTATCTTTGTGAAAGTAAAACTGAAACATTTTTGGAGTATCAATCATAGAAGATATTTCCTCTACACTAACTGTAGCCAATGCTGAGACACCAAACATTGTATTAAATTTTTTAGCAGCTTTTCCAACTGCTCTTTCACCATCATAATGAAAAAGTCTTTGTAGTGCTGTTGGTGAAAGATAAAATGGTAAATCTAATTTTTTACCAAAAATCGTTGTAGATAAATCAACATTCTCAACACCTCTTAAAACATTTGGAACTAAATCAACATCATCAAAAGCACTTGTATTTCGAGCGTATGTGATTTCATCATCAGCTGCACCATCAATATAATGAAAAATAGGTGATGGAAGTTTCAGCTTAGCAAGTTTTCTAAAATCACTAAAGTTGTGACAATCTTTTAATCTCATTATCATAATATATTTATTTAAAACTTTTTAAGGAAATTAAACATATAACTATTTGCCCCAGGATTTTTATCTCCTAGACTAGCGTTAGATAAATGGTTGTATGAAAAACCGAATTGACTGTCTTTAGGTAGGTCTAAAGATAGTTGGACCTCGCTTTTAAACTCAATTATATGTCCTAAATCTTTACCATCTCCCTGTTCATAAATACCAGGAGTAAAACTCGGTATCACATTTAAAGCTCCTATAGAATATTGAGCTTGTACTCCAGTATAGAAATATGCTGCATTATCTGCTGTTATTAGTGCTCCAGTAATAGGTGATAAATTTCCTAAAAATGTATCTCTATTAAGATCTACATTTTGATGTTGAAATCCAATTAGAGTTGATCTTTTACCATCATCACTAAAATCAAACATTCCTGAATAAACATTAAACTTAGTATTATTAGTGTCGACCTTAAAATCTTCAGCATTAATAGGTAATCCTGCAACAAAGAAAGCAATCAAAAGATATAAAATTTTTATTTTCATACGTGAAATATAATTAATTTTTTTTATATATAAATAATTTTAATATTATTGCACCACCGATTAAAAACATCAAGATAGGTAATAACCAAAGAAAATAAGTGTTTTTACTAAATCCTGGATCATATAAAATCCATTCACCATATTTATCTTTTAAATAATTGTAAATTTCCTCTTCACTACTCCCCTCATTTAATTTTTTTTTTACTAAGGTTTTTAAACTAATTGCAAATTCAGAGTCAGAGTCATGTACAGATTGACCTTGACAAATAAGACAGCGTAAATTTTTTGTTATTTTTTCATCTAAATTTTTAGTTTTTGCATGTACTAAATTAAAATTAAATATAATTAAAATTAAAATAAAAAATTTTAGAAATCTCATTGAATCAACTCTTTTATTTCTAGTAATGAATTTTGATCAATTGGTCCAATAATTTTTTTAACAATCTTATTTTTATGTAACAAAAAAGACTCTGGAACCCCATAAGCACCCCACTCGATTGCGATTGTTCCATCTGTATCATTAAAAATAAAATCATAGGGATTGTTCAATTCGTTTAAAAAATTTGTTGCATTTTTTTTTTTATCTTTATAGTTGAGGCCAATAATTTTTAAATTTTTTTGATTAGATAAATTTAATAAAAACTTGTGCTCATCTCTGCAGGGAGCACACCAGGAAGACCATATATTCATCAAATAAAATTTATCTCCTTCAAAAATATCTTCTGATTTAAAAATCTCCTCTGTTTCAAAAGCTTTAGCGATAAAAACAGGAATATTTTTTTGATTGCCTATTTGAGGTTCATAAACATTAGAATTTTGTAATCCTTTATAAAAAATTACAAAAATTACTGAAACTATAATTATTAGTGAAATTGGAAAAATTTTAGTTCTCATATCTCTTTTTAAAAAAACCTATCAAACCACTTAAGCTTATCAAGAATGTAGATAGCCAAATCCAAATCATAAAAGGTTTTACTTGATATCTAATATTAAAATATTCTTGGTTTTGAACAGAATTCATAGTCATAAATTTATCTTTATATAAAGTTGTTTTTATATCTGCTTCACTAGTAATGATGTTGGGTTGATTATATATTCTTAATTCAGGTTGCATAATATCTGTCTGTCCACCATTGTGCTCTACAACAAACTTGCCAATTATTGCTTTAAAATTTTGTTCATCTCTTTGTTCAATACCCTCAAAATTTATTTTTAGTGAATCATTTTCATAAGTTTCATTAATTTTTAAATTAGTAATTATTTCTGTTGATAAAAAATTATTAAATAAAATACTTAAAATTAATAAACTAAAACTAAAATGAGCAAGATTTTGAGATAAATTTTTAAATTTTTTTGAAAAAAAATCCTTGAGAGTTATTAAAAATAAATAAAATGCTGAGGTCACTAAAATTGTGTTGATTAGAAAGTTAATGTCTAAATTTCTTATTATAAAAGTAGATAATAAAAGAGAAATAATTAAAAATAAAATTAAGCTTAGTTTATTTTCTAAATCTGATTTTATCCATTTTAATTTTGGACCTATTGCCATTGCTAATAAAAATGGAACTAAAAATGGAATTATCAATTTATTATAGAATGGTGGACCAACAGATATTTTTTCTGAAGATAATACCTCTAAAAATATTGGATAGGTTGTTCCTATCAAAACTACTGAAAGAAAATACATCATAAACCAATTATTAATTAAAATTGATGTCTCTTTACTTAACCAAAAGAGAGAATTTATTGTAGTTTTTTCACTTTTATAAAAAAATAAAAAAATAAAAATCGATAAGAACACTAAAATAAATAAAAAGATTAATATATATAATCCTCTTTCTGGGTCATTGGCAAACGTATGTACTGAATTTAAAATTCCAGATCTAACTAAAAAAGTTCCACACATACTAAGTGTAAAAGTTGCAATTGATAGTATTACGACCCAAGAAGTTAAGATTTGTTTTTTTTCCAATACTAATGTGCAATGCAGCAACGTAATAAGTGCTAACCACGGCATTAAAGAAACATTTTCAACTGGATCCCAGAACCAAAACCCACCCCAACCGAGCTCATAATATGCCCAGATTGAACCTAATAAAATACCCAAAGTTAAAAAAATCCAAGAAGTTAAAATCCATTTTTTTATATGTTTGGCCCATGAACTTGAAATATAATTTGTTACCACCGCTGCAAGAGCAGAAGAAAATATAATTGATGATCCTACATAACCTAAATATAAAATTGGTGGATGAATCGCTAAAGCAGGATCTTGTAAAATTGGATTAAGACCGAGTCCTTCATTTGGTATCGGAAAAATATAATTAAAGGGACTTGAAGTTTTTATCAAAAAAACAAAAAAACCAACAATAATTATCTGTTGAAATAATAAAGTTAAAATTCTGTATTTTTTTGGCTGATCGTTAGATCTCAACAAAAAAAGAAAGATAAATAATGTCAAAACTAATAACCAAAGTAATAAACTACCCTCATGATTACCCCATGCACCAGATATTTTATAAAAAGTAGGCACTGTAGTGTGAGAATGATTGAAGACTGTTTCATTGCTAAAGTCAGAACTTATAAATGACTGAACTAAACCTAAAAAACTTAAACTCACGAAAAAAAACTGAAAAAAAACAGAAAAAATAATTTTATTATCAAGTTTTGATTTAGTGAGATTTTTTATAGAAAAAAAAATTATTAAAAAAGAAATACTAAATCCAATATTTAAAGAATAATATCCTATTAAACTAGCCAATTTTATTTCTCCTCTAATGCAGCTTTTACCTCAGGTGGCATATAATTTTCGTCATGTTTAGCAAGAATTTTTGTTGCTAAAAAAAAACTTTTATCTTTTAGATAACCCTCTGCTACAACTCCTTTACCTTCTGAAAAAAGATTGGGTACTGCTCCTGAGTAAGATACATTAATTTCATTTTCAAAATCTGTGATTATAAAATTTAATTTTTTCTCTTTTATAGATATAGAGTTTTTTTTCACCATTCCTCCAACTCTTATCTTATTTTTATTAGTTTCAGATAAAGTTTTAATATCTGATGGGGATTTAAAATATACTACATTTTCTTCAAGAGATTTTAAAACGAGGAATACTGATAAAATTAGAGTAATTAAAACTAATATTATAAAAAAAAATCTTAATTTAACTTTACGACCATACATGGTTTAAAGTTTAAAAATTTGATGTATTAGATAAAATTTCTTTATTAATGATTTGAGATTTTGCAAAAGCTGCTCTTTCAGATTTTAAATTTCCAAATTTAGCGATAAATTTATTTCTCTCTTTCACATATTGAACCTTAACAACAAAGTATAAAGATAAAAAACTTAAAAGTGTAAATATAAAAGATGATAAAACGTAAATACCATATCCATTCATAAAAAGTATTTCATTAATCATAATCTATCTAAGCCTTTATTTTTAATTTTTATCAGTTCTGTATTATATTTCATCAAAAAAATAAGTAATGAGAACAGAGCAAATGCCGCAGTCATTATAAATAATGGAAATAACATTGATGAATGAATTGATGATTTTGATAATATGTTAATTGAAGCAGGTTGATGGAGTGTATTCCACCAATCAACTGAATATTTTATTATTGGAATATTTATAATTCCCAAAATTGTTATTATTGAAGTAATTTTATATAATTGTTCTTTGTTTTCATAAATTCTCCAAGCAAGTAAATACATTAAATAAAATAAGGCTAAAATTAACATAGAAGTTATTCTTGCATCCCAAGCCCACCAAGTTCCCCAGGTTGGTTTTCCCCAAATAGAACCTGTAACCAGCGCTATTATATTAAACACAAAACCTGATGGAGCTAAACTTTTTGCAATTAAAAAGAAATTTTTAATTTTAAAAATGTATCCTAAAATTGATAGAAAGGTAATTGAGGAAAAAATGCCAAGTGTAATCCAGGCTGCAGGAACATGAACATACATAATTCTTACAGCATGACTTTGTTTATAATCTTCAGGAGACAAAATTAGAGCTTCAGTTAATCCTACTGACAAAACAACAATAAATAAAAATAAAACATATTTTGGAGCTTTAGATGTAACGGAAAAGATTTTATTAGGTTCTAAAAGTTTAAACATAAATTTTATTTTTTTAATTTTATTTCAGATTATTTATTATGAATTTAAAGTCTGATCAAGAATGTAGAGGGAGATAATAACGAAGGGTAATAAAAACACTCTTGATCAGGATTATTTAAATTAAAATAACCCTGTGACCAAGATTTGAATTAAATGTGTTTAAAAAGTGATTTTTTTTAATTTGACGGTTTAAAATAGCTAGATCCCTTTTTTCCAGAGAATATTTCCTCAATTAGAGGGTGTTTTATGGGCTCATCAGAGTCGTCCATTAACAAGTTTTGCTCTGATACATAAGCCTCATAAGTAATTTCATCATTTTCAGCTAGAAGATGATAAAAAGGTTGATCCTTTCTCGGTCTAACATTTTTTGGGATTGATTGATACCATTCCTCAGAATTATTAAACTCGAAATCAACATCATAAATAACACCTCTGAACTCAAAGTGTTTATGCTTTACAATGTCACCTATTGAAAATTTAGCTTTTTGAATTGGCATTAAGACAAGTATGGGTATTTAAAAACAAAAATCAATAAGAAAAAATATATAATTTTTGTATAAATATTATTTGTGTTAATATCTTTTTAGTGAATAAATCTTTTTTGAAGCTTCTTACCGATTTTGGCCCATTAGTAATTTTTTTTTACTACTACTACGATAGTGGAAAAGATTTAAAAATAGCTATTCCTCCATTTATAATTGCGACAATTATAGCATTAACCGTGATGTGGTTTTTAGAAAAAAGAATACCAAAAGTTCCATTGTTGAGTGGAGTTTTAATTACTTTTTTTGGAGGATTGACAATTTATTTTGATAATCCAGTTTTTATTTATATTAAGCCTACTATTATAAATATTTTATTTGGCCTGGCTTTAATATTTGGAAAATATTTTACGAATGAACCAGTGCTCAAAAAACTGATGGGAAAATCAATTTCTTTAACTAATGAGGGTTGGGAAATTTTAAACAAAAGATGGATATATTTCTTCTTTGGTCTCGCAATATTAAATGAATTGGTATGGAGAACTCAATCTGAAGAATTTTGGGTAAATTTTAAAGTTTGGGGTTTATTACCTATAACTTTCATTTTTACAGGATTCCAAATAGGATTAATAAACAAGTATAAAACAAATGAATAATAATTTACGATTAGTAGTAAACAATGTTAATGACAAAAGACTAGAAGATAAACATTTTTTTGAAAAAGATGAATTAAAAATTATTTTGGATTTATATGCAAAAATGGTCTCTGAAGGTTCTTGGAAAGATTATGGACTTAATATATCAAGTAAACAAGTAGGTTTTAGTGTTTTTAAAAATGCGGCTGAAAATGCACTTTATAAAATATGTAAAAATTTTAGACCCAAGAATAAAAATCTAAAATATTTGATAACAGATACAAATGGGAAAATATTAAAAAATTCCTTTGATTTAAATATACTTTTAAAAAATACTAATTGGAAAAAACTTCAAAAATAATATTATCTTCTTTGACCAAAAAGTCTTAGAAGCATAATAAATAGGTTAATGAAATCTAGATAAAGAGTTAACGCTCCCATTACAGCTTTTTTACCAATAATTTCACCTGTATCACTTGCTGCATACATATTTTTAATTTTTTGAGTATCGTACGCAGTAAGTCCGACAAAAATTAAAACTCCTAAAACCGAAATTACGAAATACATCATCGATGATTTCATGAAAATGTTAACTAATGAGGCAATAATAATTCCAATTAATCCCATTATTAAAAAAGATCCTAATTTGGTTAGATCTCTTTTAGTCGTGTAACCGTATATGCTCATTGCTCCAAAAGTAGCTGAGCAAATAAAGAAAACTCTAGTCACACTCATACCGGTATAAACCAATAAAATTGAAGAAAGAGATAAACCCATTAATGCTGCAAAAACCCAAAAAGTTGTTTGAGCTTTTGATGCACTCATTTTATTTATTCCAAAACTCATATAAAAAACAATTCCTAGAGGTGCCAACATCACAAGCCATTTAAGCCCAGACATATAAATTGCATTTCCCATTTGAGTTAAACCCACAATAGATCCAGCATCATTTGTAACGACTGACATTTTAAATGTTAAAAGAGCCACTATACCAGTTAACAATATTCCTGTTGCCATATAGTTGTAAACTTTAAGCATGTAGGCTCTTAGGCCTTCATCCATCACTACTGTTGATTGTTGAGCTGCTTTAGCTCTTCCTAAAATGCCTTTTTTATCAAATTCCATGATGAGAGAAATATATAGTCTTTTACTAATTATTCAAGATGCCTTAAAAGATTAATAAAAAAATTAACACTAAAAAACCTCAATGAATTACAAAAAATTAGGAAATACTAATCTTGACGTAAGTACAATTTGTCTCGGTACAATGACTTGGGGAGAGCAAAACACTCAAGACGAGGGTTTTGAACAGATGGATTACGCTTTAGACAAAGGTGTAAATTTTTGGGATACAGCTGAAATTTATTCTATTCCGATGAGAGAGGAAACATATGGAGAAACTGAGAGAATAATTGGAAATTGGTTTCAGAAAACAAAAAAGAGAGATAAAATTATACTTGCAACTAAAGTTTGTGGAAACACTTCTAATAAGTACATTAGAGGGGGTGGATACAATTTTGGAAAAAAAAAAATCACCCAAGCTTTAGAGGAAAGTTTAAAAAGATTAAAGACTGATCACATAGATTTATACCAACTGCATTGGCCAGAGAGAAACACAAATTTTTTTGGCATGCACGGATATGAGCATGACGAAAAAGATAATGATTGGACACCTTTTGAGGAAATTCTAGAAAGTTTAGATAAATTTATTAGTGAGGGTAAAATTAGATATATAGGTTTATCTAATGAAACTGCTTGGGGCTTGTCTAAATTTCTGGAACTATCAAAATTAAAAAAGCTTCCAAAAATGATGTCGGTTCAAAATCCTTATAATTTACTCAATAGATCTTACGAGGTTGGATTGGCTGAAATATCAGTAAGAGAAAAAAGTGGGTTATTAGCATACTCACCGCTAGCATTTGGATACCTAACAGGAAAATATAGAAATAATAATCTTCCTGATAAATCAAGGATGAAATTATTTAAAGATTTTACGAGATATAAAAATGAAAATGGTCAAAATGCTATAGAAGAATATTATGAAATATCAAAAAAATTTGATATTGATTTTACTCAAATGTCATTAAAATTTTGTGAAATCCAGCCTTTTGTAACAAGTGTAATCATAGGTGCAACAACAATGGAACAGTTGAAAACAAACATAGAAAGTGTAAATGTAAGTCTAACAAACGAAATTATTAATGAGATTAACAAAATTCAAAAAAAATATCCAAACCCATGCCCATAATTAAAAAAATTTTATTATTTTCTTTTATAGTTTTAATTTCCGGTATCTCAAAAACTTTTGCAGAAGATTTAAAAAAAGTTGGAAAATACAAGGATTGGGAAGTAATGGTAATGACTGAAGTATCTGGTAAGGTATGTTTTGCTCAATCAATTCCAGTTTTACAAGCACCCAAAAAAAATAAAAGAGATGCTAGATTATTTGTAACTTTTAGACCTGGAGAAAAAATTTCTAATGAAATAAGTGCAACTGCAGGGTACGAATTTAATAAGAATAATACAGTCTTAGCAACTTCAGGAAATAATAAATTTAAATTTGATATAAAGCAGCAAGGTTTTGCTTGGATGACTAGTAATAAAAAAGAAAATATTATGGTCAAAGTAATGAAAAAAGGATCAAGAATAATGGTAGCGGGATATAATAAAAAAGGATCTCAAACTATAGATCACTATTCATTGTTAGGATTTACAAAAGCTTATAATACTGCAAAAAAAGCTTGCAGTTAATAAATGAAATCAAAAAAAAGAATTGTATTAGCTTATTCTGGTGGCTTAGATACATCCATAATCCTTAAATGGCTTCAAGAAAATTATAATGCAGAAGTAATTTGTTATACCGCAGATATTGGTCAAGAAATTGATAAAAAAAAAATTATTTCAAATGCTAAAAAACTTGGAGTTAAAAATATAATAATAAAGGATCTAAAGAATATATTTATAAAAGATTATGTTTTCCCGATGTTAAGAGGTCATGCGGTATATGAGGGAGTTTACTTGTTGGGAACTTCAATAGCGAGACCACTTATTGCAAAAGATCAAATAAAAGTTGCAAAAAAATACAAAGCATATGCTGTATCACACGGATCAACTGGAAAGGGAAATGATCAAGTTAGATTTGAACTTGGCTATCATTACTTTGGTCCAAAAATAAAAATAATTGCTCCGTGGAGAATATGGAAATTAAAATCAAGAACAGACTTAATAGATTATGCAAAAAAAAATAAAATCTCTATTCCAAAAGATAAAAAAGGTGCTCCACCTTTTTCAGTTGATGATAATTTATTTCATACTTCAACTGAAGGTAAGGTTTTAGAAAATCCAAAAAACTCTGCACCAGAATTGATTTTTCAAAGAACTGTTTCACCAGAAAAAGCACCGAATAAACCAACATTTGTTTCAATTAATTTTAGAAACGGAGATCCAATGGGGGTTAATGGAAAAAAATTAACTCCAGCAAAGTTGCTTAAAAAGCTTAATCAATTAGCTGGAAAAAATGGAGTAGGGAGAGTTGATCTTGTTGAAAATAGATTTTTAGGAATTAAGTCAAGAGGAGTTTATGAAACTCCTGGAGGAACTTTGTTAATTCATGCTCATAGAGCAATCGAGTCTGTTACTTTAGATAAAGAAACAATGCATAAAAAGGAAAATATAATGCCAAGATATGCTGAGCTTATCTATAATGGTTATTGGTATTCAAAAGAAAGATTTAAACTTCAGAAAATTGTCGATTTAAAAAAAAATAAAGTTAATGGGAGTGTTAAACTTAAACTTTATAAAGGAAATATTACTATAATTTCTAGACAAACTAAAAGTTCTGCATACTCATTAAAAAAAGTTTCTTTTGAAGAAAATAAAACATTCAATAAATCTAATGTTGAAAAATTTATTAATTTTCATAAGAAAAAACTACGTTCTTAATAATTTTTAGGTCAATTTAACATTTGTTTAATTTGTTAGAAAATATATCTTGTTACTATGGAATCATTTAAAAATTGGATGAAAGAAGCAGCAAATATTTTATTTGATGATAGTAAAAATGATTTAAGAGCTCTTCCAAAGACTGTCAGATTACAAATTCTGTTAGTCCTAAGTTTTATTTGGACTACTGTTTTTAGTTTATATGTATTTTCATATACCACTTTTGCATTTGGTTGGGCAGGACTTTTTGTAGCCCACGTTGGATTAATATTTGCAGTTTATATGACATTTAAACATTTTCATAGAGCTGAAGAAAGTTCTGCTAGTGTTTTCAAAACAAAAAATTTTGATCCATTTAAAATAATGGTTATTGTTTTTGTGGTTGTGTTTATCTTCGTTTTTTCAAAAGGGATTGAAGTATTAACAAGTCCTAACCCCTACTCTTATTCAATTCCTTACGATGGTTCTTCAAAATCAGTGTTTGAAAAATGGCTACCATTTAGTAAAGATAAGTAATGGAAAAAGTTGCCAAAAATTTACAACTAGTTTTAATGGTAATCATTTTAATTAGCACTGTTATAGCGGTTGGAATTGAAATGAATAAAATGTTTCTTGCTAAGTCAGTAACTTTAGCTGATTTACTTTTAATGTTTCTTTACTTAGAAGTATTGGCAATGGTTAGAGTTTTTTGGGATCAACAATCGATAAGCATTACCTTACCACTTTTAATAGCAATCACTGCACTTGCACGATTTATTATTCTTCAAGGAAAAGAAATGGATCCGACAGCATTAGTTTATGAGGCAGTAGCTATAGTTCTCATCGCTGGCGCGATTGTTATCTTAAGATTAAGACATAGTGATAAATTAGGTCTTAAAAGAAAAAAAAATAAATAATCTTAATGAATTTTGGTACGTCAAGAGCTTCGGCTATCGAAAATCTTAATCGATTTGTAGACCAAAATTTGTTTGAATATTCTAAGTTAAGAAATTTTGATTATGGTCCAGATAATAGATCAAACATTTCGTGCCTTTCACCTTATATTACTCACGGGGTTATATCGGAATTAGAAGTAATCAAAAAATCATTAAGCAAATTTTCATTCTCTAAGAACGAAAAATTCATTCAAGAAGTTTTATGGCGAACATATTGGAAGGGTTGGTTAGAATTAAGACCTAATGTTTGGACTGATTATTTAAATGAATTAAAAAAAATTCGTGAAGAATTTAAAGACAATCAAAACTATAGAAATGCTATTGAGGGCAATACAAACATTGAGTGTTTTAATGAATGGATAAAAGAATTAAAAGAAAATAATTATTTACACAATCACGCAAGGATGTGGTTTGCAAGTATCTGGATTTTTACTTTGGATTTGCCTTGGCAACTAGGTGCAGAGTTTTTTATGAAACATCTTTATGATGGAGATGCTGCATCCAATACTTTAGGATGGAGGTGGGTTGCTGGAATTCAAACACAAGGAAAAAATTATCTGGCTAGTGAATGGAACATTAAAAAATTTACTAATAACAGGTTTAGTAATATCAAACTTAATGAAAATGTTCCTCCAAAAACGAGCGAAAAGACTTATGCTGCATCAAAATTGGAGTTTAACAGTCCACAAAATTTAGAAGAAAAAAATCTTCTTATTTTTGAGAATAATTTGTCCTTTGAAATAAGTGATTTTAAAGATCAAAAATTTAAAAAGATTTTTTTAGTTTCCAATAAAAATGTAAATCGAACCATAGTGCTCAGTGAAAAATTGATAAAATTTAAGTCTCAATTAATTGAAGATCAAAAAAAAAGATTAGAGGAAAAATCAATTAATACTGAAATTATAGATTTGAGCGAGATACAAAATATTAATGAAACTTTTTATGGTTTATATCCTACAGTTGGTGAAAACCTAGATTTTATAAATACAAATAATTTAAAAATAGAATTTCTGTATAGAAAATTAGATCAGTTTTCTTGGCAATATTGTAACAAAGGTTTTTTTAATTTTAAAAATTATATTCCAAAAATAATTACAACTTTTAATTAAAACCATCTAAACATTCCGATAATTCCGGCTGTTGCATAAAAGAATTGTAAAAATAATATTCCTCTATGACCACCCCTATAAGCCCAAATTCCAATTAAAATTGCAGATATAAGTAATAAACAAAAACCAAAGAACTCTATACCAATATTCATAGCTACAAATAATGAATATAATATTGCTGTGACAACACCTGCCCATTCAAAAATTTTATTATTCATGTTTTTTATCTTGCAAGTTTAATAAAAATATCCCCCATGCCAGCATCTAAATTTTCTAAAGGTGTATTATTTCTAAGTTCACAATATCTACCGGTAACTTGGTGACTTTTAACGAAATCTATTTCATCTTTTTCACAATTTTTTCCATTGTGCAGTAAACCTATTACAATTCGACCATTAAGACTATAAACCTCTGATTCATTTATTTTTTCACCATCACAAAAATAATCTTTGTTTACTCTATTGGGAAAATCTTTTTTAGTACAAGGATTCTTTATTGTTAAAACATAAAATTCTTTAAAACCATCTTCAAATTTATATTTCATTTTTTGAGCTTCAGAATACTTCATTAAATCACATGAACATGGAACACAACACCTATAATAGTTTCCACAAATTTTTTTGTTTGTTTTACTTTCTTTGATGTATAAAAATTCTGAGTCACTGTTTGGATCGATCAGAGATCCAGAAACTGCACAATATAATCTATTAAATTCTATAAAGTCTTTATAGGTAATTTTTTTATTTATTATGTATTGAAAAAATTTCGGTCCTGCAGCATTTCTATTTTTATCTGGAAATATTCTGGACCAATCGGTAATCAACTCCTTATGATAGTTTTTTTCCTCAGCAAACGACTTAAGTTGAAATAATATTACAAACACTATTAAAGAAATATTTAATATTTTTTTCATTTTTGTTTTACAGTAATTGTTTGATTTAGCCTCTTGATATTAATCATTTCTTTACTTCCATCTGTCCATCTAACCTCTACATTAAAATTTTTTTCATTTTTTCTAATTCCATAATGTGCCACAGGCTCCATTTGACATAAATAACCAGATCCTGCGTCAATAGTTTTTGAATGTTTTCTCTGATCAGTTATTAGCGTTACAGTGGCTCCTCTTGCTGGTGCACCATGTTTGTTAAGTG
Source organism: uncultured Pelagibacteraceae bacterium (assembly GCA_902598825.1). GTDB lineage: Bacteria > Pseudomonadota > Alphaproteobacteria > Pelagibacterales > Pelagibacteraceae > Pelagibacter. Next base: position 9,288 of record CACKDD010000008.1, on the reverse strand, counting down.
GTTTAATTCTTAAATATTTACTTTCTTTGTTAACTGTTGCCTTATACAAAGTAAGTGGTTGCTCTTTACTTTCACCACGTGCAACAAGTAACTCTAGAACTCCATCATTATCAATATCAGCAACTGCAGCTCCAGTTCCATATCCATTAGCTTCGAGTCCTACCTTAAAATTTATCTGTTCAAATTTTCCATTATCTTTAATGCGAAATAACTTATTTGGTTCTGCTATATTGTTCATGAAAACTTCATCAAAACCATCGTTATCAAAATCAGCAGAAATAATTGTTCTTATTCTAGAGGGTTTATCAAAATCTTTATTTCCAATGTCTTTAAATTCATTATTTTCCAAAACCCAAGCTCTGTGATATCCGAGCCAATTACCACTTAAAATATCCAATCTACCCCTATAATATATGTCTGATAAAGCTGTGCCCCTTCCATTTTGGATTGCATCATCTAATCTATAATCAAATGCAACATCATCGAACTTTCCATTATTATTTTTAAAAAGAAAATTTGCTCCTCTCTCATTAGCTGCAAAGATATCCGCTCTTTCTGTCAAAATATGTCCAGATACAACTGCTCTTCCGCCAGTAATATTATCAAGATTTAAATTCTTAGCTTTATCTTTGATAAGTTCATTTTCAATCTCATAAAATCTTGTTGGTCCTCCGTAATTAGCAACATAAATACCATATTCACCATCTCCCTTTCTATCTACACAAACTACAGATCTTCCTGCTGTTAAATTTAGATTTTCTTTATTTTTTTCTAATTCAAATAAATCAAAATAATCATTATCTTTTATATCCAATAATCTGTCTGAATATTTTTTAACTCCACTATATGTATCGGTATTTAAAAAGTAGATTTCTTCAAAGCCATCTTTATCAATATCACAAGCAGCAACTCCTATAGTTTTTTTTGATGCATCTGAAAAAATTTTTTGTTGGTTTAAATCCTTTAGTTTTCCATCCTTATAAGATAAAGCTAAATTAGCAAAGCCAAAACCTGTAACTAAAAACTCATAATTTCCATCCATATTAAAATCTGTTACGGAAATACCGTAGCTAAGCCTTTTCTCGTTATTTTCAATAATTTTCGATAAATCTTCAAAAAATTCTGCGCGAGCATTATTTGTAAGAATTATAAATAAGAATAAAATCAAATATTTAGAAAAATTTTTTATTTTTTTGATGAACATTTTTTTGAACAATACTTTACTTTTTCCCAATTCAGTCTCCATTTTTTTCTCCATTTAAATGGTCTTTGACATATTGGACAAACCTTAATTGGTAAATTTTCTTTTTTCACTAAATTGTATTTTCTTTAATGAATTTATCTGCGGCTGACAAAATCAATTTTTTTCTATCCATTTTCATTTTATCAAAAATTCTTACCATCATTGATAGTCTAGGGTTAGTTAAAAAAAATTTTCTATTCCGATCAATAAATCTCCAATAAAGACCATCCATTGTATTACACCACTCTCCTTTTTTAAAATCCATCATTTTCATAAAATAAGCAGACCCACAGATATAAGGCTTGGTTGCAAATATTCCACCATCACTAAATAATCCCATGCCATAAACATTTGGTACCATCACCCAGTCAGAAGAGTCTACAAACATTTCCATAAACCATTTGTAAACTATAATTGGTTTAATCTCACAAAGGTTCATGATGTTAGATAAAATCATTAGTCTTTCAATGTGATGAGACCAGCCGTGGTTTAATGCATTCTTGATTGCATAATCTAATGGTGGCAAACCTGTCGTTCCATCATACCAAGACTTTTTCATTTTTCTATTTTGTTTAAAAAAATTTTTTGTTTCCATTTCATCTGAATAACATTGATAAATACCTCGCATAAACTCTCTCCAACCAATTATCTGACGGATATAACCTTCCAAGGAATTCATTCTTATTTTATTTTTTTTATGAAAATCTAAAACTTTTTGAATAATAAACTCAGGAGTTATTAAACCTAAATTTATATAGGGGCTTAAAGCACTATGAAATAAAATGTTGTCTTTTTGATTTACTGCGTCTTCATAATCACCAAATAAATTTGATTTTTCTTTTATAAAAAAATTTAGTAATTTAACCACGTCATCAAATTCTGTTGCTAACCAAAAATTATCCGTACTACCTGGATGATCTTTAAATAATTTTTCTACGATAGGCTTTAATTTTTTTGTATGATTAGTTTCATTAATTTTAGGAAATTTTGGTATTGAAATATCTTTTGGTAATTTATTTCTATTGTCCTCATCAAAGCTCCACTTTCCGCCGATTGGATTTCCATCAGCGCCCATCAATATTCCTGATTTTTTTCGAACCTCTTTATAAAACGTTGCCATAAAGGGTTTTTTTGATTTTCCTAAGTAATTTTTGAATTCACCTCTTGAGTTTAAAAACATAGGAGTTTGAACAACATTCCAATTAATTTTTTCTTTTTTTAAGAATTGAGAAATTTTTTTTTCAAAAAACTTATCTTCAATTTCAAAACTAGAAATCTCTTTAATTTTTTTTGAATTAATAATCTTTTTTAATTTTTTAAGATAATCATCTTTAAATTCTTTATCTTCAATTTTTGTGTACTCTAATTTAAATTTATTCTTTTTGAGTTTGTCTGCATAAGATCGCATAGAAGACAAGAATAATAGTATTTTCTGTTTATGATGTTTTTCATAAGTACATAAACCATTGTCTTCTGCCATAAAGAATATATGGTCTTTTTTGAAGCGGTCGAGGTATTTTGATGGAAATAATTGATTACCAAGTATAAAAAATAACTTCATAATTAAATATAACTAATAAAATTTTTTATGTCAGAAAAATATATTGTTTTTGGTGCGACAGGTTCAATCGGATCAAGTTTAGCAGAACAGTTAGTAGGTTCAGGAAATAACGTTCATTTAGTTGCAAGAAATGAAGCTGAACTTAAAAATATTTCTGACAAACTAGGATGTACATCTACTGTGGCTGATGTTTTGGAGGAAGGATTTATCAATAAAGTTAAAAATGATATACCAGAAACAAAGGGGATTGCTTACTGTGTAGGTTCAATTGATTTAAAACCTTTAAGAATGGTTACAGAGCAAGATTTTAACAAATGTATGAAACTAAATCTTTATTCTGCGGTTGAGGCTATAAAAGGATACCAAGAAAGTTTAAAAAAAAATAAAGGATCAGTAGTTTTATTTTCTACAGTCGCTGCTCAAAGAGGATTTACTAATCATGCTATAATTGCTTCTACAAAAGCTGCAGTTGAAGGGTTGACTGTTTCTTTAGCAGCTGAATTTGCACCATACATCAGAGTTAACTGTATAGCTCCTAGTCTGACAAATTCTAAAATTGCTGAACCAATGTTAAAAAATAAAGCTCTAGCCGATGGAATAGCAAAAGCTCATCCTCTTAAAAGATTGGGTGAAGGAAAAGATTCTGCTTCACTAGCAAAGTTTCTTATTACTGAAGATAGTTCTTGGGTCACAGGACAAATAATTGCAGTAGATGGTGGAAGATCTAAACTTTCTTAAAGTGAAAAAAGTTTTATTTTTAACACTATTAATTTTTTTTTTTACGTCAAAATCTTTTTCTCAAGATTATAGTTTTCAAAAATTAACAAAACTTGATGGACCATGGGGTTCGTCATTCTTGAATGAAAATGAATTAATAATTACAGAGAAAAGTGGAAAAATAAAAATTGTAAATATTAAATCCAATAAGATATCTGAAGTTGATCACAATTTAAATTTTTTAGATTATGGCCAAGGAGGATTATTAGATATTCTATTTAAAGATAATTTTGTTTATATTTCCTATTCTGAAAATAGAGGTAATTGGAAGTCAAGTACTTCAATTGCAAAAGCAAAATTTGACAAAATCAAACTAAACTTTGAAAACATTTTTCAGGCTGAACCTCCGATTGACTCAGGTTATCATTTTGGTTCAAGATTAGTAATTAAAGATAATTACCTTTTTGCATCAGCTGGAGAAAGAGGACAAGGTATGATTGCACAAGACCCTACAAATCACCCAGGGAGCATTATAAGAATTCATTTAGATGGAAGTATTCCTAATGACAATCCTAAGTTTAAAGGTAATCCAAATTGGCTTCCTGAAATTTATCAAATTGGAATTCGAAACCCCCAAGGCTTATCTTTATCACCTTTTGACGGAAAGATTTATATGAGCAACCATGGTGCTAAAGGAGGCGACTGGTTTGGAGAAGTAAAAAAAGGTGAAAACTATGGTTGGAAAATATTAGGCTGGGGAGGAAAAAATTATACTGGAACTAAAATTGGACCTAAATGGAAACCAGGCTTTACTAAAGCAATTAAATACTGGGTACCTTCTATCGCTACTAGTGCAATTACTATTTATAAAGGTGATGAGTTTAAGGAATGGAACAGCCATGCTTTAATTACGTCTCTTAAGGATAAATCACTAAGAAAATTAATATTTGACGATAAATCAAATGTTAAGGAAGAGATAATTTTTAAAGACAAAATTGGAAGAATAAGAGATATACAAGTTCATCCAATCAATGGAAAAATTTATTTTTTAGCAGGAGATAATTTGTGGCTAATGGAAAAAAGTTAATAAAAATTTTATGTCTTTTAATTGGGATAACTTCATATAATCATATTGGATTAACAATGGAAAAAAAACCTTATCATCACGTTTCGGATGGAACATTTAGAAATCCAGAGGGATCTCCTAAAAGAAATACAAATTTTAAATGGTCATATAAAGTTTTTAATAAAGAAAAAAAGAAACTTGATATGACAGTTCCAGAAGAGCATGTTGTTAAAAAAGAAAAAGTACTATCAGATTTATCAAAGTTGAAAAATGACGATTACATTGCTTGGATTGGTCATGCTACATTTATTATCAAACTAGGAAATACTACGATTATAACTGACCCTGTCTTTTCTAAAAATGCAGGACCGTTAATATTTGGTCCAAAGAGATTTACTGAACCAGCATTAAAATTAAATGAAATTCCTAAAATTGATTTATTTTTACTTACTCACAATCATTATGACCATCAGGATATGATGACAATTCGTAGGTTTCCTTTTAAAGATGCGAAAGTGATGCTGCCACTAAAACTTGGAAAATATTTTACAAGGAATGGATATAGAGACGTAAATGAAATGGATTGGTATGATGAAATAAAGATTAGTGAAAAATTAAAAATTACATTTCTTCCTGCAGTTCATTGGTCCAAAAGAAGTTTAACTGATACTAACAAAACTTTATGGGGTAACTTTTTAATTGAATATGATGGAAAAAAGATTTTATTTGCATGTGACACTGGGGTTGGAAATATTTATAAAGATTTAGGAAATAAATATGGCCCAATAGACCTCTCTTTTATTAATATTGGTGCTTACAATTTTTATCCAATTTCACCTTATAAAGACAAATCTGCTTATCATACTAATCCTGAAGAGGCCTTAAGTGTAGGTAGAGATTTGAAAAGTAAAAAAGTTATTGGGACACACTGGGGTACATTTGTTTTATCTTTGGAGCCAATAATGGAACCCCCAGTGCGGTTTAAAGAAAATGCAGAAAAATATGGTTTTAAAAAAGAAGATGCTGTGATTTTTAAAATAGGTGAAATAACTGATCTTAAAAATTTAATAAATAAAGATTAATTATCTAAAATTTTCTTTTTAGCCTTTTCAAACTCTTCTTGGGTTAAAGCGCCGCTTTTTAAAAGCTCATTTAATTTATTCAATTCTTCAGTTAAAATCTCAGAATTTTCTGCGTTATCATTTATTTCTATTTCTGAGTCAGATTTATTGGAGCTCTTGGCACTAAAACCTGTCATTATAGCTCTTCCACCCAGGTAAAGCACAAAAAGAAAAATTGGAATAACTAAACCAAAAAAAATTATCTTTTCCATAAATTAATCCTCATCATCCTCTCTCCAATTTTTTTCATACATTAACCATGCTGCATATATTACTGAAAATGTTCCAGCTATCATACCATAATCAAAACCTGTCTGCATATCATATAAATACCAACCAAGTTGAGTTGCACCTATTGGAGGTACAGTAAGTATTAGCATAAGGATTGCTATTCTATATGGGTACTTAGGTTTTTTCATAGACAATCATATCAAATAAAATTTATTGGTCTAATTGTTAAGCTTGCGATCTTTTGAAACAGTCAATGGTATTTTTAAGTAAACATGCAATAGTCATAGGACCCACTCCACCTGGCACAGGTGTTAATGCTTTTGCATTTTTTGAAACTTCCTCGAAAGCTACATCGCCTACAATTCCTTTGTCAGTTTTATTTATACCAACATCAATTACTATTGTATCTTTCTTGACCCAATCACCTTTAACAAGTTCTGGAATTCCAACTGCAGCAACGATAATGTCTGCCTCTAAACATTCTGCTTTTAAATCTTTTGTTTTGGAATGAGTGATAGTTACAGTGCAGTTTTCTTTTAAAAGAAGTTGAGTCATTGGTTTACCATTTAGGTTTGACCTACCAATAATAACTGCTTTTTTTCCATTCAAATTTGGTTCAATTTTTTTTATTAACAAATAACATCCCAAAGGTGTGCAAGGTATTGAACTTTCATAACCCGATGAAAGATTACCTACATTCATTGGATGAAAACCATCAACATCTTTTGTAGGGTTAATAGCTTCAATGATTTTTTGCTTATCAATATGTTTTGGTAGTGGTAATTGAACTAAAATTCCAGAAACTGTCTCATCATTATTTAATTCATTAATTTTATTTAATATCGTTTTCTCCTCAACTGTATCTGGATACTTAATTACATCTGATTTTAACCCAACTTCATTAGCTGATTTTTCTTTGTTTCGAACATAAATTTGACTTGGTGTTAAATCACCAATTAAAATTACTGTTAAGCCTGGTACTTTGTTGTATTTAGTTTTTAGATCAGAAACTTCTTTTTTGAGTTTCTCTCTAAGTTCTGCAGCGGCTTTTTTTCCATCAATTAAAATCATATAATTTAGAATATTATTGGTGCGATGTAGAGCTTCATACACATTTCTATAAACCAAATCAATAAGAGTAAAATTATAGGAGAAATATCTAACGAACCTAAATTGGGTAAAAAACGTCTAATTCTATTTAATATAGGATCAGTTAAACGATAACTGAGTTCTAGAATAGAATAAACAAACCTATTTTGAGTATTTAAAATATTAAAAGCTATAAGCCAGCTCACAACAACGTTTATAATGACAACATAGGAGTAAAGTTTAAGTATTTGTAAAGCTAAATAAAAAATAGCTATCATTTTTTCTCAATATAAATTGAAGAGCTTGGGAATGCGAATGAAGCTTTATTATTTTCTACAATTTGTTTAATTGCTATTGCTAATTTTTCCTTAACTGAAAGCCAATCATTCCAACTATTTGAATTTGTAAAACAACGAACATACATGTCAATTGAGCTATCAGAAAATTTATCAACTCTTACAGCAATACCTATACTTGTATTAAAATCTTCACTTTTATTAATATGCTCCTCAATTTGATTTCTGATAGTTTTTAATTGATCTACTGTCGTGTCATATTGCAGAGTAATAATCCAGCTTATTAACCAATTTGAAGTTTCACTAACATTTACAACTGCATTTTCTGCAAATTGAAAATTAGGAATTATTGCTAAAGATTTATCAAATTTCCTAATTGTTGTTGATCGAAAGCCAATTTTTTCAACTATACCCTCTATTATTCCTTCAACTGATATCCAATCACCAATTTTAAATCTTTTTTCAACAAGGACTAAAATTCCTGAAATTAAATTTTTAAATAGATCTTGAGCCCCTAATGCGACAGCAACACCAAATAAACCTAATCCAGCTATGATTGGTCCAATCTTTATTCCCCACAATTCTAAGACCGCTGCAAGTCCTAAAATAAATATTAATATTTTTAGGGATTTAATTATCCATCCAATTAACTCTCTTGTTAAAATTTTATCAAGACCACTTAAGATATATGAAACTGGCTCTATAATCTGGTGGATAACCCAAAAAATTAAGATAGTAATCAATGTTCTGTTAATAGTATCTACAACTTCCCTACCTTCTAAAGAAAAAGTCATGTAATAACTGGCTATAAAGAAACCTAGCACTATTGGTAGAAATCTTGCTGGCCCAATTAATGCTGAAACAAAAGTATCATCTAATTTATTAGTAGTCCTTTTTGAAATAATCTCTAATTTTTTAATTATAAGTTTACTGATTATTCCTCTAAAAATTAGAAAAATTAAGAAAATTCCAATTCCAATTAATATTTGAAAAATATCAACACCTAAAATGCCTTTATTCCATACAGATAAAAAAATATCAGAAAAATTATTTATTATTTCCATAATTAAATTTTATATAACAAAAACTCTTCTTCTCCAGGATTAAAAAGAAAAATTTTTTTCCACTTAATTTCATTCAATATTGTTGAGGTTTTCTCTCCAATACACATTAAATTAGTGTTCATCCACAGACTTTCTAATTGGTAAATTTTTATAATGTTAAGAAAACTAGAAGCACTATTTTGAGAGTAAATATAGACAATATCAGGTATTTTTAACTTTAATTCATTAATAAATCTTTCGTCGAACTTTTCGATAGGACTTGTTCTATAGTTAATAACTCTTTTGATATTGTAACCTTCCTCCTCTAATTGATGATCGAGGTTAACAGACACTATTTCTCCACTTATATAAATTAATTTTCCATCTTTTTTATCAAAATTTTGTAAAATCAGCTCTTTTAAATTTTCAACATTTCCTCCTGCTGCAATTACATTTTGGAAACCAACGCCTCTTGCTTTTTTTTCAGTAGCACTTCCAACACAAAAACATAACATTTTTTTTTCAATTTTTTTTATATCTAAAAATTTAATAGCGTTAGCACTTGTAAAAATAATTCCCTTATAATCTGAAAAATTTATCTCTCCATAATTTACTTTGTTCACACTTAGTAAAGGAAGATGAGAAACTTGATGACCTAAAGATTGAAATTTTAATATTATTTCTGAACTATCTTCTATTGGTCTTGTTAGTAATATGTGCATTTTATCTTTTATAAGAATTTTTTGATTTTTGTTTTAAAATTGTACCAATTTCTGTTCCAATTTTTTTATATTCATCAATTTTACCAGTTTTTTTTTCATGAAATCTAAGTGAGCCATCTAAGGAAAAAAGTTCTGCTTCTAAAGTAATTTGATCTCCATTTATTTTAGAATGAGCACCTATTGCCGTCTCACAATCTCC
>CACKDD010000007.1 GCA_902598825.1 uncultured Pelagibacteraceae bacterium | reverse complement strand
TAGGTAGATCACCATATCCAGACTCCTCAAAACCCTTAAGTTGTTCTCTAATTTTAGTGTCTGCTATAACTTCATCAGCTCTATAAATTTCTTTAGCAATAGTTTCTATCTTTTTAAATAGAGGAGTTTTGTTTTCATATAAAAATTTAAATTTAGTATCATTTTTTTCACATAAATCAGCTACTAGAGCTGCTAAATCTTTTGTGCCTTCACCACCATTTGCCCAATGGGTACATAGACTAGCTTTAACACCTAAACCATCACAAAAACTTATTAAAGTTTTTACCTCTTTATCAGTATCTTTAATGAAATGATTTACAGCTATTGCAACGGGTAGGCCAAATTTTTTAACATTTTCAACATGTCTTTGAAGATTCACTAATCCTTTTTTAAGTGCATCAACATTTTCATTTTTTAAATCATCTTTTGCGACACCTCCGTGCATTTTAAGAGCTCTTATTGTTGCAACAATTACAACACAGCTTGGTTTAAGATCTGATTTTCTACATTTAATATCAAGAAATTTTTCAGCACCTAGGTCAGCTCCGAATCCAGCCTCTGTTACAACATAGTCTGCAAGTTTTAAGCCAGCTTTTGTTGCTATAACGGAGTTACATCCATGAGCAATATTTGCAAAAGGTCCTCCATGAATAATTGCAGGATTATTCTCCAATGTCTGAGTCACATTTGGTCTAATTGCATCTTTAAGTAAAACAGTCATAGGACCTTGAGCTTTTAAATCTTTTGCAAAAATAGGTTTTTTTTCTCTTGTATAAGCTACTGTAATATTACCAATTCTTTTTTCTAAATCTTCAAGATTATTTGCTAAACAAAAGATAGCCATTATTTCAGAAGCAACCGTTATATCAAATCCATCTTCTCTAGGAAAACCGTTTGCTACGCCACCTAAATTTATATTAATAGATCGAAGGGATCGATCATTCATATCCATAACTCTCTTCCAAACAATTCTTCTTACATCGATATTCAATTTATTACCCCAATAGATGTGATTATCAATTAATGCAGATAAAAGATTGTGAGCTGATGTTATTGCATGAAAGTCACCAGTGAAATGTAGATTTATCTGTTCCATTGGTACAACCTGGGCAAATCCACCTCCAGCAGCACCACCTTTCATGCCAAATGAAGGACCTAAACTTGGCTCTCTTAAACAAACAATAGATTTTTTTCCAATTTTATTTAATCCATCATTTAAACCTACAGATGTGGTAGTTTTTCCCTCACCAGCAGGTGTTGGAGTTATAGCGGTAACTAAAATTAGTTTTCCATCAGGTTTATTCTTTAATGTATCAAGATACTCCAAGTTAATTTTTGCAATATGTCTTCCCATGGGACTAAAAGCAGTGCTTTCATCTGGTACATTAACCTTAGCCAATATTTCGTTGATTGGTCGCATCTTAGCTTCTCTTGCTATTTGAATATCTGATTTTACTTCACTCATTAAAAGTCCTTTATATATTAAAAAGCTGGTCGATTAGTATCTCTTTTTAAAGCCTTTGGAAATATCTAAAAATTATATATAAAAAAAATATGAACTATTTATATTCATTATTATAAAATTTATTCATGCAAAAATACTCAATATTTAATCTGATTAAAAATGCTTTTTCCAATCATCAAAAATGGGATTTAGCTTGGAAAGACCCAACACCTAAGAAAGAGTACGATGTTGTCATTATTGGAGGTGGAGGCCATGGGCTAGCAACTGCATATTATTTAGCAAAAGAGCACAATATTACAAATGTCGCCATTATAGAAAAGGGATGGATTGGTGGTGGAAATGTTGGACGTAATACAACAATAATTAGATCAAATTACATGCATGATGATAATGCATTGTTTAGTGAATTTGGAATGGATCTTTGGAGAAAGATGAGCCAAGATTTAAATTATAATGTGATGTTTTCCCCACGAGGGATTATTAACTTAGCTCATTCAGATGCACAAATGAATCTTTATGCAAGACGAGGAAACTCGATGAGGCTGAATGGTATTGATGCAGAATTATTAAACAGAGAACAAGTAAGAGAAATTATTCCAATGGCCGACTTTTCTAAGAATGTAAGGTTTCCAATTTTTGGTGGACTGATGCAACCTAGTGCAGGAACAGCAAGACATGATGCAGTAGCATGGGGTTATGCTAGACAAGCTGATTCTATGGGTGTGGATATAATTCAAAATTGTGAAGTAATAGGTTTTGATATTTCAGGAGGAAAAGTAGAAGGAGTTCGAACTTCTAGGGGAGATATAAAGGTTAAAAAAATTGGGTTATGTGTTGCTGGCAGTACTAATATTTTAGCTGATAAACTTAATATGACTTTACCTATTGAAACTCATCTTCTTCAAGCATGTGTTTCAGAACCAGTCAAACCAGTTTTAGATAAAGTCGTTACTTTTGGTGCTGGCCATTTTTATATAAGTCAATCAGACAAAGGTGAAATGGTTATGGGTGGAGACCTAGATGGATATAATAGTTATGCTCAAAGAGGAAATTTACCGACACTTCAACATGTGCTTACAGAAGGAATAGCAATGATGCCATTCTTAAGTAAATTAAAAATGCTTAGGACTTGGGGTGGAATTATGGATATGTCGATGGATGGCTCACCTATTATTGACAAAACTCATATTGAGGGTTTGTATTTAAATTGTGGTTGGTGTTATGGTGGATTCAAAGCTACTCCAGCATCTGGTTGGACATTTGCACATACTATTGCCCAAGATAGAGTTCATGAATTAAACGCAGGATATAACCTAAATAGATTTAATACAGGTCACTTACTTGACGAAAAAGGCCTTGGTACAAAAACTTGGATTTCATAAATGCTCCATATTAAATGTCCACATTGTGGAATGAGATCACAAAATGAATTTTCTTATGGTGGTGATGCAACTGTTAAAAGACCTGAGCTAGGTAAAGAAATATCTGATCAAGACTGGGATAATTTTGTTTACAATAGAAAAAGTTTAAGAGGAAAACATTTAGAATTATGGCAACATTTATCAGGATGTAGACAATGGATAAAAGTTGAGAGAGATACCGCTACTCATGAAATATTTAGAACATTAAAAGCTAACGAGGATAATTCGTAATGGATCAAAACTTTAGATTATCAGATGGTGGTTTAATAAATAGAGATAAGAAGTTATCATTTAAGTTTAATCATAAAACTTATTATGGTTATGAAGGAGATACTTTAGCCTCAGCTTTAATAGCTAATGGTGTTCACTTAATTGGTAGAAGCTTTAAATACCACAGACCAAGAGGTTTTTTTGGTGCTGGAGTTGATGAGCCATATGCAATGGTTCAGCTATATAGAAATGGTGAAACTGAACCAAACATAAAAGCCACAGAACAGGAACTTTTTGAGGGTTTAGAAGCAACAAGTGTTAATTGTTGGCCAAGTGTTAACTTTGATATCGGTGCAATAAACAACTTTTTAAAAATATTTCTTCCTGCTGGATTTTATTACAAAACATTTATGTGGCCAAAAAGTTTTTGGTATAAAGTTTATGAACCTTTTATAAGAAAAGCAGCAGGTCTTGGTGTTGCATCAATCAAACATGATAAAGAAAGATACGAACATAAATATGAATATTGTGACTTATTAATTGCTGGTTCAGGACCATCAGGTTTAGCAAGTGCATACGCTGCAGCAAAAAATGGGGCACGAGTAATTTTAGCTGAAGATAAAGCTAGATTTGGTGGAACACTTCTTACAAGTGAAGTAAATATTGGAAATAAATCAGGTAAGGATTGGGCTGAAGGAATAATTGCTGAACTTAAAGAAATGCCTAACGTAACAGTTAAAAATAGATCTCAGGTTTTTGGCTATTACGATCATAACATGTTGGTGATGTCTGAAAGGATTAGCGATCATCTTCCAAAGACAAAAAAATTTCATCCAAAACAAAGACTTTGGTACATTAGAGCAAAAGAAGTTCTGATTTCTTCAGGATCAATTGAAAGACCAATAGTTTTTGGTAACAATGATACCCCAGGAGTAATGCTTTCATCAGCAGCAAAAGAATACCTAAAAGTTTATGGAGTATTAGTTGGAAGAAATCCTTTAATTTTTACTAACAATGATAGTGGATATGAAACAGCAATTGAATTTAAAAAAAATGGTGTTGATCCAACTATCTTAGATACAAGAAAAGATCCTCAATCCGAAATAATTAACGAAGCAAAGAATTTAGGAATAAACATAAAGTTTTCATATGTAGTAGTAGCTGCTAAAGGTTATAAAAAAGTAAAATCAGCTGATATTGCAAAAATTTCAGATGATAAAGAGCAACTTGGATCAGTAGAAAACATTAAGTGTGACTGCATTTGTGTTTCTGGTTTTTGGACACCAACAATTCACTTAGCTTCACAATCTGGAAATAAAACAAAATTCAACGAAGAAATTGATGCATTTGTTCCAGGAAGATCGAAACAAAATGAAACAACATTGGGTGCAGCGAATGGATCTTATACTTTAGAAGAGACTTTAAAAAACTCTTTTGAAACAGCTTATGACTTATCAAAAAAAATCACTAACAACGATAATAAAATTTCCTTACCAAATGTTGTTGAAAAAAAATCAACAATACACGATAAATTTTGGTGTGTGCCGTTACCTAAAGGAAAGAATTATAAAAGATTTTTAGATTTTCAAAATGATGTTGCAGTTTCTGATATAGAGATTGCATTAAAGGAGGGTTATCGATCAATAGAGCATGTAAAAAGATACACCACTCTTGGAATGGCTACTGATCAAGGTAAAACTAGTAACTTAAATGGTTTGCAATTAGTATCGAATATTGAAAATAAAGTAGTGCCAAATGTTGGTCACACAACTTTTAGACCTCCTTATACGCCAGTTTCAATAGGTGCAATTGTTGGAAGAGAAGTAGGAAAGCATTCAAAACCTACAAGAAAATCTCCAATGCATAAATGGCATGAACAAAATAATGCAATATTTGTTGATGCAGGTGTGTGGTTAAGACCAAGATATTACAAACAAGGAAATGAAAATTTATTTGAAGCATCTAAAAGAGAAGCAAAAAATGTGAGAACAAATGTAGGTATATGTGATGTAACTACGTTAGGTAAAATAGATATTAAAGGACCAGATGCAGCAGAACTACTTAATAGAGTTTATACAAATGCCTGGCTAAAGTTACCAGTAGGTAAAGCAAGATACGGGGTCATGTTAAGAGAAGATGGAATTGTTATGGATGATGGAACAACTACAAGAATTTCAGAAAATCATTATCATATGACAACTACCACTGCTCAAGCTGCAAACGTTCTTTCACATTTAGAATATTATTTGCAATTAGTTTGGCCAGAGCTAAATGTAAATGTAGTTTCAACCACAGAACAATGGGCAGGTGCAGCAGTTGCAGGACCTAAATCTAGAGATTTATTACAAAAATTATTCCCAAAATCTGATGTTTCAAACGAAGGGTTACCTTTTATGGGCTTTATTGAAGGAGATTTGTTTGGTGTAAAAGCTAGAATTTTTAGAATTTCTTTCTCAGGTGAGCTCGCATATGAAGTAAATGTTGAGTCTGATAACGGAAACTTTATGTGGGAAAAAATCATGGAAGTTGGACAAGAATTTAAAATACAGCCATATGGAACTGAGGCATTATCAACTCTTAGAATTGAAATGGGTCATCTTGCAGGATCTGAGTTAGACGGAAGAACAATTCCTTACGACAATTCTCTCGAAGGTTTACTAAGTAAAAAGAAAGACTTTATTGGCAAAAGATCTTTAACTAGAAAAGCATTTACAGCTGAAGATAGACAAAAAATTGTTGGAGTAGTTCCTTTAGATAAAAAAACAAGTATTCCTGAAGGGTCACATTTAGTTAAAGACTCGAATGCACCATTGCCAAATCCAAAATTAGGTTACATCTCAGCTTCATGTTGGAGTGTTGAACACGATAATCCATTTTCTCTAGCAATACTAAAGAATGGGAAAAATATGATCGGTGAAAAGTTATTTGTAATGTCACCTCTTAAAAATAAAGTAATTCCAGTTGAGATTGTTTCTTCTCACTATGTTGATCCAAAAGGTGAAAGGGTTAGATCATGAGTTTAATATCAGCCTTAGCAAATGTTCATTCAAAAGGCCAATTTGGCGATCATGAAGGCAAAAATGATAACAATCTTTCAAAAATTTCTGAATTAAAAAATTTACTGATAGTTCAAATAGCTCAGTATAAAAATTCTAGAGTTTCATTTGAAACTATTGACATTGATGGTTTAAGATTAAAAGATAAGTCATTAAGTGTATCAAATAATAAGGACACTAGAATTTTATGGAACGGTCCAAAAAATTGGCTTTTGGTTTCAACAAAAAAAGATTTACTTAAAAATATTTCACAAAATTTTAAAGAAACAGATTTTGCTGTAACTGACTTATCTCATTCAAGAGCTATAATTCAAATAGAAGGACAAGACTCAAAAGAAATTTTGAAGAAAGGGTGTCCTTTTGATTTTAATAATCTAGAAAAAAATAATTCTATTAATTCTATATATAATGGAATAGCAATTACTATTGATATGTTAGAGGACAATCCAGCTAAAGTAAGATTGTTTACTCTCAGAAGTTTTGGAGAGTCTTTGTATCATTCAATAACTGATGCATCTTTAGAGTTCGGTTATAAATCAATTTAAGCATCTCAATCTCTTGTAGCAATATAAACACCTATTGTAGTTATTAAAAATCCTATCAAATCTAAATTTGTTAAATTCTCATTTAAAAATAACCAAGCCATAAAAGCAGATGTAGCTGGTATTAAAAAAAATATTGAAACAGTTTTACTTGCTGAATTATTTTTAATTAAATACATCAATATTGTAAAAGCTCCAAATGATACTAAAAATATTTGATGACTCATTGCTACAATGAATGTTTTAGTAAAATCAATATATGGTTCTGCAAAAAATATTATTACTACCAAATGAAAAAAACACCCACCAACTGCTTGATAAAAATTGCTTACCGACAAAGGTAGATTATTACTTAATTTTTTTTGCCAAATAGTTGATGAAGTAATTGCAATTAAAGCTACTATCGTTGCAATCAAACCTATTAATGGTATTTTCGAACCTACATCTAAACCTAGAACCAATACTGCGCCCACAAATCCAAGAAAAACTCCAACCCATTGTTTCATAGTCACTTTTTCACCCAGTATGGGTCCACTAAGTGCATTGGTTAAAACAGGCTGAAGAGTAACTATTAATGCTGCAATTCCAGTAGGCATGCCAATTGAAATTGAATAAAACACCCCACCCAAATACAATCCATGAAAAAGAACCCCACTCAAAACAGACTCAATTAAATTTTTTCTTTTAATAAGTATTGAGTGTTTTGAATAAATGGAAAAAAGGTAAAACCCAATTGCTACAAAAAAAAATCTAAATGCTAAAGCTGAAAAGGGATCGCTGTTATCTATAATTGGCTTGGTGGTAATAAAGGCTGAAGACCATAACAATATAAATATAAGTGGAAATATTCTGACCATTTCAGGTTTTATAGATCATTTATTCTTACTTTTATTGGATAAATTTAGTTTAATTTATTTATGAAATACGCAAGCATAATTACTACCTTGAGTTGTATTCGAAAATGTATAAGATTCTTCTCAATTGCGATTAACAAAAAAATGATTTTGAAATGAAAGTTAGATTTATTAAAATATTAACGTATGTAGTTTCGTTTTTCTTTTTGACTGGGTTTTTACCTGTTTTTTCTATACTTGGTCCTGGTTTAACAGCTTTTACATCTGGTAATTTTTACAAAGCTGGAGCTCAATATATGATTAATAAAAGAATTGAAGATGCAACTGGAAAAAATTCTCTAACTTTTGTCAAAGATAAAATTGAAGAAAACAATGATAATAAAGATTTAAACAAAAAACTTATGCTACTAGTTGAAAAAAGAATAAAACTCACAAGACAAAAACTAAACCTTAAAAATATCAATCAGTAATTTTTAAATAAATTAAATGTTTTTGTTTACTTTCTTTACACCATAATTCATAACTTTCACACATTCTCCATAAATGATCAAAAGCTCTTTGAGACAATTCTAAAGGAAAATGACTTTTTGCATAATATAATTCAGGAAATTGAATAAGTTGTTTAATCATCATATCTTTTTGAACATGAAGTAACTTAATTGTTTCATCTGGTATTTTTTTTTTAGTTTTAAGATCAATAAAATTATTCTTTTTCAAGTTTTCAATCCATTTGTCATGAAATTCACCACTACTTATTTCTTTGTATTCAGGTGTTCCAATGAATGACTCAAAAGCATTAATATTTGAAAAATCAGGATTTTTTTTTTTAATTTGACAAATTTTTGAATATATAAATTCTGCTACATATAATACGTAAGGTTTTTCTTTAGATGACATTATCTATTATTATATTTTTTCATAGCTGAATTAGCTAAAATCAAATTAGGATCTAAAAATATTTTTGATGATTTAATTGTTTTAAACGATTTAAATGCAAAAATAGCTATTGGTAATTCAGTACAACCAAGAATTATTTTTTTACATTTTTTTTTTATTAAATAATTAATGGCAGGTTTTATAACTTTACTAGCTTCTTTTACTCTTCCCATTTTTACAAATTTAATAGCCTTATTAACAGAATCATTTTGATTTTTTTTATCTGGAAAAACTAAATTATAGTTGTTATCAAAAAATTTATTATAAACACCAGTTTTTAAAGTTCCTTCAGTGGCAAGTAAACCAATACTTGAATTCTTTTTACATTTTTTTTTTGTAAAATTAAAAACCTCTTTTGGCATGTTAATTATAGGTAAATTAATTTTTTTCTGTAAGTCTTCGTACCAATAATGGGCTGTATTACATGGTATAACTATAAATTTACATTTACTTTTTTTAAGAACCTGACATCCTTTAATTAAACTTTTTAAAACTAATAGATATTTTTTTTGACTTTTTTTGTTATTTTTTTTATTTGATAAATTTTTAGTTTGAACACCTATTGACTCGGGTCTTCCTGGAATATTAGATTTATTATAGAGTATGAATAGGGGGTAATCTTGATCAAATTTCCCTCTATACAAGATTGCTAACTTATTACAAAAATCAAGACCTGCTTGAGTACCCATTCCACCTAAAATACCAATCATATATAAATTATATTTTTTTGTTTGTTGTAGAATAGTTCATTGGCTATAAAAATAAACAATTCTTAAATTAAGAACTGAAAATGATTATAGCCAATAAATGATAGTGTGAAAATTATGCAGTTTTTAAGTTAACTGCTGAAGGACCTTTAGGACCATCTTCAACATCGAAAGTCAAAGCTTGACCCTCATCTAAACCGTTCATACCAGCATCTCTTACTGCTGAAACATGTACAAACACATCTTTTTCTTTATCTTCTCTTTCAATAAAACCAAAACCTTTGGTTGGATTGAACCACTTTACTTTACCTTGTAGACTCATATTTATCTTCTTGTTTTTGTTGTATTAATTTATTACTTATAATTAAGTAATTTTAGCTTTCTTTAGAATTTAAAGGGTTTTGTCAACTAAATAGATGTTTTCGGGACTTTTTTTATACTAATAGTTGTTTATCTGTTTTGTCAAATAGATAGAATTTATATCCTCCTTATAATGTGCGAAAGGCTCACAAGGAATAAAATCACATTTTTTAAATAATTTTCGTGCTGGTTCAAAAAATTTACCTGCACCTGTCTCTATACTTAATCTTTTTATATTTAATTTCTTGGCTTCAAAGATTAAATGGTGAATTACATGTATACCATTACCTTTGTTTCTATAATTGTCGTGAATTCGAATTGATTTAAATTCTCCATGTTCTTTTGTAAGAAATTTCAAAGCACCACAGCCAAATAATTTCTCATCTTGCCACAGACTCCAAAATTTTATTAATGGGTCTTTTAGACCAGGTATGTCAAGAACGTGCGCACTTCCCTCAGGTGATGCAGCTTTTAATTCTATAAAATGTTCTATCAAAAGCTGATTAACTTCAGGATGATCAAAATTTCCTTCTATTGATTTGAGCATTTATAATAAAGTTGTTATATGACCCATTTTTCTTTTCTCTTTTACATCTTTCTTTAGATAATCAAAAAAAAATTCATTCTTACCTAGTTCTAAATTTTTTCGATACGGTTCAATTTGATTGCCAATTAAATTTACCATTTTAGCATTAGATAATTTTTTTAATGGAACTTTTTCAAGAGAACATACAGCTCTAACATGATTTTCAAATTGGCTTACATTATAAGCGTTAATAGTTAAATGACCAGAATTATGAACTCTTGGAGCAATTTCATTTACATAGAGATTTTCATTTCTGTCGATAAAAAATTCTACACATAGTGTACCAATGTATTTAAGTTCTTCTGCAATCATAATAGCCCAATCTTTTGATTGATCTAAAATTTTTTTACTAATTTCAGCAGGTATTACTGAAAATTTTAAAATTTGATCTTGATGAGTATTTTCTATTGGATCATAAATCTCAAAATTATTATTACCATATCTTGTTACTATAACTGAAATTTCTTTTTTTAGTTTTACTAACTTTTCTAGTATATAACCTTTAGAAAAATCTATGTTTAAAGAGTTTATATCCTCAATTGTTTTAATTGGATACTGACCTTTTCCATCATAACCCATTGTAGTAGTTTTCAAAATTCCTGGTAAAAAATCTGCTAATGGTTCAATATCAGACTTTTTTTCTATAGAAACATATCTTGTTGTTCTTATATTAAGTTTATTTACAAAATCTTTTTCAGCAATTCTATGTTGTATAAGTCTATTAACTGATGGTTTTGGTAAAACAGGTTTTAATTTATTCATTTCGTTAAGAGTTTCATAAGGAATATTTTCAAATTCATAACTAATAACATCAACTCTATTAATAAATTCTGATATTTTTTTCTTATCATCGTATCCTCCAAAAATAAATTCATCACAAAAATTTTGTGCTGGAGCATCTTTATCGTCTGAGTAAATGACTGTTCTTATATCTAACTTTTTTGCTGCGGATGACATCATGCTACCCAATTGACCTCCACCTATGATTCCAAGATTTTTTACTGTCATCTTTATTATTTTGGATTTTTCTTTACCGACTTAGTTTGAGATAATCGCCAATTTTTCAATTTTTTCTTTATAACAGGATTATTATTTGCAAGAATTGAGGCAGCTAATAAAGCAGCATTAATTGCTCCATCTTCACCTATTGCTAAAGTTCCTACAGGAATACCTTTGGGCATTTGGGCAATAGATAAAAGGCTATCTAGACCTTTAAGTTTTTTACTCTCAATTGGAACACCTAAAACAGGAATTGTAGTTAAAGCTGAAATCATTCCTGGAAGATGAGCAGATCCTCCTGCACCAGCAATTATTACACCAATATTATTTCTATCTGCAGAACTTGCATATTCAAACATTCTATTTGGGGTTCGGTGAGCTGATATTATTTTCGTTTCAAATTTAATACCTAAGTTTTTAAGTATTTTAACAGCTAATTTCATAGTTTTATAGTCAGATTGACTACCCATAACAATAGAGACTTTGAGTTTTTTAATATTTTTCATGATATAATAAGATTAATCTTTATTTCAAAATTAAATAATAAATTCAATAAAATAAATAGTATTTAAAAAACATATTGGTATGCTTAATTATTATTCATCAAAATGAAATTTAAAATAGATAATTTACAGTACTGCAATTGGTCTAGAAAAATTTTTGAAATCAATAGAGAGGCTGGGCTTGATGCAGTGCATGTAACAATAGTATATCATGAGGATTTTGATGAACATTTGAGTGAAATCCAAAAATGGAAAAAATTATTTGAAGAAAACTCAGACTTAATTTTTCTTGGAAATAATTTCAAGGATATTGAGAAAGCTAATAAAGAGAGGAAAACAGCAATTTTTTTTGGATTTCAAAACTGTTCACCCATTGAAGATGATATTAATTTAGTTGAAAAAGTTCATGATCTTGGATGTAGATTTATGCAACTAACTTATAATAATCAATCTTTACTGGCTACTGGATGTTATGAAAAGATTGACAGTGGTGTAACAAATTTTGGCCGTGAAGTAATAAAAGAAATGAATAGAGTAGGTGTTGTTGTAGACATGTCTCATTCAGCAGAGAAAAGTACTTTTGATGCAATAGAAATAAGTGAAAAACCAATTGCTATAACTCACGCTAACCCATCATTTTGGCATGCTGCTAAAAGAAATAAATCTTCAGAATTATTAAAAACTTTGAGTGATAGTGGTGGTATTCTAGGTTTTTCTCTTTATCCGCATCATTTAAAAAATAATACAAATTGTACTTTAGAAAGCTTTTGTGAAATGATAGCCAGAACAGCTGAAGTTATGAGTGTAAAAAATATTGGAATTGGTTCTGATCTTTGTTTAAATCAACCAGATGAAGTTGTTGAATGGATGAGAAATGGAACTTGGTCTAAAAGTAAAAATTATGGAGAAGGATCAAAAAATAAACCAGGTTTTCCAATTCAACCAAAATGGTTTGAAGATGCAAGAGGGTTTAAAAACTTAGAAACAGGTTTAAAAAAAATTGGGTTTTCAGAAACTGAGACTAACGGAATACTTGGAAATAATTGGTATAATTTTTATAAAACTATTTAGAAATGAATGTAGAATTAAGAGATCCCAATATCATTATGAAACTTTCAAGGCTGGGTTCATTTCACCAATCTAGATTGTCTTTTTTAAGAAGTTTTTTAAATGAGTTTAAAGATTGGGATTATAAAAGAGATTTATTTGATTTAGATAAAGATGGATTTGGAACAGCAGTATATTCTTTTAGAAAAAAAAGCAGAGTTTATTCTTTAATTTGTTACGCAAACAAAATCAATGATGATGAAAGATCGGATAGAGTAATAGCAACCAAATGGGATGCAGCTTTTACATTGCATGATGGTGTACCTTTAAAAGAAGATATTGAAAGATTAAGAAATGAAGTTCCAAAACAAGAAGTTGGTAGACTTTCTTATAAAGAATTAACATTATCAAGAGCAAATAAATCATTAAGAGTATTTGATCATGTTGTTGAAAGCTTAAGTAATGGATCGCAACCAAATTTAGACTTACTCGAAAAAGTGGGATATTTATACAGAACAACTGCAGTTTATGGATCAGGTAAATTTGGTCTGGCAGATCGATTTAGAATAAAAAATAGAGAGGAAATTAATGGACCATTTAGATTAGAGATGATGCTTGTTTATCTAGTTAGACAATTTACATTTGATCAAGTTAATCATGTTGCAAAAAATAGAAATCCTAAATTAGCTGTTAAACTAGATCAAAAAATTTGCAGAAATTTGGGAATTGGAAATTCAACTGGATTAGGGATGGCCCCATTTATTGTTAATCATCCAACATTACTTAATAATTGGATACTTAGTAGAGAAATTGCACTCAAAAAAATTAGAGAAATTAAAATTGCTGAAACTAAAGATGTAAGTTTGTTTAAAGAGTGTGTCAAAAATTCTCTTAAAAATATTACTAGTTGGAACACAGAGAGTGAATATCAACTAAAAAAGATAAAGCTTTTACTTAAAGATGTAAAAAAATTTATTCATTTTCTAGAAAATGAATTTGATTTTAAAGAAGATTATCCATTTAATAAAATTTACCTTTGGCTAGAGAAAGAAACTTGTGAGGAGTGTATTGAGTATATTGTTTCAATAATGATGGAACCATTTGGTGAAATAGTTCAGCCTTTAATAAGTCAAATGAGTTCAGAGGAGGAAAAATACTTTAATATTCCTACTGAGCGAAATGTAGAAGACTTGAAAAAAATTTTAGAAAATAAGTATTCAGATATTCTAAAAATTGATTTTAATAAAGAAGATAGTAATCAAAAATTTTGGTTTATCTCAAAAAATAAAGAAGAACCAAGATTAGCTAATCGTTTTGAAGAGAGTGGTGCAGATTTAGAACAACCTCTAGCAATAGCGAGAGATATAAAAAAACTATATCAAAGAATATTATCTTTGAAAAATAATTTGAAAATTAATCAGTTTTTAATTAATAATTCTGATTTAAGACATGTTGTTAGAAGGGCTTTTATTATTGAAAACTTTCCATATTCAGAAATACAAGACAATACTATAGGAGAAAATATAGTACCAATTGATATGCTGCGATTGAAATTATCTTTTTTCGGAGCTCTAAAATTTGACCCAAGATCTGACAAATGGCTGAGAATATGTATGTTTCAAGGTGCACCACTTCCAAATGAATTAAAAGATTACGATGAGCAATGGGTTTATAAAACCTTCTCTTAAATTATGAAATCTTTTAGTGAAATTGAGACAACAGCAAAAAGAGCAAGTCGAGCTGCTGGTTATTCGTGGGGCATTGCTGAAGAGGTTGGAAAATCTATAAGGTTATCTGAATTATTTGGTTTCCCAGGAATTAGACACCTTAATCAATATTATCAAAATAAAAAAAAAGAAAATTTTGATAATATAAAATTAATTAATAAAATTAACAAATCGAATGGGTTATCTTTTTGTCCAATTACTTTAGGGGTAAATTTTATCGATCAAATTAAGAACATAGAAACTCTAAAAAAATGTTCAGTTGAAAAATTAGCTTTCCCATTATTACTTTTGCCTTTTTTAAGCAGAGGTTCAGAGATTATTGGAAAAAAATTATTATTTTCTTTTGATGATAGTCAATTTTTACTAAATTTTAATGTAAGTATTTCTTCAAATTTTTGGAACAAAGAGATTCCAATTTTAGCTAATCAAGTAGAAATAAGTTTTTTGAATAATGAAGATAATTTTTCTGATAATGATTGGAAAAATCTTTACAAACTTGCTGAGGATACTTTTGTTGAGGAAACAGATAGTTTAAAGGAGGGTGCTGCAGGCGCTGGTTTGACTGACAATGATTGAAGATAAGGAAATCGAGAAAAATTTACGAGATTTAGATAATATATGTGATGAATGCAAAGAAGAGGATGAAAGTGTTTCCCAAAATTTAATTCTTATGGGATTTAAAATATGTAAATCCTGCAGGACTTCTAAAACTATTTTCCCAATTTAAATATGATTAACTGGTAGCACATTCATTCTACTCATGACAAAAGAAATTGATAGAAAAGCTATAATTAAGAAAGATAAAAACACTATTCCAAATGATTTGAAGTTTGATTTAAGATTTAAAACTTGTTTTGTAGAGATTATCAGTCCAGCAAAAATCCAAAATTGAGTTAAGAAAATTATTGGTATCATTAAGTCGGGAGTGACAGCAAAAAATCTTAGTAAACCAGGTGCATGAGCATAACCAACTGCAGTCAAAACTTTTTTAAAAGGAACTTTACTTTGTTTATCTGGAAATAATTTTACACCGATAACAAATATAAAAATCGCCCAAATAAACCAAGTTAAAATTGCTGTTAGACCAGACATTGCTACAGCTGTTTTAATCACAGTATTGGCTGCAACAGCTCCTGCTATACCATCTAAAATCATAATTAAACCTGCAAAATATATTGAGGCTTCACCAAAATTTTTATTATCACTATAAAGAGATTTATCTAATTTTATAGATTTTAAAATTATACTAAGAAACTCACCAAACATTTATTTTTTTTTATTTTTTTGTGCTTTGTATGAAACAATTAATGGAAAGAGTATTAAAGCAATAGTTATTATAATGCAAATTGCAATTAGGAAACCTTTAGTCATTTAGAGTTTGAAAAAGGGGAGTTTTTACTCCCCTTTATTTAATTAGCCTTTTACTACTTCTCTTGTGTTAGCATTGAATGATTCCTTAAATGGAATATCAACTATTACTGCATCTACTGGTGTACCTGCTTTGTCAGAATATTTTTCAGGTAGATGAACTTTATACTTAGTACCAACTTTACCCTTAGGAAATCCATTTGGATTTAATGTTCCATCAAAAGGGACATATCCCATTGCAATATTAGTTTTTTTCTCTGGATGATACCAAGGAGAAGTTAGGAATCCCACAGGATCTCCTCCATCTTCATTTGAGATTAACCAAAAATCTGGTGCATAATCTTCAATTGGCTTTCCTCCTAATTCAAGACCTACCAATTGAAGTTTATAAGGTTTTTTTCCAGCTTTAAGTTCATCTTTCATTTTTTCTAGAGCAGCTTTACCAACATAATCAGCTTTCTTATTCCACTCTCCTTTCCCAGATAGTGAAACTTGGTAACCTAAATTACATTGAAAAGGATTATGTTGTTGATCCATGTCTTGTCCCCAAGAAAGAATTCCTGCTTGAATTCTTCTGTGGTGAGCTGGCGCTATAACCATTAGATTATGTTTTTTTCCTGCATCTAAAACTGCATTCCACATATCTTCAGCGTACAAAGTTGCATCTCTTAAATATATTTCATATCCCGCTTCGCCTGAGAAACCTGATTGTGAAATAACACAACTTCTGCCACCAACCTTAACTTCAGCTAGACCATAAAATGGCATATTATCAAAATCAACTTGATCTCCACAGAGATCTTTCATCAAAGCTTTAGACTTTGGACCTTGAATTTGAACAGGGCAAGCATCTATTTCTTCAACTGTACAATTAAATCTTTGATCAGCATTTACTCCTTGTAAATACATACCAATATCTGAGTCAGATAAAGAAAACCAAAATTCATCTTTAGAAATTCTTAAAAGAATTGGGTCATTTAATACGCCACCATATGCATTACATAAAATTACATATCTTGCTCTCATGGGAGAAATCTTAGTTGCATCTCTTGTTATTACATAGTCTGTAAATTTTTCTGCATCAGGACCTTTAACTCTAATTTGTCTTTCAACAGCAACGTTCCACATTGTTACATGATTTACAATTGCATCATATTCGACCATCGCTCCACCCTCCTCTGGTTTTACATATCCTCTCGGGTGATAAATACGATTGTATACAGTTGCTCTCCAACAACCTGCTTGCATTGATAAATGCCAATAAGGTGATTTCCTTACTCTTGTTGAAATTAACATTTCAACCTTTGTTGGTCCACTTTGTCTTAAATTGTATGGTACTTCTCGATCAGATTGATCAACAGAGGTAACATGTTTTAATTTAGTATAGTCAAATTCTTTAGACATAACTATTCTCCTTCAACCACTTGTTAGTTTCCTTCAAGCCGCCGAATGTATAAATGTGGAAGAAATCAGTATGCGATTTAACTTTCCCAATTAAATCATTAGGGTCTTTAGGTTTTAATAAATCTAACGCCTTATTAAAATTAGATTTAAGAAAATTTAAGGAATTTTTTGCTCCAACAATATTAGCAAATTTTATTAAGCTCGATATTTTAAGAGGGCCAGTAATTCCCACATGCACTGGTACGCTTTGTTTAGAAATAAAATCTATAATAGGCTGAGGATCCATTAACCATTGGGTTACAATATAATCAGCATAAGGCTTTTTATCTATCATAGCTTTTTCTAAATCTGAGTCGGATATATCAGGACTCCCCTCAGGGTGTCCAGCAATTCCTATCTTCATTTTTTCAAAATAACCTGTTTCTAAAAGTTGAAATGAACTATCAAATTTTCCTGCTGGTTCTCTTCCACCACCAATAATCAAAGCTTGCTTTACACCCCCATCTTTACATCTAGACACATAATCTTTTAACTCCTCTTCATTCTGAATAGATCTAGCTGGGAAATGAGGTACTGGATTAAACCCTTTTTTTACAAGCTCTATTGCCTTTTGAGCAGTTTCTTTATAATCACCACCTGGCAACATAGTAATGTAAACATCACTTACTGCTGGGACTGTTTCAAGGTCTGTACTAGGACCAATTTCTAACGAAAAGTTCATTTTTTTCAGATCATTATCCTTTTTAAAAAAGCTGTCAAAGAAATTCAACAGGTAAGTATTATCGAAATTTGTTGCCAAAAATGGTCCTAATGATAATTTTTTTTGTGGACCAAAATTACAAAAATAAAACTCTTACCAAGATACTAGATGTTAAAAAATTAAAGGCTGTAGATAAGCCAATAGAGGCTGCTAATGGGCTTCCAAACGAGTGTTATACAAGCAAAGATTATCTTAATTTCGAAAGGGATAAAATTTTTTGTGACAAGTGGTCAGTTGTAGGAGTTGGAAGTTCAATACCAAACTCTGGAGATGTAAAACCATACAATCTACTCGGGATTCCTCTAATTTTGGTTAGAGATAAAGATAAGAGGATTCGGGTATTTCATAATGTATGTAGTCATAGGGGCTTTAAACTTTTAGATAAACCCTGCAACTTAAAAAATGTAATTAGATGTCCTTATCATTCTTGGTCATATGATTTAAAAGGTAACTTAATAGCAACTCCTCATATAGGTGGACTGAACAAACATCAGTCAGAAAAATTTGTTAAATCTAAAAGTAATTTAAAAGAGATCAAATCAAAAATTTGGATGGACATAATCTTTGTGAATATTAATTCTAACGAAATTGATTTTGACAAATATATTAAACCTCTTGAAAAAAGGTGGTCTAAATTTATAAATAAAGAAGACCAAAAATCAATAGTTTACTCTAATGATTACGGCTACTTTAACTTAAAAGTAAATTCTAATTGGAAGTTTGCTATAGAAAATTATTGTGAGAGTTATCATTTACCAACAATTCACCCAGAATTAAACAAAGTATCTAATATTAATGATCATTATCATATCCAAGGTTTACCAAATAGATTTGCTGGACAAGGAAGTAAAAAATATGAACAATTAATTAAAGGAAATAAAAAATTTAATACTTTTGGCAATTGGGAAAAAAGTAAATTAAAAAATTCTGAATATATAGCATTATTTCCGAATGTAATGATTGGTTTACATATCGATCATTTTTATGTTTTTTGGTTAGAACCTTTATCAATCAACAAAACTAAAGAACATATGCAGATGTATTATGTTGGTAATGAGAGTGCTAATGGAGAAGAACTAAAGGAGTTAAGAAAAGAAAATTCAAGATTCTGGAAAGATGTTATGTTAGAAGATATAAAAGCAATTGAAGGAATGCAAGAAGGAAGAAATTCACCAGTATATAATGGAGGAAACTTTTCTCCTGTAATGGATCAGCCCACCCATCAATTTCATAAATGGGTAGCAGGAAATTTAATTTAGATGAAAATAATTTTAATAATGGGTTTACCGGGTTCTGGGAAAACAACTTTAGCAAATGAGTTAGGCCCAATGTTGAATGCCAAAAGATTAAATGCTGACGAAGTAAGAAAAAAGGCTAACGACTGGGATTTTTCTGAAGAAGGTAGAAAAAGACAAGCTAAACGAATGGCAGACTTTGCAATTGAACTAAAAAATAAGGGGGATTTTGTTGTCGCTGATTTTATTTGCCCGACGCCTGAAGCAAGAAGTTTGTTTCCAGCAGATTTTGTTATCTGGGTTGACACAATAAAAGAAGGAAGATTTGAGGATACTAACAAAATGTTTGTAAAACCTGATAAGTATGACTTTCATGTCACTACACAAGATGCTAAAAATTGGGCACCAAAAATACTCAAGGAGATAAAATAATGACTTATAAATGGGACAACAAAAAACCAACTGCACAAATGTTAGGAAGATGGCAACCATTTCATGATGGTCATTATACTTTATTTAAAGAAATAATTAAAAAAACCGGTCAAGTTTGTATTCAGATTAGAGACGTTCAAGGAGTTGATGATAATCCATTTGATTTTGAGACAGTTAAAAAAAATATTGAAGATAAACTTAATCCAGAATTTGAGGGACGATTTAAGATTATGATGGTACCTAACATTACTAATATTTGTTATGGTAGAGGAGTGGGCTATAAAATAGAAGAAATTGAGCTTTCAAAAGAAATTCAAGAAATTTCAGCTACTAAAATAAGAGCCAAGATGAGAGAAGAAGGTAAACTTAAATAATTTTCAATGAACGTTAAAGTCATTAATAAAAAAAATATTTCAAGAGTTATAATTAATGAACCCAAAACTTACAATTCTTTATCTTTTAAAAATTTAAATGATCTAATTAAAGTTTTTAAAAAATTAGATAATAACAAGAATGTTAAAGTAATTATTCTTGAAGGGGCCGGTAAAGGATTTAGTGCAGGACATAACTTAAAAGAAGTAAGAGGTTTAAAGAAAAAACAAAAATACCAAAAATTATTTAACCTATGTTCAAAATTGATGCTGCAAATAGTTGAAGGAAAAAAACCAGTAATTGCTAAAGTACATGGTGCTGCCTACGCTGCAGGATGCCAGTTAGTTGCAAGTTGTGATTTAGCTTATAGCACTAAAGATGCTTTATTTGCTACGCCGGGAGTAAATATTGGATTATTTTGTAGCACCCCAATGGTAGCGGTTAGCAGAAAGATAGGCAGGAAACCAATGATGAAAATGTTACTAACTGGAGAACCTATTAAAGCAAATTATGCAAAAGAAATTGGTCTGATTAATGATTGTTTCTCAAAATCAAAATTAAACAATGAAGTTTTAAAAATAGCCCAAAAAATTGCTTCAAAATCAAACTTAACTATTAAAATTGGTAAACAAACTTTTTATAAACAGTTAGAGATGCCTTTAAGAAAAGCTTACGCCTACACTAGTAAAATGATGACAATTAATATGATGGCAATGGATGCAAAGGAAGGAATTTCTGCATTTCTAGAGAAAAGAAAACCGATTTGGAAAAATAAATGACGATTAAAAATATTTTAATCGTAATATTTATATTTGTAGGTTTATATGTGGTTTTAGATTTTAGAGACCATAATCTTAAAAGAGCTATAGATGCTTGTATTTCTGGAAGTAAACAGTTGGATAAACCAATGACTACACAGCAAGCTAAAGAGTTTTGTGAAGATCAGATTAATAAAGATAAGTGATGAGTGATTTAGAAAAAACAAATAATACTTGTTGTGGGCCTGGTTATGCAAGTCCATCTGAAGCAATTAAAGCACCTAATGAAAAACTTTTATATACAATAGCTATTTACACTGGAACAGGAATTCAAAAACCTGATTATCTTGCAACTGTCGATGTTGATCCAGATAGTCCAACTTATTCAAAGGTTATTCACCGCCTAGAAATGCCAGGGATTGGAGATGAATTACATCATATGGGATGGAATGCATGTTCTTCATGTCATGGCGATGCAGGAATGAGTAGAAAATATCTTTTAGTACCAGGTGTTAGATCAAATAATATTCATGTAATAGATACAGCAACAGATCCATTTGCTCCAAAAATTCACAAAGTAATTAAAGGCTCAGAAATAAAATCTAAAACTAATTTGTCAGGACCACATACAGTTCATTGTCTAGGATCTGAAATTATTATTTCTTTTCTTGGTAATGCCAAGGGTGAAGCTCCTGGAGGATACTTGCATCTTAACAAAGATTTTGAAATTGTTGGAAGATGGGAAAACTCAATGGGAGATATTCCTTTTAGCTATGACTTTTGGTATCAGCCACGTCATAACGTGATGATAAGTTCAGAATGGGCTGCACCAAATACCTTTATGCCAGGGTTTGATTTGGAAGAAGTCGGTCACTTAAAATATGGACGAAGGCTTCATATTTGGGATTTTAAAAAAAAAGAACCAATTGAAACAATGTATCTTGGTGAAGATGGTCTAATACCATTGGAAGTAAAATTTAAGCATGATCCTGATAGCACTCATGGATTTTGTGGGGCTGCACTCAGTTCGAATGTTATTCATTTTTGGAAATCCAAAGAAGGAAAGTGGGAGTGGGAAAAAGTTATAGATGTCAATAATGAACCTCACCCAGATTGGCCTATACCTATCCCTGGAGTAATGTCTGCAATTCTTGTTTCAATGGATGATAAATATCTTTATTTAAATAACTGGCTTCATGGAGATATGAGACAATACGATATAACAG
Source organism: uncultured Pelagibacteraceae bacterium (assembly GCA_902598825.1). Taxonomy (GTDB): domain Bacteria; phylum Pseudomonadota; class Alphaproteobacteria; order Pelagibacterales; family Pelagibacteraceae; genus Pelagibacter. Next base: position 21,992 of record CACKDD010000007.1, on the reverse strand, counting down.
ACCCACACAAACCAAAATTAACTGGACAAGTTTGGATCGGTGGACTTTTAGGCAAAGCACCAATTATAAATGGAGTAAAAATTGCAGGCGGTCCCCAAATGTACCAATTATCTTTAGATGGTAAACGAATGTACGTAACAACTTCTCTATTTTCAACTTGGGATAATCAATTTTATCCTGACATAAGAACACAAGGTGGTGCCATGGTTATGATTGACTGCGATGTTGAAAATGGTGGTATGAAAATCAATAAAGATTTTATAGTTGATTTTGGTAAAGAACCTAATGGCCCAAGTAGATGTCATGAAAGTAGATATCCGGGTGGAGATTGTACAAGCGATATATGGCTGTAAAGAAAATTACTATTATCAATCGTAAAAATAAAACTTTTGAGGTCTCAGACCGAAAACCCTTGCTTCAAGAATTACGTGCTCAAGGAGTTGATCTTCCTTATGGTTGTGAATATGGAGGCTGCATAACTTGTGCAGCAAAACTTATTAATGGTGAAGTAGACCAACGTTCTCAAGTAGCTTTAAACAATAGACAAATTAACAATGGTTATGTTGTTTTATGTGTTGCTCGACCAAAAACTGATTGTGAAATTGAAATTGGAGTTGAAAGTCATGATAAACTCTACCGCAATCCTTTTCTTGACCCACTTGCACCACATGAGTTAAAAGCTGATATTGCAACTCAAAAAAATATTAAAAAGAATAAGTAAATGGACCATACCAAGCCTTATAGTGATGAATATATAAAAGATATTTTGCAATCGGTTAGGACTATAGCAATGGTTGGTGCTAGTCCTGATAAAACTAAATTTAGTTATGGCGTCTTAAGAGTGCTTCATGAAACTGGATATGATATGATACCGGTTAATCCAAAACCTGAAATTAAAGAAATACGAAATTTAAAAGTATACCCTAATCTTGCATCAATTGATCGACCTGTCGATATGGTTGAAGTTTTTAGGAAACCTGAAGATTTATATGGAGTTGCTGAGGAAGCAATTGCTATTGGCGCTAAAGTATTATGGGGGCAAATAGGTGTTATCAATCATGAAGCTGCTAATCTTGCAGAAGAGGCTGGTTTAAAGGTAGTAATGAATAGATGTCCAAAGATTGAACTCTTTAGACCATTTTGGAAACCAAGACTTGATCAAAAAATATAATACAAAAACACAACTCAAGTATAATAAAATTACAATACTAGTATTATTTAAATTATACTAAAATTATTTAAATGAAAAAAATTTTTCTTATTTATGGTCATTATGATGACAAATCATTTAATGCTGCTATTAAAAATACTTTCACTAAGACAGCCGAAGAAAATGGTCACTTAGTTGACAGTGTTGATTTATATCAAGAAAAATTTAATCCAGTTTTTGCGGGTGAAGAACCAGATGAAATAGTTTTGGATCATAGAAAAAGAATAGATGCGTGTGATACAATAGTATTAATTGCACCTATTTGGAATTTTAGAATGCCGGCAATAGTTGAAGGGTGGATAGATAAAGTATTAGCTCCACCTTGGGCATTTAAATTTCAAAAGCTCTGGGGAAATTATGGGTATCCAATAGGAAACCTTAAGGATAAAAAAGCAATTATTTTTTGTACTTATGGATCTCCCAGATTAGCAATCACAACATTTTTTTTAAATTTACCAATTAGAAGGTTGAAAAGGGGTGTTTTCCACATGTGCGGCATTTATAATATCAATTATAGAAGATATTTTGCTGTACCTTTCGTTAGTGATAAAAAAAGAGAAGAGTTTCTAAATGATGTTAAAAAAACTGCCCTTAATATTTAGTATAGTTACAATTATTTTTTTAAATATTTCATATTCAAACGCTGATTTAAAATCTCCAAATAATTTAATTTTACCAGCAGAAGTAATTAAAATTCAGTTAGTAGGTCTAATGGATAATGATAAAGATTTTAAAGACAGTGGGATTGAACAAACTTGGAATTTTGCTCATCCAAATAATAAAAAAAATACTGGCCCTCTCCCAAACTTTAAAATGATGATTAAAGGAAATTCATACCAAATGTTAATTGACCATTTGAATCACACAATTACAGAGCTTGGAAGTAGTGACAAATGGGCTCAATTTGAAGTTATCATTTTAGATAAAAACAAAATTTATCATAAATTTAATTGGCAGGTTGAAAAATATACTATGGATGGACCCTTAAAAGACTGTTGGTTGACTACTATGGTATCTAATCCCATATCATTGGGAAGTTCAATCTGATATTCTTAGATACAATTTTGTTTCGTAATGAATAAAAATTTAGTAGGAATCGCTTAATGAAATCTAAAACAAAAGTAGTAGTTGTAGGTGGTGGAGTAGTAGGAGTTAGTGCACTTTATCATTTAGCTAAAAAGGGCTGGTCTGATGTAGTTCTTGTAGAGAGAAAAGAATTAACTTCTGGATCTACTTGGCACGCTGCAGGATTATTACCACTTTTCAATATGAGCTACTCTGTAGGTCAATTACATAAATATGCAGTCGATCTATATAAAAAATTAGAAGATGAAACAGGAAAGAATGTTGGATTTAGTGTTGTATCAAACATTCGTTTAGCAAGTACAAAAGATAGAATGGATGAATACCATCAATATGCGGGAGTAGCTAAAACTATTGGTGTCGATGTAAAATTTTTAACGCCTCAACAAGTAAAAGAAATTTGGCCTTTATGTCATACTGATGATTTAGTAGGTGCTATTCAACATCCTGAAGATGGCTATATCCAGCCTGCAGATTTAACCCAAGCACTTGCTACAGGTGCAAGAAATATGGGAGCCGAGATTTACAGAAATACAACAGTGATTGCAATGAAGCAAAATAAAGAAGGATGGATTGTTGAAACAGACAAAGGATCGATTGAATGTGAACATATAATTTCTTGTTCAGGAAATTTTGCAAGACAAACTGGGGAAATGGTTGGATTAGATATTCCAGTAATTCCTGTTGAACATCAATATATTGTTACTGAGCCTCATCCAGAAATTCAAAAAAGAAAAAAAGAAGGTCTTCCTGAAATGGGAGTACTAAGAGATAGTGATAGTAGATGGTATATGAGAGAAGAGGCTGGTGGATTAATATTAGGTCCTTACGAAGATGGTGCTCCTGCTTGTTATGTAGAAGGTCCATCAAAGAGTTCAGAATATGAATTATTTCAAGAAGATTTAGATAGACTTGCCCCACACATAGAAGGAGCAATACATAGAGTTCCTGCTTTCGGTGAAGTAGGAGTTAAAAAAGTTTATAATGGTGCAATTTGTTACACACCAGATGGAAATCCTATAGTTGGACCAGCTTGGGGTTTGAAAAATTTTTGGATTAATGAAGGTCATAGTTTTGGAATTACTGCTGCTGGGGGAGCTGGTTGGCAATTAGCAGAATGGATAGTAGATGGAGAACCAACCATTGATATGTTAGGCGTTGAACCAAGACGTTATGGAAACTATGCGACTAAATCTTATTTAAAAGCTAAAAATGAGGAAGCTTACAGTCATGTTTTTATTACTCACTATCCAGATGAAGAAAGACCAGCTGCAAGACCTTTAAGAACATCTCCATGTTATGAAAGAATGAAAAATTTAGGTGCAGTATTTGGACAAAAATTTGGTTGGGAAAGACCAAACTTTTTTGCAACTGATGGTATGGAACAAAAAGATGATTGGTCTTTTAGAAGATCTAAATGGTTTGACGCTATAAAAAAAGAATGTCAAAACGTAAAAGAAAATGTTGGTCTTTTAGATATGACAGCTTTTGCCAAATGTAGAATTAGAGGACCAAAAGCAGAGGAATTTTTAGATTATTTAGTGGCTAATAAGCTTCCTAAAAAAATTGGAAGAATAAATTTATGTCACGCTCTTAATACTAAGGGTGGTGTTCATTCAGAATTTACAATTATGAAAGAAGCTGAAAATAAATATTATCTTGTTTCAGCAGGTGCAAATTTAAGATTAGACCATGACTGGATCCAAAAGTGGATGCCCACCGATGGATCAGTTATATTTGAAGACTTAACGAATAGTACTGGAGTACTTGTTGTGGCAGGGCCAAAAGCAAGAGAATTAATGCAAAAAGTTTCTGTGGATGATTTTTCAAGTGAAAATTTTAAATGGTTAACAGCTAAAAATGTTAATGTTGGATATGCCCCTGTCAACGCTATGAGAGTAAACTTCGTTGGAGAATTAGGCTGGGAGTTACATCATCCGATTGAATATCAAAACCATATATTTGATAAGTTAGTGGAAGCAGGAAAAGATTTGGGAATTAAACCCTTTGGAATAAGAGCAATGAATAGCTTGAGACTTGAAAAATCTTACAAATTAGTTGGTACAGAATTATCTATTGAGTATTCACCTTACGAGTCTGGCTTAGATAGATTTATTCATCCTAACAAAGGTAATTTTATTGGTCTTGAGGCTTTAAACAAATGGAGAGAAAAAGGTTTTGATAATAAATTAGTTACACTAGAAGTTCACAATACAACAGACTCAGATGTTCTAGGAAACAATCCTATTTATAAAGATGACAAAGTCGTAGGAAGAGCTACAGGTGGAGAATATGGATTCAGACTAGATAAATCTATAGCTTTAGCAATGGTGAAACCTGATCTTGCTAATGTTGGTGAAAAACTTAAAGTTGATATATTAGGAAAAATGTATGAGGCTACAATTTTAGAAGAAAGTCCATACGATGTTGAAAACAAATTGTTGAGAGCCTAATGAAAATTTTAGTCGCAGTAAAAAGAGTTATTGATTACAACGTTCAAATAAGAGTTAAAGAAGATAATACAGGTGTAGTCACTGATAATGTTAAGATGTCTACCAATCCACCAGATGACAATGCTATAGAAGAGGCGGTAAAAATTAAAGAGGCTGGAAAAGCTACTGAAGTTATAGCTGTTAGTATTGGAGAAGAGAAAGCTCAAGAGACGGTACGTAAAGCCTTAGCAGTAGGTGCAGATAGAGGTATACTTGTAAAAACTGAGGGGATTTTAGAACCATTAGCAGTTTCTAAGCTTTTACAAAAAATAGTTGAAAAAGAAAAACCAGATTTGGTTTTTATGGGCAAACAAGCAATTGATGATGATTGTAATCAAACTGGTCAAATGCTCAGTGCATTACTTAATTGGCCTCAAGCGACTTTCGCATCTAAAATTGAGATTAAGGATAAATCCTTAGAAGTTACAAGAGAAATTGATGAGGGGTTAGAAACAATAGAAATAAATGTTCCAGCAATCGTTACATGTGATCTAAGATTAAATGAACCTAGATATGCGTCATTACCAAACATAATGAAAGCCAAGAAAAAGCCGATTGAACAAATTAATGCGTCAGATTTAGGAGTAGATACAACTCCAAGAATCGAGCAAACTAAGGTTGAAGAACCACCTAAAAGAAAAGCAGGTATAAAAGTTTCTAGTGTGGCAGAATTAGTTCAGAAATTAAAAAATGAAGCAAAGGTAATATAAATGTCAGTTTTATTAATAGCAGAACATAATAACAAAGAACTTAGACCTTTTACTCTTAATGCTGCAACAGCAGCTTCTCAAATAGATACCGATGTTCATGCGGTAATTATAGGTCATGAATGTGGAGAAGCAGCTAAAGCACTTTCAGAATTAGAATTAATAAAAAAAGTTATTCAAGTTGAAGCTCCTCACTATGAAAATTTTGTTGCTGAAAATTTTGCCCCAGTAATTGTCAAATTATCAGAGAATTATTCACACATTATTTCTTCCGCAAATACTTTTGGTAAAAATTTAATGCCAAGAATTGCTGCAGCTTTAGATACTTCTCAAATTAGTGATATTACAAAAGTTGTGTCTAATGATACTTTTTTAAGACCAATTTATGCTGGCAATGCTTTTGCTACTGTAAAAAGTAAAGACAACAAAAAATGTGTAACAATAAGACCTACTTCATTTGATCCTTGTGAAAGTTCTGGGGGATCTGCACCTATTGAAAAAGCAGAAGCAGGTGAGGAATTTGTACAAACAAAATTTATAAAAAGAGAAGAAATTAAATCTGATAGACCTGAACTTGGAACGGCTAGAGTAGTTGTTTCTGGTGGCAGAGGAATGCAGAGTGGTGATAATTTTAAATTAATTACTTCACTAGCTGACAAATTAAATGCAGCAATTGGTGCATCTAGAGCAGCTGTTGATGCAGGTTATATAAGTAACGATCATCAAGTTGGACAAACAGGTAAAGTTGTAGTGCCAGATTTATATATTGCAGTAGGTATATCTGGAGCTATTCAACATTTAGCTGGTATGAAAGAAAGTAAAGTAATAGTTGCAATTAACAAAGATGGTGAAGCGCCAATATTTAGTGTTGCTGATTATGGTCTTGAAGCTGATCTTTTTGAAGCACTTCCTCAATTCTTAGAGGAATTGAACAAATTAAACACTATACAAAAATAATATAATCTGTAAAAAATTAGACTATGTCCAGAGAGACGATGGAATATGATGTTGTAATAATAGGTGGTGGACCATCAGGTCTATCAACAGCTATTAAACTTAAACAGCTTGATTCAAATTTAAATGTTTGTTTATTAGAAAAAGCATCAGAAATAGGTGCGCATATTTTAAGTGGAAATGTTTTTGAGACTAGAGCATTAGATGAATTAATTCCTACTTGGAAAGAATTAAACCCGCCTATTAAAACTAAAGTTAGTAAAGAAAAATTTTTATTTTTAGGAAAAACAAAATCATTAAGCTGGCCAACATGGCTTTTACCCTCAGTTCAACAAAATCATAAAAATTATATCATCAGTCTTGCAAACTTATGCAGATGGCTTGCTGAACAAGCTGAAGCATTAGGTGTTGAGATTTTTCCAGGGTTCCCAGCTAGTGAAATTTTATATAATGAGGATGGCTCTGTTAAAGGAGTAGCAACCCAAGACATGGGTATAGATAAAGAAGGAAATAAAAAAGATAGTTTTGAACCAGGTATTGAACTTTTAGGTAAAGTAACAGTCTTTGCTGAAGGTTGTAGAGGTCATTTGGGAAAACAGTTAATTAAAAATTTTGAACTAGATAAAGGCAAAGATCCTCAACAATATGGCATTGGTTTTAAAGAAATTTGGGAAATAGATGAGAAAAATCACGAAGAAGGAATGGTAATGCACACTGCTGGATGGCCGCTAGATAAAAATACATATGGTGGAAGTTTTATCTATCATGCTGAAAATAAGCAGGTTTTTTTAGGATATGTCATTGGTTTGGATTATAAAAATCCACATTTATCTCCGTTTGATGAATTTCAAAGATTTAAAACTCATCCTGTAATTAAAAAGATTATTGAAGGTGGAAAAAGAATTTCTTACGGAGCTAGAGCTTTAATTGAGGGAGGATTTCAAAGTTTACCTAAAATGTTTATGCCAGGGGCACTATTAGTCGGATGTGACGCTGGAACATTGAATATGCCAAAAATTAAGGGATCACATACTGCAATGAAAAGTGGAATTATTGCAGCAGAAGCAATTCATGAACATATAAATGATAAAAAAGATTTATCAATCTTTGAAGAAAAATTTAAAAATAGTTGGTTACATGAAGAATTATATAAAGCTAGGAATGTAAAGCCGAGTTTTAGTTGGGGATTAATATTAGGTATTATTTTCACAGGAATAGACCAAATATTATTTAGAGGTAAATTACCATTTACTCTTAAGCACAAACATGCAGATCACGAAACTTTAAAGCCTGCAAATGAAATGCCAAAAATTGATTATCCAAAGCCAGATAATGTAATTACTTTTGATAAGACAAGTTCAGTTTATTTAACAGGAACTAATCATTCAGATAATCAACCTGTACATTTACAATTAAAAGATCCAAATTTACCAATTAGCTATACTTTAGAAAAATTTGATGAACCAGCACAAAGATATTGTCCAGCAGGTGTATATGAAATTCAGAAAGAGAATGAAGTAAATAAATTTGTAATCAATGCGCAGAATTGTATTCATTGTAAAACTTGCGATATTAAAGAGCCTTCTCAAAATATTAATTGGGTTACGCCAGAAGGTGGTGGTGGTCCAAAATATGGAAATATGTAGCTAAGAAAGGTCTATTGCAAATTTTTTTAAAGTTTCAATAGGCAAAATTTTTAAAGTATTTTCATGTGTTCTTTTTAAAAAAATTGGACATCCTTTTCCTGCTTCTACCGCTCTTGCATACCAAGAAGCACAAACACACCAGCCATCTCCATCTTTAAGCCCTGGAAACCCAAATTCTGGATGAGGTGTAATTAAATCATTACCAGCTTCTTTACACCATTCTAAAAATTCAGTAGTTACTTTTGCACATACAGTATGTAAACCATGGTCATTCTCATCTGTGTTACAGCAACCATCTCTATACCATCCAGTTAAAGGGTCTAAAGAACACTCTTCTAGACTTTCACCTAGAACATTTTTTTGGTTTTTGTTCATTTATATTTTTGTAGGATTAGGTTGACCTTTATAAACTTTTTCTGGATCAAATTTTTTTTCTTTTTCAGTAAATTTCATTTCTACTTCTCTACCATTATCTATTGGTCCTAAAGGGATAGATCTATAAAAACAAGATCGATAACCTACATGGCAACTTGATCCTTCTCCTATATCAACGGTTAACCATATCGAGTCTTGATCATCATCAATTCTAATTTCAGTTACTTTTTGCGTAAAGCCACTTGTTTTACCTTTATGCCATAGCGCATTTCTTGATCTACTAAAATAATGAGCTTCCTTTGTTTCAATTGTTTTTTTTAAAGCTTCAACATTCATGTATCCATGCATTAAAATTTCTTTTGTTTTAGCGCACATCGTAATGACTGGAATAAGCCCATCATTATCAAATTTTGGAGAAAGGAGATTCCCTTCCTCGATTTCAAGTACATTTTCTCTTTTTTTGAACATAAATGGTAATTATGTAGCACATATATAGATATATTAAATATTTTAAAAATGCGCATTTATAGGTATAAAACTCTCCATGAAATTAGTTAAAGATATAGATAATAACGAAAATTCAAAAAAAGTTTCAGATAAAGAAGCTGAAGAAGCATTTAAGACAATATTGTCTTGGATGGGTGAAGATCCTAACAGAGAAGGATTATTAGAAACCCCTAAAAGAGTTGTAAAAGCATTTAAAGAATATTTTAAAGGCTACAAAGAAGATCCAACTCAAATTTTAGATAAAACTTTTGGTGACGTCGATGGTTATGACGATATGGTTGTTCAAAAAAATATTTCAGTGCAAAGTCATTGTGAGCATCATATGGCTCCTATTATTGGAAAAGCTCATGTAGCTTACATTCCAAAAGAAAGAGTAGTTGGGTTAAGTAAATTAGCAAGAGTTGTTGAAGTATTTTCAAAAAGATTGCAAACCCAGGAAAGATTAACTATGCAAATTGCGAATACCCTTATGGAATCTTTAGATGCAAAAGGTGTAGCTGTAACAATAGATTCCACTCATCAGTGTATGACTATGAGAGGTATTAAAAAAGAGCAAGCTACAACAGTAACAAACTATTACTTAGGTCAATTTAAAGAAGACCTTAGTTATCAAAACAGATACCTAAGATTTATCAGCATAACAAAAGATTAAAGTGTCTGCTCAATTTAAAGCATTAATTTTAGATCAAAAAGGCGAAGAGTTTACCCGTGAGGTAAAATCAATAGATAAAAGTTTTTTAAAGCACGGGGATGTTACTATTAAAGTAGATTATTCTGATCTTAATTTTAAAGATGGGATGATCTTAAAAAATGGTGGAAGATTAGTCAAAGAGTTTCCTCATATTCCAGGTATTGATTTCTCAGGAACAGTTTTAGAAAGTGAAAATTCAAATTTTAAAGAAGGTGATGAAGTAATCTTAACAGGATTTAGAGTAGGTGAAATTTTTTATGGTGGGTATTCTCAAGTTGCAAAAGTTAATGGAGATTTTTTAGTTAAAAAACCAAAAAATTTAACTAGCAAACAAGCAATGATACTTGGTACTGCTGGCTTTACTTCATTAATGAGTGCTTTTGCAATTAAAGCAAGAGAAGAAATATTACTTGGGGAAAAAGTAAATAATGTTTTAGTAACTGGAGCAACAGGTGGTGTCGGAAGTGTTGCAGTGATCGCATTAAATAAAATGGGATACAACGTTACTGCAGTTACAGGAAAAGATTCTAAAGCAGATTTATTAAAATCTTTAGGTGCTAAAACTGTTGTTAATCGAGCTGAATTTGACAAAGATCCAAGACTTATCGATAAAGGTTTGTGGGATGGTGTTGTGGATACTGTTGGAGGAAAGATATTAGCTAATGCAATAGTTCAAACTAATCCAAATGGAATTATAGCAGTTTGTGGAAATGCAAATACTAATGAACTTAATACAAGTGTTATCCCATTTATGCTTAGAGGAATTAAACTTTGGGGAATGGACTCTGCAAATTGTAGTATAAAAAGAAGAGAATTTATTTGGAGTGAAGCTGCAAATTTAATTGATTTTGACTTACTAGAAAAATCTATTCAAACAGTTAGCCTGGAAGAGTTAATTGAGACTTACCCTAAAATATTAAAAGGTGAAATTTCAGGAAGAGTTTTGGTTGACCTTAATAAATAATGGATTGGGATAAATTAAAAATATTTCACGCAGTAGCTGAGGCAGGCAGTTTCACTAATGCCACAGTAAATTTAAATCTTAGTCAATCAGCCATCAGTAGACAAATTCAATCTCTAGAGCAGGATTTAAAGGTTCAGTTATTTGAGAGACATGCGAGAGGTTTAACTTTAACTGAAAATGGTGAATATGTATTTAAAACAGCTCATGAGGTTATAAGTAAGTTAAAAGAGGTAGAAACTTCATTAGGAGACCAAAAGAATAAACCAACTGGAAAATTAACCATTACAACAGTTAGAAGTTTTGGAACTCACTGGCTTACTCCAAGAATCCAGGAATTTATGAGTTTAAATCCAGAAATAGAAATTGACTTAGTTTTTGATGATAAAGAGCTTGATTTAAGCACCCGTCAGGCAGACATAGGTATTTTTATGAGAAGACCAAAACAGCTTAATTATATTCAAAAAAAACTCGTTGATATTAAGTACTTTATATATGGTTCTAATAAATATTTAGAAAAATACGGAATGCCCAAAACAATAGCTGATTTAAACAAACATAAATTCATCTCGTTTGGAAAAGGCGCTCCATCTCCAGTTTATAATCCAGATTGGGCCTTAAAACTTGGTATGCATGACGGTAAAAAAAGGAAATCTATTATGAAAGTTAATAGTGTGATGGGACTTCTTTTAGCAGTCGAGTCTGGAGTAGGACTTGCGGCATTACCTGAATATTTAGTTACAAATTCAAACAATGTGATTAAAGTATTACCCAAATCAGAAGGACCAATTACCGAGGCTCATTTCGTTTATCCTCAATCCTTAAAAAATACTGCTAGAGTTCAAGCTTTTAGAAATTTTTTATTCAGTAAAATTGGTGATTGGAAATCATAAATATTAACAATATCCCAATATTTCTTGTAAGTTGTATCTGCGACAATATTGCGATTGATAATCATTATCATTGCGAATAATTAGCATTCTCAAACAACAATTTAATCGAGGAGATAAATGAGAAAATTATCAATTTTTGTAATAATTACATCTTTAGTTTTGTCAACTTTAGCGGTTGCAAATGAAGTTAATGTTTTTAACGCAAGACATTATAAAGCAGACGCTGAGCTTTATTCAAAGTTCACAAGTATGACCGGAATTAAGGTCAATCTTATAAATGGAAAATCAGGTGCTTTAGAAAAAAGAATAATTGAAGAGGGCGCAGACTCATCCGCAGATCTTTATATTACTGCTGATGCTGGAAGATGTGGTGCTATGGATGCAAAAGGTCATCTTCAAGGTGGCTTAACATCTGCTGCAATAAAAGCTGCTGTTCCAAAAAGCTTTAGAACAAGTAAATGGGTTGGAATAGCAAAAAGAGCTAGAATAATTTATTATTCACCTGAAAGAGTTACTGGTGCTGAATTATCTGGAATGTCTTATGAAGGTCTAGCTGATCCTAAATGGAAAGGAAGATTAGTAATAAGAAAATCTAGCAACATATATAACAAATCTCTTGTAGCTTCATTAATTGAAAATAATGGAAAAAAAGCTACAGCTGAATGGGCAAAAGGAGTTGTTGCAAACATGGCTAGAGACTCTAAAGGAAATGATAGAGCTCAGATCATGGCAGTAGCAGCAGGAGAAGCTGATATTGCAGTAGCTAACACTTATTATTTAGCTCTAATGTTGTCTGGTAAAAAAGGTGCTGAACAACAGGAAGCAGCTAAAAAAGTAAAAGCTTTCTTTCCTAATCAAAATGGTAGAGGAACACACATGAATGTTAGTTGTGCAGCCTTAGTAAAAGGAGCACCTAATAAAGATAATGCTGTTAAACTTGTAGAGTTTTTATTAACTCCACAATCTCAAGAGCACTTTACTAACAATACATTTGAGTTTCCAATGATTGATGGTGTTTCACCAAGTCCATTAGTAGTAAATAACTTAGGATTAGATTTTCAACAAGATATGAAAACTAAACTAGCTTCTTATGGAAAAAATCAAGCTGCCGCATTAGAAGTAATGACAGCTGCTGGTTGGAAATAAGCAAATAATGAAAGAAGAAAAAAAATTTATGTCTGATATTGATTTAAATAAGTCTTCCAGTGCATGTTCCCCATGTAAACAGGAGTGTGAAAAAATCAATAAGAGACTAAATAAAAGAAAACTAGAAGAAATTGAATCTAAGGAAGTTCCGCATCTCCTTAAAGTGTTTAATTTTTAATTTTTCTTTCTTGTGTCCATTGCAAATGGGGATTTGTAGTGGACACATACAAATCATACATTAATATATATCAAATATGTTTAGAAATTTTAATGTTTGGTTTTTATCTTCACTACTAATTTCTATATTTGTATCTATTCCAATTTTAACTGTATTCACGAGCTTTTTTGAAGATACATCTAATTATTATCAAATTTTAAAAGATACTTTCCTATTTGAGTATATTTCCAATTCTTTTGTTTTACTATTTTGTGTATTGATTTTTACATTCTTAATTGGCACTGGATCAGCATATTTAGTATCATTTTTTGAATTTCCATTAAGTAATTTTTTTAAATGGGCTCTTATCTTATCTTTTGCAGTGCCTCCTTACATCTATGCTTATTCTTTGACAGCTTTTTTTGAGAATTATGGTACAGCCTTTACAATCCTTAAAAATTTATTTGGGGATGGAAATTATAATAATAATATTCCAAAGTTTGATGGTATGTTTGGAGCAATATTATCAATTAGCTTCTCTTTATATGCATATGTATATATATTAGCTAGAGCATCCTTTTTATACCAATCTCAAAACTTAATTGATCTAGGTAAAAATCTTGGTTTTTCAAAATTTAAATCTTTCTATAAAATTATATTACCAGCCGCACGACCAGCAATTGTTGCAGGATTATCTCTTGTGGCAATGGAAACTTTGGCAGAATTTGGAGCAGTAGATTTTTTTTCAATAAATACTCTTACAACTGGTATCTATAATTCATGGATAACTTTTGATGATTTAGCTTTTGCGAATAGAATATCATCCTTTTTGCTTTTGTTCATATTTTCATTATTTATCATAGAGAATCTATCCAGAAAAAAGGCAAAATATCATTTCAATACCAGAGGTGGACTTAAGCAAAAAGAAAAAATCAAACTTTATGGTAGTAGATCTTTTTTAGCATTTACCTTTTGTTTCTCTATATTCTTTTTAAGTTTTTTATTCCCATTAAGTCAGATGTTGTATTGGACAATAAAATTTCCAGAAAATTTATTTGATATGCAAATTACAAACCTTTTACTAAACACCCTTTATCTAGTGTTATTATCTAGTTTAGTTTTAATATTTTTTTCTTTAATTTCAAATTATGGAAATAGAGTTTCTAAAAATAAAACTTTAAATACTTTATCAACCTTATCAATCTCGGGTTATGCTATTCCTGGAGTTATATTAGCTATAGCATTTATTACTTTTATTGCTTGGTTCGATGACAGTATAGTAAAATACTTAGGATTTACTTCGATTAAAAAAATTTTTATTGGTTCTATTCTTGGTTTAGTATTAGTTTATTTCATAAGATTTTATTCTTTAGCTTTTAACGGGATAAAGTCAGGATATGAAAAAATTAATATTTCGGTTGATGAGAGTGCTTATTTGTTAGGCTACTCAAAAAGAAAAACATTTATGAATATTCACATTCCTTTTTTGAGAAATTCTCTTTTATTCATAATTATTTTGGTCTCACTGGAGATAATAAGGGAATTACCAATTACGTTAATTTTAAGACCTTTTAATTTTGAAACTTTTGCAACTACAGCATATATTTCTGCTTCCGAGGACTTGTTAGAGGCTGCTGCAGTACCTTCATTATTTTTAATATTAATCGCTTCTTTATTCATTATAATTAGTTCAAAATATATTTTAAGAGAGAACAATGAGTAATAATTTTTTTGAAGTTAAAAATGTTGATTTTAAAGTTGGAGGCAAAACTAAAGTAGCCAATGTATCTTTTGCTATTGAAAATGAAGGCGATGTGATTTGTCTTTTAGGTCCATCCGGTATCGGAAAAACTACTATTTTAAGAACAATTGCAGGTTTAGAAAAAATTAAAAAAGGATCAATTGAACTTAAGGGAAGTATATTATCTTCAGAAAAAAAAAATCTTGAGCCAGAGGATAGAAATATATCTCTTGCGTTTCAAGAAAACAGTTTATTTCCACATTACACTGTAGAAAAAAATATATCATTAGGTGCAGAAAGAAATAAAGGTAAAAAAGATCATCAAGTCAGCTTACAAGAAATTATAGAGTTATTAGATATTTCTTTAATATTAAATAAATATCCACATGAAATTAGTGCTGGCGAAGCACAAAGAGCTTCTCTTGCGAGATCTTTAGTAACTCAGCCAGACTTATTATTGCTTGATGAACCATTATCTAATGTGGATCAAAGTTTTAAGGAAGAAATACAGGAAAAATTGAAGAAAATATTAAAGAGTTCAAAAATTACCACAATTATTGTTACTCACGACTCTTATGAAGCTTTTTATTTAGGATCTAAATGTGGAATAATTTTAAATCAAGAACTAAAACAATTTGATGATCCGTATAATGTTTATCATTTACCAAACTCAATTGAGGTAGTTAATTTTTTAAATAGAGGAACACTTATTCCTGCAGAAGTAACAAGTCCTAAAAGTTTAGAGAATAAAGATCTTGGAACAATTACTGGTAATTTTATTAAACCCTTTCCAATAGGATCAAAAGTAAAGCTTTTAGTACAACCAGAGGACTTACACCATGATGATAAAAGTAATTTAAAATTTGAAGTGGTGGACAGAAAGTTTAGAGGCACTAATTTTATTTATACGCTTAAAACTCCCAGTAACACCCTAATTCCAGTTTTTGTTCACTCCCATCACATCCATCAACATGAAGTTGACGAAAAATTTGGTATCAAAAGGCCAATTCATATTGATCATATAGTTTGCTTCTAATAGAAAGCTTTTTAATAAAATGAATAGTAATTTTAAAATATTCTTAAAAGGAATTGTTGATGTAAGTCCCTTAATGATACCGGTGGTTCCATTTGGATTAATATTTGGAATCTTAGCCATAGATATTGGTTTTAGTCCATTAGCTACAATGGGAATGTCACTTATAATTTTTGGTGGGGCATCTCAAATAGTGCTTTTGCAATTATTCTCTGGAGGAGCCTCTTCTTTAATTATAATTAGCTCTGTAGGAGCAGTTAACTCAAGGCACTTATTATATGGTGCAGTGGTTTCAGAACATGTTTCTGATTTAAAACTAATTTGGAAAATTATAATTTCATATTTTTTGATTGATCAAGCTTTTGCTCGATCAAATGAGTATTTCAAAAAAAACAAAGATAAAAACAAATATTTTCATTTAATTGGTGGTGGAGCAACTTGTTGGGTAATTTGGCAATCAACAACATTTTTGGGAATTATTTTAGGTGCTGCTATCCCTGAACAACTTGGATTAAGTTTTGCAGTACCTTTAACTTTTTTAGCATTATTAGTTAATGATTTTAGAAAATTAATAAATGTAATTGTAATTATAACCTCAGGTTTAGTTGCTACTTTAGGATACAATTATATTCCCTATAAAGCTTATGTGATTGTAGCTGCTTTAATAGGATTATTTGTAGCAATGATATTAACAAAGATGATAAAGAATAATGAGTGATTGGGCATTAATTATTTACTGTGGATTGATTACTTTTTTAACAAGATTTTCTATGATAGCACTTCTAAAAAAGGAAATGTTTAATGATAGAATAAGAGAAATTTTATCTTACGTGCCTTCAGCAATTTTTCCAGCAATTATATTTCCAGCAATTTTTTTAGATAACATTGGTTCCATAGAAATTGAAGATAATCCTAAAATCTTAGCAGCAATTATTGCAATGTTAGTTGGTATTTTCAGCAGAAGCATTTTAGCAACGATTTTTGCAGGTTTGGCCTCATATTGGACAATCATTTTTATTTAAAGTTATCACATATAGTGTTAGCTTTTTGATATTAAATCAACAGAGGGGAAATGATGAAAATAATAAAGAGCACATTAGTCGCTGGATTAATTTCTTTATTTGTATCTTTTTCAAGTTTTGCTGAAAAAGTTAAAATAGGAGATCCGGGCTGGACAGGTGCGACTGCAATTGCAAATTTACTTGCAGCAGTTGTAACTGATAAAATGGGAGGAGAAGCGGAGCTTGTCCCAGGAAACAATACTGCAATTTATGGTGCAATTGATAGGAGCAAAGGTGAAATAGAAGTTCATCCTGATATATGGTTGCCAAATCAACAAGCGTATACAAATGATTTAGTTCCAAAAGGAACTTTAAAATTAAGCAGTAAACCTTATGAAGGAAATCAAGGTTATTGTGTTTCTCAACAATTTGCAAAAAAATTCAATATCACTGCTATAGAAGATTTAGGCAGACCAGAAGTTGTTAAAGCAATGGACAGCGATGGTAATGGTAAAGGTGAGTTTTGGATTGGAGCTGATGGTTGGGCATCTGCAAATGTTAACCAAGTCAAATTAAGAGATTATGGTTTATATGATGCGGGTATAGAACCTATCAGAGCTGCAGAAGCAGTTAAAAATGCAAGAGTTCTGGACTCGATTAAAAAAGGTGAAGGATATGCATTCTATTGTTATAAACCACATGCAATTTGGGGAATGGCAGATGTAATTATGTTGGAAGAGCCAAAATTCGATCCAGCAAAATACAAAATGGTTCAACCAAAAGAAGATGCTGACTGGTACAATAAATCATATGTAGCTTCAAAAGATGCACTTAAACAAATTCAAATTGGATGGGGTACATCTTTAGAAAAAAAATCGCCAGCAATAGTTGAATTCTTTAAGAATTTTCAATTAACAGCAGATGATGTTTCGTCTATGGCTTATGCAATATCAGTTGAGAAAAAAGCTCCAGCTGACGTAGCAAGAGCGTGGATGAAAGCAAATAAATCAACTGTTGATGGTTGGTTAGGTCTTTAAGTAAGATTAAATTATTTATACCCAGCGATTAGATATTGCTGGGTATAATCTCCTGTAATAAAAGATAAAAATGAATTCAACAAGTTCTGCAATAAAAATCAAAAATGTGTGGAAAGTATTTGGCAATACTTCAAAAGAAGCTTTAAATGCTATTCAAAATAATAAAATTTCTAAAACTGAAGCTTTAGAAAAGTATAATTCTGTAATAGGTGTTTCAGATGTTTCCTTTGATGTAAAGCAAGGTGAAATATTTTGTGTAATGGGACTTTCAGGAAGTGGAAAATCAACTTTAGTAAGACATATCAATAGACTTTTAGAACCTACATCTGGAAAAATTTTAATTAATGAACAAGATGTTATGACTCTTGATAGAGAGAGTTTACAAGAATTAAGAAATAAAAAAATTGGTATGGTTTTTCAAAATTTTGCATTGATGCCTCATAGATCTGTAGTAGACAATATAGCGATGCCTCTTGAAATTAGAGGTATAAGTAAAAATGATAGGTTAGATGCAGCTAATAAAATTTTAGATGTGGTTGAGTTGCAAGGTTGGGGAAATAAATTTGCACATGAATTATCTGGTGGTATGCAGCAGAGAGTTGGACTTGCAAGAGCACTTGCAGCTGATCCAGAATTTCTTTTAATGGATGAACCTTTTAGTGCATTAGATCCTTTAATTAGACGTCAACTTCAGTCAGAGTTTATAAAACTTTCAAAACAAATGAAAAAAACAACTGTTTTTATTACACATGATTTAGATGAAGCAGTAAGAGTTGGTCATAGAATAGCAATAATGAGAGATGGTAAAGTAATTCAGATTGGAACACCTGAAGAAATTGTAGTCAATCCTGCTGATGAATATGTAGCAGATTTTGTAAAAGGTATTTCGAGATTAAAAGTTGTTCAGGCAAAGTCTATAATGCAAACAACGGAAGAATATGAAAAGCAGAATGGAAAATTATGGGATGATCCAGAAAGTGTTCAAGAAAATGATTTATTAAGTAGATTAATTGAAAAATCAAAAACAAAAAATAAACCGCTAGTTGTTAAAGACTTAAAAGGTCAAATAGTTGGCGTAATTACTCAAGCAGACCTTTTAAAAGCAGTTATAGAGGGTAGTGATGGAGAATAAGCAAAATAACAACCCATCAAGATCAGAATTAATTACGGACTTTGTAAAGACTAATCCAAATTACTACATTGAGCAATTTCAAATAATAGGTAGTAAACCAACTTTTTCTTTTTCATTTAATCTATATGCAGCAATTTTAGGACCAATTTGGTTTGGAATGAGAAATATTTGGAATTGGTCGTTAACATTTTTAATAATTGAAACATTTGCAGTTGTTCAAATTATAAGAGGTTTATTTGGAAATATTACTGCAGAAGCAGTTCAGAAGATTGAACAAGTCCAATCAACAATTGCTTTTAGAAATAAACAATTAGAAGCAGCAATAACAAATAACCCAGATAAAGTTGATGTTTACAAAAGAAATATTAAGTCTCTCGAAGATGCCATGCAAGGTTATATCAATGAGGTAGAAAGGGTTGAGGCCTCAGCAATTTGGATAACAATTTTTGGAATAATTTTATTAATATCAATTAAAATTATTCAAGGAGTCATCGCAAACTCTAAATTAGAAAAAAGATATTCAGAATGGTTATCTGATAAAACGATTAGTCCAGGAATGAAGATTAAAAATTATATTTTGAGTGGTATTTTTACATCAGTAATAATGTTTTTCTCAGTAGTTCATTATAGTTTCCCAGGCTTAATTACAATTATGAACGAATTTCCAACACATCCAGAAATAAGATTAACATCTATTAGTTGGGTTGAAACAGTATTTAATTATGCGGTTATCAAAGGAGATGCATTATTTACAGCTATTACAATTGGAATTCGATCTGTTCTGGATTTTTTAGAATTATTATTCGTAAAAACACCTTGGATAGTTATTATAACAACCATAGTTATTTTAACAGGATTGTCTGCTGGACCACGAGCAGCAATTTATTCTGCTGGATTTTTGTGTTACATGGGTTTTTTAGGTTTCTGGGTAAAAGCAATGACAACTCTAGCTTTGCTTGGTACAGCAGCAATTTTGAGTATTGTTATAGGTATACCCTTAGGTATTTTTTGTGCGAGACGTCAAAGATTTTATTCTATGATCAGACCAATAATGGATTTTATGCAAACAATGCCTGCTTTTGTATTTATGATTCCTGTTATCGCTTTTTTTGGAACGGGGAAGGTTGCAGCTGTTATTATTACAATGATTTTTGGAGGAACACCTGTAGTAAGATTGACAGTTTTAGGTTTGAGGGGAGTTCCAGAAACAATACGAGAAGCTGCAATTGCCTATGGAGCAAGCAAATGGTATTTACTTAGAAAAGTAGATTTACCATTAGCAACACCATCAATACTAGCAGGAGTAAATCAAACAGTAATGTTGAGTTTAGCAATGGTTGTAGTTGCATCTTTAATTGGAGCAAAAGGATTGGGTCAAGATGTCCTAGAGGCACTACAATATGCTAATGTAGGACAAGGTATTCTTGCGGGTGTGGCTATTTTATTTGTCGCATTAATCTTAGATAGGGTTGTTCAAGGAAAAAAAAGAGTTTAAAAAAACAATTATGAAAAAATTTTTAACATTTATATTTTGTATATTTGCTTTTAGTACTAATGCGATGGAAAAAAAGACAACCTTTAATAAAGAGTTGTTTGATAAAGCACAGTCAGAGGGTAAATTTGTAGTAGTAAGTTCTTGGATTAAATATTGTTCATCTTGTGCTGGTCAGATGAAAATTCTCAAGCAAGCCAAAAATGAAGGTGGACTATCTGATATTAAGTTTGATAATATTGAATATTTTTCATTTGATGTAACTAATAGAGAAATCGCTGACTTACTGAAAGTACAATACCAAACTACACTTTTAATTTTTAAAGATAACAAAGAAATTTATAGAAGTGTTGGTGAGACAACTAAAGATTTAATTTACGAGGCTATTAAATCTTCAATTTAAAGTTCAGCACCTAATTTAAGATTATTTGCAACGTTAAAATCTATTGCTGCAGGCTTCTTTAAATTTAGGTTATTCATAATCTCAATATATTCCTCAACATTATTAACCTGTAATCTTGGATTAAATTTCTTTTCTTTTCCAATACTACTGACTTTTTCTCCCTTATAATCATGTGCGGGGTAGACAAGTGTTTCGTCAGGTAGTTTTAAAAGTCTATTAAATAACGAGTTATAAGCATCCTTTGAACTACCATTTTGGAAATCTGTTCTTCCAGTACCATTAATAAGCAAGGTATCTCCTGAAAATAAATAATTATCCATTAAAAAACTAAAGCTGTCAGAAGTATGGCCTGGGGTATAAAGAGCTTTAATCTTTAATTGATCAAGTTTAATTATTTCTTCGTCTTTAACTTTTATCTCAACAGCATCTGTTGGGGTATGTTCTCCCATAATAGTTACACATTGAGTTTTGTCTCTCAACTTACCTGCACCAGTAACATGATCAGCATGAATATGGGTATCTATTACCTTTACTAGTTTTAAATTTAATTCATTAAGTAACTTTATGTAGTCTTCGACATTTTCTAAAACAGGATCGATGATTAAAGCTTCTCTTCCCTCTGCTGAGGCAATTATGTAGGTGTAAGTGCTGGATTTTTGATCAAAAACTTGTTTAAAAATCATAAGTAAATATTATCATAAAATCATGGAAACCACTACATTTGACTGGTCCTGTAAAAATACTTGGAAACAAAGTGCAAAAAATACTGCATGGTGTTTGCTTGGATGTGCTATAGGAGATTTTGGTACTATTTTATTTTTTCAATTAACAGAAATACCATTTCCAGTTTTAGGAATAATGGTTCTTGCAATAATAAATGGTTTAATAACTAGCGTAATGCTTGAAACTTTTATCTTACTTAGACAAAATATAAGTTTTAATAATGCATTAAAAACAGCTTTAGGCATGAGCTTTATCGCTATGGTAAGTATGGAAATTGCGATGAATTTAACTGATTATCTTTTAACTGGTGGAGCAATATTAACTTGGTGGGTTATACCTTTAATGCTTGGAGTAGGTTTTGTAACTCCATGGCCCTACAATTATTGGAGACTTAAAAAATTTGGCATCAACTGTCATTAAAAACTGGGATAATAAAACTTGGCTTTCTTCCAATGATTACATTAAGTCATTTAATAAATTTTTGTTCAAAAATATAAAATTAAACCCAAATTCTGAAATATTAGATATTGGATGTGGTCGAGGTAAAATTTTAGGAACAATAAAATCAAGTTTAAAACTTAAAAGTAAACCAATTGGTATTGATATTA
>CACKDD010000006.1 GCA_902598825.1 uncultured Pelagibacteraceae bacterium | reverse complement strand
TCAATTTCTTGGAGTTTTTCTTTGCCGTATCTTTCTAAAATATTTGAAATTATAACGGCATGTTTTCTTAATTTATTTTCATTGGTAAAATAACCATCATATGCTTTAGTGGCATTGTAATTATCCCAGAGTTTCCCGCTCATTGAAAGATTGTTTAATAATTAGGTTAAACAATCAATTGCGATATAGTTATATCAGCTATGCTTGAATTTAATTATAT
This sequence comes from uncultured Pelagibacteraceae bacterium, assembly GCA_902598825.1. Lineage (GTDB taxonomy): Bacteria > Pseudomonadota > Alphaproteobacteria > Pelagibacterales > Pelagibacteraceae > Pelagibacter. Next base: position 54,908 of record CACKDD010000006.1, on the reverse strand, counting down.
GTTAATTAATTAATAATTATTAATGGTATTATGACTTATTGTGTTGGCATCAAAGCTCAAGACGGAATTGTTTTCGCGTCAGACTCTAGAACAAATGCAGGATTAGATAATGTTAACATTTACTCAAAAATGTTTGTTCATGATGTCGGTGACAGAAGTGTCATTATAGTTACTTCTGGAAACTTAGGTACATCTCAAGCAGTATATAAATCTATTGAAAAAGATCTTAAAAGCGATAGCGGGATAATGAATTTAAATACCTGTAAAGATTTTGATCAAATTGCATCATATATAGGATCTTTAAATATAGAACATTCAGCTCCTAAAGGAATAAATACCGATACAGTTTTATTAGGTTCCTCATTCTTAGTTGGTGGTCAAATTAAAGGTCAACCATTAGAATTGTACTTAATATATTCGCAAGGAAATTATATTAAGCCAGCTGATAGCAAACCTTATCTAGTTATTGGTGAAGTGAAATACGGTAAACCTATTTTAGATAGAGTTATAAAACCAAGCGTATCTATTGGTGATGCATCACGTTGTGCTTTGATTTCAATGGACTCAACTTTAAAAAGTGACTTAACAGTTGGCCCTCCTATAGATTTTGCTGTCTATAAAAAAGATGAATATAAAATTGCCTCACAAAAATGCTTAAATATCACTGATACTGAATATTCTAAGGTTTGTGATCAATGGTCGGATGGTATCTTTAAAATTTTTGACTCTTTTCCAAGATTTGATTGGGAAGACAACAAATAAGATTATTTTTCTTTTAAACTGTAATAAATTCTTAACACAACTGAAATAATAACAAAGAAAGGGGATTTTATGTTTATAAAAAAATATCTAAAGTGGATCAGTACATTCTTAGTTTTAGTAGGAATACTTCTTACAAATTTAAATATATATCCATTAAATATATATTTTCATGGATTAGGAGTTGTTGGATGGACTATTGCAGGATTTATGAGCAAAGATAAAGCAATTTTAACTAACTTTGGATTACAAATTCCATTGTTTGTAATTGGTATTTATAAAGTTATTTTTTAAATGAAGAATATATTGTTCGTATGCACAGGTAATTCAGCGAGAAGTATTATTGCTGAAAGTATAATAAATAATGAGTATGACGATATGTATAAGGGTTTTAGTGCCGGAAGTAATCCAACAGGAAAAGTAAATGAAGATGTGAAGAATTATTTATTATCAAAACATTATGATCTTTCAAATTATAGATCTAAAAATTTTAATGGGTTTATTAATGGTCAAATTAAAATGGATTATGTTATTACAGTTTGTAATAATGCCAATAACGAAGTCTGCCCTATTTGGCCAAATAAAGATCAGATAATTCATTGGGATATAGAGGATCCCGTTAAATTACTTAATGAAACAAATGACTTAAATAAAAAAGATGAAATAATTGAAAAAGTTTACAATAATATTCATAAAAGAATAAAGGAATTAATAAATGAAAAATAAAAGTCGTTATTTTCTTGCTGAACTAATAGGCAGTTGTTTTTTAGTAATGATTATTGTTGGCTCAGGTTTAATGGCTGAAAACCTAACCAATGACGTTGCGGTGATGTTAATTGCAAACACAATAGCAACAGGAGCAGGTTTATTTGTCCTTATTACAGTATTTGCTGATGTATCAGGAGCTCACTTTAATCCATTTGTAAGTATCGCAATGACAATAACAGGTAAATTAAAAAAGAAACTATTACCCTACTATATCATTGCTCAATTGGTTGGTTGCTTGATTGGTGTTGGTTTAGCCAATTTCTTTTTTGAACATGAAATTTATGAATTATCTACTAAGTCAAGAGATGGAATTTACATATTCACATCTGAGGTAATAGCAACATTGGGGCTTATAATAATAATTTTTGGCTCTATGAAGTCAGGAAAAATTGCTGTTGCTGCTAGTGTTGGTCTTTATATTACTGCTGGTTATTGGTTTACTTCATCAACATCTTTTGCAAATCCAGCTGTTACAATTGCTAGAACTTTTACAGATTCGTTTACTGGTATAAATTATTTAAACACTCCTTATTATATTTTAGCTGAGCTTTTAGGAATGTTAATTGCTGTATTTATTGTTAAAAAGTTATTTTTAGAGAAAAATTGAAAAATATAAAACTTACTAATCGAATAAGTTTAATTAACAAAAAATTTAAGAAAAAAGAGTTTTATCATTATCTTGAAACTTCTAATCTTTCATTGGTAATACCTAAGATTAAAGAGAAATATATAGTAGTTTCTCAAAAAAGAGTTCCGATTAACAAAATTAATTATGAGTTTCCTTCTGGGATAGTAGAAAAAAAAGAAACAACTCTGCAATCAGCTCATAAAGAATTAAAAGAAGAAACAGGTTATAAATCAAGATCAAAATTGAGTAAAATTATAACTTTTTATACTGAGCCTGGGCGATTAACTACTAAAATTACTGGTTATTTTACGAAAGACTTAATAAAAATTTCAAAGCCTGAAAAAGGTATTAGAATTCATCTGTTTAATCAAAGCGATATATTTAGATTAATATTAAATCAAAAATTTAATAATAGTTCTCACATAGCAATGTTTTTATATTTAATAAAAAATATTAAAAATTTATAAACTATAGGTTGTATCAAATTAACTTTTAGATTTATGAATTATGTGATTAAATAATTAATTAAATAATTTGGGGGTAGAAAAAAATGAGAAGAAAAAAACAAAAATTTTAAAAGCAATTGATAGACTGAAAAATAAAATTACAGCTAAAGAGAAAAAGTTATCAAATGTTAATATTAAAATTGCTGCTCTAGAAAAGAAAGTTGCAGAAAAAAAAGCAAAAAAACTCGCTAAAAAAGCAGAGCAGTCTCCTGCATCTATAAATAATTAATATCAAATAAATCTTCTTACTTCCCTCTCAATAAAGAGAAGGAAGTAATTAGTTAATTAACAAAATTCAATTACTAGGAAGGAAATAATGAGACTTAGTATTTTAAATTTTGTTAAGACTTTTATAGATAAAATAAGTTACAAAATTATTTACTTATTGTTAAAGTTTAATTAACTTAAGTTTATTTTGAATTATTAGAATAAATGACTCTTGGTTCTAAAAATAATTCTCTAGCAAGAGCTTTAAATCTTTTAGTTACTTGTTTTGAAATTATTTCTTGATGTTGTGATGGAATTTTTAAAAATACAGCATTACCTCTTTTATATAATTTAAACTCCTCCAAGAATATCGTAGATATCGAGGTCAATGATTGTGAAAATCTCAATGCTGCTCCCACTTGTTTGCTTGAAAAAATTTCATTATTATTTAAAAAAGTTAGATAATCCATCTTTGGATTATACTTGATACTACAGTAACGCCAATAGCATGACAAAGCTAATTGTATTCTTTCTTTATGTGTCAGTCTAAGTAATGGAGTATTTATCGTTTCTTGAAATACCAATTCAGCTTTTTGAAATGCTCCTAATCCCCAGTCCATATGACTTAATACACATGCCAAATATAATAATTTCTTATTAAAGTGCTCATTACCTTCAAAAACTGGCTGAATAAAATCATAATATCTTTTATAATTTGATCCTAGATCACCTCTTTTTTGTGCAACCTTCTCAAGTGCTTTGTAAAAGATTTCAGATTCTTTTGCATCTTTAAAATAGTCAATTGATAAAGATCCTTCACGCAAACCACTTATAGAACAAATAATTTTTTTTGGATTTGAAAGTTTCATAATTTCATCAAGTATAATACAACTATAGGGCAAATATGATGTTCTAGATTTTGAAATATACTCAACTGTTTTAAGTTTGGATTTATTAAAAGAAGAAATTTTTTCAACAAATTTAGATAAAACGTTATTATCAATACTATATTGATGAATTATATGTACTGGATGATTATTTTGAAAAAGATGTAACTTAAATAATGCTCGCCAAGTGCCTCCAACTAAATATAGATTATTAAACTTCTTTTTTGAGAGCCATTTTTCATCTCTTAATAATTTTTTAATATATTTTGCTAAATTTCTTTTTTTAACTATTGGATTATTCATTAATCTTAAAACACCAACAGGTAATGAGGTCTTATTTGTTACTATATTGTTTTCAACTCGGGCTAACTCCAAACTACCACCACCCAGATCGGCAACTAATCCATCAACATTTTCAAAACCTATTTTTACTCCCTCAGCTGAGCATGTAGCTTCTTCTTCACCTGATAATATATTGATCTTAGTTTTAAAAAGTTTTTCAACTTCATCAATAAAAGGTTTTGTATCAGTTGCTTCTCTTATAACTGCTGTTGCAATAATCTTTAGATTTGTGATTTTTGAAACATTTAAAATTTCAGAAAATCTTTTTAAAACTTTTAAAGCATATTCGGTACCAGATCTGTGAAGTTTTTTGGATTTATCTAAATTTTTTCCAAGTTCACAAACTGCTTTTTCATTAAAAAAAGGCACACGAGAAGAACTGAAATCTTCATAAATTAGCATTCTTATAGAGTTTGATCCAATGTCTATTATAGCTAATTTTGCCTGTTTTAATTTTAAACTATTTTTACTTTTAATTACTTCCACTTTTAATCAATCTTAAGTGCAGTTGTTTAGGCTGCATTTTTAATTTAGCTTTACCCCTTCCAGATAAGCTCGGATTATTCATAAAATATTCATGAGCTGAAAAGGAATCGCTCTTACTATATTTAATTTTTTTATAATTACCATCAGCTTCAAGTTCCCAGCTCTGATTAGTATCAAGATAATTTGCTAACATTATTTGATCTAAAATCTGTTCATGAACAGTCTCATTTTCAATTGGGACTAGAAGTTCTACTCTTCGATTTAAATTTCTCGGCATTAAATCAGCTGACGAAATATATACTTTTGCATTTCTATTAGGCATTTTTTTAGTACCGTTACTAAAACAATAAATTCTAGAATGCTCTAAAAATCTTCCAATGATACTTTTTACAACTATATTTTCTGATCTATTTTTAACTCCTGGTCTTAAACAACAAACACCCCTTACAAATAAATGAATTTTTACACCAGCATTTGAAGCCTCATAAAATTTATCAATAATTTCTGGATCTACTAAAGAGTTCATTTTTGCCCAAATAGCTGCAAATTTCCCATTTTTAGAATTTCTAATTTCAGCATCAATATTTTCATTTAAAGTTTGCCTCATATTTACTGGCGAAATAGAAATTTTATTAAGATTTTTTGGTTTTGCGTATCCGGTTACATAATTAAAAAATTTCTCAACATCAGAGGCCATCCTTTTATCACAACTAAATAAAGATAAATCAGTATAAATTTTAGCATTTACAGGATGATAATTGCCAGTTCCTAAATGAAAATAAGTTTGTATTTTTCCTTGTTCTCTTCTTAAAACTAATGATGATTTTGCATGGGTTTTATATTTGGCAAAACCATAAACAATTTGGACACCTACTTTTTCTAAACTTCTTGATAGTTGAATATTAGCTTCCTCATCAAATCTAGCTTTAATTTCAATTAAAGCGGTAACTGTTTTTCCGTTTTCTGCAGCTGTTATTAAAGCTTTAACAATTGGTGAGTCTAGAGTTGTTCTATATAAAGTTTGTTTAATAGCTATAACTTTTTTATCATTTGCTGCTTGGTTTAGAAATTCAATTACTGAGTCAAATGTTTCAAAAGGATGATGAACAACTAAATCTTTCTTTTTAATAGTTTCAAAAAAATTATCATTATATTCTTTTAATCTTTCAACTTCTCTAGGCGTAAAATGCTTAAATCTTAATTTTGGATTTTTTACTTTACATATTTGATCTATATCTTGAATTCCAACAAGGCCAGCAACATCATAAATATAGTCAGGATTTGTGTCTAATTTATTAGTTATAAATCTTACCAATTCGTTATCGCTATTTTCAAGAACCTCTAAACGAACAATATCACCCGTTCTACGTCTTTTTAAAGCCAATTCAAAAGATCTAACTAAATCTTCTGCTTCCTCTTGAATCTCTACATCGCTGTCTCTTATTACTCTAAAAATCATTTTCTTTTCTAAATCATGATCTGGAAAAATTTCATTAGCAAAAAAACTTATTACGTCATCTAGAATAACAAACTTCTTATGATTTTTAGAAGACTCTATTTCAATAAATCTAGATAATGCTTTTGGTATTACAATTATTGAGTTTAAAATCCTTTTTTTATTTTTTTTTCTTAACTTCATTACAATTGCTCTTCCTTGATTGATTATAAATGGAAATGGGTGTGCAGGATCAATTGCTGATGGTGTTAATAAAGGGTAAATCTCTTCTTTAAATATTTCTAGAAGTTTTTTTTTATCCTTAGTATTTAAATTTACTGGCTTAACTAAATTGATATTATTTTTTTTTAATTCCATAATCAGTTGAATAAAAATTTTGTTCTGTTTTCTTAATAGATTCTTGGTTTCAAGTACTACCTCATCCATTTGTTCTTCAGGTGTCAAACCATCAGAACTTAAAGAGTCAACTTCTTGTTTTATTTGGCTATATAATCCTGCAACACGGACCATAAAAAATTCATCTAGATTAGACCCAGCAATTGATAAAAACTTTACTCTTTCATAAAGAGGATTTTCGATATTTTGCGCCTCTAAAAGTACTCTGTCGTTGAATTTTAACCAAGAAAGCTCTCTATTTATATATTTAGATTTCAGCTCTTCTTTATGTTGTTTTTTTAAAGCAGTCATATATTTAGATTTTATGTATCAATTATACGTCATGAGACACGCAAAATCTAGTTGGGATGATTTAAGTATTAATGATTTTGATAGACCACTTAGCAAAAGAGGCAAGAAAAATGCAAAAATGATTTGTGAATTTTTTGTTAAAAAAAAATTTAAATTTGATTATGCATTAGTTTCATCATCAAAAAGAACAAAAAAAACTTTTCAAATTTTGTCCAAGAAAATTAATAAACCAAAAAAAGTTAATTTTTCAAAAGATTTATATTTAGTTGATGAGAATGCAATTATAAAAAAAATTAAAGAAATATCCAGTGAATATAAATCAATTTTGATTATAAACCATGAACCATCAGTGAAAAATTTAGTACGAAATCTTACAAAAAATCATAATACGAATAATTTTAAACTAATGAATTATAAGTTTCCAACTTCAGCATTTGTAAAAATTGAGTTTGATATTAAATCCTGGAATGAAGTTGAGAAAAAAGGAGTATTAAAAAAATTTATAAGGCCCAAAGATCTTCAAGATTCTAAAGAATAACCAGCTGATCTCACTGTTCTAATTAAAGGTTTTGTATTTTGTATGTTAATTGCTTGTCTTAATCTTCTAATATGAACATCTACTGTTCTAGACTCAACATATATATCTTCCCCCCAAACATTATTTAAAAGTTGTTCTCTTGAATAAACTCTTTTTGGATTTTTGATAAAAAAATCTAATAGTTTAAATTCAGTTGGACCTAAAGTAATTTCCTTATCTTTTCTATAAACTCTTTTTGTAATCCGATCTATTTTTAAATCAGTAAATTCTACAATGTCTGATGATGATTGAGGCTTAGATCTTTTCAATAAAGATTTAATTCTAGCATTTAATTCTTTTTGACTAAAAGGTTTAGTTACATAATCATCTGCACCTGTATCAAATGCTTTTAATTTGTCTTCTTCCTCCCCTTTTGCAGTTAACATAATGACAGGAATATCATTAAACTTATTATCTTTTTTTAAGTTTTTACAAATTTCAACACCAGATAATTCAGGTAACATCCAATCCATTAATATCAAATCTGGCTGTTTTGATTTTATTTGTTTAAGAGCATCTTCTCCATTTTCTGAATGACTAACTTTATAACCTTCTTTTTCAAGATTGTACTTTAACAAACTAACAATTGATGCTTCATCTTCAGCTATGAAAACATGAGCTGACATAAATCATTTTTCTCCAGTTACAATTGGCTCGGTGCCCTTAGGTCTGTCACCTTCTAAATATTCACCTTTAACTAAATAAAAAATTTGTTCTGCAACATTTGTAGTATGATCACCAATACGCTCAACGTTTTTAGTCACAAACAACAAGTGAGTTCCATCTTCTAAATTTTTTTCATTTTCTTTAAGATATTTTATAACTTCTTGCATACAAAGATTTGTTAGATCATCTATTTGCTCATCGCCTTCCCAAACATTTACTGCCATTGGCGCAGATCTTTCTAAATAAGCGTCTAATGTTGATTTTAATTGTTTTTGAACATTGGTAGATACTCTATTTAATGCATCTACCAAATTCTTTGGAAGATTTTCATTTAGCATAAGTGTTCTCTTGGATATATTTTTTGCTAAATCACCTATTCTTTCTAAATCTGAAGACATTTTCAAAGCCGTTACTGTCTCTCTTAAATCAATTGCCATAGGTTGTCTTAAAGCAATTAAATTTACAACTTGTTGTTCAATCAAGGCTTCATATTTATCTATTTTTTCATCATCTTGAATTACATTTTCTGCAATATCGCTATTTCTTGTTGTAATGGCTTGAATTGCTTTACCTAAAGCATCCTCACATGCACTTCCCATTTTAATTATATTAGCATTCAGGTTTTTTAGTTCTTCTTCGTAAGATTTAACTGTATGTGGTGCTTCAGACATTATCCAAACCTCCCGGTTATATAATCCTGGGTTTTTGTATTATCAGGATTCTTAAATATTTTATCAGTAGATCCATGTTCTATCAATTGTCCTAAGTGAAAAAAACCTGTATTTTGAGATACACGTGCCGCTTGAGCCATAGAATGAGTTACAATTATTATTGTGTGCTCTTTTTTTAACTCATCAATCAATTCTTCAATTTGTGCTGTTGCTATTGGATCTAATGCTGAACAAGGCTCGTCCATCAATATAACTTCTGGTCTTACAGAAATCGCTCTAGCAATACAAAGTCTTTGCTGTTGTCCTCCAGATAATCCAGTTCCGGGTTCATGCAATCTATCTTTTACTTCTTCCCATAGTGCAGCCTTTTTCAAACTAGTTTCAACAATTTCATCCATTTCTTGTTTTGATTGAGCCATACCATGAATTGTTGGACCGTAAGATACATTTTCATATAAAGTTTTTGGAAAAGGATTAGGTTTTTGAAAAACCATACCAATTTTTTCTCTTAGTCTTACTACATCACAACTTTTATCATTGATATTAAAGTCATTAATTAAAATTTCTCCTTTAACACTACAGATATCAATTACATCATTCATTCTATTAAGACATCTTAGGAAAGTTGATTTACCACAACCAGATGGACCAATTAATGCTGTTACTTGATTTTCCTCAATATCTAAACTTATGTTAAAGAGTGCTTGTTTTTTTCCGTAAAAAACATCAACATCTTTTGCTTTAATCTTTATCATTTTAACTCCATTTTTTTTCAAACTTATGTCTAATTATTTGGGCAAATAAATTCATTGTTATTAAAAAAGCAAGTAAGACCATTATACATGCCGAAACTTTTTCTACAAATCCTCTTTCAGCACTTTCAGCCCAAATATAAATTTGAACTGGTAAACTTGCAGCAGGATCCATAGGTGATCCAGGTATTGTGTTAACAAAAGCAACCATTCCAATTAAAATTAGGGGTGCAGTTTCTCCTAAAGCTTGAGCTAAACCAATTATTGTTCCTGATAACGTGCCAGGCATAGAAAGAGGAACTGTATGATGCATTGTGGTTTGCATTCGACTTGCTCCCATAGCAAGTGCCGCCTCTCTTATACTTGGTGGAACCGCTTTTAAAGATGCTCTAGCAGCTATAATTATTGTTGGTAAAGTCATTAAGGACAAAGTGATACCTCCAACTAATGGGGTAGACCTTGGTAATTGAAATATTGCCAATAAAACTCCTAATCCTAATAGACCAAAAACTATAGATGGAACAGCTGCTAAGTTATTTATATTTACTTCAATAAAATCAGTAAATCTATTTTTAGGAGCAAATTCTTCAAGATATATTGCTGCTAGAACTGCCACAGGAAAAGCTATCATTAAACAAACAAGTATAGAAAAAATTGAGCCCATAAATGAACTTGCTATTCCAGCTAGTTCTGCTTCTCTTGAGTCAGCATTTGTAAAAAAACTAATATTAAATTTACTTTCAACCTTACCATTTGCAACAAGTTGATCAAAAATTTTTAATTGATAATCGCTTACTCTTCTTTGATCTTCAGGTAAATCTCTTGGATAATTTCCTTTAAAAACTTGATCTAGATCATCTGAAGCAGTTAAATAAACCTCTTTTGTTTTTCCAATTAAACTAGGGTCATTTAAAAGTTCATTTTTAATTTCTTTTTCAAAAAAATAAGACACCATTCTCTTCAATTCATTTTCTTGATCTTCATTGGCATTTGGATCTAAATCAGCCATTGATTTTAATGCTATATCGTAATAATCAGCATCTTGTATATCTTCTTTGGAAGGATTTTGTTCTAACATCATTAATTCAGCATCAAAGGTTACTGGAACAATGAGCCAAGTTTTTTGAAAAGCTGAATAGCCAGTTGAAAAAATTTTAAAAATAAAGATTGTTAAAAATAAAAGTGCCATAAAAATTGCACTTTGACCGTATAGACGAAATCTCTGCTCAGCCTTGTATCTTTTATTTAATAATTGTTCTTTATTTTTATTCATATTTCTCTCTATATTTTTTAACTACTCTTAAGGCCACAATATTTAAACAAAGTGTTACTAAAAATAATGACATACCTAAAGCAAAAGCAGCTTGCGTTTTTGGGTCGCCAAAAGCTTGATCACCAATTAGAATAACTACAATTTGAGCTGTAATCGTTGAAGTAGATTCTAATGGATTTAAAGTTAAATTAGCAGCTAAACCAGAGGCCATAACAACTATCATTGTTTCTCCAATAGCTCTTGAAACACCAAGCAAAATAGATCCAACTATGCCCGGCAATGCCGCGGGAAAAATAACTCTCTTGATTGTTTCTGATTTAGTTGCTCCCATAGCGTAACTTCCATCTCTTAAACTTTGAGGCACACTTGTAATTACATCGTCACTTAAACTTGAAATAAATGGTATGATCATAATACCCATTACCCCTCCTGCTGCTAAAGCACTTTCAGCTGAAACTTCAAGACCCATTGAAGTTCCTAATTCTTTCAAAAATGGTCCAACAGTTAGGGCAGCAAAAAAACCATAAACAACTGTTGGTATACCAGCTAAAATTTCAATTAATGGTTTTGCATATTGTCTAACTTTAGTTGATGCATATTCAGCTAAATAAATTCCACTCATTAATCCAATTGGGATAGCAACGCACATAGCAATAAATGCAATAAAAAAAGTACCTGCAAAAATAGGGACTGCTCCAAAAGTATCTGAATACATTGTCGGATCTAAAGCCTCAGAAGAATCTCTAACAAAAGCTTTTGCTGGATACCAGTGAGTTCCAAAGACAAAATCAAATAATGGAATTACTTTAAAAAAATCTATAGTTTGAAATATAAGTGAGAAAACTATTCCAACAGTAGTTAATATTGCAGCTAAAGAAGCTGTAAATAAAACTGCGTTCAAAAATTTTTCAACTGGTTCTCTTGTTCTAGAATTAGATGAAATTCTTTTATACGCATAAGCAACTGAAGCAATAATTATAGATAATACTATAACAACTTTTGAACTTTGAGCTATTGATCGAAGACTTAAATATTTTTCAGCTGAAGCTTCAATAAAAGGTGTAATTTCTCCAGTGAATTGCCCTCGAGACAATGCTTTTGTTTTTTCGTATATTAAATTTAATTCATCATCAAGATAACCTTGATTTGAATAATCATTTAAGACTAATAATTTTACAATTGTGGGCTCAAAAATTGCCCATAATGAAAAAATTATAAAGGCTGGTATTGCACACCAGATTGCGAGATAATAACCATAAAATTGTGGTAATGCAGTTAATCTTTTTTTTGTAGATTGAATTGTATATGCTTTTTTGCGTCCAAAATAATAGCTTGTGAAACCTAGAAGAACAATAAATGTAAACAATATTAAGTTCAAAGAATCTCCTTAAGTGAGGACTTTACTCTTTTTTTAAAAAAAAGGGGTCTAAAAAGACCCCCTTTTTAATCATTTGTTAACTGAGGAATAATTAATTACCCATAGCAACTAGCTTCGTAGCATTAGTTCTAGTTGTTTTATACAACTTAGAGTCTAACGGCACTAAACCAATGTCTGCTAAGTAACCACCTTTTCCAATAGCTTTCTTAGTTGTGAATTCTTTCACAAACTCATGTAAGCCTGGAATTACTCCAACGTGTGCTTTTTTCACGTAGAAGAATAAAGGTCTAGCAACAGCATAACTGTAGTCTTGAATAGACTTCAATGATGGTTGTCCACCATCAATACTTGCTGCTTGTAATTTATCTTTTGCAGCTAAGAAATAACTGAAACCAAAGAAACCAAACATTTCTTTATCTTGAGTTAACTTTTGGATGATTAAACTATCGTTTTCTCCTACTTCAATAGCAGCACCATCTTCTCTGTAAAGTTTTTGTGGTTTTTTGTATTTTTTATTTCCAGCTTCAAAACCAGCTTTATAAAGAGCTTTAGCTTCTTTAGTCATACCTTTTTTCATTACTAAAGAATTCCAAGCATCTCTAGTTCCTGATGTTCCTGGTGGGATCATCACTGAAATTTTTTGTTTTGGTAAGCTAGGGTCAATTTGGTCCCAAGTTTTATAAATATTTGGAACTAATTTACCATCAACAACTGTATGAGCAGCTAGTGCTAAATACAAATGTTCTTTAGTAAAGTTTACTGGTTTTGCATCTTTACTGTAAGCTAAAGTAATACCATCGTTACCAATTACGATCTCAACGATATCATTAACTCCATTTTTCTTACATAGAGCTTTTTCTTTATCTTTCATAGCTCTTGATGCGTTTGTAATATCTGGATGTTGTTCACCTACACCAGCACAGAATAGTTTAGCTCCACCACCAGTACCTGTTGACTCGATTACAGGAGTTTTAAATCCTGAACCACCGAATCTTTCAGCAACAACAGTCGCATAAGGGAATACCGTAGAAGAACCAACTATCTTAATTTGATCTCTTGCTTGAGCAACAGTTGCAATTGAAAGTGCAACTAAAGAAGCAATTACTATAGTTAGTTTTTTCATTATCTTTAATCCTTTCGTTATATATTAATTAAAAGATGACTGACTCGTATAAATTTATTGAATCCTTATTATTACAGAATTGTTACACTTTTGTTAAAAAGGTAACTTTTTAGTTGTATTTTTTTGATATAATTATCTGATCAATATCAGTTTCTAGGCCACCAATACATGAAACAGGGTTTACCTGTTCATTAAGAGCAAGTTCATTGCTTGGACGTAAAGTTATTTCTAGTTTTACTAAGTTTACTAATTCTTCTCTAATTTCTTCATCATATCTCCAGCTTGGCCATGAACTTGGGGTTGAAAATATAGAGGTTAAATAACTTGTAGCCATAGTATATCTATAATTACTCAAATTTTCATTCCTCAATAAAAAATCTCTTACAGAATTAAAAATATTCCTACATCTAAAAGAATCTGAAAAATAATTTTCCTTCTTGAGATTTCTATTCATAGGAACAGAAACAATTAAATCAATTGAATTTTTAGAATACGAGGTAACTACGTCTGTATAAAATTCAGCTTCAGTAACTTCTAAATGATCTTTAATAGAAGGATATGAAGTTTTTAAATCTGCTTCTAATCTAAAAATTCCAATATCAAAAACTGTAAGTTGCTGATTTCTTAATAATGTTGTGATATCTTTAGAAAAAACACTTGTTGTTATAGAGCTTAACAAAAAAGCAAAAATCAAAATATTTTTTAATATTTTAACCATATAAAAAATTAATTAAAAGATTAACATTAATCAAGTAAAGAATTGTTAAAAAAACCTTCTAAAACTATTACAATATAATACTTTTAAATTTAAGTTTTCGCTGGTAAATAAATTTGAATTTCGGTTCCTTGGTTTTCCTCACTTAGAATCTCATAGTGTCCACGATGTTGAGTAACTATATGTTTAACAATAGCTAATCCTAAACCAGTTCCACCAACTTTATTACTTTGTTCAAGATCTACTCTAAAAAATCTTTCTGTAATTCTAGAAATATATCGTTGAGGAATACCAACACCTTCGTCTTCAATACTGATCATAAAATTTTTTTCTAACAATTTACCATCGCTAATTTTGCTTGATATAAAAATAGACTTGTTATCATTTGAATATTTAATTGCATTATCCAAAAGATTAGAAAAAACAGTTTGTAATTTTTTTTCATCACCAATAACAATTGTTGGATTTGCAAGAGATAAATTAATATTTAATTTCTTTTTTTTTAAAACAACCTCAAAATTGCTGATGATTGTTTTGAAAAGATCATTTATATCAACTGAAGAGTTTGGCCTTATGTGTTCTTCTAATTCAATTCTTGTGAGTATTAAAAGATCATTAATTAAATTTTCCATTCTATTTGATTGATCAGTCATTATTTTCATAAATTTTTTTTTAGCCTTTTCATCATCAGACGCTGGGCCTTCAATTGTTTCTAATGATCCTTTTATTGCCATTAAAGGAGTTCTTAATTCATGGCTTACATTTGCTACAAAATCAGTTTTAAATTTTTGTGCTTTTGTAATTTCAGTAAAATCTTTTAGAAATAATACAACAGAATCTGGTTCAGTAAATAAATGAGTTGGACCAGGAATAATATAAATTTTATAAAACTGATATGATGGCAAGTCTATTTCAACATCAATACTTTTTGTTTTATTTTCAACTATAGCTTTTTCAATATTTTCTATTAATTCTGGCTTTCGAATTATAGAAGATATGTTTTTATCAATTAAACTACTTCCAAATCTTTTTAATGCACTTGGATTGGCATATTTAATTATGTTAAATTTATTTAATGCAAAAAACTGATCCTCAAGTTCATCAATAATTACTCTTTTGGTTTTTTCTTCTCTTTTATTAATTATTGTGGCGGTATTTATTGATCTGTTTTTTTTTTGATTAAGTAAATATAGGAGATAAACGTTAACAACTATGAGTAGAATGATGAAATATTCCATAAATTTAGATGGCTTAATTTTGCATCATTACACTTTTTAATGCAAATAAATTAAGGAAAAATTAACTAATGATTTGGTGAAATATTATTAAAAAATATTTTTGCAGTTTCTTCCCAGGTGAATTTTTTTGCAAATTCAAGACAATCATTTCGATCAACTTTTAAAGCTTTATGTGCTGAAACTTTAAGATCATTATCTAAACAATCTATTTTGGACCCTTCAAATATATCTTTAGGACCTGGAACAGGATAAGCAGCTACAGGTGTTCCACAATTTAAAGACTCGCAAACTACAATTCCAAATGTATCTGTTTTACTTGGAAATACAAAAACATCAGAGGATGCAAAATGAGATGCTAATTCGCCATTTGTTTTTTCTCCTAAAAAAATATCTTTAGGAAATTCTTTTTTTAATTTTTTTAAATCGGGTCCCTTTCCTATTATTATTTTTGTACCTTCTAAATCACATTCTAAAAAAGCTCTTATGTTTTTTTCAACTGCAACTCTTCCAACATAAATCCAAATCGGTCTTTTATGAGGTAAATCAATTTTTTTTGGGGTCTTAAAAGCTCCATGATTTCCTCCTCTAGTCCAAGTGATCATTTTATTATTATCTATACCTATATCGATTAATTCTTTTCTCATAGACTCTGTTGTTACTAAAATTCTCTCAGCCTTGTTATGAAAGTTTGCTAAAAATTTTTCGGCCCATTTTGCAGGTATAATAGGAAAGTAAAGTTTAAGATATTTATCAAATCTTGTGTGAAAACTCGTAGTAAACTTTAGATTATTCTTTAAACAATATCTTCTTGCCATAGTCCCTATAGGACCTTCGGTAGCGATATGAATTGCATCAGGTTTTATTTTCTTTATTAAGCTTCCAACTCTTGGCCAAACATTAATAGATAATCTAATTTCATTATATTTCGGCATTGGAAAAGTTAAAAATAAGTTTGGTGTGATATATTCTATTCTATGACCTTGTTCTTTTAATACATTGCCAGTTTCATGTAAGGTTCTTACGACACCATTTACTTGTGGAAAATATGCATCTGTTGCAATTAAAATTTTCATTAATTACGAAGCTTTTTTTAAGTCTTCGGTTTTAATTGGTTTAATTATTTCTTTAGCATCTAAATATTGTTCTCTTATTTTGTCCCAATATAATATTTCAAAACTACCATCATAATTTTCAGCTAATGCAGTACAAGATTCAACCCAGTCTCCACAATTTAAATAATTGACCCCATTAAAATCTCTATCCTCAGCATGATGGATATGGCCACAAATTATTCCATCAAATTTTTTTCTTTTTGCATAATCTGAGAGTGTTTTTTCATATTCTCCAATATATTTGACTGCGTTTTTAACCTTATATTTTAAATATTTTGCAAGAGACCAATATTCTTTTCCTCTCAACTTTCTAAAGAAATTAATTATTACATTTATTTGTAACAATAAATTGTAAGCTATTGATCCAAGTTTAGATAACCATTTAGCATGTTTCATAACACCATCCCAAGCATCACCATGAACAACAACATATTTTTTTCCAGCATTTGTTTCATGAATAACTCTATTAACCATATGGATGTCACCAAAATGCATTGGAATAAATTTTCTTAACATTTCGTCATGGTTGCCCATAATATAGAAAACTTTAGTACCATGTCTTGCTTTTCTTAAAATTTTTTGGATTACATCGTTATGTTCTTGAGGCCAAAAAAAACTTTTTTGCATTTCCCAGACATCTATAATGTCTCCTACAAGATAAAGATTTTCAGATCTTGAGTTTTTAAAAAACTCTAAAAGCTTTTTTGCCTGACAACCCTTGGTACCTAAATGCACATCAGAAATAAATATACTTTTGTATTTAAGTATATTAGGCATTTAAAAAACCATTTTTTAACACAACTGTAACACGAATCATCTAATTCTTATCTCATTTAAATGTTAAAGATTTGTTAAAATTTTTTTAAGGAATAATTATGTTATATTGTTTAATTTACAATCAAAATTCTTCGTCTGGAAGAAAATCAAAATTCATAAATAGAGTTTTATCTAAGTTAAAAGAAAATAATTCTGTAGAATACTTTGAGACAAAAACAATAAATCAAGCTAAGAAAATTTTTAAAGATTTTAAACAAAAAAATTATGATCGATTAGTAGTAGCTGGTGGTGATGGGTCAGTTTCTTTTGCAATCAATGAATTAATTAAAAATAATTTTAATTTTAAAGACGATTTTGCCATAGGTTATATTCCTGCTGGTACTGCAAATTTGCTTCAAGCTGAATTATCAATGAATAAAAAAGTTGATGATATAGTCAATGTATTGATTTCTAACAATTATAAATCCTCTAATCTTGTAAAAATTAACGAGAATTATTTCTTTTTAATGGCTGGTATAGGTTGGGATGCAAAAATTGTTCATTCAATTAATTCAAAAATTAAAAAAATTCTTGGTAAAATTATTTTCGGTATTAAAGGTTTTCAATATTTCTTATTTATGAATAATAAAAAATTAAATGTAACTTTTGATGGGCAATTTTATCAAGCAGACTGGATATTATCCTCAAATACCAAATATTACGCTGGGCATCATAAAATAAATAAAACAAACATTTTTGAGGATAAATTAGTCACTTATATATTTAAGGATTTGACTAGGATCAGTTTATTATATTCTATATTCTTAATAATTCTTAATGGTGATTTAAGCAAAAACAAAAATGTTATTACTACTTATTCACAAAATATTACTATTGATGGAAATGATTTGATACCTGTTCAAATTGATGGAGATAATTTTGGCTCATATAAAAAAATTCATTTAAATCTATCAAATAAAAAAGTGAATTTTCTTGTAAAATAATTATTTTACTCTGCCATAAACATCTTGATATCTAACTATATCTGTTTCTTTTAGAATTGATCCTACTTGAGCTTCAATAATTTTTACTGGTTTTTTATAGGGATTTTCTATTCTATGGATTGCACCTAATGGAATAAAAATAGTTTCATCAGGTTTCATTGTAAAATATTTCTTATTTAAAGTAATTTTAGGTTTACCATGAGTAACTACCCAATGTTCTGCTCTATGATGATGTTTTTGAAGACTTAAAATACCTTTTGGTTTTACATATAATTCTTTAATTAAGAATTCCTTGCCATTAAATAGATTTACATAACTACCCCAAGGTCTATGAAATACATTCTTCTTTTTAAAATAATGTCTTTTATTTCGTCCATACATTTTGCAAATTTCTTTCCAAGATCCTAAATCGGACCAAGGAATATCTAATTTGATCGCATTTATATCTTTGGTTTTTTCTAATATCGCATAGTCAAAAGACTTAGCTGTTGCTTTGGTAAATGCTTGTTTGTTTAAATAATACACATTACTTTTATATTTTGCTTTTGTTACAGCTTTGTTACAGTTTCGATAAATATTTGGCTGGTATTTCTTGAAATTATTAATGATAGAGTCTTTTCTCAAATAAAACATACCAGAATTCCAATAACCTTTTTTACTAATTATTTGTTTAGCTCTAGCCTCTTTTGGCTTTTCTACAAATCTAGTTACTTTGTTATTTCTTGTTAAAAAATATCCAAATTCACTAGAAGGCATTGTGGGTTTAATCCCAAATATAAAGATATTATTATGAGTGAGTTTCTTTTGATTTTTTTTGATAGCTTTATTGAATAAACCAACTTTTTCTATCAAATGATCAGCAGCTAAGAAAATTAAAGGTTGTTCGTTGGGTATATCTTTTATTAATGCCGTACTTAAAATGGCTGGTGCCGTGTTTCTTTTAGCTGGTTCTAAAACTATCTTAAATTTTCTTATTTTATGTTTCTTTAGATGTTGTTTTACTTGTCTTAAATATTTTGCATTAGTGCTTATGATTGGTGCATCAAATATAGATGCTTTAACTCTCTCTAGTGTTTTACCTAATAAAGTCCAATTACCAAAATCGATAAACTGTTTAGCTTGATGTTTTTTGGCTTTTGGCCAAAGTCTTGTACCTGCGCCACCACATAAAATCACTGGGCGAATTTTCATTAAATTTTTGAGTAATCCTTAACTTCTTTTTTCTTACCTGGATGCGTTGGTGCTCCTAAATAAGCAGGTCCAACTGTCTGAGCGTATTTCCAAAGTGTGCCTGATCCAAAATCAGATTTTCTAGCCTTCCATTTTCTTTTTCTTGAAGCTAATTGAGCCCTAGTTAATCGAACATTAATAGTTCCCTTTTTAGCATCGATATCAATCATATCTCCATTACGTAATAAAGCGATTGGTCCACCTAAAGCAGCCTCTGGACCCACGTGACCAACACAAAAGCCTCTCGTTGCTCCTGAAAATCTTCCGTCAGTTATTAAAGCAACTTTTTCTCCTTTACCTTGACCGTAAATAGCACCAGTTGTTGAAAGCATTTCTCTCATACCTGGTCCACCTACCGGGCCTTCGTATCTAATAATGATTACATCCCCATCTTTATATTTTCTACTTTGAACTGCTTTCATTGCGCTTTCTTCGTTATCAAAACATCTTGCTCTTCCAGTAAATTGTAATTTTTTAAGTCCTGCAATTTTAACTATTCCACCCTCTGGAGCTAAATTACCTTTTAAACCTACTACACCACCATCTGGTGATAAAGGTCTGTTGTAAGCTCTTAAAACTTTTTGTTTTGGGTTAAACTTAATTTTTTTTAAATTTTCTTTCATTGTTTTACCTGTAACTGTCATGCAATCTCCATGAATATAACCACCATCATAAAGAGTTTTTAAAAGCATAGGCACTCCACCTGCCAACCACATATCTTTTGCAACGTATTTTCCACCCGGTTTTAAATCTGCAAGATAAGGAGTTCTTTTAAATATTTTTGCAACATCCATTAAATCAAATTTAATCCCTGCTTCATTTGCAATTGCTGGTAAGTGTAATGCTGCATTAGTTGAACCCCCTGTTGCAGCAACTATTGTTGCAGCATTTTCTAATGCTTTTCTTGTAACGATATCTCTTGGTTTAATTTTTTTTGCTAGTAATTCCATTACCATTTTACCACTATCTTTTGCATATTTATCTCTTTCTTCATAAGGAGCAGGAGTCCCAGCTGAATAAGGTAATGCTAAACCAATTGCTTCTGATACACATGCCATCGTGTTTGCAGTAAATTGACCACCACATGCTCCAGCAGTAGGACAAGCAACTAATTCTAATTTTCTCAATTCTTTTGCTGACATTTGACCTGATGAATGTTTTCCAACTGCTTCAAAAACATCAACAACAGTTACATCTTTACCTTTATATTTTCCTGGAAGTATTGATCCGCCATAAATAAAAACACTTGGAACGTTTAATCGAACCATAGACATCATCAAACCTGGTAAAGATTTATCACAACCTGCGATACCCACTAATGCATCATAACAATGACCTCTAACAGTAAGTTCAGCACTATCTGCTATCACTTCCCTTGAAATCAATGAGGATTTCATTCCTTCATGGCCCATTGCTATACCGTCAGTAACAGTAATTGTACAAAATTCTCTAGGTGTTCCACCAGAAGCTCTAACACCCTTCTTGACTGATTGAGCTTGTCTCATTAAGGCAATGTTACAAGGAGCTGCCTCATTCCACGTTGATACAACACCGATAAAGGGTTTAGAAACATCTTTTTCAGTTTCTCCCATTGCATAGTAAAATGATCTATGTGGAGCTCTATCTGCACCTAAAGATGTATGTCTGCTGGGTAATTTCTTCTTATTAAACTTCCGCATTATAAACTTTCAATTGTTAATGATATTTTTTTGATATCATTTTTTAAATTACTATAGTTAGTTTTTTCTTGTTCAACAATATTTTTTGGAGCTCTATCAGTAAACCCTTTGTTAGATAATCGTTGAGATATTTTGTCCATTTCTTCTTGATATTTATTCTGTCTTTTAACTAAATTTTCTTTTATTAGATTTAAATCTACATTTTCATCAAAATATATCTTAAATATGTCACCTGATATGACCAATGTAGCTGATGGTTTTTCTTGATCTTTTTCAAAGAAATTATTGATACGACCAAGCCTTTTAAGAATGATTTCATTGTTATTCATTAATAATTTGTTCTTTTTAGCAATTTTATTAATTGAAATATCAATAAATGATCCTGGGCTTACATTTAATTCATTTTTAAAGGATCTAAGTTCAGAAATAACATTGATGATACTCTCTACATCTTTCATAGATTGATCTTTCTTAGCTTTGCCTGATGGCCAATTTGCGTACATTAAGAAATTCTTATCTGATTTATCAAATTTATTTTTTAACCAGATTTTCTCAGTAACAAATGGAATAAATGGATGAAGAATAACAAGTATTTGTTTAAATATATATGCTGATACTTCTTTTACCTCTTTTTTAGATTTTTCATCATCTGAAAAAAGAATAGTTTTTGAAAGTTCAATGTACCAGTCGCAATAAGAGTGCCAAGCAAACTGGTAGGCATTTTTAGCTGCTTCATCAAACCGATAATCTTTAAGATTTTTCTCAATTTTATCTTTGGTTTGAATTAATTCTGAATAAATCCACTTATTTATATTTAAAGTAGTTTTGGGGACTTTATCAGTTTTGTTAAAATCACATTTATTAGTAATTAAAAAATTATTAGCATTCCATAATTTATTTAAAAAATTCCTATACCCTTTAACTCTGTCTTCAGAAAGTTTAACATCTGTTCCAGGTGAGGCCATTGAAAGAAGAGTAAATCTTAAAGCATCTGCACTATACTTTTCAATTAAATCTAATGGATCAATTACATTTCCTTTTGACTTAGACATTTTTTGACCTTTTTCGTCTCTAACTAAAGCATGAACATAAATATCTTTAAATGGTTCTTTGTTTAAAAATTCCATTCCAAACATCATCATTCTAGCAACCCAAAAAAAGATAATATCAAAACCGGTAACTAAAACTGTTGTTGGATAAAATTTCTTAACAAAATCTTTATTATCAGGCCAACCTAATGTTGCAAAAGGCCATAAACCAGATGAAAACCATGTATCTAAAACATCAGGATCTCTGGTAATTATTACATCTTTTTTATAAAACTTTTTAGCTTGTTTCTTTGCATCAGTTTCATTAGTTGCAACAAAGATTTTTTTATCAGGACCATACCAAGCTGGTATTTGATGGCCCCACCAAAGTTGTCTAGAAATACACCAAGGCTCAATATTATTCATCCATTGAAAATAAGTCTTTGACCAATTTTCTGGAAAGAAATTTGTTTTTTTTGATTTAACTATTTGCTTAGCTTTAACAGATAATTTTTTTGCATTTACAAACCATTGCTCTGTTAAAAAAGGTTCAATAACTGAATTTGATCTATCTCCATATGGTACTTTATTTTTGATATTTTCTTCTTTAACAAAAAAATCTTTTTCTTTTAACTCATTTAAAATTTTTTTACGTGCTTCAAATCTATCTAATCCAACATAATCACTAGGTGCATTATTATTAATTTTACCTTCTTCGGTAAACACATTAATAATTTCAAGCTTATTTCTTTGTCCAACATCATAATCGTTAAAGTCATGAGCTGGGGTAATCTTTAATGCACCAGTTCCTTGCTCTGGATCTGCGTAATTATCTTTTATAATTTTTATTTTTCTACCTACAATAGGGATAGTGACAGTTTTGCCCACATATTTTTTAAATCTTTTATCTTTTGGATTAACAGCAATAGCTGTATCACCAAGCATTGTTTCAGGTCTTGTAGTTGCAATAGTTATAAAATCAGATGAATTATCTATTGGGTATCTAATATAGTAGATCTTTGAGTTCATTTCCCTTTGATCAACCTCTAGATCGGATATTGCTGTTTTTAAAACTGTGTCCCAATTGACCAATTTTTCTGCTTTATAAATTAATTTTTTTTTATGTAGTTCAACAAAAACTTTTACTACTGATTTTGATAGGTTTTCATCCATTGTAAAAGCGTTTCTAGACCAATCACATGAGCACCCAAGTTTTTTAAGCTGATTAATAATAATGTCCCCATATTGATTTTTCCATTCCCACACTTTTTCAATAAATTTTTCCCTACCCAAATCATTTTTATTTAAATTCTCTTTTTCAAGTTTTTTTTCAACAAGAGCTTGTGTGGCTATTCCTGCATGATCTGTTCCTGGTTGCCACAAAGTTTCATAATTATTCATTCGATAATAACGAACTAAAAGATCTTGAATGGAATTATTTAAAGCATGCCCCATATGTAAACTTCCAGTTACATTAGGTGGTGGAATAACAATTGAGTATTTTTTTGAATTTTTCTTGGGTTTAAATAATTCGTTTTTTTCCCAATATAAATAAATATTATCTTCTACTTCAGAATGTATATATTTATCACTATTCATGGATTAAGTAGTTTATAATTTATTAATCTAAATTAACAATAATCAAATTAGATCGTTATTTAATAGACTAATTACAAATATTTTATATAAAACTCCTTGTAGCTATCTACTAAAACATCCGGCAACGTGGCGGAATGGTTACGCAGAGGATTGCAAATCCTTGTATCCCGGTTCGATTCCGGGCGTTGCCTCCAAAAAAATTCTTGTTTTAGTCTTAAAAGAAAGTAAGTTGAGATTTTTAATATTCCTCGGTAGCTCAGTTGGTAGAGCAGTTGACTGTTAATCAATTGGTCGCAGGTTCGAGTCCTGCCCGAGGAGCCAAAAAATTATCCGACTTTAGAAATATTATTACTTGATACTTGTAAAGATTTATTAAATTTTAATTTTTGGTCTGCATTTAACTCTGAATATAATTTAACTAAAAAGTTATAATTTACATTCATATGGCCCTCTTGAGATTTTTCTAAGTTTATTAAGTATTCTGAAAAATCTTCAAAAAAGTAATTGATCGGAACTTTCAAATAGTTTGAAAGTTGAAGTAATCTAATAGAGCTAACTCCATTTGTGCCTTTTTCATACTTCTGAATTTGTTGAAATGTTACGTGAATTGCTTTTGCTACTTTAGTTTGAGTTAAACCTAAAGCCAATCTTCTAAGCTTAAGCTTATTGCCTAGATGCTTGTTGAAATTATCTTCCATTAAGACCCCTCTTAATTTTATTTTTAAAAACTTATTCAACTAGTTTTTAATACCTCCTGCAACTATATTTTTTTTTATTTTTTAAGGAAAAACTGGCTATACAGGAAATATGTCAAGTAATACTTAAGGCCTTATTTGAGAAATATTCCTTGTAATTACTATTGACTATAGTATCTGGCTGAGAAAAAGTTTGGTTCTATCACTCTTTGGATTAGCAAAAAATTCCTTGGTATCTGCCTTTTCTACTATCATTCCTTCATCCATGAATATCATTTGGTCAGCAACTTCTTTAGCAAAACCCATTTCATGAGTAACAACTATCATAGTCATTCCTTGTTTCGCTAAATTAACCATTACATCTAGCACTTCTTTAATCATTTCAGGATCTAATGCTGATGTTGGTTCATCAAAAAGCATTATTTTTGGCTCCATACATAAAGCTCTTGCTATAGCTACTCTTTGTTGTTGCCCACCAGATAATTGTCCTGGATATTTTTGAGCTTGATCTAATATTTGTACTCTTTCTAAGTGTTTTAGAGCTAATTCCTCTGCATCTTTCTTTGGCATTTTTTTAACCCAAATTGGAGCTAATGTGCAATTATCAAGAATTGATAAATGTGGAAATAAATTAAATTGTTGAAACACCATTCCAACTTCTGCTCTTATTTGTTCTATATTTTTTGTATCTTCTGTCAATTCAGTTCCATCAACTATGATATCGCCTTCTTGATGCTCTTCTAATCTATTTATACATCTAATTAATGTAGACTTGCCCGAACCTGAAGGACCACAAACAACAATTTTTTGTTTTGGTTTTACTTCTAAATTAATCCCTTTTAATACTTGGAAATCTCCAAACCATTTATTCATATTATTTATTTGGATTATATTATCTGACATATTTTTTTAACGATCTGTTTTATATTTTTGTTCTAAATTATAGCTATATTTACTCATTGCATAACAAATAATCCAGAAAATTATTGCTGCAAATACATAGCCTTCCATTGCGAAACCTAACCATTCTGGATTGGTTTTAGCTAAATTTAACATTCCCACTATTTCTAAAAGTCCAACAACAAAAATTAGTGGTGTATCTTTAACTAAAGCTAAAAATGTATTGGCTATTCCTGGAATTACGAGTTTTAAAGCTTGAGGTAAAATTACAAATATGTGCATTCTCCAATATCCCATTCCTAATGACTTTGCAGCTTCATATTGTCCTCTAGGAAGAGCTTGCAAGCCTCCTCTTATAACTTCAGCGACATAAGCTGCTTCAAATAATGAAATAGCAATTATACATCTCACTAATTTATCAATAAAAAAGTCTGCTGGTAAAAACATTGGAAACATTACAGCTGACATGAATAAAACTGTGATTAAAGGAACACCTCTCCAAAATTCAATAAAACCTATGGATATATATCTTATTAAAGGAAATCCAGATCTTCTTCCAAGTGCAAAAGCCATACCTATCGGGAAGCAAAAAATTAAACAGAAGAAAGAAATTATAAAAGTTAATGATAAACCACCCCAAGCTCCGGTTTCAACCCAGTTTAAACCATCTAATTTTCCTAATTCGATTAATTCCTCGTAAAAAATAAAATATTTTAATAACACGTAAAGAGCAAAAGGAACTATTAAGAAGTAATAAAACTTAAATTTACTAGGGATAAAGAAACCAATAATAATAGATAGAATTGCAGCAATTATTCCATATGAAAAATCAAAAAATACTGGGCCACCTGAGATAAAGAAAAATATAAATAAGAATGCAATAAAAGGATAAATTACAACGTAATAAAGAGTTAAATATTTTTTAAATCTATCAGTTGCAAAATAACCAACTGAACCAAGTGAGGCTAAAGCTATAAAAGATAAATTTATTCTCCATTGTTCTCCATTTGGATACATTCCATACATGAATCTTCTCATCCAAACTTTTATATAAGTCCAACAAGCACCTGTACCGGTACAAACATCTTTTGAATCACCAGCAAAACTAGCATCTATAACAAACCAACTTAATATAGGTGGAATTGATTTAAGAATTATGAATATGATTAATAAAGATAAAACAGCATTAAAATTATTAGTGTTAATATGCTTATTTAATAGATCTAATTGCTTAATACCGCTTAATTCAATTCTTATAAAATAAAGACCAATAAAACCAAGAATTAACGGCAATAAAAAACTTAGAAAACCAGGTAAAAAACCTGTTAAATTTAAACTAAAAAAAGAGTTTAAAAGAACATCCAAGACACTAACAAAAAACAAAAAAGAACCTAAATATAAAAAAGTATAAAGATTAGATTTATCTGGTTTTAAAAAATTAATTTTAGACATTATTTTTCTGTTATTGCTATTTTATTATTGTACCAATTCATAAATAATGAAATTGAAATACTTAATGATAAGTAAGTAAACATTGTAATAGATACTATTTCAATTGCCTTACCAGTCTGCATTAAAGCTGTTCCAGCAAAAACTAATACTAAATCAGGGTATGCAATAGCAGCTGCTAATGAGGAATTTTTTGTAAGATTAAGGTATTGGTTTGTAGTAGGTGGAATTATTATTCTTAAAGCTTGGGGCATTACTACCAGTTTAAGCACTTGATTTTGAGTAAGACCAATAGATGCTGCAGCTTCTTTTTGACCTTTACCAACACCTTGAATTCCAGCTCTTACACATTCAGCTATAAAAGTTGCAGTATATAAAGATAAAGATAATGCTAAGGCAATTAATTCTGGTGGTAAGCTTACACCACCTTCATAAATAAATGATGTTGTTGCTAATTGTTTTAAAACAGGAACTTCGAATGATAATCTTACACCACCAATTAAAAAACTTAAAAGGGGTAAGATAAAAATTAAACCAATTGATATTAATAAAACTGGTGTTTGTTTACCTTGAGTTTCTTGTACCTTTTTAGCATGAGCGCGAATAACGATTATTGCAACAATTGCTGCAACTATTGAATAAAAGAAAATATTAAAGTTTTCCCAAATAAAAGCTGGAACAAATAGACCTTTTATTGTCAAAAATGAAATTCCAAACATTGCTTCAGCATCTTGTGGCAGTGGCAAAGCTCTTAAAGCTGCGAAATACCAAAAAAATATTTGCAAGAGTAATGGTATGTTTCTAAAAAATTCTACGTAAAAGGCAGCAAATTTATTAATTAAATAATTAGGAGATAATCTTGCAATACCAACTAATACTCCAAGTATTGTAGCAAGAAAAATTCCTATAACTGAAACAAGTATAGTATTTAAGAGGCCAACTAAATAAGCTCTAAAATATGAATGTGAACCATCATATTCTATTAAAGAAAATTGAACATCAAATGAAGATTCTTGTGATAAAAATCCATAACCAAAATCAATACCTCTATTTTCCATATTGACTTGAGCATTATAAGTAAAAAAACCAAAGACTAGAACAACAGCTACAACTGTCATTAATTGCGGACCTATATCTTTAAGTTTAAAATTCACAGTGAGGATAATATATGAGTTTAAAAAAAAAGGGCTAGAAAAATCTAGCCCTTTTTAACTAATTTATGACTTAAATTATCTTGATGGTGGAACGTATAAAATACCACCTTTAGTCCATAACTCATTTGGACCTCTGTCTGGTAAAATACCAGTGTCAGCTATGTTTCTTTTATAACTTTCACCATAGTTTCCAACTTGTTTGATAATTCTTAAGTTCCACTCGTTATCTAAACCGAATGCTGCACCCATTTCACCTTCAGCACCAACAAGTCTTTTGATTTGTGGATTGTCTGAAGTTTTCATCATGTCTGCATTAGCTGAAGTAATACCGTATTCTTCTGCTTCGATCATAGTGTTCAAAGACCATCTTACGATATCTTCCCATACTGAGTCACCTTGTCTAACAACTGGTCCTAAAGGTTCTTTAGAAATAGTCTCTGGTAGAACAATGTGTTCATCAGGGTTTTTCATTTTAGTTCTTTGAGCAGCTAAACCAGATTTATCAGTAGTGTAAGTATCACATCTACCTGCATCATAAGCAGCTACAACTTCGTCAGCTTTTTCAAAAGCAACTGGTTCATATGAAATTCCTCTAGAATTAAAGAAGTCTCTCATATTTAACTCAGTTGTTGTACCAATGTTCGTACAAGCTGAGATACCATTTTTAAATTGACTAGTTGAAGTAATACCTGAACTTTTTCTTACCATGAAACCTTGTCCATCATAAAAGTTCACACCTACAAAAGTAAGTCCGATATCAGCATCTCTCGAAAGAGTCCAAGTTGTGTTTCTTGATAAGATATCAATCTCACCAGAAGTTAAAGCTGTAAACCTTTCTTTAGCACTTAGTGGTGTAAACTTAACTTTGTTTGCATCACCTAGAACTGCAGCAGCTACTGCTCTACATACATCAACATCAACACCAGTCCAATTTCCTGCTGCATCAGCATTAGAAAATCCTGGAAGACCTTGAGATACTCCACATCTTACAAAACCCTTTTTTTGAGTGTTTTTAAGTGTTTTAGATTTTTTAGCAGCCATAGACTCTGTTGTAAAAGTGAACAACACAGCTACCATAGCAACTAAAGAAGTTAATTGTTTTAAGTATTTAAACATATTTCTTCCTATTGTTTATTTATTTGTTAACAAATAATTCAAAATAACTTTTGAATATTCATAATTTAAGCATGTAAGAAATAACTCTTCAAGGAAAATTAATTCAAAACAGTGATGATATTAACGCACAGGAAACCCATTTTGGTCTGATTATGGCGCGCCCTGGAGGATTCGAACCTCCGACCCTCGGTTTAGAAAAC
Organism: uncultured Pelagibacteraceae bacterium; assembly: GCA_902598825.1. Taxonomy (GTDB): domain Bacteria; phylum Pseudomonadota; class Alphaproteobacteria; order Pelagibacterales; family Pelagibacteraceae; genus Pelagibacter. The sequence continues at coordinate 25,867 of CACKDD010000006.1, read as the reverse complement.
CGATGCTCTATCCAGCTGAGCTAAGGGCGCATTATAAAATACATATATATTAATTAATTAATTTTTTAAAAGGAATTTTTTAATGATAAGAAGAATTGTTAACAGTTCAATTCTACCTATAATCATAAAGAAAATAAGACTATATTTTATAAAAAAATTAAGATTACTAAAATTAAAATCTGCTAATCCGTAAGATGAAGAATTTACGGTATTCATTAAAGTTAAAATAGATAATTTAAAAGAATTCTCAAAATTTATACCACTTATACTCAAAATTGTAGTTAGTATGAAGAAAGATAGAATAAAAATTAACACAGTTAAAAAATATTTATTTATTTCATCAAAATCGAAATTAATTTTAGTGAAAATTAATTTATTCATAAATATATTTTTAGGTCTGCTAAATGATAAAATTTGATTAATAGAAAATTTAAATAATGAATAAATCTTTATGAACCTTAAACCTGAACTTGTAGAAAAAAAAGATCCACCAATTATTACTAATACTAGATAGACTAAATTTAAATTAGATTGATTTGTCTCTAATGAAAAGCCAATATTTGACATGCTACTTGAGATGGATAAAAGATTAGAAGAAAATTCGTTATTAAAACTAAAAAATAGAAAAAAAATTGTGACTACAACAATATAATAAATAATTAAATGCAAATCTTCATAGAAAAAATTAATATTTTTATTTTTTAAAAAAACAATATTAAAACTAAAAAATATACTGAAAAAAGATGTTAACATTAAAATAGATAAAATAATTACCTGAGTTTTATCTTTAATAATATTAGAGAGATCATTCACTGGTAAAAAACCCCCAGAGGAAATTAATGAAAAAGCTAAATTTAATGAGTCAAAAGATCTTATTGAAAAAATATTAAGAATTATGAAAATAACAAGCGTTATACCGGAATATAATAAAAAAATTTTAAAAGCTTGTTTTAGTACTTCTGAGCTATTAAATGAGAAAAAATTAGTTAATGTTTTTTTAAAACTTTCATCGTAAATATCGATTAAAAATACAATTGAAAAAAGAAAATAAAGACCTCCAATCCATTGAGTAGTAGACCTCCACAAAATTAGGCTTTGATCTATGTGTTTTATATTTTCAAAAATAGTAAAACCAGTTGAAGTAAAACCAGAAATTGCTTCAAAATAAGAATCTAAAAAAGTTATATTATAAATACTAAAATAAAAGGGGATACTTAAGACTAAAGGAATTAAAATATATCCAAAAAAAACTGTTAATATTTTTTCAAAAATCGATGATTTTTTATCTGTAGTTTTTATTTTATAAAATAAAATTGATATCATAAAAGAGATAATTAGACTTAAATAATAAGTATCTAAATTTAGGTATAGATTTAGATAATATGAATAAATTATATTAAAAAATGATAAAACTGAAATTAAACCAAAAAAAAAACTTAAGTATTTTATTTGTAAATTAAACATCTGTTTAAACAGAACTTAATCTGAAAATATTTTCAACAAATGAAATTGACTCTTTCTTGACTATAAAAACGACTCGGTCATCTTTTTTAAAGATAAAGTCTGATCGTGGTATGATTACCTTTTTATCTCTGAGTATTGCACCTATTCTTAACTCATCAGGAAGATTTGAATTTTTTATTTCTTTATTAATCAGTTCAGAGGTTTCGATAATTTCAGCTTCTATAACCTCATACTCACCATTTGAAATAGTATAAGCGTTTTCAATTGTTCCTTTATGAATATGTTTTAAAATACTTGAAACAGTTGTCATTCTAGGATCAATCAAGTCATCGATCTTTAGAGATGATTGAAGTAAAGAATAATTTGGTTTATTGATCAAAGCCATAGTTCTTTTATCATCAGTTTTTTTTTTATCTTTAGCAAATTTTTCAACAAGAACACTTACCATTAAGTTATCTTCATCATCATTAGTTAGTGCTAGAACTGTTTCGGCTTCATCTAAATTTGCTTCAACTAATACTTCTTCATCTAACCCATCACCATTGATTATAATTGAGTCATTCAATTCGCTTGCAAGATATTCGGCTCTTTGTTTATCTTTTTCTACAATCTTGACCCTCGTCGTCTCTAAAGTTTCTTCAATATTTTTCGCTAAATTGAACCCAATATTTCCACCACCAATTATTAAGATTTTTTTTGAAATTTTCTCCAGGTGGCCAAAAGCTTCTAGTGTTTCTGGCATTTGTGCAGAATTAATAATTAAATAAACTTTGTCACTTTTTTTTACAGAATCAGTTTTTTTTGGAATGAAAAATTTATCATCTCTATTTATTCCTATTACATTTGCATCAAGTTTAGGGTACTTTTTTGTTAATTCATTAAATTTAATATCAATAGATTTACATCCATCTTTAATTAAAATTTCTAATAATCTTATTTTATTATCTGCAAATGGAACACTATCAAGAGCACCTGGAGCTTCTAATTTTCTTTGAATTGATTTTGATATTTCAAGTTCAGGTGAGATAATTACATCGATAGGTAAATTTTCTTTATTATAAACACTACTGAATTTTGGATTTAAATAGTCTTGTGAGCGAATTCTAGCAATTTTTTTTTGAATGTTAAAAATAGAAAATGCTATTTGACAAATCAACATATTTATTTCATCATTTCGAGTAACAGCAATAATCATATCTGTTTCTGACGCATTAGCTTTTTCTAGAATTGAAGGATATGTTGCTTTTCCAACTATAGCTTTTACATCTAGACTATCATTAATCTTTTGAATATCTTCACTTGATTGATCAATCACTGTTATAGAGTGACCTTGTTCACTTAATAATTTAGCAATAGTAAACCCTACTCTACCAGCGCCACAGATAATTATATTCATTTTAATTAAATTCTTTAATTCCTAAGCCTTTAAGCTTTCTATGAAGAGCGCTTCTCTCCATACCAACGAAGTTTGCTGTTTTTGATATATTTCCATTAAATTTTTTTAATTGAATAGTTAAATACTCTTTTTCAAAATTTTCTCTAGCTTCTTTTAATGGTATAGAAAGGCTATTTTCTGTAATTTTTTCATCAAAATTATCATTTTTTAACGATTCTTTTACTATACTCGAAATTTTATCTTTTGTATCTGGCTGTAAAATTGCAATTCTTTCAATTAAATTCCTTAATTCTCTAACATTACCTTGCCAATTATGATTCAATATATAGCTATCATTCTCATCTATTTCTAATTCTTTAATATTGTAACTCTGTGAAATTTTTTTTGAAAAATATTTAATCAATAAAGGGATATCTGAAACTCTTTCATTCAAAGATTTAATGTTAATTTCAAATACATTTAACCTATGATAAAGATCTTCTCTAAAGTTTCCTATTTTAATTTCTTCCTTCAAGTCCTTACTAGAAGAACAAATTAATCGAACATCAACATTCACATCACTATTTCCATTTAGTCTTTTAAATTTTTGATCAGTTAAGACTCTTAAAATTTTAGACTGTATATCTAATGGTATTTCAGAAACCTGGTCTATTAGTAAAGTTCCTCGATTTGCTTTTTCCAAAGCCCCATAAGAAATTGCACCATTATTTTTTTCTTCGCCAAATAATTCTAATTCATATTTATTTGAGTCTAGTAAAGCTCCATTCAAAATAACAAATGGTTTATTATTTCTTTTAGAATTTTTATGAATTTTTCTTGCTATTAGTTCTTTTCCCGAACCTGAAGGACCATTTAATAATATCCTACTCTCGGTTAATGAAATTTTATCAATTTGGTCTCTAATTGTTAAAATATTTTTACTTTCACCAATTAGATCATAAGATGAAAATAATTTGTTCTCAAATTCTTTATTTTGATTTTTTAAATTTAGATTTTCAACAGCTCTACTTATAAAATTTAATAATCTATTTCGATCAAAAGGCTTTTCAACAAATTCAAATGCACCTTTTTTTAGTGAATTAACAGCCATCTCAACATTGGCATGACCAGTAATTATAATCACTGGAACATCTTTATTTATTGATTTAATATGCGATAATAACTCTATACCATCATTATCACCTTTATCTAATTTGACATCTAAGATTGCCACATCTGGCATTTTTTTATCTATTTCACTCAGTGCTTGATTGTAATTAGCTGCTAATCTTGTTTTATATCCAGCGTCTAAAATCAATTCATTGAGGATATTTCTAATATCCGCATTATCATCTACTATTAGAATTTCTGTTGCCATCTAATTTAAAATTAATTTCTATTTTTGCACCATCAGAGATAGAGTTAAATTCAAGTTCACCTTTATGATCATTAATTATCTTGTTTACAATTGATAAACCTAACCCCGTACCATTTTTTTTAGTTGTATAATATGGGTTTAATATTTCCTTTATATTATTTTTTTCATTGAAGCCCACACCATTATCTATAAATACTATTTTAATATGGTCATTTAAATCTAAAATTTCAATTGAAATTTTCTTTTTAAAATCAACATTTTTTTCTGATTTTTGCTCAATACTCTCAATTGAATTCTTAATTAAATTAAAAAAAACTCGAGCAATTTGTTCTTTATCACAATTAAATATAATATTTTCACTATCTTTGATTAATTTAATATCTATTGATTTGTTAACTTCCTTTAATAAATTTATGTTATCATTTAAAATCTTAATTAAATCATTATTTTTTAAAATCGGTTTGGGCATCCTAGCAAAGTCAGAAAATTCGTTAACTAAATTTTCAATTTGCTTTATTTGAGTATTTATAATTTTTAAATTATCTTTAAAAGAGTCTTGATCTGGTTTTGTAATTTGATTTATATATTTTTCTTTAATTCTATCTATCGTCAACTGAATTGGCGTAAGAGGATTTTTAATTTCATGAGCGAGTTTTCTTGCTAAACTTCCCCAAGCTTCATATCTTTCATTGATTATTAATTTTTGTTGTTGATTTTTAAGTCTACTAATCATTGAATTAAAATTTTTATTTAAAATTTCCATATCTTTATCAGTCTTAATTTCGGGTACTTTTGAATTTAAATTTCCTTGACCAATTTCTGTTGATGCTAAAATCAAATTATTTATAGATCTAAAAAATCTTGAAGAGAATCTAATGGCAATAGAAATCGATATAAAAAGTAATAAAGAAACAATTATTATATATATAATTATAAATGATATCTTTATACCTGTGCTTTTTTCTTCAACAGTATAATAAAAATTAATAGCTTCCTGAGATTCAGTTAAATAATTAGAGATATTTTCATCTAAAAATTTTACAACATACAAAAACCTTTCCTCTGAAGACTCTAATTTCATAATAGCAGCTGACATATTTGCTTGGGTATTTATAATCTTTAAAGGTCTATCATCATCTAACACTAGATTTAAGGCCCTATCGACTGGGGGGATATATTTATTTTTTTTCTCTGTTGAATATAATAACTTTTTATTTTTATCAATTATGTGTATTTCATCAACATCTCTGATAATTTTTTGAGTTCTTAGGAATCTTAAATATTCTTTAGAATTTTCATTTAAAAAATTAGCACTTTTATTTGTATCAAATGCTATTAAGACTATTTCAGCCTCAATCTTATTCCTCATTTCATCAACATAATTTTTTGCTAATTCATATGAATTATTAACAACAGTTGTGACTTTCTTGTCAAAATATTTTTCAAGTGCAAATGAAAAAAGGAATAAAGAAAATATTGATATTAAAATTGATGGTATGAGAGTAAATAATGAAAAATAAGTAATATATTTTTTGTTTGATTTAAGACCATCTTTATCAATATTATTTTTAATTGATTTTTGTATTTCTGCAAAAATAAATAGAAATAATAAAAATAGTAAAAAAATATTTAAAATTAATAAATATTGTAAATTATTTTGATTTAATTCGATAAAACTTCGATCTATAAATGTTAAAAATGTTAAAAATCCAATAAATAGTGTGGTACTAGATAGAGCAATAATGAATATATTTTTTTTCAAAAAATCTACCATATTTTAGAATTATAGCATTTAAACAAATGAACAACTATTTTGTAATACTGGCTGCAGGAAAAAGTAAGAGATTTCATAATAAAATAGCAAAACAATTCTATGATTATAAAAATAAAGAAATTATTGATCACTCCATCGAAAAATCATTAAATTCTAAGCTTTTTAAAAACATTATAATTGTAACAAACAATTTAAGTCACCTTAAGAAAAAAAAACTTCCGAAAATTGTAAAAATAATTAAAGGTGGCAAAGAAAGATCTGACTCTTCTTTAATTGCCTTAAAATATTTAAAAAAGTTTAAACCTACAAATGTGCTCATTCATGATGCAGCAAGACCAAATTTTTCAGTAAAACTATTAAAAAATTTGATTCATAAATTAAAAAAAAATAGAGCTGTCATACCTTACATATATTCAAACGACTCAATAAAATATAAGTCACAAAATCAACTATTTAATTTGAACAGAGATAAAGTATTTTTAACTCAAACACCCCAAGCCTTTAAGTTTAAAGATTTATACGCTCTTTCATCTAAACAAATAAATAAAGTAAATGATGAAGCAACGTTATTTATAGAAAACGATTATAAGATTGCCTTTATTAAAGGTGAATTAAAAAATAATAAGATTACCTACCCTGATGATGTTAAATTAAGTAAAGTATCTTTTGGTATAGGTTTTGATATTCATAGATTAATAAAAAATAAAAAACTTTATCTTGGAGGAACAAAAATACCTTTCCATTCTGGTTTACAAGGTCATTCAGATGGTGATGTTATATTACATGCAATAATTGATGCAATCTTAGGTGCTATTCAAAAAAAAGATATTGGTACTTATTTTCCAAGTAATAAAAATAAATTTAAAAATATAAGATCTCCAAAAATGCTTAAACCAATTATAGAAGATTTATATGAAAATAACTTTTCAATTAATAACTTAGATATTAATTTAATTTGTCAAAAACCTAAAGTTTCCACGTATAGAAATAGAATAATTAATTCATTATCAAATCTTATGAATTTAGACAGAAATAAGATTAATTTAAAAGGTAAAACTGTAGAAAAGCTAGGTTTAATAGGTAAAGAAAAAGCTATTGCTTGTGAAGTTTTAATTTCAATAAAAAAATATGATTAAAACATTTAACTACTTATTTGTGACAATGTTTGGAATAGGAAAAATAAAAATGATTCCAGGGACTGTCGGGTCTTTGGCTACAATAATCATACTTTTTGTTCTATTTCATACTTTAAATATTTCATCTAACTTAATTCTTATAGGATTAATTATTATTTTTATTTATTCTTTTTCTGCTGTAACTAGCCATACTGAGAATAGTGAAAACAAAGATCCAAAAGAAATTGTAATTGATGAATTTATTGGTCAATCAATTCCAATTTATTTATATGAAATTTCCCACGGCATAGAAAAATCTTCAAATGAAGCTATAATTTTTTATGCTATTTGTTTCGTATTATTTAGATTTTTTGATATTAAAAAACCCTTTCCTGTAAGTTTTTTTGATAGAAATTTTAAAAATAGTTTTGGAGTAATTATGGATGACGTTTGTGCTGGTTTATATGTTGTTTTATCATTAATTTGTTTTATGGTTTTAAGTAGCTATTTTATTTAATGAAAACCTTAGTAAAAAAATTAACTAGAAAAAAACTTAAAATATCTTTTGCTGAGTCTTGTACTGGAGGTATGCTATCTAATACCATTACTTCTATAAGTGGTGCATCTAAAGTATTTAATTTAGGTCTTATAACTTATTCTAATCAAGCAAAAATCAAAGTTTTAAAAGTGAATAAAAATATTATTAAAAGATTTGGCGCTGTAAGCCATGAATGTTGCAAAGCAATGGTAGTAAATCTATCAAAAATATCAAAAGCAAATATCAGTGTTTCAATAACTGGTATTGCAGGACCAAATGGAGGAAGTAAAAAAAAACCAATTGGGTTAGTCTATATTGGTGTAAAAAAAGGCAATAAGATAATTATTAGTAAAAATATTTTTAATTCTAAAAACAGGATATCTATTCAAAAATCGACAGTTAAAAAAGCTATAAGAATTGTTGATAGCCTTATTTGAATTAAGTTAAATTTTTTCAGCTCTTTCTTGAAAAGCGTCTGCTATTTTACTGAGCCCAAATTCAAAAGATTTCGTCATAATCATGTCTAAAAATTTGTTTTTTATTTCAAAATCAACATCAAAATGAACCTCAGTGAAATTCTCTTTTTGCACAAATTTCCAATTGTTTTCTAAGTGTTTTAAAGGGCCACCTATATTAGTTACATGAATTAAATCATCTTTTTTTTTATATCTGACATCACTTTTATAGGTATCGACAAATGGTTTCTTGCCAATAGTTAGATCAGCAACAATTGCTATTTCATCTTCCTTATCGTTTCTTTCATAAACTTTAGAGTCTATACAAAAAGGAATGAATTCTGGATATTTATCAATATCTAAAACAAAATCGATTAATTTTTGTTTTTCACGTGCTATCTGACGTGTAACAGAAGCTTTTGGCATTAATGAATATTAATTCTATTTTGTTGTAATTTAGCAAAATCCTCGTCTGCATGATAAGATGATCTTGTTAAAGGTGAAGATGAAACTAATAAAAATCCTTTTGATTTTGCAATATTTCCAAGTTCATTAAATTCTTGGGGAGTGTAATATCTGTCTAAAGGAAAATGTTTAACTGAAGGTTGTAAGTACTGACCGATAGTTAAAAAATCAACATCTGCTGCTTTAAGATCATCCATTACTTGCAATATTTCATCTTTATTTTCTCCTAAACCAACCATGATTCCAGATTTAGTAAAAACTTTTTTATTTATTTTTTTTGCATTTTTTAAAAGTTCTAAAGATGCAAAATATCTCGATCCAGGTCTTACTTTTAAATATAAGCTTGGAACGGTTTCAATATTATGATTAAAAACATCTGGGTTAGCTTCTAAAACTTTTTTATAGGCGTCCCCTTTTCTTAAAAAATCAGGTGTTAAAACTTCTATTGTTGTATTAGGATTGCTTTTTCTAGTTTGATTTATTACTTCAAAAAAATGATTTGATCCACCATCCTCTAGATCATCTCTATCTACAGAGGTAATTACTACATGCTTTAAATTAAGTTTTTTAACTGCTTGGGAAATTTTAATTGGTTCAAGTTCATCTAGTTTTCCAGGTTTGCCAGTTTTAACATCACAAAAAGCACACGCTCTTGTACAAGTGTCTCCCATAATCATAAATGTTGCATGTCTTTTACTCCAACATTCTGTGATATTCGGGCAGTTTGCTTCCTGACAAACTGTAACTAAATTATTCTTATTAACTATGGTCTTTGTTAAAAAAAATTCTTTGCTATTAGTAAGCTTTGATCTAATCCATGTAGGCTTTTTTTTAATAGGATTAATTGGGTTCTTTACTTTTTCTGGGTGTCTGGGTCTAATTTTTTTGTCCATTGTTCTTTAATATATAAATTGTCTCATTTTTTTTGCCGAATAAAAATCTTTCTCTAATTAATGTTTCAATATAATCAAGATCCAGATTGTCACTTAATAATGAATTTTTTAAATCCAAGTCCCTAGTTTGATTTATTAACAATAATTCTTCTTTTTGGAGATTTTTTAATATTTGATTTTTCTCAAAATAAGAAATAAGGCCTCTTTGACCAGATAAAAGATTAAAAAAGAAGTATAAAATTAAAAAGGTTGAAACTAGTAAAAAATAGTTTTTTTTTAATTTTTTGAGCATTAATGAATTTTATTCATTCTGGCTTTTTTTCCAAGTCCTTCTTCTATACGTAATAATTGATTATATTTAGCAACTCTCTCAGATCTGGCTAAAGATCCTGTTTTAATCTGATCAGAATTAGTCCCTACAGCTAAATCAGCAATAAATGTGTCCTCGCTATCTCCAGATCTGTGAGAAATTATAGTTTTGAATCCTATAATTTGAGCAAATTTTATAACTTCAAGTGTTTCTGACACCGTACCTATTTGATTAAGTTTGATTAAAATTGCATTAGAAGAAATATTTAAAAAACCTTTTTTAAGTCTTTCTAAGTTAGTAACATATAAATCATCGCCAACAATTTGAACTTTAGATGTGTTTTTCATTAATTTATTCCAAGAAATCCAATCATTTTCAGCAAAAGGATCCTCAATTGATTTTATTTTGTATTTTGTAATTATTTTGTTGAACTCTTTTATTGATTTTTCAACTGAAATAAAACTTTTTGAATGAATAGAATATTTCCCTTTTTTATATAACTCATTGGCAGCAACATCTAAACAAATTGATACATCTCTACCATTAACAAAACCTGATTTTTTAATAGCTGAAACAATTAAATCAAGTGCTTGATTATTGCTACTAATCATTGGTGCAAATCCACCTTCATCACCTACTGATGTTGACAGTCCTCTATTTTTGATAATTTTACTCAGATTTTTAATTACAACATAACAAATCCTCATTGCATCTGAAAAATTTTTAGCTCGGTCAGGTCTGATCATGAACTCTTGTATTCGCAAACCATTATTTGCGTGCGCGCCACCATTAATTATATTCATTAATGGATATGGTAATTTAAAATTATTTTTTACTAAAAAAGTTCTGAATAAAGGTAATTTTTTTACTCTAGCAGAAAGTTTTTTTACTGCCATTGATACAGCTAAAATTGAATTAGCTCCTAGTCTAGTTTTTTGTCTAGTTCCATCTAAATTAATTAAAAGAGTATCTATTCTCTCTTGGTCATGAACATTTTGACCTTTTAATTTTTTTGAGATTTTTGTATTAATCAAATTAACAGCGTTAAGAACGCTTTTTCCTAAATATCGTTTATTATTTTTATCTCTTTTTTCAAATGCTTCGTATGTTCCTGTTGATGCACCCGATGGACAAATAGCTAGGGCACTATTATTTTTTGTAAAGACTTCAGCTTCAATAGTTGGATTTCCTCTGCTGTCAAAAACCTGACGTGCCTTTACTTTTGTAATCTTACTCACTAATTTTTAATTAAGTTATCTATATCTGTAAGTTGTTTTAATAAATTTTCTAATTTGTCTAAAGGTATCATGTTGGGTCCATCCGATGGAGCATTATCTGGGTCTTGATGAGTTTCTATAAAAACTCCTGCAACCCCAACTGCAACTGCAGCTCTTGCTAAATGTTCAACGAATTCTCTTTGACCACCACTTTTTTCTCCTAGTCCACCTGGTTGCTGAACAGAATGAGTAGCATCAAAAATAACCGGGTAACCATTCTTTGCCATAATTGGTAGTGATCTCATATCTGATACAAGTGTATTATAACCAAAACTTGCACCTCTTTCGGTTACTAAAATATTTTTATTTCCAGAATCTGAAATCTTTTTTGTTACATTTACCATATCCCAAGGAGCTAAAAATTGACCTTTCTTAACATTAATAATTTTATTTGTTTTTGCTGCAGCAATTAATAAATCAGTTTGTCTACATAGAAATGCCGGTATTTGAATTACATCAACATGTCCACTTACTATAGAGCATTGTTCAATATTGTGTATATCTGTTAGTATTGGTATATTAAGTTCTTTTCTTATTTTATCGAACACTGGTAGTGAAGCTTCTAACCCTGCCCCTCTTTTTCCCTTTAGACTGGTTCTATTTGCCTTATCAAAAGAAGTTTTATAAACAAAACCAAGATTAAATTTTTTAGTAATTTCTTGAATTTTTCCAGCCATATCCATAGCGTGTTGTTCGGACTCGAGCTGACAAGGACCAGCTATGATACAAATTTTGTTATCATTTGAAATTTCAATTTTACCGCAATTAACTTTTATACTACTCATTTATGATTTTTTGATGCCTTGATAAAAGATGAGAATAAAGGATGTGGGGCCAAAGGTCTAGATTTAAATTCCGGATGAAATTGAACTCCGATAAACCATGGGTGATTTTTTAACTCAATTATTTCAGGTAAATTACCATCTGGAGATAAACCTGAAAAATGCATACCATTTTTTTCAAATTTTTCTTTAAAAGCAATATTCACTTCATATCTATGACGATGTCTCTCTTTAATCAAATTTTTTCCATAAATTTTTTGAATCATTGAATTTTTTAATAGTTTTGCATCATATGAACCAAGTCTCATTGTGCCACCTAAGTTTTTATCTGTACCTTTAATTTTTTTACCATCTTTGTTCCACTCATTCATCAAGCCTATAATAGCTAAACCTTTTTTATCAAATTCACTTGAGGTAGCTTTTTTTAAATTTAATTTATTTCTAGCAAATTCAATTATTGCCATTTGCATACCATAACAAATTCCAAGAAATGGTATCTTATTAATTCTTGCGAATTTGATAGCTGCTATTTTTCCATCAGTTCCTCTTTTACCAAACCCACCAGGTATTAAAATTCCTGAGATATTTTTTAGTCTAGATTTTATTTCTGAAACTTTTAATTTTTCAGAATCTATTCTTATTAGGTTTATCTTGACATTATTATCTATTCCACCATGAGTAAGTGCCTCATCTAAAGATTTATAAGCATCTTTCAATTCAACATATTTACCAATTATTGCTATATTAACATGTTTTTTTGTATGCAAAATAATTTTAGTAATTTTTTTCCATGGAGTTAAGTTCGCTGGTTTTTTTGATCTTAGTTTAAAATAGTTTAAGACTTGTAGGTCTAGTTTTTCTTTATAGAAACTTATTGGAGCTTCATAAATAGTTCTTACATCAACTGTTTCAATTACATTCTTTATATTTACATTACAAAATAATGAAATCTTTTTTCTGTGTTCTAAAGGTATTGGTCTTTCTGATCTACAAATAATAATATCAGGTTGGATACCAATACTTCTAAGTTCTTTTACAGAGTGTTGTGTTGGTTTAGTTTTAATTTCGTCTGATGCTTTTAAATATGGAACTAAAGTAAGGTGAACAAATAGTGCATTTTGTTTACCAATATCGTTCGCAAATTGTCTTATTGCTTCAACAAAAGGTAAACTCTCAATATCTCCAACTATGCCTCCTATTTCACAAATAACAAAATCTTCTTTTGAGGAGTCTTTTTTTATAAATTCTTTTATACGATTTGTAATGTGAGGTATTACTTGAACAGTTTTACCTAAATATTCACCTTTACGTTCTTTTTTCAAAACATCGTTGTAAATTTTTCCAGTAGTAATATTATCTGATTTCTTTGCAGACACTCCTGAAAACCTTTCGTAGTGGCCAAGGTCTAAATCTGTTTCTGCTCCATCATCAGTAACAAATACTTCACCATGTTGAAATGGACTCATTGTACCTGGATCAACATTCAAGTAAGGATCTAACTTTCTTAATCTCACTTTGTAACCTCTTGATTGCAGAAGATAAGCTAGGGATGCTGAAGAGAGTCCTTTTCCTAATGATGAAACCACGCCGCCCGTGACAAAAATAAATCGCGCCATGGAATTATCTTATAGCGAATAAAAAAGTAATTGAAAAGTATTAATTGTTATTTTCTGGTATTGAGGGTGTATCTTCAGTTTTTTCCTCAATTGTGTCTAAAACTGAAGAAGTTGGAGCTAAGTCTCCTCTTGATACAATGGTTAATCCTAAGCTACAGATAATAAATAAAGTTGCAACCACAGCAGTTGCTTTTGTCATAAAATTACCTGCTGATCTGGAAAACATAAAACTTTCTTGGGAAACACCTATGCCTAATGCTCCCCCCTCTGATTTTTGCATTAAAACTAATAATACTAAAACAAATGCTAAAATTATATTTAGTATTAATAAAATATTTTCCATGGGGGTTAACTATATCTTTTTTTAATTATATCAATAAATTTTTTAGGGTCTTGAGATGCCCCACCTATTAAATACCCATCTATATTATTTATTGATTTTAAATTATTGATATTTTTAGGGTTAACTGATCCACCATATAGTACTTTATTTTTTTTCATTTTTTTTTTAATAAAGTTTACTGTTTCATAAAGATCATTAGGTTTTGGAATGAGGCCTGTTCCAATTGACCAAACTGGTTCATAAGCGATAATTATATTTTTTTTTGAATTAATTTTATCTAAACCTAATTTAAGTTGTTTTTCTAAAATCTTTTTTGTAATTTTTTTTCTTTTTTCTTTTAAAGTTTCACCAATACAGAAAATTATTTTAAGTCCAGATTTTAATGCACTTTTAATTTTTAAATTGATTAATTGATTGCTTTCACCTGATTGCCGATTTTCAGAGTGACCAATGATAACATACTTGGCACCAATATTTTTTAACATTTTAGAATTTATTGAACCTGTAAAAGCTCCATAAGATTCTTGCTCATGACAATTTTGTGCACCAATTTCTATATTAGTTTTTTTCAATCTTTTTGACATTGGGCCTATTAAAGTACTTGGTGGACAATATATTATTTTTATAGGTCTACTTTTTTTTAAAGGCTTTAAAAAATTTGACCACCTTATCTATTGTATTTAAGGAATTTAGACCACCAAACATTTTCCAATTAGCAATAAAATACATATATTTATTTGTCATCTGCTATATTTTAATCTATAGGTTTGCTTTTTATAGATCAATAAATTTATAGTAATGATAAGTAGTTTTAGAAATTTTGCCAAAACTAAATTTGCAGGGCTTTTAGTTTTCATAATGATTATCCCATTTGTGTTTTGGGGGATGGGAAGTATGTTTAGTAGTGGGAACTCAAATAACATTGCCAAAATAAACCAAACCAATATATCTACTAAAGATTTTATTGAGCATGTAAATAAGTCTAATATACCTCAGCAAACATTGAGAGACAATTTAGATAAAAATATTATTGAAGAGTTACTATCAACTTTAATTTCAACTACATTAATAGATTTAGAGGTAAAAAACTTTGATATTCTGATTTCTGAGGAAACATTATCAAAAAAAATTAAATTCAATAAAAATTTTCATAATGAAAATGGAAATTTTGAAAGAATGAAATACGAAAAATTTTTGCTTGAAAACAACCAATCAGCACCTGCTTTCGAACTAAGATTAAGAGGACGAGAGCTTCAAAAAAATTTATTTGATTATATTGGTGCTGGTACTACATCACCTAATTTTTTAACAAAAAAACTTTTTAAAGAAGAAAATAATAAACTAGAATTAGAATTTGTTAATTTAAATAGTTTTTATCGCAAAAAAGATAGTTTTAACGATTTAGAAATTAGTGAGTTTATTGAGGATAATAAAGACCAACTTAAAGTCGATTATATTGATTTTGATTACGGGATAATAAACCCAAAGAAACTAATTGGAGTTGATGATTTTAATCAAGCATTTTTTGATAAAATAGATGAAATAGAGATTAAAATTTCAAATAATTTAGATCTTAAAGAAATTTTAACAAACTATGGAATAACAACGACAAATGTTTCAAATTTTAGATTTTCACCATCAAGTAAAAAAATTGAAAAAAAAATATTCGAAGTAAGAAATATTGAATTTGATATTATCGAATATGAAAATAATTATATTGTGTATAAGATAAACAAAACTGAAACAAGAACACCCGATTTAAATGACGAAGAATTAAAAAAAGAAGTTTTAGAGCTAGTATTTCAGAAAAGTAAGTTTGATTATAATAGTAAGTTACTCAAGAAGATTAATGAAAAACAATTCAATAATAATGATTTTCAAGAATTTGGTAAAGACAGGACTCAATCTCTACTATTAAATTCTGTAAAAGATAATAAAAAGTTTGAAATTAATTCTGTTGAATTATTATATTCACTACCTATTAACTCATTTACACTAATTAGTGATGAAAAAAATAATATTTATTTAGCTAGAATTAAAGATATTCAAATACAAAATGCTAATATTGATGATAAGAAATTTGACGAATATTCTTTAAAACAAAATACAAATACTAAAAATAGTATTCTTAAAACATATGATTTACTTTTAAATAGTAAATATGATGTAGTAATGAATGAAAAAGCAATAGAACGTGTTAAAAATTTTCTTAAATGATAATAAATCGAAGCTTCAAAGAATTTAAGCTTCAACATAGAAGCAAAAAAAATCAAATTATATATAGTTCAAAAAAAGTTCAGAGCGATAAAGAAGTATTAAATCTAATAGATAATTTTTTGATAGAAAAAAATAGTTTTATATTTGAGTCTGTCGAAAAAGGTAAAATTAAAGGCAGATATACTATATTTGGGAAAAATCCTGATAAAATTTGGGAGTTTAATAATAACAATTCGTTTCTTATAAAAAATAATAAAAAAGTTAAATTAAAAGAAAAACCTCAAATATTGATTGAAAATATAATAGAGGATTTTAAATTTAAAATACCTTCTGGTTTACCTTCAATTGCCTCACTTATATCAGGATATTTTTCTTATGATACTATTAGGTATATAGAAAATATTCCAAATAAATGTAAGGATGATTTGAAGGTACCAGATGTAAGACTTCTTAGACCAAGAATTCTTGTAATACATGACAATCTAAAAAAAAAAATTTTCTATATAGTAAACATCTTCAAAGATGAAAAAATATCTAATTATCCTAAAAAATACTTAGGAATAAAATCTGAGCTTTCAAAGCTTTTCACTCAATCGTTAAAAGCAAAAGACAAGACAACTAATGAAAAAAAATTAGCTAAAATTAATGTAAAGTCAAATACATCAAAGAATAAATTCCTAAGTATGGTTAATAAAGCTAAGAAATACATTAAAATTGGTGATATTTTTCAGGTAGTTTTAAGTCAAAGATTTGAAACAAAACTTACAAAGAAACCATTAGATATTTATAAAAAACTTCGAATAACTAATCCTTCACCTTTTATGTTTTTTTTTAATTTTAAAGACTTTCAAATAATAGGTGCCAGTCCTGAAATCTTGGTCAGATTGAGAGATAATAAAATTACAGTAAGACCTATTGCAGGTACTAGGCCTAGAGGAAAAACTATGACTCAAGATAAGTTTTATGAAAAAGATCTTCTTAAAGATAAAAAAGAACTTTCAGAACATTTAATGTTACTTGATTTAGGGAGAAATGATGCTGGAAAGGTATCAAAAGTAAATACAGTTAAAGTTACTGAGAGTTTTGTTATTGAAAAATATTCACATGTTATGCATATAGTTTCTAATGTAATTGGAGATTATAATAAAAAATTTTCTAAATTTAAATCATTGCTTGCTGGTTTTCCTGCTGGAACTGTTTCTGGGGCTCCAAAAATAAGAGCAATGGAAATTATTGATGAATTAGAAAAATCAAGAAGAAAAGTCTATGCTGGTGGAATTGGATATTTTTCTGCAAATGGAGAATTTGATACTTGTATAGCTTTAAGAACAGCAGTAGCAAAAAAAGATAAATTTTATGTTCAAGCTGGAGCTGGTATAGTAGCAGATAGTGTTCCCAAAAAAGAATATGAAGAAACTGTAAATAAAGCTAAAGCTTTAATTAATGCATTAAGATAATGAAAGTTTTATTAATAGATAATTACGATAGTTTTACCTTTAATCTATTTCACTATTTATCATCTTTAAATGTCAATGTTGAAGTTGTTAGAAATGATAAAATTACCTCTAAAGAAATAATCAAAAAAAGATATAATAAAATTGTAATTTCACCAGGTCCTGGAAACCCCAATCAGTCTGGAAATTGTCTAAAAATAGTAAGATCTCTTTATAAAAAAATACCTATTCTTGGAGTTTGCTTAGGTCATCAAATAATTGGACAAGTATTTGGTTCTAAAATCATTCAGACTCGAAAACTTATGCACGGGAAAACTAGTATTATTTTTTCAAAAAAAACTGGAATATTAAAAAATCTTCCAAAAACTTTTGAAGCAACAAGATACCATAGTTTAATAATTGATAAAAAAACTCTTTCCAAAGACCTTGAAATTACTGCAGAAACAAAAGATGGATTAATAATGGGTGTAAATCACAAAATATACAATGTTCATGGAGTGCAATTTCATCCTGAAAGTATTAAAACTAAGATTGGAATTAAAATTTTAAAAAATTTTATAAAACTAAAAAAATGATGAAGGATTTCATTGATAAAATAAGGGCTAAACAAGATTTATCATTTGATGAAAGTAAAGCCGCTTTCGAAATATTGATGGAAGGTAAGGCAAATGATCAAGAAATATTTGATTTTTTAACGTTACTATCTGAAAAAGGTGAGACCTCTAATGAAATTGCTGGGGGTGTATATATTTTAAGAGAAAAATCTAAGAGAGTTAATGTGAACAATTGTATTGATACTTGTGGAACAGGTGGAGACGGTATGAATACACTTAATATATCAACTGCTTCAGCATTATTATTAGCAAGTATGGGTGTGAAAGTTGCAAAACATGGAAACAAAGCTGTATCTTCAAAATGTGGATCTGGAGATGTTTTAGAAGCATTAAATATTAAAATTGATTTAGAGCCAAATGATATTCAAGATCAAATAAAAAAGAATAATTTTGGTTTTATGTTTGCACCTAACTATCATAGTGCTATGAAATTTGTGGGACCAACTAGAAAAAAAATTGGTAAAAGAACTATATTTAATATGATTGGACCGCTAAGTAGCCCTGCCCTAGTTAAAAAACAAGTTGTCGGTGTTTTTGATAAAAAACTGCTAAAGATTTTTGCCAATGCTTTAAATAATTTAGAAATAGAATTTGCATGGATTGTAAACAGTAAGGATGGTTTAGATGAAATATCTCCTTATGCTCAAACTAATATCACACAATTAAAAGATAAAAAAATTTCAGAAATTATAATAGATCCAAAAAAATTAAATGTTAATGCAAACAAATTTGAAAATCTCATTGGCGATGATGCAAAGTTTAATGCTGAAAAAATGATAAATATATTTAAAGGTGAAGATAATGATTTTTCTAAGGCAGTTTGCTTAAATGCTAGTGCTGGATTAGTTGTTAATGGAACACATCAAGACTTTGCAGATGCTTATAATCATGCTAGAGAGCATATTTTGTCTGGAAAAACTATTAAACATTTAGATAAAATTCAAAATGTCTAAAAATATACTTGAAAAAATAATCGAAAAAAAGATTATAAAAATTAATAATCTTAAAAAAACCTTAGAATTAGAATCTTTAAAAGATATAATTGATAAAAATGATACATTTTTAAATTTTAAAGAAAAAATTGAAAATAACTTAAAAGCTCAAAAGTTTTCAATTATTGCAGAAATAAAAAAAGCAAGTCCCTCAGCTGGGGTAATCCTTGATAATTATGACCCTGTACAGATAGCAAATATATATTACCAAAATAAAGCTACTTGTTTATCAGTACTCACCGAAGAAGATTTTTTTTTAGGAAACTCTTTACATATAAGTAAAATAAAAGAAAAAATAGACTTACCTATTCTTTGTAAAGATTTCTTTATTGATAAGTATCAAGTACCACTTGCTAAAAGTTATGGGGCAGATGCAATACTTATAATTATGGCTGGAGTATCGGATAATCTAGCATCAGAAATATATGATGAAGCTTTAAAACATAATATGTCAATAATTGTAGAGGTACATACTGTAGAGGAAGCTAAAAGAGCTTTGCGTTTTAATGAAGCTTTGATTGGTATAAATAATAGAAACCTAAAAACTTTAAAAACAGATATAAATACAACTTACGATATTCATGATGTATTAATAAATCATAAGGGGCCCTTAGTTTCTGAGAGTGGTATTAAAACAAAAGATGAACTCTTAGAATTATCTAAAAAAACTTCTATTAAAACTTTTTTAATCGGTGAATCACTTTTAAAAAATTTAAAAAATAACTCGATTTTTTCAGTTCTTTGATCAAAAAAACCTTTATTTTGGCCATTATTTTTACTATTGTTTATTTATGAGAACTTTTGTAGAACAGATTTTGTACGATATTTGTTCTTATGCTTACTAAAAAACAAAAAAACCTGCTGTTATTTATCAACAAGAAGTTGAGAAGCTCAGGTGTATCTCCCTCATATGAAGAGATGAAAGAGTCATTAAATTTAAAGTCTAAATCAGGAATTCATAGACTAATTAGTGCATTAGAGGAAAGAGGATTTATTAAAAGACTTGCTCATAAAGCAAGAGCTCTAGAAGTTATCAAATTGCCAGAAACCGCATCAGCTAATGATATTTATAACAGTTTTTCTCCTAGCGTTATAAAGGGTGGTTTAGATGAAGAAAAACCATTATCTGACGATGTTGAAGTGCCAGTTTTAGGTAAGATAGCAGCAGGGACACCGGTTGAAGCTATACAAAATGAGGTTTCAAGAATTCCTTTACCAAGCAATTTAGAAAAGAACGGTGACTATTTTGGTCTAAAAGTTCAAGGTGACTCAATGATAGAAGCAGGAATTAACGAAGGTGATACAGTTATTATCAAAAGAACCGATACTGCAGATAACGGAAAAATTGTAGTAGCCTTAATAGATGAACATGAAGCTATGCTTAAAAGAATTAGAAAAAAAGGCAAGGTAGTTGCGCTAGAAAGCGCCAATAAAAACTACGAAACTAAAATCTTTGGTCCAGATAGAGTTAAAGTTCAAGGCGTTTTAGTATCTTTATATAGAAACTTCTAGTAAAATAGTCTAAACAATTTCAATGAAAAAAGTAGCAACTAGATTTGCTCCATCACCTACTGGTCCACTACATATTGGTGGAATAAGAACTGCTCTATTTAATTGGTTATATTCTAAAAACCAAAATGGTGATTTTTATTTAAGAATTGAAGATACTGACAAGGAAAGATCAAAAGATGAATACAAAAAACAAATTATACAATCTTTAAAATGGATAGGTATTACTCATGACGGGGAAGAATATATTCAATCAAAAAAAATAGACGATCATATTAAAATTGCTAATGAATTATTAAAAAATGGTCATGCATACAAATGTTATTGTTCAAACGAGGAAATAGAAGAACAAAAGAAGAGATCAAGGCAAAAAAAAATTCCCTATATCTACGACAGAAAATGGAGGGATAAAAAAGAAACTGATGCGCCAAAAGATATAAAACCAGTTATAAGGTTTAAAAGTAAAATAGAAGGATCGACTATACTGAAAGATTTAGTTCAAGGTGATGTGGAAATAGAAAACAACACTATCGAAGATTTTATAATATTAAGAAATGATGGTACTCCTACATATAACTTATCGGCCTCTGTAGATGATCATCAAATGAATATGACTCATATCATTAGAGGAGATGATCATAAAATAAATACTTTTAAACAAATTCAAATTTATCAAGCAATGAATTGGGATTTGCCTTCTTTTGCTCACATACCATTAATCCAGACGATTGAAGGAAAAAAACTCTCAAAAAGAGATAAGACTTCAACATTAGATGATTTTTCTAAAATCGGTATCATGCCTAATGCTCTTAGAAATTATCTACTCAGATTGGGTTGGTCTTTCAAAGATAAGGAAATATTCACTTTAGAAGAAAGTATAAAACATTTTAATTTGGAAGGAATAGGCAAATCACCATCAAAACTTGATATGAGCAGAATTCTATCAATGAATGAACACTATATAAAAAATATTGATGAAAAAGACTTATACGATCAGTTTATGAATTACTGTAAATTATTTAAAAATGAAATTAAATCTGAAAAGCAAAATAAAATTAAAAAATCCCTAACTTTCTTAAAAAATAAGGCCAAAACATTAGAAGATATTTTTATTAATGGTCAGTATATAATGGTTGATGAAATCAATTTTAATCAAGAAGATCTTAAATTGATTGATAACAAAGCCAAAAAAGTCATTTCAGACTTTAAAAATGAATTTGAAAAAATTACTGAACTTAACAAAGAAGCATTAGAACCAATAATCAATGGGCTAATTAAATCTAATGACACAAATTTTAAAGGTGTTGGTCAACCATTAAGAATAGCTTTAACCGGTTCAAAGTTTGGGCCAGGTATTTATGATATAATCATATCATTAGGCAAAGAAGAAGTGACAAAAAGATTAAGTAACAAGATAGTTTTGTAAAATTAATGATGCCTCTGTAGAGGATGAGGATTTAGATCTAATCCCTTCTAGAGTTTTATTGCATTCCTCTAGTTGTTTTTTGATTAAATCTGGTTTTCTTAATAAATAATTAACTGACTTAAAAATTTCATTAGCATTACACTCACTTTGCAATAGTTCGGGTATTACTTCTTTATTATTAATAATATTAATAATATTAGCAAATCTTACGTTAACTAAAAATTTAAAGATCATAAAATTTATAAAATTTAATTTATAGATAATGATTGAAGGAATTTGAGCATTACATACTTGTAAAGAAACAGTTCCAGACTTACAAATAGCAAAAATAGATTTAGATAAAACTTGAGATTTAAGTTCATCATCAGAGATTACATGTAGGTTCTCAGTGTTTTTATCCTTAATTGAATTAACAATAAATTCTTTGTTCTCTTCTGTAGAATGAAAAACAAATGAATATTCCAAACTTTTTTGGTTCATAAGTTGAATAAAATCTAAAAGAATTGGTAGCAGAACTGTTGTCTCTGACTTTCGACTACCAGGAAATATAGAAATAATCTCTTTACTATCAGTTAAGAAATTATCTAAATTTGTTTTAATCTTTTTTTGATTTTCTATTAAAGGATGACCAACAAATGTGTTCTTAATATTCTCCTTATCAAAATATTTCTTTTCAAAATCGAATAGTAAAAGAATATGATCAATGAAATTTTTGATCTTTTTAACTCTACTTTCTCTCCAAACCCAGACTTGAGGAGCAACATAATGAATAGTTTTTATTTTAGGGTTTATTATTTTTACTTTTTCAGCAACTCTCATCGTAAAATCTGGGCTATCAACACTAAATAAAATATCTGGATTAAACTTAATAATTTCTTCTACAGTTGTATTAATCTTTTTTCTTATCTTTAAGATATTTAACAAAACACTAGTAAATCCTAGATATGTAATATCTTTTAAGTCAAATATAGATTTAATACCTAAATTTTTTAAGTTTGATCCTCCAACAGATAGATATTCAATATTTGGGTTGTTGTTTTTAAGTTTAGAAATTACCTCCGATGCTAGTTTGTCACCAGAAGGCTCACCTGTTAAAATAAATATTTTTTTCATATAATTTTAATAAATATTCTGTTTCTATTTGCAAAATTAATACATTTAAGTTTATCTAAAAAAATATTCTTTTTTGACTTAAGAACTATTCCCTTTAAACCAAATTTTTTACAGTCTTTAAAAGTATTTAGCCCTACAGTTGGTAGATCCATTCTGAGATCTTGTTTTTTTTTGGGAAATTTAATCAAAATACCACCAGAACTATTTTTAAGATTTGATAACATTTTTTTTGTTCCTCGATTATCTTCTTTGGATATTACTTTACCACCTTTAATAATTAGTGCTTGTACATGATCAAGATTATTAAATTTATTAAAAAAACTAATACCTTTCTTAATAGAATTTCTATCAATTTTGGATGGTTTAGCTTTTGTGTAAATACCTCTATTCAAAGCTAATTCTGGATTGTAAAATATTGAACTGATTACCTTTATTTTTTCATTTTTTAAGATCTGTATAATTGCTTTTATAATAGCTGCATCACCAAGTTTTGCTGCTTTAATTACACTTGGCATATAATAAATCCCTTTAAAATCTAATCTAAGAGATGAAAATTTAGGTTTTGCAATTTTTCCTGCAAATAGAACTTTTTTAGATTTTTTTTCCTTGATTAAATCTATAATTTTACCAAATTTACCTATACTTATTCGATAAGAGTTTTTGTCTTTTTTAAATTTATTATTTTTAGAAAAATCAATAACAAAATAATTTTTTTTTAATTTTTTGATTTTCTTAAGTACAACCTCTGAAAAGTCAGTATCACCTAAGAATAGTCCTATCATTTTATTTTGAAAAAGGTGTGCAAATTGGTCTTTTTTTATCTTTTTCTAAAAACTTTACTACATCATTAACTAGATCATTTTTTTTAAACTCTTCTTTCAAGTTTTTCAAATTAGTAGTTAAATTTTCATCTTTAAATATTTCTTTATAAGCTTCTGTTAAAATTAAGATTTCTTTATTTGGTATATTTTTTCTTCTTAAGCCAATCAAATTTAATCCTTGAAGAATACTTCTATTGCCATGAACCATTGCGTATGGGATTATATCCCTAACTACTCCACACATACCACCAATCATTGAAGATTTTCCTACTCTAGTAAATTGTTGAACTGCTGAATTACCCCCTATTATAACGTTTTCCTCAATATGAGCATGTCCTCCTAGTGGAACATTATTTGCTAATATAACATTATCTTCTACCAGACAATCATGTGCTATATGAGATGAAACCATAAACAAACAGTTATTTCCTATTTTAGTCAAACCTCCTCCACCTTTTGTTCCAGGATTGACCGTAACATATTCTCTAATCTTGTTATTATCACCAATTTCTAATTTCGTTACCTCTCCATCAAATTTTAAGTCTTGAGGATCATTTCCTATTGAGGCAAATGGATATATCTTATTATTTTTTCCAACTTTAGTATTTCCTATAATACTTACATGAGATTGAATAATTGTATTTTCACCTATCTCAACATTTGGTCCAATAACTGTAAAAGCACCTATACTAACACCAGAAGAAATTTTTGCCTTTGGATCTATTATTGCTGTGTTATGAATCATTATCTACTCTCTTTTAAAAATTCTCGTATTTTTTTTGCTGGATAGCCCATCACTTTAGAATTATTTGGAATACTTTTTATTACACCACTACCACCAGCTATATCAACATTATCTCCAATTCTTAAATGACCAGAAATTCCAGCTTGACCGCCAATTTTAACATTATTTCCAATTATTGAACTTCCAGCAATACCAACTTGTCCAGCTATTATTGTATTCTCACCTACTTTGACATTATGAGCTATATGAATTTGATTATCGAGAAAAGTATTTTTGCCTATTTCCGTATTAGACATTGACCCTCTATCAATTGTTGCACCACATCCTATTTCACAGTTTTCATTAATAATAACTATACCTATATGAGGATACCTCAGGTTCTCATTTGATTTAGGAAAAAAACCAAAACCTTTTTTACCAATAACACAATTATCTAATATAGTTACATTATCTTTTATAATAGAATTTCTCAAAATAACATTAGAACCAATTTTACAATTGTTTCCAATTTGAACATTTTTTTCAATGATGGTATTATGACCTATTAAAGAATTAGATCCTATTTTTACTTTATTACCAATTAAAACATTCTTTCCAAAATTTACAGTTTTTTTAAATTCGGTTTTTTCAATATTATTCACTGAATTGTCAAATTCATCTTCAACTGAATTAGGATAAAATTTCGCAGTAATCAAGGAAGTGGCAATTAATACATTTTCCACAATAATTGATTTACACTGAGAAGGTAAATATTCTTTAAAATTATCTGTAGTAATACAGTATGAAGCTTTTGTCTTTTTAGCTAAATCCTGATATTTTTTTGAATGAAAAAAAGTTATACAATTAGTTTCAGCACTTACTAGATCTTTTATATCAACTATCTTTTGTTCTTTTTCTGTTTTAGTTTTTGAATTTAATAATTTTAAAAGCTCAGAAATATTAAAAGGTCCTTTATTAATAAAGAATGGATTAGACATGCTAGCTTTTATCAAAGCATATCTTTTTATGTTATCAAAAATTATTGCTAATTATTTCTTGTCTACAATTGTAGCAGACCAAACTGCATCTGCCATTTTCTTATCATCAACAAATGCTTCTCCTTTATATTTCCAGACACGACCATGCGATCTTATGGCTTCTATGTTAAGAATTAATTTACAATCTGGTATTACAGGATTTCGAAATCTAGCT
>CACKDD010000005.1 GCA_902598825.1 uncultured Pelagibacteraceae bacterium | reverse complement strand
TGGGAATATATATCATTTTTTAAAGCTAGATGAAGTGGTGATAGGTCACATTATTCAAAATATACAGGCTTATTGATAACGATTATCAAGAGTAAAGTATTAAGTGGCGGGAGTGAAGGGACTCGAACCCTCGACCTATCGCGTGACAGGCGATCGCTCTAACCAACTGAGCTACACCCCCACTTTTGATTCTTTTGGTGGGCAGTAAAGGACTCGAACCTTTGACCCCCTCGGTGTAAACGAGATGCTCTACCAACTGAGCTAACCGCCCATAACCAAAATAGTGGTTATATCTCTCAGTCTAATAACGTCAAGATTTATTAATTGTTATAAATCGTAGAAAATTTTTTAAAATCCACCTCTCCAATTATTTTTGGAGTTAAAATTATCTTCCTCTTTTTTTGATATTGGTCTGAATAAATAATAAATGAGAAAAACTGCAACAAATAAAATTATCAATAATTCCATTATAAATTTTATTGTATACTTGCTTGAGATTTATCATCTTTTTTAGCTAGATCAACCTCAACCCACTCAGTCTTTTTAAGTTCCTTTGTTAAAGCAATTTTTAAGACTTCATCTGCATATTCTACAGGAGTTATTTTTATTTCATCTAATATTTTTTTTGGCATATCAACTAAGTCTTTTTCATTTTCTTTTGGAATTAAAACTTCTTTAATTCCAGCTCTGTGTGCTGCTAATAATTTTTCTTTTAAACCACCTATAGGTAATACTTGACCTGTTAAAGTAACCTCACCAGTCATAGCAACGTCTTTTCTAACGGGAATAGTGGTGATCGAAGAAACTATAGATGTAACCATGGCTATACCAGCTGATGGTCCATCTTTTGGAGTTGCTCCTTCGGGTACATGAATATGAAAATCTTTTTTTTCAAACAATGGTGGAATTATTCCATATTCTAAACATTTTGATCTCACAAATGATTTTGCGGCTTTTACAGACTCTTGCATGACATCACCTAACTTACCTGTAATTTGCATTCTACCTTTTCCTGGCATTGTTACAGTTTCTACTTTTAAAATTTCTCCACCATATTCAGTCCAAGCTAAGCCAGTTACTATACCAACTCTATTTTCAGTTTCTAGTTCTCCAAATTTATACTTTGGAACGCCAAGAAAATCAGGTAAATTTTTAGTTTCAATATTGACTTCTTTCTCCTCACCAGAAACAACTTTTTTAACAACTTTTCTGGCAACTTTTGAAATTTCTCTCTCAAGATTTCTTACTCCAGATTCTTTCGTATAACTTCTAATTATTTCTTTAATTATATCATTACCTATTTTCATTTCATTTTCTTTAACACCATTATCTTTTATCTGCTTAGGTAGAAGATACTTATTGGCAATATTAATTTTTTCATCCTCTGTATAGCCAGCTAGTCTAATTACTTCCATCCTATCTAATAAAGGTGGTAAAATGTTTAAAGTATTTGCAGTTGTAACAAACATTACATCTGATAAATCATAGTCGACTTCAAGATAATGATCATTAAATGATGTATTTTGTTCTGGGTCTAAAGCTTCTAAAAGAGCTGAAGAAGGATCTCCTCTGTAATCGTTACCAATTTTATCAATCTCATCTAATAAAATTAATGGATTTTTTGTTCCAGCTTTCTTCATCATCTGAATTATTTTCCCAGGTAAAGATCCAATGTAAGTTCTTCTATGACCTCTAATTTCAGCTTCATCTCTCATACCACCCACAGACATTCTAACAAATTCTCTATTGGTAGCTCTAGCTATTGATTTTCCTAAAGATGTTTTTCCAACACCAGGGGGACCGACTAAGCATAATATTGGTCCCTTAATTTTGTCCATTCTTTTTTGAACAGCTAAAAATTCAACTATTCTCTCTTTAACTTTTTCTAATCCAAAATGATCTTTATCAAGAACGTTCAAAGCTTTGGTTAAATCTATATCCACCTCACTTTTTTTGTACCAAGGAAGTTCTGTCATCCAATCTAAATAATTTCTAACGACTGTTGCTTCAGCTGACATAGGACTCATATTTTTTAATTTCTTAAGTTCTTGTAAACATTTTTTTTCAACCTCTTTAGGCATCTTTGATTTGAGAATAGCTTTATTTAGACTAGTACTTTCATCTTTACCATCTTCAATTTCACCTAATTCCTTTTGGATAGCTTTTAATTGTTCATTTAAATAATATTCTCTTTGAGTTTTTTCCATTTGAGTTTTAACTCTGCCACGAATTCTTTTTTCAACACCAATAATGCTTGTCTCATTTTCCATTATTTTGACAATTGAGTTTAATCTTTTTTTAACATCTGCAGTTTCGAATATTTGTTGTTTTTCAGATATTGTAGCTGTTATATGTGATGCAATATTGTCAGCAATTTGAGAAGGGTCTTTTAATTGCTTAATAGTATTTATTGTTTCATTTGATATTTTTTTATTTATCGATGTAAGCTTTTCTAGTCTTCTTAGAGCTGTAGCTGCTAAAGGATATAAGTCTTCATCTTTATTAACCACATCATTGTATGGAGTGAAATCACAAGTAATAAATTTTTCATTATCTTTAAAATCTAGTAATTTTACTCTTTTGACACCTTCGACTAGAACTTTTACAGTTCCATCAGGTAATTTTAAAAGCTGAAGAATATTTCCTTCACAACCGTATGTAAAAATATCTGTTTTTTTTGGATCATCGATTTCAGAATTTTTTTGAGTGACTAAGATTATTTTTTTATCTTTTTTCATTACTTCATTTAAAGCTGAAATAGATTTGTCTCTCCCAACAAATAATGGAATTACCATGCTAGGGAAAACTACTATATCTCTAAGAGGAAGTAGTGGTAATGAAATTTTAACGTCCATGACCTTAAATATGGATATTATAATTTATATTGCAATACCTTTTTCTAACTTATTAAGGATATTAGGCCGCTGTAGTCTTGTTTGTCTTGGATTTGTTGTCAGTTTTTGAGTGAACGATTATTGGCTGAGACTGACCTTTTACCGCAGAGGCATCAACTATAACCTCTTCTATATTTTCTTGACTAGGTAAATCATACATAGTTTTCAATAGAATATTTTCTAATATTGATCTTAGACCCCTAGCTCCAGTTTTTTTCTTAATTGCTTTAAGTGCTATTTCTTTTAAAGCATTATCTCTGAAAGTTAATTTTGCGCCATCTAGTTTGAATAATTCTTGGTATTGTTTTGTTAATGAATTTTTTGGTTCTCCTAAAATCTTAATTAAAGATTTTTCATCTAAATCTTCTAAAGTCGCAATCATTGGTAATCGACCTATAAATTCTGGAATTAAACCATATCTTAATAAATCTTCTGGTTCTAAACCTTTCATCCATTCTCCTGTTTTTTTATCTTGTGTATTTTTAACATCAGCTCCGAAACCAATTGATGTTCCTTTGTCTCTTTGAGAAATAATTTTATCAAGACCTGCAAAGGCACCACCACATATAAAAAGAATATTAGTTGTATCAACTTGTAAAAATTCTTGTTGAGGGTGTTTTCTTCCTCCTTGAGGTGGAACACTTGCAACTGTCCCCTCCATAATCTTTAATAAAGCTTGCTGAACACCTTCGCCAGAAACATCTCTTGTTATTGAAGGGTTCTCTGATTTTCTACTTATTTTATCAACCTCATCTATATAAACAATGCCCCTTTGAGCTTTTTCAACATTGTAATCTGCTGCTTGTAATAATTTTAAAATAATATTTTCAACATCTTCTCCTACATAACCAGCTTCTGTAAGTGTAGTTGCGTCAGCCATGGTAAAAGGTACATCAAGAATTCTTGCTAAAGTTTGAGCTAATAAAGTTTTTCCACATCCTGTAGGACCTACCAAAAGAATGTTTGATTTAGCAAGTTCAACATTTTTACTAGTTTTATTTTCATAATTTAATCTCTTATAGTGATTATGAACTGCAACAGACAAAACTTTTTTTGCATGTGCCTGACCAATTACATAATCATCTAATACTGAACAAATTTCTTTAGGTGAAGGAAGACCGTCTTGATGTTTTACAAAAGTGTCTTTACTTTCTTCCTTAATAATATCCATACATAATTCAACACATTCATCACAAATAAAAACTGTAGGACCAGCTATAAGTTTTCTTACTTCGTGTTGGCTCTTTCCACAGAAAGAACAGTAAAGGATATTTTTGTTATTAGTGCTCATAAATTTTATAACGAATCAATTTAATTACTTTATTATAAGAACTAGTTACTAATCAAGTTTCGAATAAGCTAAAATCAATATATAGTATTTTAAGATCTTTTCTCTACTACTTCATCTATTAATCCAAAAGATTTTGCTGCATCAGCAGTCATAAAATTATCTCTCTCAAGAGCTAACTTTATTTCTTCTACTGTTTTTCCAGTATGTTTTGAATAAATTTCGTTTAATCTTTTTTTCAAAGACAAAACCTCATTTGCATGAATTTCTATATCAGTTGCTTGACCTTGAAAACCTGCAGATGGTTGATGAACCATTATCCTAGAATTTGGTAATGAAAATCTTTTACCTTTTGTTCCTGCTGAAAGTAAAAATGAACCCATAGATGCAGCTTGACCAATGCATAAAGTAGAAATATCAGGCTTTACATATTTCATTGTATCATAAATTCCCAATCCAGCAGTAACTAATCCACCTGGACTATTAATATACAAATAAATTTCCTTTTTAGGATCTTCTGCCTCTAAAAATAAAAGTTGTGCTGTTACCAGTGAAGCAACGTTGTCATTTATCTGACCTGTTAAAAAGATAATTCTTTCTTTTAATAATCTTGAATAAATATCATATGCACGCTCACCTTTACTTGATTGTTCAACAACCATGGGAACTAGAGTACTCATAAATTCTGATATTTTGTTTGTCATAAGTTGATTCGTTTTACTTATACAACTTGAGATTACTTTTTGCTAACTTTTTTTGATTTTTTAACCGGAGGTTTAATTTTTGTCGATTTAGGCTTAGTTTTATTACTACTTAACTTTTTATCTTCAACTTTTTTTTCATCCTTATTGGGGTGACTGTATTCCTGTAATTGAGATTGTTTTAAAATTTTTTCTGCTTCATCTTTTGAAATTTCTTTTTTATTAGGCTTAGCTTTTTCTTTAATTAACTTTAGAATTTTTTCCTCATATACTGTTCCTCTTAAACTAGAAAGTGCTGACGGATTTTTTTGATAAAAATCCATTACCATTTTTTCTTGGCCTGGCATCATTCTTATTTGTTTTTGAACTTCAGCTTGTAATTCTTGTTCTGTAACTTTAATTTGATTTTTTTCTCCAAATTCATTTAAAACTAAACCTACTTTAATTCTTTTTTTTGCGACATCTTCAAAATTTTTTCTACTTTTTTTTGCATCTTCTTCAGACATTCCTTGTGATAAAATCTTAATTTCATCCTCAATTAAATTTTCAGGTATCTCAGAAACTTTGAATTTTTCAATTTCCTTTAATATTTGATTTTTTGAAAATCGGTCTAACGAATTTGTATATTCATCGTTTATTTGTTTTGATATTAAAGATTTCAGATCTTTAAGATCTTTTGCACCTAAATTTTTTGCAAACTCATCGTCTATTTTAGTTTCTTCAGGGTTTTTAATAGTTAAAATCTTACAAACAAATTTTGCTTTTTTATTTATCAATTCTTTTTCAGGAAAATTTTCAGGTAATACAGCCTCTACAGTTTTTTCATCTCCTTTTTTTACGCCTAATAACTGTTTGTCAAAACCTTTTAAAAATAAATCTTTACCTAGAGTAAGCTGAGTATTTTTACCTTCTCCACCTTTAAAAGTTTTATTATCTACCGTTGCTGTGTAATCAAAAGCTACAAGGTCTCCCTCTTTAGCTTTAGAATTTTCTGAAGCATCTTTAAAATTGGGTTGATTTTTTGCAATTTCTTTTATTCTTTTATCAGACTCACTATTGTCTATTTTAACTGAGTATTGGTCAAATTTTATATTTTCTATTGACTTAATTTCAACTTTTGGAAGTTCAGTTACAGATATTATATATTCTAAATCTTTATCTTCACCATAAGTTTTTAAGTCTAATTTTGGTTGACCTGCTGGTTTAATTTTATTTTCCTCCAATGCTTTAGTTGAAGTATCTTTTATAACTTTGTCTAATACTTCATTAAAAACTGCTTTGCCAAATTGTCTTTTTAAAATTTCTCTGGGGACTTTTCCGGGTCTAAAACCTTTTAAATTTACTGTTCCCTTAATTTCTTCGTATTTATCATCCATGTAGGTATTCATAGTTTTTTTATCTACGAATACTTTAAGATCTTTGTTTAAACCTTTTTTATTTTCTATTGTAACTTTCATAATTTAGTTATGGTAGGGCGAAAAGGACTCGAACCTTCACAGATTGCTCTATCGGTTCCTAAGACCGACGCGTCTACCAATTCCGCCATCGCCCCACAAATTAAGTCGTTTTATATATTATTGAAACTATTTGTCCAACGACATTTATTGTAAATTAGATTATATTTCCTCTATAATATTAATATGGTTATTTCACCCTGTATAAGTATTTGTAAAACTGATCCCAAGACAGGTTATTGTTATGGTTGTGGAAGAACCAATGCTGAAAAACAGAAATGGAAATCAGAAGAAACTCTAGAAGAATGGAAGCTTAAAAATATTACAACAATCAAAAAAAGACTAACTGGATGGCAATTAAAAAGTTTTGAAGAGTCCTATACATATAAAATTGAAAATGGTATCTCTCTTTTTAAAAAAAATTTAAAAAATGAGTAAAGTTACAATTGTTATAATAGTTTATATTTTGGGTCTTATTTTTGGTGCTTTGTTTCTTGATATCTGGAGTGCCGATACCAGTGTATTCAAGGGCCTTTTAGGATTAGGATGGACTGCTCTACTTTTGATAGGATTATTTTTTGCTGACAAAAATGAAAAAGAATAATTTTTTAAAATTTATAATTATTCTATTTGTATTAATTCCTGCACAACAGCTTAAATCAGAAGTAATTATTATGAGTTTGTGTGATGATCAACAAGATGAGTTTATAAAGAACGAATATATTCTCAATCTGAATGAGTTAATAATGACCAGAAATTATATTTATAAAGAAAAAACATATCAAAAATATAGAATTACAGATCTTAGTGTGAAAAAGAAAAATTCTTATGTAAGAAATATTTACGAGGAAAATGGAAGGATATTAACTCATAAACATGGCTACCCACAATTTTATACTCAAATTTTATTTGAAAAAGGAAAACAAGAAATTTTCATGAAAACTGTGCTAAATGATGAAGTGGGTATCTCAAAAATTTCTACCTGTAAAAAAATTGAAAAATTTAAAAAAGAAAGTTAACGTTTTTTTTTATTTTTTGTAGAATTTCTATCTTTTTTGTTAAATCGACTATTAGTAATATTACTTCTGTGTTTAGCGTAAGCTTGTTTTTGTGCTTGTTTCATAGCTCTTTTAGAGGACATAATATTTAATAATCTATTTCTATATTTCCTATTATTTCAAAATTTTTATCTGATATTACAATTTCTCCTGAACTTGGAGCATAATTTAATATTTCAGATATTACCACATAATGTGTAATCAGAACTAAATTCTTATCTTCATTCCAATTATCAATATATTTTTCAAGATTTAACATTTGAAATTTTTTATTTTTAGCAAATTTTGCACTATAAAATGAATTTAAAAAATTCTTTGTTTTGAATTTATCAAATGCTATTAAAGCTGTTTCTTTGCATCTGCACCATTCACTTGAAATCACTAAATCTATTGGGATTTTATTTTCATTAAAAAAATTTCCAATTTTTTCTGATTGCTTTCTTCCTGTATCACTTAAATTTCGCTGAGTAGAACAATCCTTAATATCAAAATTATCAGGATCTCCATTTCCAGGTGCATAAGCGTGTCTGATAAAAATTAAATTACCCCCTTTTTGAAGTTTTTCAAAAAGTTGATTTTTTGAATCTGCTTTAATTTCGTTTGTTAAAGCTATAAATATAATTAATATAATATTTAGTAATTTCATTAATGAACATTAAGTTTAAAAAATTAAATAAAACAATAGTTAAATGCAAAAAATGTCCTCGTTTAGCAAATTTTATAAAAAAAATATCATTGGAAAAAAGAAAACAAAATTTTAATGAAAAATATTGGGGAAAACCTGTTACTGGTTTTGGCGATATAAATGCAAGATTAATGATTGTTGGTTTAGCTCCTGCAGCTCATGGGGGAACAAGAACAGGTAGAGCTTTTACAGGAGATAAATCTGGAAATTTTCTTTTTAAAAGTCTTTTTTCTGTCAAAATATCTAATCAAGATTTTTCTGAAAATAAAGATGATGGTTTAAAATTAAAATCTACATATATAACAAATATTTTAAAATGTGTTCCTCCAAGTGACAAACCTATGAATGAAGAATTAAGTCAATGCTCAAACTATTTTATAAAAGAAATTGATTATCTAAAAAAAATAAAAGTTATTGTAACGCTTGGTAAGGTAGCATTCGATAATTGTGTAAAAATTTACAAAAAAAAATTTAATATTAATAATAAATTTGAATTTAAACATGGTAAAAAATATCTATTACCTGATAATAAAATTTTAATAGCTTGCTATCATCCTAGTCCAAGAAATGTTAATACCAAAGTTGTAACTCATGCTATGATTAATAGATTATTTAGAAAGGCCAAAAAAATTTCTAAGCTTTAATCGTGTCACAAAAATAAGGTTTAAATTTTGAATATATATCTTCAGGGATTTTTATTGGTTTTCCATTTTTATCAATAAAAACCAAATGCACTTGAGCCTCTACAATAATTTTTTCATCTTTTGAAATTATTTGATTCATAAAAAAAGATGTTTTAGTTATAGATTTCACAAAAGATCTAATAGTTAATTCATCTTCTAGAAATGCAGATTTTTTATACTCAATATTGCAAGATTTAACTATTATTAATGCTTCAAATTCTTCTTGAATTTTTTTATTACTAAACCCAATTGAAAACAAAGCCTCTGTTCTAGCTCTTTCTAAAAACTTAAGATAATTCGCATAATAAACAACTCCACCCGAATCTGTATCCTCGTAATAAACTTTTAATTTATGAAAAAAATTTTCGTGCATTAATTAATTATATCAAAAAAATAACTATTTTACATAAACTAAGATATAACACTGATAGTGAATATTTTTGTTATATGGTTAGTAATGGTTGTAGCTTGGAACTTTGGTTACCCACAAGCAAGTCCATTAGAGGATGTGGTTGTTGCAATTCTTCTCTCATTATTTGGAACAATTTTAAAAAAATATTTTAAAATGTAATTAATCTACAGAAAAGTAAATATTCTGAAAATAAGCAATTGATTTCATTTTAGAATTGTCCGTATCAGACATGATAGCTAATCCATCTAATTCATTTACATCCAAATTATGAAATTTTTTAAAATCTTCTTTT
The DNA here is from genome assembly GCA_902598825.1 of uncultured Pelagibacteraceae bacterium. Classification (GTDB taxonomy): domain Bacteria; phylum Pseudomonadota; class Alphaproteobacteria; order Pelagibacterales; family Pelagibacteraceae; genus Pelagibacter. The sequence continues at coordinate 53,396 of CACKDD010000005.1, read as the reverse complement.
ACATTTACCTTTACAGTAACCCATTCATTGAGGTTATCTTTAGTAGTAGACAAAACACTATCTATTGATTTTTTAGTGTATGGACTAGGGGAATTAAATCCAATTTCATTATTACTTGAGAAAACATAATTTATTGCTCTATTAGATAATGGTGTTGCACCTGTCTTTTTAATTACAAACACTCTTGCGGCAAAATCATGTCCTTTCTTAGTATCTTCTTTTATACCAGATAAATCTTTCTCAACTTTCCATGTAATATTAATAAAGGGTGTCTTATTAAGGTCTATTTTTAACTCTTTTCCTAAACCAGAAGCGGCATTGTCAGCAGTGGCTTTTAAAAAATTGCCATTTTCATTTGATCCAATTGAATAATTTGTCTTATTATCTGCACCTCTTACCTTTCTGACCTCTAGTTCTGAAAGTTCAACTTCAGTAAATTCAAATACTTTAATTTCACTAGCGGCACTTACTCCGGTTATTAAGAAAATATTGATTAAAAATATTAAAATTATTTTCATAAAATTTTTTAAAGAAAATTGTTAATACATTATTTTGACAAAATTTAAACAATCTAAAATCAATTTTTATTCGTATATAATAATTATGAAGACAATTTCCATTTTTATTTTACTAATTTACTGGTCAATAATGATTTTTGCTCCAGTTATGTCAAAAGATGTTAAATTTGGACGAGCTAAACTTAATCAAACTAAGATAATCGAACAAAAACCTCGAATTTAATAAGTCGATCGACCTCCACTGATATCAAAAACAGCTGCTGTAGAAAAAGTATTCTCCTCTGAAGACAACCAGCAAACTAAAGAGGTAAACTCTTCAACCTCCAGAAATCTACCTCTTGGCACTTTTGAAAGCATTCTTTGGACATGTTCTTTGGTCATTTGGTCTAAAATTCTAGTTTTTGCCCCTGCTGGTGTAACAGCATTAACTGCAATGTTCTTATCAGCAAGTTCTTTTCCAAGTGATTTGGTTAATCCAATCGCTCCTGCTTTTCCTGAACTATAGGCACTTGCATTTGCATTACCATCTTTTCCAGCAACTGAAGCAACATTAACAATCCTCCCATAGTTATTTTTAATCATGCTAGGTACAATTGCTCTACAACAATTGAATGTTCCAAATAGATTAATTTTTACTATTTCATTCCACTTATCAACATCATACTCCCATAATGGTGCTGTTGGTCCAGTAATGCCAGCATTATTGATTAGTATATCTATATTTGAATTTTTAAGAGTCTTATTTACTGCATCTTCAACTATTTTATAATTCGAAACATCAACTATATTAGAAGTTAAATTATCGTTATTAATATCGTTAAGAACTTTTTCTAAAAGTCTAGAGTCTATATCCCAAATAACTACTTTTGCACCACCTTCTAAAAACCTTTTTGCAATATCTAAACCAAATCCTTGTGCTCCCCCAGTAATTACTGCAGTTTTATTTTTAAAATCAAATAGATTCTTATTCATTTAATTAGTCTTTTGCTAAAAGGTAATAGACCGAAGAGGCAATAAAAGCTCCTATTATCCATGAATAAGATTGTAGAAACATTAAATTGCTATTCCAAATAGTTGATGCTGAAAAAATAAACCCTAAAATTAAGGAATAGGTTCCCTTAATATGCCACCCACTAGAATAATAATAAGCACCATCTTTTTCTAAAGAATAAATATCTTTATTAACTAAATTTTCTTTTTTAATAAAATAGAAATCAGATATCATTATTCCAGCCAATGGACCAAAAAAAGCACCTATAGTATCCAAATAAGACAATGCACCAATTTGACTAAAATAAGTAAGCCAGAAAATACTAATCCCAAAAGCTAAAATTATAATTGTAATACTAGAACTTTTTAATGAAAAAGATGAAGGAATAAAATTAATCAGAGAATATTGAGAGGGAATAAAATTAGCAATTAAATTTGTGGATGCTGAAGCAATAATAATAAAAATTAAAACTAAAATTGTCACAAGTAAATTATTTAGTTTTCCAATTATATCTGTTGGATTTGTTAGTATTCTATTCAAATTATCTGGATCCTGTTTTAAAAAAGCATCAGCTCCAGTCACTATAAATAATGTAAAAAATGAAAAAATAATTAAGTTTAATAATAAACTCAAATTTCCTTTTTTAAGTTCTTTTTCATTTTTAACATATCTAGAAAAATCACCAAAATTCATAATTACTATTGAGAAAAATGTAAACATTGTACCTGTAACTGTAATCAATGGAGCGATATTGTTTTTATCAAAAAAATTAAGATAATTTAAAGAATTGATAAATGCGTAAGATGAAGACTTTACATCTAATAATAATGTTGAAAAGAAAAATACTATCATTCCCAAATAAACTGTAATTGCAGAAAATTTTATTATTTTCCTATTAAAAATCATTCCTGCACTGAATAAAAATCCTTGAGCGATGATTGTAATTAAAAGCGAGAACCAGTCGATGATATTTAATCCTAAAAAGAACATTAAAAAAATTTCTTTATTTAATATTTCAGGGTTATATGAAAAAATGCCTATCCTAATTAAGTAAACTATAGCTTTTGACAAAAAATATGTTTGAACCCCAAACATAAAAATTCCAGTTATACATCTTAATAGTCCAAAAATTTTAGCACCATTAAAGCCTAATGAGGATCTCAATAAAACGACAAATGGTAATCCAAATTTTTGTGACGGTTTTCCAATCCAATTTGAAAATAAATAAACCAAAAAAGAACCTAATACTGTACCAAAAAAAACAACCATCGAATTCATATCATAAATAATATAAAGAGATGCAATAAGTGAAAATCCAATAATACTTTGAATATTAACGCCCCAAAAATAAAATAAATCTTTCCAATCCCAATTTTTGTTATTTGGATTTACTGAAACTAAATCCCAATTGATAAGTGTTTTTTTTGATTTCTGTTGACTCACTTAAACAATATAAAACTAAAATTTTCTACTGTCCATATAAGAGAGTTGGTAACCAAAGAGCAATTTGGGGAAATACAATAATTAAAACTAATCCTATGACTTGTAACACCATAAATTGCATCATCCCATAATAGATATCCTTAAGATCCCACTCAGGTACTACTCCTTTTAAAAAATATGCTGAAAGAGCAACTGGAGGAGACAGCCAGGCGGTCTGTAAATTTACAGCTACTAGTATTGCAAACCAAGTTAAATTAAAACCTAAAGCCTCTACTAGTGGTAAGATAATTGGAATAATTATCATTACTATAGGGACCCACTCTAAGGGCCAACCTAATAAGAAAATCATAACCATTATCATTGCAAGGATTAAATACTTATTCATTTCTAGACCTAATAAAAATTCAGTTAATAATGTAGGAGTTCCCAATCTAGCAAACACAGCACCAAAAAAATTTGATGCAGCAACTAAAACCATTATTAAAGCAGTTATCTCAAGAGTTTTAACTAAAGCTTCTTGAAGTTTTGGTAATGTTAATTTTTTATAAGCTAAAGATAATAAAAGCGCACCCATTGCTCCACAACCCGCAGCCTCTGTTGGAGTTGCAAATCCAAATAAGATACTTCCTAATGCAGCAAAAACTAATGCAGCAGGTGGTACTAAACCTAAAAAAAACTCTACCCATACTTCTTTCATGCTCGCGGCTCTCATATCTTCAGGTAACACTGGTCCTAATGCTGGGTTAATCATGCATCTAATTGTTGTGTAAGCTGCGTATAAAGTTGCAAGTAAAATCCCAGGAAAAATAGCTGCTGCAAATAAATCAATAACAGGAATTTCCATTATAGGACCCATCACCACAAGCATAATACTTGGTGGAATTAAAATTCCTAAAGTTCCACCAGCAGTGATCGTTCCAGCTGCAAGTTTGACATCATAGCCTGATCTATTCATTGATTTTGCAGCCATAATCCCAAGAATTGTAACAGAAGCTCCTACTATTCCTGTTGCAGCTGCAAATATTACGGAAACAAATAAAACTGCATAATATAATGATCCTCTAACTTTAGCTAACATTAATTGAAAAGCTGAAAACAATCTTTCCATTAAACCAGCTTGTTCCATCATTATCCCCATAAAGACAAAGAGTGGAACGGCGGCGAGAGTTTGTTCCGTCATTACCATGGAGAATTGAAGGGTCATTAAATAGAAAACTAATTTTCCAAAACCTAAGTAACCAAATACAAATCCTAGAAATATCAAAGTAAATGATATTGGAAATCCAACAAATATTGCAAAAAGCATTACTCCTACAAGAATAAAACCTAGTATTGCTGGATCCATAAATTCAGCAATCATTCAGACTCTCCTGGCCATTTACCTTTTTTAGCAGCCCAATAACTTTTAAATAATTCTGAAATTCCTTGAACAAGTAAAAATATTATTCCAATTAACAAACAAGTTTTTATAGGCCACATATATGGCATCCAGGTAGTATCCATTCCTCTTTCACCTCTTTGAATAGACTCGCCTACATATCCAATTGTCATATAAAGGAAAACGATAAGACCTGGAAAATAAAACAAAAGGTATAACCAAAAGTCTATTGTTCCCTGAGTTTTAGTTTTAAAATTTCTATATAAAAAATCAGCCCTTATATGAACTCCTCTTGAGAGTGCATATCCAGCTCCCAACATAAACAATGCCCCATACAAAAACCTACTGATGTCATAGGCCCAAATTGTTGGAGCTAAAAATAATTTTCTTGCTAGAACTTCATAAGTCATCGCAAAAATTAATGGCATTAAAATCCAGCAAACTATATTTCCAACCCACTTGCTAAATTTATCTATATTAACTATAGATTTTGCCATCCATGACGGCATGTCATCTGGCATCTTACCTGAACCACCTCGCCTTTCGGCAATCATTTCATCTGAAATATCTAACTTTGATGGTTCGTCTGTCATAAAATTTTAGTTAAAAAAATTAGAGCGGACTGTAAAAGTCCGCTCTAAAATATTAAGATTAATTACTGATTACTTTAATGTTGCTGCGTGAGCCATTCCTAGCTTCGCATTAGACATTTGAGCACCACTCCAGAAAGGAACTGCAACATCAGCAAAGTCCTTCATAGAGTCATATACTTTTTTGAAAAATGCATTTTTCTCTGCATTTTTATTTAATGTAGCTTTTGCAGCTGCCATATATTCAACAAAGTAGTCAGATGGAGTATCTTCTAATTTTACTCCGTGCTTAGTAGTTAATTGTTGTAAAGCTTTTCCATTTTCATAAATTCTGTAACTTAAAGATTTTGCTAATGAAGCATTAGCAGCAACTTCAAGAGACTTCTTCTCATGAGCACTCATAGCTTTATAAGTTTTTCCAGTAATGTAAAAGTCTGCATTTACGACTACTTGGTGTAAACCTTGTAGGTAGTAGTGCTTTAATACTTTTTGGAAACCAAATACCATATCTGGTTTTGGACAACACCATTCAGCAGCATCGATAGTTCCTGCTTCAAGAGCTGGAAGGATATCTCCACCACCCATAGCAACAGATGCTATACCAATGTCTTTGTAAGTTTGTCCTGGAATTCCTGGAGGAGTTCTGAATTTATATTTTCTGAAGTCAGCCATATCTTTAATTGGTTTTGGGAACCAACCTAAAGCTTCAGGTCCAACTGGTTGTAACATAAATCCTTTGATGTCTCTTCCCATTTCTTTCCAAAGTTGGTCGTATAATTCTTTACCCCCACCATATTGGAACCAAGATAAGAACGCTAAGTTATCAATACCTACTCCACCACCAGCTACTGGAGAACCAAATAGCATAGCTGCAGGGTGATCACCTGACCAATAGTGAGTCCATGCGAATCCACAATCAATCAATCCTTTGTCAACTGCATCTAGAGTTTCTTTAACTCCAACAACAGCTCCCGCAGGAAGTATCTCAAACTTTAACGATCCACTCGTTAATTCAGTTACTGTATCAGTAAAGTCCTTTAACATCTTAACTTCATCAGCCTTAGTATTAAGAACAGTCTGACATTTTAGTGTTTTTGCAGCGTTAGCATTAGAAACAAATCCTAGTACTAAAACCGTTGCAAATAACATTGAAATGATTTTTTTCATTATTTTTCCTCTTGTTAGTTAAATTTAACTTGAGCATACAACCAGAAAAATAAAGCAGACACAAGTGACAATTGATAAATATGAGTGTAAAGATGTTTAAATAAAAATAATTAAAGTACTATTCAACTAGCAATGGAAAATTTCGATTATATTATTATTGGAGCAGGATCAGCAGGTTGCGTTTTAGCTAACAGACTGACTGCAAATCCTAATAATAAAGTAGCTCTAATAGAGGCCGGAGGGAAAGATAATTATCCTTGGATACATATTCCAGTAGGATATTTCAAGACGATGCATAATCCCTCTGTTGATTGGTGTTACAAAACTGAACCCGATGAAACAATGAATGGCAGATCTATTCGATATCCTAGGGGAAAAACATTAGGTGGTAGTTCTGCAATAAATGGTCTTCTTTATATAAGAGGTCAAAGTAGAGATTACGATGTTTGGAGACAATTAGGTAATACTGGTTGGGGCTGGGATGATGTTTTGCCTTATTTTATTAAAGCTGAAAATCAAGAAAGAGGAAGAAATGAATTTCATGGAACTGGTGGACCTTTATCTGTCTCTGATCAAAGAATTCAATTACCGTTATTAAATGAATTTCAAAATGCTGCAGAAGAATTTGGTATTCCAAAAACCAAAGATTTTAACACAGGAGATAATAATGGATGTGGCTATTTTCAAGTTACTGAAAAAGATGGTTTTAGATGTAGTACTGCTGTTGGATATTTAAACCCAATTAAAAAAAGAGGAAATTTAAAGATAATAACAAATGCACATGTTAAAAAAATTAATTTTCAAAATAAAATAGCTAAAGAAGTAGAGTATTGGCAAGATAACGAAGTTAAGAAGTTAGTTGTAAATCGAGAAATTATTTTATCATCAGGATCTATTGGTTCTCCTCAAATTCTTCAAACCTCAGGTATAGGAAACGCAAATAAACTAAATAATTTAGGTATTGAAGTCGTTCAAGAATTAAAAGGTGTAGGAGAAAATCTTCAAGATCATTTGATGTTTAGACCTATTTATAAAGTTCATGGACTAAAATCACTCAACAAAAAAGTTAATAGTTTATTTGGTAAACTAATGATCGGATTAGAATATGTATTTAATAGGAGTGGTCCAATGACAATGGGGGCAAGTCAGATGTGTATGTTTGCTAAAAGTGATCCCTCACTAGAACTACCAGATCTTCAATGGCATGTTCAGCCAATGAGTATGGACACCTTGGGAGCAACAAAGAATCATGATTTTCATGCTTTTACACCAACTGTATCTAATATTAGACCAACTAGTAGAGGTCATGTAAATATTATTGATAAAGACTCAAGAACCTATGCAAAGGTAAAACTAAATTATCTTTCTACAGATCATGATAGAATGGTTGCAGCAAAGGGACTTAAACTTACAAGAAAAATTGTCATGGAGTCTGAAACCTTTAAAAAATATAAACCTGAAGAATATAGACCTGGAATTAATATTAATAATGATGAAGAGTTAGTTAAAGCTGGATCAGATTATACACAAACAATATTTCATCCAGTAGGAACATGTAAAATGGGACAAGATGATTTGGCAGTAGTTGATGAAAAATTAAAAGTAAAAGGTGTTGAGAATTTACGAGTCATTGATGCTTCTATTATGCCAAACATTACATCTGGTAACACAAATGCACCGACAATTATGATTGCAGAGAAAGGTGCAGATATGATACTAGAAAGCTAATGTTCATTGATTTATTTTCTCCAGAACAGCTAACTATACTAACCCAAATAATTTTGATTGATCTTGTTTTAGCAGGAGACAATGCAATTATCATAGGAATGGTTGCCTCTAAATTTCCAACTGAACAAAGAAAAAAAATTATATTTTGGGGTATCGGAGGGGCTGTAATATTAAGAATAGTTCTTACTCTATTAACTGCATATTTATTACAAATTACTGGTTTAAGATTAATTGGAGGATTACTTCTTCTTTATATAGTCTATAAACTTTATGTTGATGTAATAAAGGGAGCCACACACGAAGATAACATTAAGGTAGATAATTCTAACTTTTTAAAAGCTATTTGGACTATTTTATTAGCTGATTTTACAATGAGTTTAGATAATGTTTTAGGTGTAGCTGGAGCAGCAGGTGATCATTATGGATTGCTAATTTTTGGTCTAGTTTTATCAATAATATTAATGGCAACAGCAGCAACATTAATATCAAATTGGATTAAGAAATATAAATGGATAGCTTGGGCTGGTTTGTTAGCAATTCTTTTTGTTGCTATAGAGTTGATTTATACAGATATTAAAATACTATTTTTATAATGTTTTTAAAAAATTATAACCTCAAAAATAAAACAGCAGTAGTTACTGGTGCTGGAAAAGGTCTTGGAAGAGCCTGTGCAATAGCTTTAGCTGAGGCTGGAGCAAATCTAATAATAATCAGTAGGACAAAAAAAGATTTGGATGAAGTTTCTAAAAAGATAAAAAAACTTAAGTCAAAATGTAGATCTTATGTTTGCGACATTACTAATTATGATGAAATCAAAGAAATTATTAATAAACAATCTAAAATAGATATTTTGATCAATAATGCAGGAAATAATATTCCAGCACATTTTACAAAAGTTAAAACTAAAGACATGGAATATATGGTTAAGATCAATACAATTGCCACATTCAATCTTGCTCACTTGTGTGCATTAAAAATGATAAAATCTAAAAATCGAAAAAAAATTGGTGGATCCATAGTAAATATGTCTTCTCAAATGGGTCATGTGGGTGGACCAATAAGAAGTGTATATAACATGAACAAATTTGGATTAGAGGGTTTAACTAAAGGTATGTCTATTGATCTTGCGAAATACAATATCAGGGTAAATACAGTATGCCCTACTTTTGTTGTAACCCCAATGACTAAAAAATTTCTAAAAAATAAAAAATTCAAAAGGGATATGCTGAGCAATATTCCTCTTGGAAGATTTGCAGAATTATCTGAGATATCATCAGCGGTAGTTTTTCTTGCCTCTGAAGCGGCATCGATGATAACAGGAACTTCTTTATTGGTTGATGGCGGATGGACAGCAAAATAATTTCTAAATTATTTTTAATAATAACTTTTTTGACTACAACTCAACTTAATGCTGTTGAGTTTAAGGGTAAATTCATTCAAGGCCATTATATAGTTGGAGTAACTGATCCTTCATCAAAAATAATTATAGATAAAAAAAATGTTAAAGTTTCAGAAAATGGATATTTTGTATTTGGAATTGATAGAGATAGAAAGTTCGATCTTACAATAACAAAAATAAACAATGGAAAAAAAGAAAAAATAATCAAAAAGGTTTTAAAGAGAAAATACAATATTCAAAGAATAGATGGTTTGGAAGAAAGTAAAGTAACTCCACCTGAGTCTGTTTATAAAAGAATTAAAAAAGAAAATAATAAAATTGGTGAGGCTCGAGCCATAAACTCAGATTTAACTTTTTTTAAAAATCAATTTATAATGCCAGTAGAGGGAATAATAAGTGGTGTTTATGGAAGCCAAAGAATTCTAAATGGGAAACCTAGGTGGCCTCATTATGGGATAGATATAGCGGCGAAAAAAGGAACTATGATTAAGTCATCAGGTTCTGGTGTTGTTACAATGGCTGAAGATGATTTATATTATACGGGTGGCACAATCATAATGGACCATGGCCATGGTATCTCTACTATATATTCACACTTAGAGACCGTCTTAGTTTCAGTTGGCGATAAAATCAATAAAGGTGATCTTATTGGAACAGTAGGCTCAACAGGAAGATCTACAGGTCCCCACTTAGATTTTAGAGTTAACTGGTTTCAAACTAGGCTCGATCCTATGTCGATATTAAATTAATTCATGGTGCTTCATTTTTCAAAATTTGAAATATTCTTATTCAAAATATATTGATCTCTTGGACTTTTTCTTGGTCTTGGAATAGGTAATTTGAATTGAATTTTATCTTTACGAACTCTATCTTTAATTTGATCTGGTAACCCATGAAAATCTTTAAAACCTAAATCTAAAACCATTTGTCTTCTCTTTTTGAGAGGAAGATCTTCTTTCCAAACTTTATGATTCCATTTTTTGATAAAAAAGTTAATAAATGGATAAAAGAAGATTTTTAATCCTTTTAAGTGAAACTTATAATCCATTTCAATTTCGGTCTGTCCATTATCTTTTTCTTTTGTTGTGAATGTAAACTTTGATGGGATACTGTATTGAAAAGAATGAACAACGTAAGTATTCTCGTTTTCATAAACTCCCATTATTGGAAAACTAAAAGATAAAAATGGCACAAAAGGTGCTTTAACTGTAAAGTAGCCTAGATAAACTTTTTCATTTTCATAAATAATATCTGCACTTTTGTACCCACTGTGCACAATATCTAAATGTTCATGATCCCAATAATTCCACCAAATAACTTCTTTTGACACAGAAATATCGTATTTAAATTTTTTATGTAAAATCATTATTTAAATATAATTTATTATTTTCAATAAAAAAATCATAATTTTTAAGATCTTTAGGATAAGTGCTTACTTTGTAATTTCTAACGTTTGTTTTAATATTATATGTCTCACATTTTCCAGTTTTTGGACAATATGTCCAGTCATGCCACTTACATCTAAGTTTTTTTTTATTTTTACAAAAATAAATTTCTCCACCAAAATGTGGACAAATAGAGGATTTTACAAAAATTTCCCCATTTAGTTTATATATAATTAATTCATCTCTTAATTCTTTTACAAATTTAGTTAAGTAAAGATTTAAATCTTTCAAATCACAAATTTCAATTTTCATGTTATTAATAATTAATTAATATCTAAATAATATAGTATTTCAACGTATTTAAACAAATTAAAAGTTTTTAGCTTTTTTGTAAGTTTTATATATTTTTTTAAAAACAATTAGTATAATTGTTAATGAAATATATTTAATTATTTTAAAAAATGCCTTTATTGTCAATTATAATTCCAACATATAACGGGTCTAAAACTCTTGGTAGATTAGTTAATAATCTAATACAGGTTTTTAAAAAAATTAAAATAGAAATTATAATTATTAATGATTATAGCAAAGATAATACTGATACTATTTGTAGAAAATTAAACAAAAAATTTCCAAAAATTATATCATATTTGAAATTGTCCAAAAATTATGGGGAACATAATGCTGTGATGGCTGGACTTAAACATTCAAAAGGATCTTTAGCAATTATAATGGATGATGATAATCAAAATACAGCAAAAGAAGCTTATAAATTATACAATTATTCTATTAAGAAAAATTATGATGTTGTGTACACAAAGTATATTGAAAAAAAAGATTCACTGTTAAGAAAATTTATGAGTAAAATAGCGAATTATAGTGCCGAGTTATTGATTAACAAACCATCGGGTGTTTATCTAAGTAGTTTTAAGTCTTTAAAAAGAAAGTTAATAAACAATATTGTTTCATATAGTGGTCCATTTCCTTACATTGATGGATTAATTTTATCAAAAACAAATAGTATAGGCACATGCTTAGTAAAACATGAGTCTCGTAAATATGGTAGATCAAATTACAGTCTTTTAAAACTTTTAAAGCTGTATAGTAATTTAATTATAAATTTTTCAACAGTTCCAATCCATATTTTTTCGATGATTGGAATATTACTAACATTTTTTAGTGTGATATTGATCATTATTACAATAGTTGAAAAAATGACTCTTCCAAATGTTCCCTTGGGGTATTCTATGTTAATTACTATTTTACTTTTCTTTTCTGGTGTTCAATTTTTATTTTTGGGATTATTGGGAGAATACATCGGAAAGATTTTAAAGAATGTAAATAAAGATGATCAGTATTTAGTAAGCAATATTATTAAAAAAAAGTAATCAATATTTAAATAAAAATACTAGAGATATCTAAACCATAAATAATATTGTTTTTACAAATGGGTTTACTAATCGACTTTTAAGTGAAAGTTTTTTTATTTGACTTAAGCTTACCCATTTATAGTTTTTACCCTTAATTCTCTTATCATAAGGATTGTCCAATTTGACAATGACATTCCAGTTGCTTTTTTTCCAGAATCTAGCACCTTCTTCATTATGTATAGTGTAATATACAAGCTTAGCTTTTTTTAATTTAATTACTATGTCGTAAAATTTTGGTTTATTGCCCCCATGTGCTTGATTCATGTTTGATTGTGTTGCTTGAAATGAAGGAGATATCTTTAACAGCGAGTCATCACCAGGCTCTATTTTTGCATCTATTAAAAACTCAATTCCAAATTTTTTAGTTTCCCTACATATAAAAGCTAGTACACCACCATGTTTTTGAGTTAATATTGGTTGAGTCCAAGATTTTACTTCTCTATTTTTTGCACCAGATGTTTGAACAGCTCTTACTTTAAAAAACTGACCACTTTTATGATATAAGTTTTTTCTTTTATCTAAAAACCAATCATTACATTTATCTAAATCAATTATTTTTGAAACTACTTCAACTTTTTTTTGTAAATTATTTTTCCACTTTAAAATAGATTTAATTTCCTTTTTTTCTTTAGATTTTGATAAAATCAGACTATTTCTAAATTTGATTAAATTTTTAATATTTCTCTTATAAATCATGTCAAAAATTTTTAAGAACTTTTATTATTTTATCTATTTTTTTATCTGATAATTCAGGATACATAGGTAAAGAAAATATTTGTTTAGAAACCTTATTTGTAACTTTTAAATTAAAATCTTTAGTCAATTTTTTATAACCTTTCATACTATGAATTGGATAAGGATATGAAATATTGCAAAAAATATTATTATTACTTAAATATTTCATTATTTTATCTCTTTTTTTATGTCTAACAACATAGACATAATAAGAATGATAATTATCTTCATTTTCAGTGGGTAAAATTAAATCAGTTTTATCTAAATTATCATTATATATTTTTGCAATATTTCTTCTAATTTTAATATTATAATTTAGTTTTTTAAGCTTATAATTCAGAATAGCTGCTTGTACTTCGTCTAATCTAGAATTAATTCCATGAAAATTTGAATAATATAATTTTGACATTCCATATTTTCTAAGCATTAAACATTTATTATAAAATTTTTTATTATTTGTAACTATCATCCCTCCATCACCATATCCCCCTAGATTTTTTGTTGGATAAAATGAAAAAGCTGATAAATCTCCATGACTTCCGCTTGGTTGATTTTTATAAAATGCCCCTGATGATTGGGCACAATCCTCAATTACTTTAATTTTATATTTTTTAGCAATTTTTTTTATAATTTCATAATTTGCTGATTGTCCATAAAGATTAACTGGAACAATAGCTTTGGTTTTATTTGTAATCTTTTCTTCAATTAATGAAGTGTCAATTAAAAAATCATTCTCATTTATATCAACATAAATTGGTTTAGCCCCACAAGAAACTATTGCACTAACAGTAGGCACTGCTGTATTTGAAACAGTTATTACTTCATCATTTTTTTTTATACCGATTGACATTAAAGCTATTTGTAAAGCATCAGTTCCACTATTCACACCTACAGAATATTTATTATTAGTAAATTTAGAAAAATTATTTTCAAAATTTTTTACTTCATTGCCTAAGATTAATTGACCTGAACGAAATACTTTATCAACTATATTTAATATTTTTTTTTTATCTTTTTTATATGACTCAAGATATTGCCAAACAAAGATTTTATTACGATAATTCATTTCTTAATTTTTCCGTAACCATTAACTTATTATTAATTTTATTAAAATTACTCAATTCAACTTTTTTGAATATTATTTTAAAAAATTTATAAAATACATTTTCTTTACTATAGTAGATTAACTTCTCTTTTTTACTTATTTTATTTATTTGTTTTAAAACTAAACTTTTGTCTATTGGAGGAGAAAACACATACTCAGATATATATTCATATTTATTATCCTCAATTATTATAATATTTTTATATTTAGAATTAAACTTAAATGACGATCTTAATAGAATTTTTTTACTTTGTACTAATATGTTAAATCCATATGAATAATTTTCTTTTTTATAATGCTTTTTCTTAATTTTAAAATCAATTTCTTTATTAAAAAAAATATTTATTAAGTAGGCTGCATATGTAGACATATCATTAAAGCACCCACCTCCTAAATCTATACTATTTCTGTAATTATTTTTGTTAAGTCTGGGAATATGAAAAAAAGTTTTTATAGAAATTTTTTTTTTTAAATTTATGAGAGATAATATTTGATCAAATTGTTTGTGAAAATGAAAAACTGTAGACTCAGCAATTAATAATTGCTTTTCTTTTGCTTTATTTAAAAGGTTTAAAGAATTTTTGAAACTTAATGTTATTGGTTTATCTATGATAATATGTTTATTCTTGTTTAATGCTTTTAAGCCCCAATAATAGTGTTTAGAATTAATTAAGCTTATATAAACTATCTTAGCTTTAGATTTTTCTAAAGCTTCACTATAATTTTTATAAATTTTTGAAATTTCTAAATTTTTTATATTTTTTCCTCTTGTTGCAAGCTCTATATCAATATTTTTAAATTTGATTAGTGCTGGAAAAATTTTTCTATTAAAAATACTTGAATTACCAAGAATTAAAATTTTCATTAAATAAATTATAGCAATTTTATATTGTTTAAATTTTGATAAAATAATTATAAGTTAACTTTTTATTATATGCACGAAAATTTTTTTCATAAATTAAAAGTATATTATGAAAACACAGATGCTGGTGGAGTTGTATACTATGCTAATTATCTTAAATATCTTGAAAGAACTAGAACAAAGGCTCTAGCAACAATTGGATTAAGTAATAAACAAATAAAAGATAAATTTTGTGAATAAAAGTTGTAAAAACATCATCAATATTTCTTTATTTTTCTATCTTATACTATCAATTTTTTTGTTAATTTTTAAGTCTACAAAAGAGATTGATTTTTCAATTTCAGAAATCTTGGTAAATTATAATGGTGGTTTAATTGCAAGAGGTTTTTTAGGTCATTTAATTTTTAACATTCAGCAACTTTTAGATATTGACTTAATAAAATTAGCTTTAACATTTCAGATTTTTTTTTCAACGGCATATACTTTTTTATTATACAAAATTTTTAATAATAAAAACTTATTAATTACAAAGCTAGATGTTTTAATTTTTTTACTTCCAACTTTATTATTTTTTCCAATATACGAAATTGAGGCTTTAGGAAGAAAAGAAATTTTAATTTTTATAACATTTTCTTATTTAATTTTACAAAATGGCGTTCCAAATAAAATTATTACACTTACATATAGTTTAATAATTTTACCTGCTCTTGTATTATCTTGGGAGCTAACAGTACTATATTTTCCTTATTATTTTATAGTTTTTTGGACAAAATATAGAGTTATGAGATTATTAGATTCATTTAAAATTTTTCTAATATTTATGCCAAGTCTGTTAGCATTCTTTATACTTTGGTCTAATCCTCCTGATCAAGATACTTTAGATGTAATGTGTGAGACAATTAATTGTCTTGCTAGATCAGCTGAATTAGAAAATTTTAATATTCATTTTGCGCACTTTGATTATGTACATGATAAAGCTTCATTTATTAATTACCTAAGGTTTTTAATATTTTTTGTAATCTCGTACATACCCATTTATTTTTATTTAAATAAAATTAATATTTTAAAAATAGATTTTTTTATTATCAATAAAATACCCAATCTAAATTATTTATTTTTTTTAATTATAATACCACAATTAATGATATTCATATTTGCTTTAGATTGGGGTAGGTATTTAAATGTATTAATTACAATGACATATTTATTTTTAATTTTTCTTAGAATTTCTAATTTAATTCCTAATATTAATGAATTTAAAATTTTTAACTTAAAGGAAAAATATATAAATTTTATAGTAATAATTTATTGTTTTTCTTGGTACCCAAAACTTCTTTTGTGGTATGATACTGGTAGTTTTCCTCCATTAAGATTAATTAATAGAATCAAAGAAATTATTTTCAGTTCAATTATTTAGCTTTTCTTAAAAATTACTGTTTGCAACCATGACATATTAAATATTTTTTCAATTTTTAATATAATATACAATGCAGTATATAAAAAATATTTTGTGAAAACATTATTATACGGATAATCTATCTGTTTCATGCTGATTGGTGTATCTATTCTTCTAACAATTTTAAATTTATTTTTATAAATGAATTTATTTAAACTTTTTTTTGAAAAATGATTTAAATGATGTGTATCATATAATCTTATAAATGGTGTTTTAATACCAATCTTAAATAAAAAATTTGCAATCAGATACAATAAACTGTTGGTATTAATTGTTAATACAATAAAATAAGAATTTTTTGATGAAATTTTTTTTAGATAGTCAAAATATTTTTTTACATTTGGAACATGCTCAATCACTGCAATCGAAATGATAAATTTATATTTTTTTTTGGTTTCATATTTAAAAAATTCTTTATTTATAAACTTTATATTTTTGAATTTTTTATTTTTGATTAAATCTACCCCAGTAATATCTAAATTTTTATTTTTATTTATTAAAAATTTACAAAAGAGACCAACGCCACAACCTAAATCAATTATTCTACCTTTATTTTTCTCTTTAATAAAATCATAAATTTTTTGAAATAATTCAATGTTTGGATTATTCATCCAATTCTTACCTCTCTCGTCCACATAGTGATCTGAATATGTTTGTTTATAATATTTACTATCAACTTTTATATCTGTAATTGTATGTTCGCAGATCTTGCATTTCATCAAATTTACTTTGCTTATTTTTTCAAATTTTGTGAGTTTATTTTTACAGATTTCGCAAAGCATTTTTATTGATTAATGATAGTATTTTTACATTTATGATATCTTAAATATATATGTATTTTGTGATAATTTCCAAAGTTAAAATTTTTTGCTAAAGTTTTAGTAATATTTTATTATTCTTGAGTTATTGAACTAAAAGATATGAATCACAATGTTTTTGTTTATATTTTTTTTAACAATATTCCAGACTTATTTGCAATTAAGGTTACTTGTGCTTGATATTTTTAAAAGTTATAGTTTTTATTATGGCACTCCATTTTAGTAAACAAGAATTCAAAAAAAGAAAACTAGCAACATTAAAGTCAATGAAAGACCAAAATATAGATGCTCTTTTAATGTTTAAACAAGAGTCTATGTATTGGTTAACTGGTTATGACACATTTGGATACGTTTTTTTTCAAACATTAGTCTTAGATAAAAATGGAAATACAATATTGCTAACTAGAGCTCCTGATTTAAGACAAGCACAAAATACATCCAACATTGAAGATATTAGAATTTGGGTAGATAAAGATAAATCAAACCCAACAGAAGATCTAAAAAAAATTTTAAATGAACTCTCATTAAAAGGAAAAAAAGTGGGTGTTGAATATGAAGCTTATGGAATGACTGGACGTAATGCTTTAAGACTCAATAAGTCACTAGAAAGTTATTGTGAAGTAGAAGATCAATCAGAATTAATTAACAAACATAGGGTTATTAAATCTGAAGAAGAAATTGTTTATGTGAAGAAAGCTGCAGAGTTAGCAGACAATGCTTTAGATCAAGCTTGGAAATATAGTAAGGCGGGTGTGAATGAGGCAAAAATTTTAGCTGAAATGCAAAAAATAGTTTTAGAAGGAGGTGGTGATTACCCAGCAAATGAATACATAATTGGTTCGGGGCATAATGCTTTATTATGTAGATACCAAGCAGAAAAAAGAAATTTATCAATTCAAGATCAATTAAGCATCGAATGGGCTGGCACTTATAAACATTATCACTCTGCAATGTTTAGAACTATTCTTTTAGGAAAAACTGATCCAAAACATATTGAAATGCATGAAGCTTGTGTTCAGGCATTAAAAAATTGTGAAAGTAAATTAAAACCAGGAAATAAAATTGGAGAAGTTTTTGACATTCATGCAAAGACCTTTGATGATCTTGGTTTTAATAAAGCGAGAATGAATGCTTGTGGTTATTCTCTTGGATCTACATTTTCTCCAAATTGGATGGATTGGCCAATGCTTTATACTGGTAATCCTTATATCATTCAGCCTGGTAATATTTTCTTCATGCATATGATATTAATGGACTCAGAAAATCAATTAGCTATGAATTTAGGTGAAACTTATCTGGTAACTGAAAGTGGAAATGAAAGACTAGGTAAACAAAAACTAGATCTTGTTATTCTTTAAAATTTTCCAATTTTTTTTGAACCACTATAAAAAATCTTAGATAACTCTTCATTGGCTTTATTTTGAGAACTAACTTCATTTTTTCCCATTAACTCTGTTGGTGTCTTGGAGTACTGATGATAATTGAATTTATCCTCTCCACGTGCTTTTTGTACATACATTTTTCCTATCACCTGATTGACATTAGTTCCTATATAACTCTGAATAACAAAACCTATTCTTCTATCATTACTATTATTTAATCCTGATCCATGAACAATTGTTGGGTGATGAAGTGATACTTGCCCTGCCTTAAGAACTATAGACTCTGTTTTTTCTAAAGATACATTTTTAACAGTTTGTCCACGTGTTAATAAATTATTTTTATCAAACTTTTGCTCATGGGTCTTTAGGTTTTCTTTATGAGAGCCTGGCAACATTCTCATGCATCCATTTTTTTCATTTGCATCAGTAATAGCAACCCAAGCTGTAACCCAATTATGAGGTTCTAATCCTATGTATTTTGCATCTTGATGAAAACTTACAAAACCTTTTTCATTTGGATTCTTTATGAAAAGTGTAGTGCCACAAATAAGAATATTTTTACCAATTATGCTTTCTACAGCATCAAGAATATTTTTATTAAGACAAACTTTGTTAAATATAGGTGAAATTAGGTGAATATAATTTCGATTAATTCCTTCGAGGGCTCCTGGCCAATCTTTTTCAATTTTTTCAATTTCATCTCTTACCTCTTTTGCTTCGAGGGAGCTTAATGCATTAATTGGGGAAATATATCCTTTACTGTTATAACGATCTAATTGTTCAGTTGTTAATCCCGTCATTGAGAAAAGCTATATTTTTTTTCTAAATATTTAATCACATTATGAATAATAAACGTCATAAATAAATATATACCTCCTGCAACAATAAATACCTCCACAGGCTTAAAAGTCGTAGAAATAATATATTTAGCAACACCAGTTAAATCCATTAAGGTTACTGTGCTAGCTAGAGAAGTGCCTTTCATCATCAAAATAATTTCATTACCATATGCTGGAAGAGATTGTCTAATGGCTATTGGTATTTGAATTTTATAAAAAATTATTTTATTTGAAATACCTAAACTTTTACCTGCTTCAATCAAACCTGGTTTTATTGTTTGAAATGCAGATCTCAAAATCTCTGAAGTATAGGCTCCAGTATTTAATGCAAAGGCAATAATTGCACACCAATATGGTTCTTTTAAAATTACCCATAAAACCGTTGACCTTAGATACTCGATTTGACCCAAGCCAAAATATATAATGAATATTTGAACTAAAAGAGGCGTCCCCCTAAAAATATATGAATACCCGTATGCAAATCTATTAATAAAAATATTTTTGTTTAATCTTAAAATTGCAAATATTAAACCTATAAATAAACCAATAACTAAAGATACTGATAAAAGTTTTAAAGTTATAACAGTAGCGCCTAATAATTTAGGAAAACTATTAATCATTAATTCAAGATCCATTAATATCCCCTACTATATTTGACTTCTAATTTATTAATTAACTTCATGCTTAAAAAAGTAAGAAATAAATATAAAACTGCTGCAAAAGAATAAAAGAACAATGGATCCCTAGTGGAACCAGCAGCAATATATGATTGCCTCATAATTTCAACTAAACCAGTTACTGAAATTAATGATGTATCTTTTAAAGTAATTTGCCAAACGTTACTTAAGTTGGGTATTGCTAATCTTAAAGTTTGAGGTAAAATAATTTTAAAGAATTTACCAAACTTATTTAATCCTAAAACATTAGCTGCCTCAAACTGACCTTTATCAATAGATTGAATTGCCCCTCTAAAAACTTCTGTTGAATAAGCACCGGAGATGATCCCAATCGAAAATGCTCCTGTAATAAATGCATTTATTTCAATGTATTCATTATAGCCAAAAATTGATGCAACATACATTACAGCACCAGTTCCACCAAAAAATAAAAGGTAAATTACTAATAACTCTGGAACACCTCTTATTACTGTGGTGTAGGAATTTGCAATTAAATTTAAAAATTTATTTTTTGATAATTTAAGCGGTGTAAATATTAAAGCGAAAAGAAAACCAATAAGCATTGCTGTTATTGCCACAGCGATAGTCATCAGAGTTGCATAAAATAACTCATCACCCCAACCAGTATCTCCAAATGCTAGAAGTTCCATAATGAAAGGCGGTTAATTAAATAACCGCCATTTCAAATAAATTATTACATAGAAGCGTCGAAACCGAACCATTTAGTAGCTATTCTACTAATGTCTCCATTTTTTCTTGCTTGATTAATAGCTTTGTTAAATGCTTTTAAAAGTTCAGTATCATCTTTTCTAATACCAACTCCAACACCATTACCAAATGCCCCACCTGAAAAAGTTGGACCAACAAGTACAACTGGTTTTCCAGACTTTTCTGCATAATCAGTAAAAGCTACTGCTGCAGCTAATGCAACATCACATCTTCCAGAAGCTAAATCTAAGTTTACTTCATCTTGAGTTTTATAAGTTCTTAAATTTATTTTGCCAACATTACCTGACTCTAGAAAGTTTTGATGAATTGTAGCTGTTTGAGTACAAACAGTTTTTCCAGCAAGAGCTCCTGTTAAAGTTTTAAGAGCTTTGTTAACACTTGAACCACCTAAAGTAAGATTAACACCCTCAGGAGTATCCATTCCCTCTAGATCTGAACCTTTCATTACTGCTAAAGATGCAACTTCATCAGCATAACCTTGTGAAAAACTAATAGCTTTTTGTCTTTCTGCAGTTATTGACATTCCTGCCATAATCGCATCAAATTTTCTCATGATTAGAGCTGGTATCATTCCATCCCAATCTTGTTCTACTATCGTACATTGTTTTCCCATGTATCTACATAATGACCAAGCCAATTCAACTTCAAAACCAATTAACTTACCAGAAGCATCTTTTGAATTCCATGGAGGATAAGCACCTTCAGTTCCAATCTTTATTTTATCAGACGCATAAACGTTCCCAATAATTAACAAAGAAGCAAGAATTGAAAAAATAGTCTTTTTTATTATGTTCATTATTTTCTCCTTTAATAAATTTGGAGTAAGTATTTCACAAAATAAAGAATTTAAAAAGAAAAATTTAGTGGTTGATTGAAGATGAGAAATTCCAAGAGCAATCAAAACTAGGTATATAAACTCTTGATAAATTAGTATTTCCAAAATGATGATTAAAAACGTTTAACCAATTTTCAACTTGAAGAGGTTTTTTGTCTTGACTACCAACTTGAGTTGTAATTACTCCTTTTGGTTTTAAAATTCTTACAAGTGAGTCCATATTTTTTGCAGCTAAATCAATGCAAAACTGATCATCATTTAAATCTACAAATATATGGTCATAAGTATCCTCACCTACAGCTTTAATACTTTCAAAAGCATCACCCCAAACACATTTAACAGAATTTTTTTCTGTAGCTTTATTGCTTATATTACCCAAATGTTTATTACATATTTCAACTACTTCAGGATCAAGCTCATACCAATCAACAAAATTAAATTTTTTAGAAATACATTCTCTCGCAACACCACCATCACCACCACCAATAATTGCTGCTCTCTCATTATCTTTATTTAATTTTAAACCTGCTCCAACGAAAGTTGAACTATATAAATGTTCGTCTGATGATGCTACTTGAATTTCACCATCAATAAATAAAGATTTACCAAATTCTTCTAATTCTAAAATTTCTATATGTTGACCGACTTTAGATTTAAAATCTTCTAACACATTATTTACAACGTATGATTTTTGCAAACCTGGTGAACTATAAATATCATGATATAAAGATTTTGTATCTCTGTTAAATTCTTTCTTAACAATTCTTTTATAATCCAAATTTTTTTTAATTATGTCAATTGCTACGGAAGGATTTACCTTACCACATGTAAAAAAATCAAAACTTATAATTCCTTTTTCAGGAAATGTGTGAAAGCTTATGTGACTTTCAGCTAATAAAGCTAAGATTGTAAATCCTTGTGGTTCAAATTTATATTTTGAAATATTTAAGATTGTTACTTTTGCTGCTTTTGCAATATCGTGAATTACTTTTTCAAATATGGAAGGGTCATATTCTTTAGTTGTGCCTATTATATCTAGTGTTATATGCTCGCCAACTTTAGTCATTAAAACTCCCTAATAACCTAACTACAGATTTTTATTTAAAATTCAATTAATATTATTTTATGATAAGTTCAAAATTTTCAATTTCTGCTTGAATAATTTAGCTCCCTTTTTGCAATTTTCTTTCCAATCTAAACTTGCAGATTCATCTGCATTATCAGAAATAAATTTAAAACATCTAAAATTAATATTTTCTAATTTACAAACTTTTGCAAATGCATAGGCCTCCATATCAACAACATCCACTTTAATAGGTATTGAACCAGTTACAAAGCTATCTCCTGTTCCACAAGAATATCCATTGGAAGAAAGAATTATTTCATTAATATCATCGAAAGGAGTTTCCCCAATTTTTAAATTCATTAGAGCAGTCACATCCATGTCTCTCTGATAAAATTTTGTACACTCTACTATACCTTCCAAATTTTTAGAAATAGCTCCAGCACTCCCAAAATTGATTACCTCTTTAGGTTGATGAATCTTAATCAATTTTGTTAAATTATAAGTTGCATTAATTTTACCAGCACCTGTATGATAAAAAAAATTTAAACCTTGGGTTTCCTCTTTTAATGCAGCTACAAATATTCTATTCATATAAATAATGGACCTTAAAAAATATATTAGATCAATACCAGATTATCCAAAAAAAGGAATCTTATTTAGAGATATTACAACACTTATTAAAGATGAAAATGCATTTGCAGAAACTATTAACCAAATTATAGAAAGATCAAAAAAATTCGAATTTTCTAAAGTAGCTGCAATTGAGTCTAGAGGTTTTGTTTTTGCATCAGCTGTTTCCTATATACTTAAAAAACCTTTTATTATGCTACGAAAAAAAAATAAACTACCTGCTGAGGTTCATTCAGTTGATTTTGAACTTGAGTATGGAAAAGCAACGATTGAAGTTCACAAAGATTCTATAAATGAAAAAGACTCAGTTTTGATAATTGATGATTTAATTGCTACAGGAGGTACAGCAGAAGCTGCAGCAAAACTTATAGAAATTTCTAAAGGTAATATCGCTGCTTTTATTTTTGTAATTAACTTGTTTGACTTAAATGGATCTGATAATTTAATTAATAAGGGGTATAAAGTTGAAAATTTAATAGAGTTCCCTGGACACTAAAATCTTGTAAATGGAAAAACTTAATAAATTCACTAAATTTTTCAGAAAAATTTATTATCAAACTTTTGTAGAGAGTTTTAAAGGAAAATTAACTTATAATTTTCCACAAAACTATCATCGGTGGGATTTAATTGAGTATTTAATTAAAAAAAACAATTATTCTAACTATCTAGAAATTGGTTGTGATCAAGATCAATTATTTTCAAAAATTAGAATTAATAATAAAAAGGGTGTCGATCCTATAAGTGGTGGCAACATAAGAAAAACAAGTGATGATTTTTTTCAAGCAAATAGTGAAATGTTCGATATCATTTTTATTGATGGTTTACATACATACGATCAAGTAAAGAAAGATATTTTGAATTCAGTTGATTGCCTTAAAGAAAATGGAATAATTTTAGTACATGATTGTATGCCTGATAGCTTAAGTAAACAAGCAGTACCTAGATATAGAATGATTTGGAACGGAGACGTTTGGAAAGCAATAACTGATCTTAGACAAAAAGAAGATTTAGAAATTTTTACTTGTGAAATGGATCAAGGAATTGGGGTAATTAAAAAGAATAAAAATTCTTCAATTTTGAATTTAGATAAACCAATTAATAATTTAAAATTTAAAGACTATTACACTAACTATAAAGAATATTTGAGAGTTATAAGCTTAGAAGAATTTAAAAAAATTTTTTAATCAACAAACTAAATTTCTTTATTTTTCCAAGTTTTGGGAGTTAAATCATTATCAATCTCAATTGATAGCCTGTAATCAAAATCTTTAGTGCCTCTTTTTTTTATGTACTCATAAGTTTGCTTAATTCCTTCATTTAAACTAACTTTTGTTTTATAATTTAAAAGTTTTCTTGCTTTATCTGCCGAACAAGTTGCATGTTTAACTTCCTGAGGTCTATCTGCCATATGGATAGGCTCTAGATTTGAACCTGTAATATTAGAGCAAATTTCAACAACTTTATTAACTGTAACAAATTCCTCATCTGGCCCTACATTAATAGTCTGTTTATTCAAATTTTCTTGATCTAGCATAGGTATCATGCAGCTCAAGCAATCATCAATATAAGAAAAGCATCTTCTTTGCTCGCCATCACCATAAACTATGGGAGCTTTTCCCTGCATCATTCTATTTAAAAAAATAGAAACAACATTTCTATAAGGATCTGTATAAATTTGTTTTGGACCAATTATATTGTGTGGGACAGCAATAACATACTCAATATTATTCAGTTCACACAAATTTTTTAAAACCTCCTCTGCTGCAACTTTGGAAATGCCATATGGATCTACTGGTTTTGCTTTCATATCTTCAGTAAAAGGTGTTTTTTGATTACCATATCTAGCCATTGATGAGCAATAAATTATTCTTTTTACTTTTTCATTTATAGCAGCTGAAAAAATTGAAACAGAAGCTAAATAATTGTTTCTTGTAATTTCATACGGGGAAAAGACTGATAGACCTTCATGTGCTGTTGCCGCACAATGATAAACTACTTCTACACCTTTCATAATCTTTTTTATTTTTGAGAAGTCACAACAATCTAGGTCGTGGAACTCAATATTATTCGGGATGTTATCTTTATAACCTCCTATCATGTTGTCTATTCCAACAACAGTATGACCTAGTTCAGTTAATTTTTTTGATAAATGAGAACCTAAAAACCCAGCAGCTCCAGTAATTAATATCTTATACTTTTTTGTCATTTTAAATTAAATAAATTCAATATTAGATTCTAGGTCTATACCATGATTTTTTTAATAAAACAGAGTTAATAATGCCAAAAACTCTGTGTTTGTAAATATCACTTTTAAATTTTTGAAAAATTAATAAATAAAAAATAAACTTAATTAAAGATGATAGTAATTTTGGAAAAATCTTAAGAAGAGCGTTAATATATCCATAATGCTTTTTATGATAATAAAAAGACGACCACATCCAATGCCAATTTCTTGATAGCTCCATTGTTTTGTTTATTTCAGAATTATGAGACGTCCCTCCTATATGATTTACTTTTATTGAAGGATCAATATATATTTTAATATCATTTTTTCTTATTCTTCTACATAAATCAATTTCTTCAAAATAAAGGAAAAAATTTTCATCAAAAAATTTAATTTCTTTTAAAGTATTCATACTTAAGAACATTGCAAACCCTTTTACACTTTCAACTTCTTTAAGATTTTTATCATCATCTATACTAAAATTAGTATATATCTCATCTTTTGATATTGGAGCAATTATTCCAAAATTTTTAACACTATTAATAGTTAAAAAAAAATTATCAATCGTATCATTTTCTAAAGTTACATCAGGATTAACAATCAATGCATAATTAGTTAGGACTTTTGATAAGCCTAAATTATTTCCTGCTCCATAACCTAAATTCTCCTCTGATAATATACAATCTACGTTTTTATATTTAGATTGAATTTTTTTTTTTAGTTCTTGATCATTTGAATTCTCTACTACAATTATCTTTACATCCTTATTTATTGACTCAATACAATTAAAAATTTTTTCATCACTATGAAAAGAGGTGATTATAACAGTTATATCTTGGTCATTCATATCTTCGATATTATGGTAGCGGGAAGTGGGATCGAACCACTGACCTCGGGCTTATGAGTCCCGCGCTCTAACCAACTGAGCTACCCCGCCATATATTGTTTTGACTTATAATAGTTTAATAAATTGATTCAATATCAATTAATTGAACAAATACTTACAAATTTAATGAGATTTATTAAGAATTACTAAAAGATAATTAATCCAAATAATATTAACCCTGTGGAAGCTGCTGCTGAAAAATAAATTTTTTTTCTCTTTTCACTTTTTTTGTCCAATTTAATTCTGTTTAAAAGAACATTAATATCGCTGCTTTTAGGTTGAACATTTTTTTGATCTTTTTCTAAATATTTAGCAACTAGTTTCTCTTTAACACTAAATCCCACATTTTTCATAATTCTAGTAGACCACGAATTTTTGAAATTTGCAAACATTAGAAAGAAAGGTAAACACCTAGAGTACTTAAAGCTAAAATTAGGACAGATAGAATAGTCATATTCTTTTTAAATTCTTTACTTTCACTCTCTTGGAGTTTTGACTTAAGAACGTTAATATCTACCCTTCCAGAAACGGTCTGATTTGATGAAGGCTTTTCAGCAACTCCAATATCATTTGGGGTCTCGATACTAGTTTGATTATCTGCAAAGCCTTTATCACTCATAATTTCATTTAACCAACAAAATAGATACTAAACAATTTAGTAAAAGTTCATACTGGGTCATAATATGGTTGACACATGTCCATTCTGGGTTTCAAATCTCATTTATACAATTATGAGTTTACAACAAATAGATTTTTCAAAAGTCCTAAACGATGAGCAAGTTTATGATCATATGATGGCCAACTATGATCAATTAGGAAAAGATTGGATCAATCATCAGTGGAGATGGATGAATGCAGTTTATCAAGCTTTCAAGGATCACTATAAATATATGATTATCATTTCACTGGTTGAAAAAACTTTACAATTTTATGATCAGATGAATATTAAATTATCGTATGAACAATATTATTCAAAAAATTTTCTCCAAATAGATAAATTTAGCATCACAGAGTTATGTGAAAAACTTCAATTACCAAAAGAAACTGTTAGAAGAAAAGTTTTAGAACTTGAAAAATTAGGAGTGCTTAAAAGACAGAAAAAACAAATTATAATTGATCGAAGGTCATTTAGTTTTATTAAGCCTGAAAGACAAATGAAATATACAGCTGGCTATATTTTAAAAATTTCAGAAATACTTACTAAAGAAAAACTTTACTCCAAAAAACTTGAAG
The DNA here is from genome assembly GCA_902598825.1 of uncultured Pelagibacteraceae bacterium. Taxonomy (GTDB): domain Bacteria; phylum Pseudomonadota; class Alphaproteobacteria; order Pelagibacterales; family Pelagibacteraceae; genus Pelagibacter. The sequence continues at coordinate 25,890 of CACKDD010000005.1, read as the reverse complement.
TAAAAATGATTGAAAATGTGTTAAAGAAAAATTTCTCTATAACTTGGAGATGGTTTTACAGGATGCAAATTCCAATGATTATTGGATATCATGATATGTTTGAAGACTTAACAACATTTCATGTTTGGGGAACAGTTTGTATGAACCAAGCTTTTAATTATAAAACAGCCTTAAATAAAAGGAACGGCTCCAATCAAACACATGACTATATGGATTTTCAGAAAGAACTATTTACAGGTGATTATAATAAATTTAACGAAGAGATGATAAGAGGTGATAAAGCTAAAAGTAACGGTGTTAGTGCGATGTCTGTTTCTGATATGACTGGAATCCCTCGAGCAACAGTTATTAGGAAATGTAAGTTTTTATTAAAAAATGATTACTTAAGATTAAATGAAAAAAAACAATACGTCTTATCAGGTTTCAATATTCGAAGAGTTCTACCATATCAAAAATTAATTTTCAAAAATAAAGCTAAATTTATAAGAAAAGTTCTTAATCTTTTAACTATTTCATAAAAAACTTTTTTTTAAAAAATTTTTAATGTACTGTTAATTAATTATTAATTTCATTAAGAGGGAAATGGGAATAGTAACAACAATAGCGCCTATAGCATTAGCATTAATAATGCTGGGACTAGGTGCGTCTTTAACAGTTCAAGATTTTACTAGAGTAGTTCAAAATCCAAAAGAATTTTTTATTGGATTAATTTGTCAGTTGGTATTGCTTCCTATAATTGCATACTTTTTAATAATTATTTTAAAAACTCCAATTGAGTTAGCATTAGGTGTAATGTTAATAGCTGCAGCACCAGGTGGTGTAACCTCAAATGTACTTACAAAATTTGCAAATGGAGATGTTGCGCTTTCCATATCTTTAACAGCAATTACTAGTTTAATTAGTATAGTGTCTGTTCCTTATGTGGTTTTTTTATCAATAGAATTATTTGACATTACATACGTCAAAAAAGAGGTATCTATGCTCAGTATATCTTTAAAAATGTTTTTGGTTGTAACTGTTCCAGTATTGATTGGAATGATTATTAGAAAACTTGCAGATAATTTTATTGTAAATAATATGAAAATTATCAATAAAATATCCATTGGTTTATTCTGCATTGTTTTTATTGCTATCTATATCGAGGAATGGGATAGCATAGTTATGTTTTTAGAAAAAGCTGGAATGATTGCTTTTACTTTAAATGTTACAATGATGATTGTAGCTTTTTATATTGCTAAATTTTTTGCAACTGGGGTTGCTCAAAGAAGATGCATATCTTTAGAGGCTGGTCTCCAAAATGGAACTTTGGCAGTTTTTGTGGGAATACAATTATTTGGTAATGATATGATATATATGGTTCCAACTGCAGCTTATGCATTAATCATGATGGTAACTTCAGTAATTTTTGTTTTTATTGTAAGAAGACAAACTTGATTAAAGATTTTTAAAATCTGTTCGTTTTAGTGGCTCAGATTGAATAGAGATAGGATATTTCTTTTTTTCTACCTCAATAAATAAGTTTTTATTTTGAAGTTCTTCATTAGAAAAATCATTATTGATATATCCAAATACTAAATTCTTTTTAAAATTAAATGAGTAGTTTCCAGATGTTGATCTTCCTATAATTTTTTCACCATCATAAATTGGTTCATCATGAAGTAATAGAGGTTTTCCGGGTTCACTTTCTTTTAAAGTAAACATTGAAAATCTAGTTTTAACTTTATCTTGTTTAATTTTTTCAAGAGCTTGTTTGCCTATAAAGTCTACATCTTTTTTATTGCTAATAGTAAAAGCTAAACCCGCTTGATATTGATTTTCTTCAGGGGAAATATCATGTCCCCAGTGTAAAAATCCACTTTCCATTCGCATAATATCCATTGCATGCATTCCACAATTAGAAAGATTAAAATCTTTACCTTTTTCTATAAGTAATTCGTATATTTTTTTTGCATCTTTAAGATCTACATATAGCTCGTAGCCTAATTCACCTACATAAGATAATCTTTGAGTCCAGATTTTAACTCCATCAATTGTAATAAACTTTGCAAATCCAAATCTAAATTGATCATTTTCAAAATTATCTTTACTTAAAGTTTTAAGTAAATCCCTACTTTTTGGACCAAACAAACCGAATACACATAAATCATCTGTAATATCTTTTAATTCAACATTTTTTGAAAGATGTTTGTTAATATGAAATTTATCTCTCTCTCTTGTTGCTGCAGAACTGATTATTCTAAAATGATTTTTATCAACACATACAACTGTTAAATCAGTCTCTATTCCACCATCAGAATTTAACATATGTGTATAAACACATTTACCAGGCTCATTTTGAATGTTTGCAGTACAAATTTTCTGCAGTTCTTGATGTGCTTTATCTGATTTTATTTCAAACTTAGAAAAAGGAGTTAAGTCAAATAAACCAACATTTTTAACTGTATTATTTGTTTCATATTCAGCAGATGGATACCAGCTTTGATAATTATAACTATATTCGTACTCAGCTTTTTCTCCATCTAGAGCAAACCACATAGGTCTTTCATAGCCACCTGAAACACCAAAACATGCACCAAAACTCTTCAGATTATCATGATGTGGTAAAGTTTTAATGTTTCTAGAGGTTTTATGTTGTTTGAATGGCCAATGCATTCCATACAAATCCCCTAGGGTCTCTGTAATTCTTTTTTTAATAAAACCCAACTCAGAATGAAATTTTTGAAATCTTTTTATATCGTAACTAAAAATATCTTCATTGATATGGCCAGTCATTAACCAATCTGCGGTAACTTTACCAACACCTCCTCCACTCCCTATGCCAATACTATTTAATCCACAACAAACAAAAAAGTTTTTAACTTCTGGCACTTCTCCTAATAATGTATTTGTATCAGGTGTAAAAGACTCTGGTCCTGAAAAGAATTTTCTAATACCAGCAGACTCTAAAACTGGAAATCTTTTAATAGCAGAGGCTAAATAAGGTTCAAAATGCTCAAAATTCTCTTGAAACTCACCAAAAGAAAAATCTTCTGGTACTTTGTTTGTCTTATCCCAAGCGGGAATAGAATTTCCCTCAAAAATACCAACTAATATTTTCCCTGCATCTTCTTTAATATAAGTTCGATTATCAAAGTCTCTAATTACAGGTAATGTTTTAGACAAATTTTCTATTGGTTCAGTAATAATATAAAAGTGTTCCGCTGGATAAAGCGGAATACTTACTCCAGCTTTTTCTCCAATTTGTCTTGACCACATTCCAGATGCTAAAACAATATATTCACATTCAATTTCTTGGCCATTAACTTTTACTCCTGAGATTTTTCCATTCTTAGTTAAAATTTCATCTACTGGAGATTTTTCAAAAATTTGTGCTCCTTCTTTTCTTGCAGCTTTAGCTAACATGTGCGTAACACCTGATGGATCAGCAGCACCATCTCCAGGCATTAAAATTCCACCAATAACTTCATCGGTATTAATAATTGGATAATCTTTTTTAATTTGATTTTTATCTAAAATTCTAACATCAACATCATAAAGTTGTGCCGTAGTTGCTTGTCTTTGAAGTTCTTGCCATCTTCCTTTGTTTTGAGCAATTGAAAGGGCACCGTTTAATCTTAAACCTGCAGAATGATCAACTTCCTTTTCAAGTTTTTTATATAAATCTAATGTATATTTTCTTATCTTAGTTATTGCAGCTGTTGGACCTAATTGACTAACCAATCCTGCTGCGTGCCAAGTTGTTCCTGATGTTAACTGATCTCTTTCTAAAAGAATTGTATCTTTCCAACCAAATTTAGCTAAGTGATAAGCAACAGAACAACCTACTACACCACCTCCAATAACAACAACCTTAGTGCTATTTGGTAGTTTTTTTTCCATTTAATTAATTTTTGATAGCTTCTCCAGGATCAAGATATTCGTGTCCAAATACATCTGCAACTGCTTTATAAGTCACATGGCCTTTATGAACATTTAATCCTGCTAAAAAGTTTTTATCTTCACCTAAAGCTTTTTGGTAACCTTTGTTTGCTAATTTTACCAAATAAGGAAGTGTGGCTTGATTTAATGCAAAAGTAGAAGTTCTAGGAACTCCACCAGGCATATTTGCAACACAATAGTGAACAACATCATCAACAATATATGTTGGGTCTCCATGAGTTGTTGGTTTACTTGTTTCAACACATCCACCTTGATCTATTGCAACATCAACTATTACAGAACCTCTTTTCATTAATTTCAACATATTTTTAGTCACTAATTTTGGTGCTTCTGCTCCTGGAATTAAAACTCCACCAACAACTAAATCTGCTTCAGCTACTAATTTATTCAAATCTATTTTATCACTTTGTTCTGGAATAATTTTATCTCCAAACATTTCAACTAATTGTTTTAATCTTGCTTCAGATTTATCTACAACATGAACTTTAGCTCTCATCCCAGTAGCTATAATTGCTGCATTTTCTCCTACTACTCCACCCCCAAGAATTAAAACATTTGCTGGTTCACCGCCTGGTGCTCCGCCTAAAAGTACTCCTCTGCCTTTTTGATTTTTTTCTAAACAATGTGCTCCAGCTTGAACTGACATTCGACCTGCAACAGCACTCATAGGTGCAAGCAAAGGCAGTCTACCATTATCATCAGTAACAGTTTCATAAGCAATATTAATACTTTTTGATTTAATTAATCCCTCTGTAAGTTCTTTTGCAGCAGCTAAATGAAGATAAGTATAAACAATTTGATTTTCTCTAATCATATCTACTTCAACTTTTTGAGGTTCTTTTACTTTAACAATTATTTCAGCATCGTTAAAAATATCAGCTGCACCACTGGCTATTTTAGCACCAGCTTTAATATATTGATCATTTTCAAAACCAGCTTCAAAACCACCATTATTTTCAACTAAAACTTCGTGACCTTCAGATACTAAAGTTTTTACACTTTCGGGTGTTAACCCAATTCTATTTTCTTGTGGTTTTATTTCTTTAGGTACGCCTATCCGCATTATCTCTCTCTGTGTTAATTATAGATATGAAAAATGTAAACTAACTAGTTCTTCTGGTTCTTTTGATAGTTAGTGATACCTGTTCTTAATTTATCAATAATCTCATCGATGTGTTTTTTTTCACATATAAATTGTGGAGCAATGATTAAACAATCACCTGTTGCTTTAAAGTTTACACCTGCTTCATAACAAGATTTAAAAGTTTCATATCCGGCTTTACCGGGTTTTGTGTTAAGTTTCATATCTATTCCACCCATCATTCCATAACCTCTTATATTGTCTACAGACTCTAAATCTTGAAGTGAAAATAAACCTTTTTGAAAATAAGGTGCTAAATCTTTTGCTCGATTAAAAATATCTTCTTTTTCAAAAATGTCTTGAACTGCCAATGCAGCAGCCACTGCTACAGGAATTCCTGAATAAGTATAGCCATGAAATAATTCTACTGATCCCATTGGAGATGCATCCATAACAGAGTCATATATTTCATCTTTACAAGCAACTACACCCATTGGAACTACACCATTTGTTGTAGCTTTAGCCATTGTCATAATATCTGGAGTTACACCATATTCTATACTAGCAAAAGAAGAACCTGTTCTTCCCCATCCTGTAATCACTTCATCAAAAATTAAAAGTATCCCATGTTTATCACAAGTCTCTCTTAATTTTTGTAAATATCCTTTTGGTGGAACTAATGTTCCTGTAGATCCAGCAATTGGTTCAACAATACATGCTGCTATATTTTCTGGACCAAAATTCATTGCTATTCTCTCTAAATCATCTGCTCTATCTGCTCCTGTCTCAGGTTGACCGCTTACAAACTTATGTTCATCTAAATGAGTATGTCTCATATGTTGAACTCCTGGCATAAGGACGCTTGCAAAAGTTTTAACATTATTAATCATTCCCCCAACTGAAATACAACCAATGTTCATTCCATGATAAGCACGCTCTCTTCCTACAAATCTAAATCTCTCTGCTTTACCTTTAGATCTATGATAAGCAATTGCAATTTTAAGAGCAGTCTCAACAGCAGTTGATCCACAAATTGTGTAAAAAATTTTATTTAAATTACCTGGAGTATGTTTTGAAATTTTTGTTGCTAATTCAAATGAACCACCAAAACCTTGTTGAAATGGTTGAGCATAATCTAGAGTTTCTAGTTGTTTTGTAACTGCTTCTGTTATTTCTTTTCGTCCATGACCAAGAGGATTACAAAACAAACCCGAGCTTGCATCAATTTGGGTTTTTCCATGGTGTGTTTTTAGATAAACACCTTTTGCTTCAGTAATTAATCTAGGATTTTTTTTAAAATCTTTATTGGATGTAAACGGCATCCAATGTTCATTTAGGGAATTCGGAATATTTGTTCTATTTTCTGAGCTCATAATTAATTAATATTTAAGTATTATTAAATTCATAGACTAAATTTGGTTGTTTGCTAGAAATTTATTAAAACTCAAATTGAACTAATCATACAATACAACTTTAAATTGTACAATTGAAAAATTTGCAATTCTGGTTCCAGATATAATTTGTTTTACTTCTATTCAAAATTGAATTTAAATATCCACAATTAAATAATTAAAGATAGGGGAATAAATGAAAAAAATAATAAGTTTTCTTCTAGGATGTTTTGTAGCTCTTAACTTAAGTATTTCTGCTGCTAATGCGGCTGCTAACGAAGTTAGAGTTGCTTATTTTCTAGAATGGCCAAGTCCAAATTTAGAGGATATGCAAAAAAAAGCATTCGCTAAAGCTCTTGGTGTTCCAGTTAAATGGACAAATTTCACAAACGGTGGAGCAATGACTGATGCTATGCTTGCAGGAGATATAGATATTTCTTATTCTCAAGGTTTGGTACCTTTCATTAACGCTGTTAAATCTAAAGCACCAATTAAACTAGTTGATATTGCTATGGAATACGGAATGGGAGGAACGACTTGTGTTACTTCTAATGCTTCTGGAATTACAAAAGCAAATGCTACTGAATTAGAAGGTAAGAAAGTTGCTGTTCCACTAGGAACAATGGCTGAATACGTTTTTGATGAAAGTATGAAAGTAGTTGGAGCTGATAGAGGTAAAATGGATATTATTCAAATGGATCCTGAAGAAGGAGCTGCTGCATTAGTAAGTGGTGATGTTGTAATGGCATGTTTATTTGGTGGTAACTCAATTAAAGCTGCTACTGCTGTAGGATCTAGATTACTTACTGTTCAAGAAGCTAGAGATGCTGGTATCCTAGGTATTGATATTACTTCAGTAACTACAAAGTTTATGAAGGAAAATCCTGGAATGCTTAGAACTTTCATAGAAGTAACTCATGAAGCTAACGCAAGATACAAAGCTGGTAAAGCGGATATGAATGCGATGTCAAAAGCTTCAGAAATGAAAGTTGCTGATATGAAAGAAACTTTAAGTGGTTTTAAATTTCTTTCACCAGAGGAAACTAAACAGTCTATGGAAAAAGGAAATCTTAAGGCGTTTCTAGATGGTATGGGAACTCCAAAAGGAAATGTAGATACTAGTTTCTTACCTTTATAATCTAAAGGTATTTAAAATTTAAATAGGCGCCAATTTTATTAAATTGGTGCCTATTTTTTTAATAAAAATTTTAATATAAAGTCATTTTATGAGTGATCTAATTTCTCAAAATCTTAATATGATTTTTAAGACTCCAAAAGGAGAAACAGTTCATGCTTTAAAAGATTTAAATTTTACACTTAAAAAAGGAGAACTTCTTACAGTTCTTGGTCCATCTGGTTGTGGAAAAACAACTTTACTCAATATCACTGCAGGATTTATCAGGCCAACTTCAGGTGTTATCACTTTAAATAATAAAGAGATTGATGGTCCTGGTGTTGAAAGGGGAATGGTTTTTCAACAAGGAGCTTTGTTTGAATGGTTAACTGTTGCAGAGAATGTAAACTTTGGATTAAGAATGAAGAAAGAAGATCCTATACAAACTGCAAAAAAAGTAGATGAGTGGTTAGAAATTGTTGGCTTACAAGGATTTGGTAATACTCCAACCTATCAGTTGTCAGGAGGAATGCAGCAAAGAGTTGCTTTAGCAAGATGTCTTATTAACGATCCAGATTTAATTTTAATGGATGAACCATTAGGTGCACTTGATGCATTAACCAGAGAAAAAATGCAGTCTTTAGTTTTAAAAATTTGGAAAGAAACTGGCAAAACAATTATCTTAATTACTCACTCAGTTGAAGAAGCTTTGTTACTTGGTGAAAGACTTTACGTAATGGCTCCTAGACCAGGTCGTATACATAAAGAATACAATCTACCTTTTGCTTCAATGGGATTGAAAGAAGATTTAAGGGAAATTAAAAAAAATAAAGATTTTTCTGCAAAACGTGAGGAAATATTAGAAATGATCTGGAATATGGAAGAAGAAATTATGGGGAAAGATATTTAAATGCTCACCCAAATAATAACTTTTTTAATTTTTGTAGCGGTTATAGGCTGTATTCTTTATGGAAGGAGATTAATTAAAACTGAGAAAGTTGATGCGGTATTTGGAAATCCTGAGAGGGCATTAGGTGGTACGCATTGGGTTATTGTAGGAAGTAGCTTTCTTCTTTTAATTTGGCTTTATTATTCATGGGATATTGCAAAAGGATTTTATCCAAAATCTGCTAACGAACTTTGCCAAGTAGCAAAAGTAAATGATTCATTGCTAGGTTTAAAATATCAATTTCCTATTGAAGAAAGAGAATTCAAAAGTACATCTCAAATCAAAAAAGAAAACAAAAACCTAAATTTAATTTTAAATGAAATACAAGCTTCTCAAGAAATAGATAACCAACAAAAAACAGTTCTTGTAGGATTTATAAACAAAACAAGTCAATTAATTCCATTATTAACAAATGAAGATTTGATTGAAAATGAAACTAAGCAAAAAATTAATGATATAACAGGTAAAATTAATCTTTTAACTGAAAATTTCCAGAAACCAGATTATCCATTTGAAACTGAACAGGAGCTTAATGAAAGACTTAAAGCTGTCAGTGAAGAAGGAGGATGGGGAATTGTAAAAGTACAATCAGGAACTGGTTCTATAGAAAATACAATGGAAGTACCTTTAATTCCAGCAACTGATAGAGGTTTAAAATTTCATACTGCTGCACAAGAATTAAACTTAATTAGTGATGAGTTTTTTAAACTAAGAAATCACAATCCTCAATTTAAAAATCAAATCAAACAACTTAAAGATGATATTAAATCTTATAGAAAAGATCTAAGTGATAGTGAGGAAGTAGCATCTACCTATGCAAAAAATATTGTAAAGATCGCAAGAAGAATAGAATTTGCAAGTATATATCCACCTAATGCATTAAACAAAATGCAAAATGCTATTATTAAATTTGATAATGCACAAATAAAGGCACAAGGTGGTTTAAGATTTATAGATATTTTATTATTTCCAGCTGGAACAATAGTTGCTAGTGGTCCAAGTTGTTCTGAACAAGGTTCTGGTAGATGGCTTCCAAAACCATCTGATACTTTTAATAAATTTATATTAATGTCAAAACCAAGCGTTGGTTACAAAGATATACCTCTTCTTTGGATAGATATGGTTGATGTCAGTAAAATGATTGGATTTATTTTACCTGATTGGATAGCAGATATTTTACCTGGTGAATATCCAGTTCATACTAAAGATGGAATTGTAAAAGAAAATTTCAAAGGTAATGTTTTAAAAGTTGTAACAGGTGATTTCAAATTATTTAAGGTACCAGTACCTTACGGACACATCTGGGATTCATTTTTGAGAGTTTTTCTAGGATTAGTGTTTGGAATAATCATTGGTGTACCGTTAGGTTTATTCATGGGACTAAATAGATTTGCCAAAGGTTTTTTTGATCCTTTGATTGAACTTTATAGACCTGTTCCCCCTTTAGCTTGGGCACCACTAATTATTTCTGTATTGGGTATAGATAACACGGGAAAAGTATTTCTTTTATTTATGGTTTCTTTATCAATTATGATTATTTCAGCTAGAGCTGGTGCCTCTGGGACTCAGCTTTCTAAAATTCATGCTGCTCATTCATTGGGGGCATCTAAACGACAAATATTAAGGCACGTAATATTTCCTAATTCATTACCTGAAATTCTTACTGGTATAAGAGTTGCAGTAGGTATGTGTTGGGGAACTTTAGTTGCAGCAGAGTTTTTAGCAGGTACAACGGGTATTGGATTTGTAGAAAACGTTGCAAAAAAATATTTTCAATATGAAGTGATTTGGATAACAATATTTATAATGGGTATGCTTGGATTATTGTTTGATATCACTTTGAGAAAAATTATAGATAAAACAATCCCATGGCGCGGAAAAGGATAGTTTGAAAACGGATATTTTAAAAAAAGAAGTTATTAAAATCTTTAAAAAATTTGGCTTAAATAACAATCATGCTTTGATTTCGGCAAATGCTTTAATCAATGCCGAGTTAGTTGGCGCCTATGGGCACGGTCTTTCACGATTAAAAATGTATTGTGAAAGAATTTCTAAAAAAGTTATTAATCCAAAACCTAAAATTAAGATTAAAAAGATTTCACAGTCTATTTCACTTGTAGATGCAAATAATAGTATAGGTTTTGTAGCTGCAGATGTTGCTATAAAAAAAGCAATTCAAAATGCAACTAAAACAGGGATAGGAATGGTTGCAGTAAAGAATAGCGGTCATTATGGTCTTTCAGGATATTATGCAGAGCAAGCAGTAAAAAAAAATCTGGTTACTATGATTTACACAAGTGCACCACCAGCAGTAGCTCCTCATGGAGCATTAAAAAGTTTATTTGGTACTAACCCCATTTGTTTTGGAACTCCTACAGGTTCAAAGATTCCATTTATTTTAGATACTTCTATTTCAATGATTAATAGAGGAAAGATAAGAGTAGCTGCAAGAAATAATCAAAAAATTCCAGAAGGTGTTGCTTTAGATAAATTTGGTAAACCCACAACAAATGCAAAAAAAGCTCTTAAAGGAGTTCAGTTACCTATTGCTGGTTTTAGAGGTTCAGGATTAGCTTGGATGGTTGATATTTTAAGTGGTGTTTTAACAGGAAGTAATCATGCTGGTAGAGTTAAAGATCCATTTGATGATTTTTCGGGCCCTCAAAATATCGGCCATTTATTTATCACATTTAAAACAAATTTATTTGTGAAGGATTATAATAGTAGAATTAAAAATAATATTAAAACAATAAAAAAATTACCTAAAATTAAAGGTGTAAAAAATATTATGTACCCTGGTGAAAATAAATTTAAAAGGTTCAAAATGAATTCAAAAAAGGATATTAAAATTTCAGAAACAATTAAAAAAGATTTAAAAATACTTAAGAATTAAATTTATGCTATCAAATAAGGAAATAGTCTGTCCAAATAACCTTTTAGATGTTGCCCATAAAAAAAAGGGTGTTAAAGCAGCAATAGTTAATGCAGGTAAACCCCTACCTATGCTTTCAATACAAGATGCTGTAAATGAGAATTTAATAGAGCCAATTTTTATCGGTGATGAAAAAGAAATTTTAAAATGTGCTGAAGATTTAAAATGGGATATTTCTAATTATGAAATCATAAACGAACCTGTTGAAAATAATACTGCACCAATAGCTGCAAAATTAGCAAAAGAAAAAAAAGTTAGAATTATTGTCAAAGGACATATTCATACTGATGTTTTAATGAAAGAAGTTTTAAAAAGAGAATATGATTTATTAGGAAAAACTAGACTAAGTCATATCTGGCACATGACTATTGATAAAGAAAGCAAACCATTAATAATTACTGATGGAGCATTAAATGTATTGCCAAATATAAAAACAAAAATGCATATTTTGAAAAATGTAATAAATTTTTCAAATAGAATCGGAATTGATAAGCCAAAAGTTGCTATTCTTTCTGCTACTGAAGAAGTGCTAGATAGTGTTCCAAGTTCAAAAGAAGCAGCTGAAATAACCAAACTAGCTAAAGAAGATAATTTAAATGCAGATGTTTTTGGTCCATTAGCTTTTGATAATAGTATTTCAAAAAAATCAGCATCAATTAAAGGAATAAAAAATATTGTAGCTGGTGAAGCTGATGTTTTATTGGTTCCAAGTGTAGAAACAGGAAACGCTTTAGTTAAAATGTTAATATATTTCTGTGGAGCCTGTGCTGCTGGAGTTGTAATTGGTGGTAAAGTACCAGTGGTAATTACAAGTCGATCAGACGAAGCTCCTGCTAGATTAGCCTCGATTGCTGCTGCAGTGGTAGCTTTAGATTAATAGTTTCATTGAAAAAAAAACTAATTTGCATTAAATAGTTCCATTAATTCATATAAAAACTATGGCAATTACTTATTTAAAAAAATCTCCTAAGACATCTTCTACAGATGATACTAAAACTACTGAGATAGTTAAAAATTTATTAAAGGAAATTGAAAATTCAAAAGAAGATGCATGTATCAATTTAACTAAAAAATTCGATAAATACGATGGTGAAATTATTGTTTCTAAAGAAAGAATTGAAAAGATCAAAAAAGAGTTAGATCAAAAAACAAAAGATGACATTCAATTTTCTCATGAAAGAGTAAGAAAATTTGCTGAAGCCCAATTAAAAAACTATGGTCAAGATTTTGAAGTAGAACTTTCTCCAGGATTGTTTGCTGGTCAAAAATTAATACCAGTCAACACTGCTGGCTGTTACATACCTGGCGGACGTTACGCACATATAGCCTCTGCTGTTATGAGTGTAACAACAGCAAAAGTTGCTGGAGTAAAAAATATTATTGCCTGTAGTCCTCCCAAAGAAGGAGTTGGAGCTCATCCAGCAATTGTTTATACAGCTGATTTGTGTGGTGCTGATGTAATACTAAATTTAGGTGGAGTTCCTGGGATTGCTGCAATGACTAATGGACTATTTAAAAATCCACCTGCAGATATATTGGTTGGTCCAGGAAATCAGTTTGTTGCTGAGGCAAAAAGAATTTTATTTGGAAAAGTTGGAATTGATTTATTTGCCGGTCCAACAGAAATTGCTGTAATTGCGGATGACAAAGCTGATACTGAAATGGTAGCGGTAGACTTAGTTGGTCAAGCTGAACATGGATATAATTCTCCTGCTTGGTTATACACAACCAGTAAAAGACTAGCTGAAGAAGTATTAAAAAGAGTTCCTGAATTGATTGCTGAATTACCTGAAGTTCCAAGAACAAGTGCTGAAGCAGCATGGAGAGATTATGGTGAAGTTATACTTTGTGATACTGATGAGGAAATGGCTACTATAAGTGATGAGTATGCACCTGAACATTTAGAGGTTCAAACTCAAAATCTAGAATGGTTTCATAAAAGATTAAAAAATTATGGTTCACTATTTATTGGTGAAGAAACAACTGTTGCTTACGGAGATAAATGCTCTGGCACAAATCATATCTTGCCTACAAAAGGTGCTGGTCGTTATACAGGTGGATTGTTTGTAGGAAAATTTATTAAAACATTAAGTTTTCAAAGAATGACAAAAGAGTCTACAAAATCTGTTGGAGCAGCCTGTGCAAGGATTTCAAGATACGAAGGTATGGAAGCTCACGCTAGAACAGGTGATGCAAGACTAAGAAAATACGGTTTTTCTAATTAATTTTCTGGAATAAAAATTAAACACAATCCATTATTACAAAATCTTTTTCCAGTAGCAGTTGGACCATCTAAAAAAACATGACCATGATGAGCACCGCAGTTTGCGCAATGATATTCAACTCGCTTCATACCAAAAGAATAATCTATTTTTGTTTTAAACGCTCCTGGTAACGCTTCTGAAAATGAAGGCCACCCTGTTCCACTATCAAATTTTGAACTAGATGCAAATAACTTAGCATTACAGTTTGCACAATGGTAGAATCCTTCTCTATCCTCTTTAAGTAAATCACTTGTAAAAGCTCTTTCTGTACCCTCATTAAACATTATATTTTTTTGAGCTTTTGAAAGATTTGGATTAATAATTTTTTTGGTTGCTGATGATAAAACCCTGTAGGGTAATGCTAAAAATAATAGGTAAGAAAATCCTAATAATTTTAAAAATTTTCTTTTATCAATCATATTAAATTAAGGATTAATTTAAAATTTCTTCAGTTTTTTCTTCTTTAATTTTGTCTTTTGAAGCAATATTTTTTTTTGATTTTTTCCTATTAATTAAATCAGCAAACTGATGATTTACGTCTCTGTGTCCCGCTTCATCATCTCTTATTACTCTTACAACATCCTTAAGTGTTGAATGTAGAGGCAGGTTCCAATAATTTATTGCAATTTCAGGAGCAGGTTGATCAGGAATAGTTCCAGCCTCAAGTTCATTTAAATATTCTGTATAACTAATAACTGCTTCCTCTTCAAAATAACCAACAATTCTATGAGCAGTTCTTTGAGAGACTAAATATATTATTGCATAAGTTAAAATAAAAATGAATTGAGCAATCATAATTATAAATCTTTCAATAGCAGTTGGTTTTGCAATATGAACAAAAGTCATTAAATGCATTCTTTCATTTTCAGCTTCGTCTAAAAGAGTTTTTATCCAACCTTTATCATCTTCTATTTTTCTAAGAGATTTTAAGTGTAACAACATACCAGCAACCATTCCTGGGACAGCTGCAACTGTTTCTAGTACTACAGCTCTATGGCCATATCTTTTTTTAAAAAAAGTATCTGCTAGCAACCTTAAAAATTTAGTAAAAGATAAAGCAACCTTGTCACTAAAGTTTTTTGGTTGAAAATGTTTATTTAAATCACTCATATTTTTAAAATAATTACTAATAGAGAATTTAACATGCGCTATAATTGTCACCTAAAAATGTTATTAATTAAAGAAAATATACTGTTTCTCTAACTATATAAATTGTAAGCAAGGACATAAAGCCAATTATAAATATATTAATAAATTTCCATGTTTTGTCATTCTGAGCATATTTTGAAAAGTAAACAGATAAATAACCTAGCAGAAAGAAAAATATAAATGATGCAATTGATGCGCCAATACCAAAATAAATTTTTTCATCAAAAAGAAAATTTTTTGAAAAATTTCCTAAAAAGAAAACTGTATCAGAATAAACATGTGCATTTAGATAAGTAAAACCAAGTGTCTTTAATAAAATCTCAGAACTAGAAATATCTTTAAATTCACTATTGAAATTGACATTAATTTTAAAAGATTTGATTTTAGAATATATAAAATAGATTAAAAAAATTATTAACGAAATATTTAAAACTAACTCTACAAATAAATTAAAATATTGATGAAAAAAAAGAAATAGAAGAATACCAGAAAATATTAATAATAAATCTGATAAAGAACAAACTAAACAGACTAAAAATACATGTTGTTTTTTAAGCCCCTGCTCTATTACAAAAATGTTTTGTGCACCAATTGCTAATATTAAACTAAGCCCGGTAAAAAAACCCAGTACCAGGTATTCCATCTAAAATCAGATTATTCTGAATTAGCCGTTAATGTTTTAATCTCTAAAATATTTTCGTTAGGATCTTTTACAAAAAAAGTTTCTTGCTCATATTTTGTACCTTTAAATCTTAAGTAAGGTTCATCATAATATTTCGCACCGTTTTCTTTCAGTCTATTTTTTAAAGCATCAAAATCTTTTCTTGATAAGTGAACTCCAAAGTGAGGAACAGAAACATTTCCCATGTCCACGTCATGTCTTTCACTATCTAACTTATGATCACTTGCATGAAGTGTTAATTCATTTCCCCAAAAATCAACATCAGCCCATTCTTGAGCAGAGTTATCAAGTCGGCAACCCAAAGTTTCACTATAAAACTTTTTTGCTGTTTCTAGATCTCCACAAGGGATTGCTAGATGAAAACAATTAGTGTTTTTGTACATAATTTCTCCTTTAAATACTGTTTAAAATAACTATATAAGCATTAATTATTTTTATCAAGCTGACAAATACTTATGAATGACTTTTTACAATCTATAATAGATAGAGATCCTGCGGCAAAATCAAAGTTAAGTTTAATTTTAACTTACCCAGGAGTTAAAGCTATTCTTTTTCACAAGATAGCTAATTTTTTTGCTATCGCTAAGTTTGATTTAATTGCAAGAATCATTTCACAACTTTCGCGATTCTTAACAGGTATAGAAATTCATCCTAAGGCTAAAATCGGAAAAAATTTATTTATTGATCATGGAATGGGTGTGGTAATTGGAGAAACATCTGAAATTGGAGATAACGTTACAATCTATCATATGGTAACTTTAGGAGGTATTGCTCCAAGTATAAACTCTGATAGCCAAAGAGAAATTAAAAGACATCCAACATTAATGGATAATGTTGTTATTGGCTCTGGTGCTCAAATATTAGGTCCAGTTATAATTGGAAAGAATGCTAAAGTTGGAGCTAACGCAGTTGTTACAAAGAACGTTCCAGATAACGCGGTAATGATTGGCATACCTGCAAGAAATGTAGGTACAACTTCTGGTGAATTTAAACCCTATGCTGTTACAGAAGACTCTAAAGAAAATGGTAATGAAAAATAATCAAGAAGATTTTATTTCTGGAATTGGAAATACCCCTTTAATTAAATTAAGAGCAGCTTCAGAAATTACTGGATGTAATATTTATGGCAAAGCTGAATTTTTAAATCCTGGTGGCTCTGTTAAAGATAGAGCTGCTTTAGCTCTTATTAAAGATGCTCAACAAAAAAAATTGATCTCCAAAGGTGGTATTGTTGTTGAAGGTACAGCTGGAAACACTGGTATAGGCTTGGGACTATTAGGTAATTCTCTTGGTTATAAAACTATTATTGTAATGAATGATAATCAAACCCAAGAAAAAAAAGATACTTTAAGAAACTTAGGTGCTGAATTAAGATTAGTACCAGCCAAACCTTATAAAGATGATAATAATTTTGTTAAAGTTGCAGCTAGATTAGCTGATGAATTAAGACCCACAAATAACAATGGAGTAGTCTGGGCTAATCAATTTGATAACACCGCTAATGCCAAAGGTCATTATGAAGGAACTGGAAAAGAAATTTGGGATCAAACTGAAGGTAAAGTAGATGGTTTCGTTTGTTCTTCAGGAACTGGTGGAACAATTTCAGGTGTAAGTAATTTTCTAAAAGAAAAAAATAAAGATGTAAAAATTTATTTGTCAGATCCAAAAGGATCTTCTCTTTATAACTATATTAAAAATGGAGAGTTAAAATCTGATGGAAATTCTATAACTGAGGGAATTGGATCTAGTAGAGTTACTAAAAATTTTGAGAATGCAAAAATTGATGATGCGTATTCAATAGATGATAATGAAGCTTTACCTATCCTCTATGATTTAATTCAAAATGAGGGATTAAGTTTAGGAACTAGTTGTGGAATTAACATTGCTGGAGCAATCAGATTAGGAAAAGAATTAGGGCCGGGGAAAACTATTGTAACTATACTTTGTGATAGATCAGATAAATACAACTCAAAGATGTTTAACAAATCTTTTTTAAAGGAAAAAAAGCTACCAATTCCTAGTTGGTTATAATATCGCATAGCTGCTATGTAACAAAACTGTTACTTTTTAAACATATATTTAATTAACGTAAAAATTAAATAAAGATTAGCGGAGATCTTTATTTGAATGGAGATACAATGCTAATAAAAGATACTTTAAAAATATTTGCTACTTACTGTGTGGCAATTCTAATATCTACTGCATCATTGGCTGGTATGAGTGACAACGATAAGTCCAAAGCTTGGGACTGCGTTGGTATTTATATGGCTAACTACTTTCTTCCATCTGGTGAAACATTTGAATATGCGATGAAAGAAAAATCTATATCAACTGTAAAAGTTTTAAAATCTTACGCTCTTGAAATAGGTATTCCAGAAAAAGAGTGGGATGAAGGAGTTAATAAAGCAGTGGATAAACATTATGGATCGAAATATGACAAAGCTAAAACTGACAAATGTCATGCTTATGTTGAAGCGTTAGTTCCTAACGGGGCTGAAAGAGTAAAAAAAGTAATTCAAACTTTATATTAATAAAAAGGAGCAAAAATGAAAAAAATAATAATAACTTTAACATTTACAATTATTTCTACGGTGGCTTTTGCTAATTCAGGGAAATTTAATGCAAGTGGCATGGGATCTTGGGAAATGAATATCATGAATGCTGGCAATGGTAATATGGCTATAACTTATGATGGAAATGCTGGTCTTGCTGACAAAGACCCTAATAGTATATTTGATAAATCTACAATGAATTGTGTAGGAGGACTTACATTAGTGGGTGGTAAGTTTGAAGATGAAACAGGTATGTGTACTTTTTATTTAGCTGATGGTGAAAAAGTTTTTATAAATTACAAAGGTAAAGGAACTGGAGGTCAAGGTGGATCTGGAAGTTTTATAATTGTTGGCGGTACTGGAAAATATGAAAAAATTTCAGGAACTGGTTTTTCAAGTAGACAGAACCTTAAGGGAAAAAGTGGATTTGCTCATTCAATGAATCAAATGAGTGGCGAATATACATATTAAATAAAAAGGAGATAAAATGGAAAAAGAAATGTTAGTAGTGGCTAAATTAAAAGAAGGTACGTTAGAAAAGTTTATGGGATTTATGCAATCACCAGAAGGTTTGGCAGAAAGAGCTAAAGTTGCAGTAGTAGAAAAAACTATTGGAACGGTAGCCCCAGATAAAAAAACTGTAATGTTTAAGATATTCTGTACTGATGAACCTGCATTACATAAATTTATTGAGGGTACTGAAGTATCAAAACCTATCATGGATGCTGTTATAGATAGCTATTCGATTTATGATTTAACAAAAGTAAAATAGGAGGAATATGAAAAACTATATAGTAACACACACTTTTAAGTCAAAAGAAGCAAAAGCCAAGATGATAGAAGTTACTGGATCAATGTCTATGGAAGATATGACCAAAGCAATGACAAGTGAAAATGCAAAGTGTCAAATGAGCTGGAATACACCAGGTGATAATTTAACAATGTATTGTTGGTGGAAAGGTACTGATACAGATGCAATTAATAAACAATTAGAGTCTATGAACGATTTTTATGAACCTCATAAATTTGTTGAGTGTACAGATGATGTCATAGATTTTAATGCTAAATAAAAGTATCTAAACTTTTACTAGCTAAGGAGAAACAATGAAGGTAATTTATACTAGAACAATGAGAGTTAAAGATGACGGCTTAGGAAAAGCAATGGAAATTGGAAAAGGTTTAGCGGCAGTTAGAAAAAAACATTATCCAAACCATGATGTCTATTTTTCTTTTCAAATGGGTGGAGATCCAAGAACAATAAGAGAAACTTTAATTGGAACTATGTTTGAAGGTGATAATGAAGCTGACGCTAAAATGTCCGCAGATCCTGAATATATAAAACTTTTAGAGCAATTGAAAGAGGTTGCAATAGAAGGTACAATTGAAGATGAGATTAGACCAATATTTAGCTAAAGGGCTTAAATTATGTTAGAAAAATTTAATGGAATAATTTACTTAGCAATATTTTTAATTCATTTTATAGGATTTGCTTATTATGGTTTCAGATGTGTTTTTCAAACACAATCTTTTTTAAATCAGTATGGAATGCATGATACCGGTGCTGGTATAGTCAGATTTTTTGGTTCTATATTCATTGGATCAACCGTAATGGCAATTTACGTGGGATTTATTAGACCCAATGGTTTGGAAGCAACCTGGGCATTCTTTAATTTAATATTTTTACAAAACTTATCAGCATTTATAGTTGGTTTTTATAGTACCAAGATAAATAAACTTGGACATACTGACAAAACTTCAGATGAAGCAATTTATGCCCCTTTATTTTTAACTATTTTAAGTGCTGTACTTTGTTACGGTTTAGCTGATAAAATTTATATTTAACAATTAAGGAGGTTCGTATGGGAATATTGGTTAAAGGTGAAATTACAATTACTAAAGGATTTAAAACTTGGAAAGAGATGGTTTATGCTCAGGACGGAAAATTAAAAGAACATGGAATAAAGTTTATTTTTGCGGGAACACAAAAAGATGATCCATCAAAACTTCATACAGTAATGCAATTTCCGAACATGGAAGCACTCCAAGCTTTTAGAGATGATAAGCAACTTACTGAGAAAAGAAGGGAAGCTGGAGCTGTTATAGAAAGTGCGTTAATGATACCAATTTCAGAGGAGTATCTTACTAATTATCCAGATACATATATTAAACATTAAGGGTTTAGGTTCTGAAAAATTAAAATTAAGAAATGAGAGTGATCTTTAACAATTAAGGAGAATAAATGTCTATATTAAAAAGATATACTGATGCAATTGATAAGAAAGATGAAGCAACAATGAATGAACTTTTACATGATGATTTTAAATTTACAATGCACAAATCAGGAAATACCATAGGTAAGGCTGATGTTATAAAATGGGCAATGAGTGGCGATATTAATCAAGATAAAGCAAGAGTAGTCTACGAAAATGATGAAGTTGGTGTTCATCATTCAATAGTTACATTTAATGATGGAAATGTAGAAGCTGTAATGGCAGTTTATAAATATAAAGATGGAAAAATTGTTAGTTTGGAAACTGGCGCTACTCCAATGTCCAAATAAGTGAAAAAAATTTCATTTATTTTTTTATTTTTTATATTCTCATCATCTTTATTCGCTAATGATAATAAAAAAGAATTTGATAAATTATTTATTCAATTAAAAAGTGCTCTTAACTTTGAAAATTCTAAAAAAATAGAAGACAAAATTTGGAATTTGTGGTCTACACATCCCTCTCAGAATAAGTTGACGAAGCTTTTGTCAGAGGGCTCTTTATTTATGAATGAAAATAAGCTTGAGGAAGCTTACGATATTTTTACAAAAGTAATTGATAAAGATCCTAATTGGGCAGAAGCTTGGAATAAAAGAGCAACTGTGCTTTATTTAATGGGTCAATATGAATTGTCCCAGTCAGACATAAACAAAGTCCTTCAAATTGAAAAAAGGCATTTTGGTGCATTAACAGGACAAGGATTAGTTCAAATAGCTTTAAAAAATTATGAAAAAGCCATTGATAGTTATATTGAGGCTCATAAGATCCATCCTTACATGAAATCACCTATGATTATGATTCAAAAACTTCAAATTGAGTTACAAAAACAAGCTATATGAAAGATATAGATTTCTATTTTTCAATAGGTAGTACTTATACTTATTTGTCTGTTACTAGAATTCTTGATGTTGAAAAAAAAAATCAAGTAAAATTTAATTGGAAACCTTTTAGTGTAAGAATGATCATGAAAGAAATGAACAATATTCCTTTTCCAAAAGATAAAATTAACAAAGTCAATTATATGTGGAGAGATATTGAAAGAAGAGCTGAGGGATATAAATTTTTTGCAAAAACGCCTGTACCCTACCCTTTATCAGAATTTGATTTGGCAAATCAAATAGCAATACTTGGTTTAAAGATGGGTTGGGGGGTAAACTATGTAAGACTAACTTATAAAAAATGGTTTCAAGAAGGAAAAGAGCCTGCGGTGGAACCTAGTCTCTCTGAGGTATGTAAGGAATTGGGTTTGAATAGAGATGAGATCATAATTGAGTCTAAAACTAAAGAAATAAAAGATGAATATTTTTTAAATACAGATGCCGCTCGTAAAAATAAAATTTTTGGTAGTCCCTCATTTATGGTTGATAATGAACTATTCTGGGGTGACGACAGAATGGAAGATGCTATAAAGTGGTCTAAAAAGTAATGTTTCCAAAAAAATATTCAAAACTAATATTTATATTCTTCATGGGTCTTGGCATGAGTTTGATCATGACACTTATAATTACATATATAAATACTGGTTATGATGAACTCTATTTTAGGAGATTTTTTAAGGCTTGGTCAATAAGCTTACCTGTTGCATTAGCTGCTACAACAATTGTAGCTCCAATAGTAGAAAAATTTGTAGATAAAATTACCAAATAATAATACTCTTAAATTGTGAGTAATATAATTGCGTACATAGTCCTTATACTTGCAGTAATTTTAGGGACTGCAGCAAATGGCTTTGCTAAAGGCGCTAATGGTTTTACATTATTATTACCAAGCTTATTAACAGCAATAACAATAGTTGCTTGTATGTTTGCATTATCAATTGTAATGAAATTTATTCCTGTGGGTATTACTTATGCTTCATTTGCGGGTCTGTGTATTATAGCCACAACAATTATTGGAGTGTATAAGTTTAATCAGATGCCAGATACTTATACTATTGTTGGTTTAACTTTAATTATTTCAGGTGTATTAATAGTTAATCTTCTTGGTAAAACAAATTAAATTTATGACTAATTTATCTGGATATATATTTCTTATTTTGGCTATCATTCTTGGGATAACTTCAAATGGATTTTTAAAATCAACTAATGGATTTATTAATATTGGCCCAACTATTTTTTGTGTAATATCAATAGTTGCTTGTATTTTTTGTTTATCAAAAGCAATGAATATTATTCCTGTGGGTTTTACCTATGCTACATATGGAGGACTTACAATTACAGCAGTAACTTTATTTGGGGTTTTTAAATATAATCAAATACCAAATCTTTATGGTATTATTGGGATAGTTCTAATTATTATCGGTGTAATTCTTTTAAATACTCTTGGCAGAACTACCTAGTAACAGGTTTCAATAATTTCAAAATTTTATTTTGGATCTTTAGGTTGGCAGAAGAAACAATATTACCAGCTTTAATCGCATCATTATTATTCCAAGTACTTACTACACCACCAGCAGCTTTTATAATTGGAATTAAAGGATGAATATCCCATTTTTTATTTGCACATTGAATAACAACGTCTACTTTTCCCTCTGCAAGGTGAGAATAACTTAGGGCATCTGCACAGGGAAATTGCATTAACTTTAAGATTTTAGGTATTTTTTTTTGTTTGTTTAAGGATAACATTCCATGAAAAGCAGCTGACATTTTAATATTTCTAAAAGAAACTTTTTTATTAACTTTTATTTTCTTTCTTTTTCCGTTTTCAACTACATAAGCTAACTTATCTGAGGAATTAAAGTAAAATTTTCTGAGGACTGGATAATTAGCTAAACCAACTACAGGCGTGCCTTTATAATTTAGAGAAACTAAATTGCTCCAAGTAGGATTTCCTATTACATAGGATCTAGTTCCATCAATAGGGTCTATCATCCAAGAGTATTCACTTTTGGTTTTCTTATAACCAAATTCTTCACCGATCACTTGATGGTTTGGAAATTTTTTTTTAATCTCATTTCTAATAAATTTTTCAAACGCTTTATCTGAGGTCGTAACAGGATCATATCCCCTTCCCTTTAATTTATTTGAAACTTTAAAGGTTCTATTCAATTTAGAGTAATAAAAACTGGTTAATTTCCTCGCTAAATTTTCAAGAAATTTTGAATAAACTTTATAATCTTTAGAATTTAATATCTGCACAAATGACTAATACTATTTAATTACTATTGATTAAAGCTAAATTTTAAATAATCATTTAGAATCTTTATGAAAATTGAACTAAATGAAAATAAAGTTTTTTTGGAGAATCAGGGTTTAAAAAAAGAAATTCATCCTTTTTGGCTTAGAGAAAGAATTGATGGAAAAGATTACATAGATAAAATCACACAACAAAGACTTTTTGATCCAACTGAACTAAAGAATAACATTAAAATCGATAAATTAAATTTAACAGATGGTTTTTTAGAGATTACTTTTAATGATGGAACTTACAATAAATTTAGCATCGAAAATATTTTAAAGGAGTTTATAAATAATAATTCTACTCAAAATATAGGAAAAGTTAAATGGGACTCCTCATTTAAAATCTCAAATAATTTTGATTTTGAGGAAAATATCTTTGAAAAGAAGAGCATGTATGAAGCCCTTGTTCATTTTTATAAGTTTGGTTTTGTAATATTTAAAAAAGTTCCTACAAAAAATAACTTTATTGTAAATTTTGCAAATTCAATTGGAAGTGTTCGGAGAACAAATTTTGGAGAATTTTTTAATGTTAAGTCAAAACCCAATCCAAATGATCTAGCCTATACATCATTACCTTTAGCTCCTCATACAGACAATCCCTACAGAAATCCAGTGCCATGTATTCAGTTGCTACATTGTATTGAAAATGAGGTTAAAGGTGGTTTATCTACTTTAGTTGACGGTTATAATGTAAGTGAGTGTCTAAAAAAAGATTATCCTGAATACTATAAAATTTTAACTGAAACAAAGGTGAGATTTCAATTTATAGATCAAAGTGTTATTTTAGAAAACTGGTCAGAAATGATTGAGGTTGATCAAAACGGAAATTTTAAACAAGTAAGATTTAGTCCTAGGCTTGATTTTGTTCCTTTAATAGATAAAGAAAAATTAGAATTATTTTATTCAGCAAGAAAAAAAATATCTGAGCTATATAATTCAGATAAATTCCGTATTGAATTTAAATTAATTCCAGGTGATTTAATAATGATGGACAATCATAGACTTTTACATGGTCGAACAAGATATGATGCTAATGAAGGTAATAGATTTCTTCAGGGTTGTTATATTGATTACGATAGTACAGAAGGTAAATTAAAACACCTCAAGCGAGAGTTAAATATTTAAATTTATTTTTTAAAACAGTTATTGACTAGTATTGCCATCAATATCCAAATTATAAATGTTTCTCCATGTGTAAATGAATAATCTGCACCTGCAAATCCTGCAACAATATTTATTCCATAAATAATTATTGTAGAGATAATAAGACTAGAAATTAAATTAATTAATCCACTTATATATTTCATAATTCAAATTTATATATATTTATGCTTAATGCAATTCTAAATTTAATGAGGAGCTCTAAATTTACTATGACAAGCCTTACAGTTACTCCACATAAATTTTTGCAAGGTAGCTCTAACATCATCGCTAGACTCTATAACTTTAACTAATTTAATCATGTCAGTAGAAGATTTTTTCATCAAACTATTAAACTCATCTTTATTCTCCCATATAATTGGTAAAGCTTCTGTTTTAAAACCTTCTTTTGTATTATCTGGAAAATATTCAAGTAAAGTTAAGTAATTTTCACTCATTTCTTCTATTAAGCCTGAAGCCTTAACAAAATCACCTTTACTAGCAAAGGCTTGAACCTTTTTGGCAGTACTGTAATTTTTGCTAAATAATGCTTTTCTTCCTTTAATTATTTCTTCGACTGATAATTCAGAATATGCAGGTAAAGTAATTGAGGTTAGTGCAGCAATAAAGAAAATATATTTTAATACATTTATGATATATTTAGACATCATATGAGGTTAACTAATAACTTAACAGAATATGGGTTTATTTCCAAAGCATTTCACTGGTTAAGTGCCGCAGCATTAGTTGCTCAAATACCATTGGGTTTCTACTTAGTTGATCTTGATTTTAATGAAACAAGATTAACTATTGAGAGTATTCATGTTGTTGTTGGTCTATCGATATTTTATTTAACTATATTGAGGTTAATTTATAAAATTTTCAATCCAACTCCATCTTTGGGTAACAGTATCTTTCCAGGACAAAGATTAATAGCAAAAATGAACCATGTATTTTTGTATATAACTATTTTGACTATTACTATTTCAGGTGCTTTAAAAAAATTATTTAATGGTGAAATACTTGACTTATTTTTCTTTAATCTAGAAATTAAAGATAACTTCGAACTAGCAGAACTATTTTACGAAATTCATATAATTGCAAACTATTGTCTGATTGCCTTAATCTCATTACATATTTTGGCAGTAATAGCACATAAAGTTTTATTTAAAGAAAACTTGCTAAAAAGAATCTTATAAAACAAAGCAATCCAGTTTATCTCTAAATCGAATATAATTTTTATATTTA
>CACKDD010000004.1 GCA_902598825.1 uncultured Pelagibacteraceae bacterium | reverse complement strand
TACTTTTATTAGACAAAAATTTTATAACAGTCTTTGGAGAGGTCTTAAACATTTTAAAAAAAATTTCAGGCATTTTTTCTGGGTATTTTTCAAGAACTCTAAGAAATATCTCATCTAAAAATTGATACTTATTGCCAATTTTATATTTTTTAGCATGAGTAATATTCTCGATATTCTCTCTTATATATCTACTGTGTTCTTGAATATTTAGAAAAGTGTAACCTGTACTTAATCTTGTCATGCCTCCAGCAGTTCCAATATTTATTTTGTTTTTAACTTTTTCATTTATTGGGTAAAAAAGAGGTATTGCACCTTCTTCTTTATAAATTATTTTGTAATCTTTTAAATTTAAGTGATTTTCAATATAATCTTTAATTTGTGAGTCATAGTCTTTTTGAGAGTCATCATTCATTTTTGATAACCATGTAGTTTCAATTAAAGCCTTAGTCTTTGAATAGGGTAGAGTGTAAAAAAAATGCACACTTTCTCTTTGATCACAATCAAAATCCATAAGATTAAAAATTTCATCATCAAAGAAATCGTTTTTAGTTTCAACTTCTACTCCACAAAAATGCTGCCAAAGGTTACGATGATCCTTTTTAATTGATGGAACACTATTAAAGACAAAAGAATTTTTTGAATTAATTTCGCTTATATCTTTAAAGAATGAAATATTATTATTTTCTTTTAATTTACTGTTAATTTTTTCATAGAACAGCCCACTATCAATACTTTGGTATGGATAAATATTGCATTCTAAATAATTAGTTTTTTTTGGTATATTAACAGAGAAATTTTCCCAATTTTTTTTAACACAATCATCAAAATTATGTGCTGATACTTTCCAAAAAGACCAGGTTTTGTCTTTTTTATATTCTGCTCTTGGCTCAATAATAGCTAAAGTTTTATTTTTTAATTTTTCATTGATCTCAAGTTCATACGCAAGTGATAATCCTGCACAACCACCACCAACAATAATATAATCAAATTCTTTCATTTAAATTTATTTCCTGATTTATCAAATTATGATCATGTTGAATTTCATCATCTAATTTATGACTGAAGGATAGTCTAATTAAGTCAAAAATTGATAGAAAAGTCTCCAAGACTTTTTCAACATTCGATACATATATCTTACCTGAATTTATATAATTTTCTAAATTTTTTTTATTTTTTATCTTATGTCCTATTTTTCTATAAACTCTTCTAGCTACCAGAATAGAAAAACGGAAAGTAATAGGTATATCCTTAATTGAATAAAATGAATTTTCGTAAAAAGTATCAGCAAGATTGATAGTTGATAAAATTTCTTCAAAGTTTTCATTTATGTAAAAACGATTATTTTCAGAATCTTCAATTACATCTCTCGATATATTAGTAAGTTGCATCGCAATTCCTAGATCGATTGCTGACTTGAGTGAACTTTTTTTATTAACTTTTAAAATTTTTGCCATCATCAATCCAACAGTTCCAGCTACTCTGTATGAGTAAATTAACAGATCTTTCTTTGTATCTAATTTAACTTTATCTTTAATGTCTGATTTTATTCCCATCAGTAAATCTTGAACAATTTTCAGGGATATATTGAATTCTTCAATAAGATCCCACATATTTTTGATAATAGGATCATTAAAGTTTTTTTGATTAAAATTATTTTCAAAATGATAAAATTTTTTTTCTTTATTTTCTATTTTTTCATTATCATCTGCAATGTTGTCTGCGACTCTACAAAAGTCATACAAAACAGAACATTTTTCTAACGTTTTTTTGGGTAAAAAAAAACCAGCCCAACTGAATGATTTGGCATAAACAGATAAGTAACTTTTATTAGACATTATAAAATTTTATCTAATACTTTTGCTGAAGAAAGTACCCCAGGTACGCCAGCACCTGGATGAGTACCTGCTCCTACAAAATAAAGTCCATCATATATCTCTGACTTATTATGAAATCTAAAATAAGCTGATTGAGAAAATTTTGGCTGGATTGAAAAACCAGAACCGTATTTTGTATTTAAATCTTTTTCAAAATAATCAGGCGTTAAATAAAAATCTTCAATAATATTTTTTCTTAGATTTGGCATTAAATCCTTTTCCATTTTATCAATTACCAAATCTTTCATTTTCTCTCCTTCAATAGACCAATCAATTTTTGATTGGTTATTTGGAACTGGAACTAGAACATAAAAACAATCTTGCCCTTCTGGAGCCATAGATTTATCAGTAGCAGATGGTCTATGAAGATAGTAACTAATATCATTATTTAATTTTTTATTATTAAATATGTCATCAAGATGTTCTTTGTATTTATTTCCAAACTTAATAGTATGGTGTTCTACATTTTCATACTTTTTTTTTGTACCGAAATAATAAACAAATAAACCCATTGAATATTCCATTCTATTTTTTTTCCATTTAAACATAAGTGAATTATTAGAATTTCCATTTAACATTTTTTCATAAACAGCAGGCGGATCTGCGTTACAAATAACATTATTAGTTTCAATATGAGTTTGATTATCTAATTGAATACCAGTTATTTTATTACCATTAGAAATAATTTTTTTAACTTCATGACCTTTAATTATTTCTATGCCAACTTCATTCATCAACTTTTCAAACCCCTTTATAATATTTCCTGTTCCACCCATTGAATAATGGATGCCCCATTTTTTTTCTAAATATAAGATAAGTCCATATATAGAGGTTGTAGTAAAAGGATTTCCTCCAACTAAAAGTGGATGCATACTTAACATTCTTCTTAATTTTTCATTTTTTATATAAGACGAAACTAATGAATAAACTGACTTATAACTTTTAAGCTTCAATAGAGCTGGTAGTTGTTGCATCATGACTAAAGGTTTATCAAATGGAACATCGGCTAGTTCTATAAAACCTTTGTCAAAAATTTTTTTCGTAAAGTTAACTAATTTTTCATAACCTATAACATCATCTTTACTCATTTCTGCAATTTGACTTTTCATCTCGTTTTCATTACCTGAATAGTTAAATTTAGAATTATCTTCAAAAACAAATTGATACCAAACCTTGAGCGGAGATAATTTAATATAATTTTTTGGATCTTTTTCAAATAATTCAAATAATTCATTTATTAGGTATGGTGCTGTAATAACTGTTGGGCCACCATCATAGATAAATCCATTTTTTTTAAACACCCTTGCTCTCCCTCCAAGGTCAGGATGCTTTTCAATTAAAGTAACATCGTGGCCTTTAGCTTTTAGACGAAGTGCAGCAGCTATGCCCCCAAACCCAGAACCTATTACAACAGAATTCATTGTTATAATTTATAGTTTTTTTAAAGAATTGTAAGGTTATTATGAATTAATTTTTTTTAACTCTTCTTTAGTTTCATCTAAATTTTTTTGGAATAGAGCATCAAGTTTAGACTTATCAACAGAAGTAGTGATAATTTTTTTAACAGAATCCACAGCAATTTTAATTGAAGTATCCTTAATTTCTTTAATAGCTGCCTCTTTCATTTGACTTATTTTATTTTCAGCAAG
Source organism: uncultured Pelagibacteraceae bacterium (assembly GCA_902598825.1). Taxonomy (GTDB): domain Bacteria; phylum Pseudomonadota; class Alphaproteobacteria; order Pelagibacterales; family Pelagibacteraceae; genus Pelagibacter. The sequence goes on along the minus strand of CACKDD010000004.1, from coordinate 95,718 downwards.
ATTTTTTTTGATTTCAGAAGTTTTATGGAACTTATCATTGAGCTCAATTACCATTTTATCGCTGTCTCTTTTAGCTTGTTCTAAAATTTCATCACTAACAGTTTGTGCAGTATCTAATTTTTTTTGAGCTTTATCTAATAATGTTTTAGCTTCAGTTCTTAATTTTTCACTTTCATTAATTTCATTTTTTATATCAGATATTAATTTATTTAGAATTTGGTTTACTTTTTGGGGGACTTTTAAATATACAAGAGCTCCAAAAAAAATAACAAAAGAAACTGCTACCCAAAAAGTAGAATCAATTACCATAATACTTATCTCCATTTTTTTTTGATAAATCATCTACTATTGCTGAAATACTACTATTGTTTATCTCAGCTCCGATCAGTTTTTTCACTAATTCTGAAGACGCTTCAATTGCAATTTTATTAATTTTTTCTGGGGCGCTTTTCTTAACCACTTCAATTTCTTTCTCCGCTTTTTTAATTTCCTCGTTAATTTGATTTTCCAAGGTTTCTTTTTTATTATTTATATCCTTAATTACTTTTTCTCTTGAGTCTTTAAATATATTTTTTGCCTCTAACTTACTTTTAAAAATAATATCGTCGTATTCTTTAATTTTAGACTCGCTATCTTTTCTTTGTTTTTCTGCGGCCTCAATATTATCTTGTATTTGAGATTTTCTTAATTCTAAATTAGCACTTATTTTAGGCAATATGAGTTTTGATAAAACTATATAAAGAATTCCAAAAGTTAGTGTAAGCCAGAATATTTGTGAAATCCAAAATTCAGGGTTTAATTGAGGCATACCTCCACTTTCAGCAGCAAAAACTTCTTTTAAAAAAAAGAAATTAAAAAAAATCGACTGAAAAAAAATTTTTTTAATCATTAAATTTAAAATGCAAATAGAATGATTAACGCTACTACCAATCCAAATAATCCTGTTGCTTCTGCTAAAGCAAAACCTAAAAGCAAATTAGGAAATTGTTTTTGTGCTGCAGATGGATTTCTCATCGCTCCAGACAAATAATTTCCAAAAATTATTCCAATACCAACCCCGGCACCAGCTAAAGCAATTGCTGCTAAACCTGCTCCGATCATTTTTGCTGCTTCTAATTCCATTATATCCTCCTGTGTTGTTTAATGGTGTAAGTTTAATGCATCATTTAAATAGATGCAGGTTAAGATTGCAAAAACATATGCTTGAAGAAAAGCAACTAAGATCTCCAAACCTGTTAAAGCAACCGAAAAACTCAGTGGAAGCCATCCACCGACAATTCCGAGGCTTATTACAAAGCCTCCGAAAACTTTCATCATAGTATGTCCAGCCATCATATTTGCAAACAGTCTTACAGATAAACTAATTGGTCTACTTAAATATGATATAATTTCTATAACCACTATTAAAGGGAGTAGTATAACTGGTACTCCACTTGGAACAAACAATTTTAGGTAACCAAAGCCATGCTTTAAAAATCCAATTACTGTTACCCCAATAAAAATAAATGAAGCTAGCACAAAAGTCACTATTATATGGCTTGTAACAGTGAAAGTGTATGGGATCATGCCAAACATATTACAGAAAAGTACAAACATAAATAATGAAAAAATAAATGAAAAATATGGTTTTGCTTTTGAACCCGCGGTGTCACTGATCATTTTAGAAACAAAAGAGTAGCTAAGCTCAGCCAGCAGCTGAATTTTATTTGGCAATATCGAATTTTTTTTTGAACCCAAATTGAAAATAATCAAAATTGCTAAAGAGCTAATAACCATAAATAAACTTGCATTTGTAAAAGAAATGTCAAATGTACCTATTTTAATTTCTGGACCAATTCTATAAACTTCGAATTGTGTCATCGGATTTGCTGCCATAAGTTTGTATCTATTTTTGCATATTTTTAGCAGATTTAATTACATTTGTTATTCCAGCAATCACACCTACAAAAAAAAATATTAAAATTAACCAGGGTTTAGTACCAAAGGTCTTGTCTAAAATAAACCCAATAATTGTCCCTACTGCTACTGCTGAGACTAATTCAGTACTCAGCTTAAAAGCAGTGCCAATTGAGGACGGATTATGTTTCTTGTCCTCTAAATTTCTCTTAGAAACCTTCTTTTTTGCAATCTCTAAGCGAGTTTTAAACGGATCTTTAGACATTTTGTTTATTTATTTAAGCAACCATACTTTCTGCTTTTTGTAAATCAACAGCAACTAATTGGCTAATACCTTTTTCGGGCATTGTAACACCATACAGTCTGTTCATTTTAGACATGGTTAAAGCATGGTGAGTTACAATAATAAATTTTGTATTTGTAATTTTTATAAGTTCTTCGAGCAAGCTACAAAACCTTGTAACATTGGCATCATCTAGTGGAGCATCTACTTCATCTAGCACACAAATTGGTGAAGGATTTGTTAAAAAAACGGCAAAGATTAATGATAGTGCTGTTAAAGCTTGTTCACCACCAGACAACAAAGTTATCGATTGAAGTCTTTTTCCAGGAGGACTTACTAACATTTCTAAACCAGCTTCAAGTGGGTCCTCGGAATCAACTAATTCTAACTTAGCATTTCCACCATTAAAAAGTTTTGTATAAACTTCATTAAATTTTCTATTTACTTTTTCAAAAGCTTCAATTAATCGCTCTCTACCTTTTTGGTTTAATTCATTAATACTATCTTTAAGTTTAACAATTGCACTCACCAAATCGGCACGATCTTGTTCCATCTTTTTAATTTCTGCCTCATATTTGTTAGTTTCTTCATCAGCTTTTAAATTAACTGATCCTAGTTTTTCTCTTTCTTGTCTTTTTTTATCAAGTAAATCCTCTTGATTAACAGCATCAGGAAGATCTTCGGCTCCATACAGATTCGAATTCTCTAGAATATTTTCCTCAGTTAAATTTAGCTCAGAAGTTATTCTATCGATCAAATCATTTTTTCTTTTTTTGAGACCTTCAATCGTTGCTCCAGAACTTGCTTTTCTTTCCCTAATCTGAATCGATTGTTCTTGAACCTCATTTAGTTGTACTCGTAGAGTATCTATTTTTTCATCTGTAGAATGAATTATAGACTCATTATCCTCCTTTTCTTTTTCAGAAATCCTTAGACCTTCAGAAATTTGACCTTTCTTTTCAGCTTGTAATTTTGGTTTATTATCTAATTTTTCCAATTGCAAATTCAATTTATTTTTTCTGTCGGTAAGCTCAAAAACCATTTTTTCAGAATTTGATAATAAATTTTTCCAACTCTCAATTTCCTTATCTATAATGCTTATTCTCTCATTTCTTTTAACAGAATCCTTTTTTATATTTTGGTTTTTACTATAGCTATCTGCATACTCTTCAATAATCAGTTGACAGTTTTCCAAAAGAGCTATTGCTTCACTATTTTTTTGCAAATTAATTAATTCCTTAACTTTATCTATTTCTTTTCTTAATTTATTTTTTGAATTATCTAAATCCTCATTAGATTTTTTTTCAGTATCATAATATTTAGAGTCAATTTCAATAAGTTCACTTTTTTCCTCTTTAAGTCTTTTTTCATTCGATTTTGCATCAATGACAATTCCTTTTTCTCTATTGATATCCTCATCGAATGTTCTAAGAGACTTTTTTATATTTTCTATTTCATCTTGAATTCTTGTATTTTCTTCATCAAGTCCTTGTAATTCCAAATTAAGCCTTTGTATTTTTGAGAGATTTTCTATATTTTTTTCTCTTAAAGGGTCTACTTTTTCAGTTTCAGTTTTTATAAAGTTTTCAATCTCTGAAATTTTTTCATTAAAGCCAGTCACTTCTCCTTCTGCTTCAGTATTAATTTCATTTTCAATTTTAATTTCTTTATCAATTTCTAATAATTTTAAGTAATATAAACCTGCCTCTATCTTTTTAATCTCATCAGACATATTTTTATATTTAGTAGCCTCTTCAGCTTGTTTTTGAAGATTAGCTAGTTGTTTTTCTTGTTGTCTTCTAAGCTCGTCAGCTCTTTTTAAATTATTTTCAGCAGCGCCTAATCTTAGTTCAGCCTCATGTCTTCTAACATGTAAACCAGATATTCCTGCAGCCTCTTCTAAAATAGCTCTTCTGTCTGTTGGTTTTGCAGTTACTAAAGCACCTATACGTCCTTGGCTGATCATAGAGGGTGAGTGTGCGCCGGTTGATAAATCAGCAAAAAACATCTGTGCATCTCTTGCTCTTACCTCTTTATTATTTATATAGAATTTAGACCCTTTATCTTTTTCAATTTTTCTTCTAACACTTATTTCATCTGAGTCTCTAAACTGAACAGGACCCTCATTATTTTCATTTGCCACGGTGACTGAAACCTCAGCAATATTTTTTGATGTTTTGTTTGAGGTACCAGAAAATATCACATCTTCCATACCTGAACCCCTCATGCTTTTGGCAGACGTTTCTCCCATAACCCATCTTAGAGACTCTACAATATTAGATTTACCACAACCATTAGGGCCAACAATTCCTGTTAAACCGTCTTCAATTAAAAAGTTGGTTTTATCCGCAAAAGATTTAAACCCATTTAGTTGGATTTTTTTAAACTCCATGGATTAACTTATATCAGTTTTTCTAGAGATTTTTTTAAATTTTTATAATTTAGAGATTTTTCAAACTTTTTGTTGTTGATAATTATCGTAGGAGTAGCATTTACTTTAAATTTTTTTGTTCCTTCGATTCGATCATTTAAAACAAAATCTTCAATTTCTTTATTATTAATGCATTTTTCAAAGTCAATATTGAAACCTTCTTTTTTAATAAATTTTTTAAGATTATCATTTACTTCTTCTATCGTACTTCCTTTCACCCAGATTTGTTGATTAGAATATAAACTTTCTAAAATTTTTAAACTATTACCTTGATTGCATTGAGAAATTTTTGAAGCATTAAAAGCAGCAATATCGAGAGGAAAATGTCTAAACTCTATTTTAGCTAATCCAGTATCAATATAATCTTTTTTTAGTTGAGGATAAACATCCTTATGAAAATCAGCACAATGACTGCAAGTTAAAGACTCATATGCAATTATAGTAATTTTTGCATTTATATTTCCTGATACTATCCGTTTAGTTTCTGCGCTAATACTTATTGTAGATACAAAATAAAAAACAAGAATGATTATAATTTTTTTCATTTTTCTTTAAAAACTTTTGTTAACTCTAGTAAAGATTTTTTAATTTTTTCATTTTTAACATTACTAATTATGTCTTTAACTATAATTTTTCTTTCATCATTAAAACTAGTTAATTTTATTTTCTCAACCACCTGGTCCTCAAAAAAAATATTCATTCTAGTAATGATCTCTTTTTTTGAATATTCTAAATCAACCTCATTACCTCTTCTTACCATTATCGTTAAAGTGCTAACACCAAACTTATTAGAATTTTTATACGATTTTGGATAGCAGACTTTGAATAAATTTTCTCCTACGATATGCTTCCAATTATTTAAAGTTTCAGAATAAATTTGACCTCTTTTACTTATAAACTTTTTAATATTTTTTGGCAAAGTGTCTTTGAAGGATCTTAATCCTTGAATGCTTCCGTTTCTCTGCTTAGTATATTTTTTAAATTGCATATGAAAGATCAATTAGTAACAAAAAAAATTATTAAATGGTACGATTTAAATAAAAGATCATTACCGTGGCGAAAAAATGTTTCTTTTCAAAAAAGACAGTATTACACATTAGTAAGTGAATTCATGTTACAACAAACACAGGTTGCAACAGTTATTCCTTATTTTAATCGATTTATAAAAGATGTCCCAAATTTAAAAGCTCTTTCAAAAGTCCAGAACAAAAAATTAATAAAATTATGGGAAGGACTTGGATACTATTCTAGAGTTAGAAATCTAAAAAAAACTGCACAAAAAATTATTAAAAACTTTAACGGAAAGTTGCCTGATAATTTTGAAGATTTGGTATCACTTCCTGGGATAGGAAACTATACTGCAAGTGCAATTTTATCAATTGCATTTGATAAACCTTACATTCCATTGGATGGAAATATAGAAAGAGTTTTAAAGCGATATTTGTATTTAAAAAAAGATAGAGATATTAAAAAAGATAATCTTATAAAAAAAAAATCAATATTTGGAACGTCATCAAGACCTAGTGATTATGCTCAAGCTTTGATGGAATTAGGAGCATTAATTTGTAAACCAACTAATCCACTATGTCATCGATGTCCTATTTCAAAGAAGTGTAAGTCGTTACTTAAAAAAGATTTTAATTTAACAAAAAAAAATAAAAAAAATATAAACAAGTACTTTCTTTTAAAAGTTTATAAAAAAAATCAAAGATATTTACTGATTAAAAATACTAAGTTTAATTTTTTAAAAAATTTGACAATCTTTCCTATGGAAGAGTTATCAAAACCAAAAAATTTTGATGAAAATTTAAACTTTAAAATGTCAAATATGAAAATGAATATAAAAATTAAATATTTGAAAAATACCAAAAAATTTCAATCACCTTATTGGATAAATGAAAAAAAATTAGACAATTACATGCTACCATCATTTACAAAAAAAATTGTAAAATATTTAATGAGAAATTAATGAAAAAAATAGCAATCATAGGTGCTGGAATTTCAGGATTATTCATTACTAATTTATTCAAAAAAAATCCTGATTATCAAATTACAATCTATGAAAAAAATACTTCAATTAATTTAGATGAGGGTTATGGTGTACAACTATCAGTTAACAGTATCAAACTTTTAAATGAAATTGGATTTGAAAAAATACATAATAATGAAAAATTTACTCCAGAAAAAATCAATTTTTATTCAAATAAAAGTTTAGATAAAATATGTGAGTTAGATATCACAGAATTTAATTCAGAGGATTGTAAGTATACCACTTTAAAAAGATCATCTTTAATAAATTTTTTAAAAACAGATTTGGAAGGTTTGATAAGGACTGGCTATAACATTTCAAAAATAGACCAAAAAGAAAAAAAAATTAAACTTTCTTTTGAAAATGCTGAAGTAAAAGAATGTGATTATTTAATTATTTCTGATGGGGTTTTTTCAAAAAGTAAAAGTCTTATGTCTAAAGATGAGGCAAAACCTAAATATAATAATACATTAGCTATTAGAGGCATCTTGAATAAATCTCCTGAAAATATTGATATTAAAAATATTGCTTTATTTTTAGATTCAGACTTTCATCATGTAATTTATCCAGTCAATCCAAATGGAGACTTAAATTTTATAGCTATAATGAAATACAAACTCTCAGTAGAAGAACAAAAAAATTACTCATTATTCAGTGATAGTTCATTTATCAAAAAAGTATTAGAAAAATTTCCCCCAAGAAATAAAAGCTTTTTAAAAAATCTAAAAGAACTAAAAATATTTCCAGTATTTGTCAGTGAAAATTTCTATAAATTACAAAATAATAATATTCATTTTATTGGTGATGCTTTTTTTGCTTTTCCACCATCATTTGCTCAGGGTGCATCACAGTCCATAGAAGGTGCTTATGATTTATTTAAAAGTATCGAAAATAACACAGAAAGTAATTTTTTTAAGAATAGAGTTAACAAAACAAAAATGGTAAATATCAGATCAAAAATTAATCAGTTTGTTTTTCATTTATCTAATCCTTTAATAATTTTTTTTAGAAACATCTTTCTGAAAAGATTGGTTAAAAACAAAAAGTTTTTAGAATCTTACTTGGGAAAAGTGTATAGAAATTAATCTTTTGAAATTAATTTTTGTCTCAAATGATCGATTGGGACTACAGTGCCATCCAAATTATAGTGCCAATAAGTCCATCCATTACAGCTTTCAGCACCCAAAATTGTTGCTGCTACTTTATGAATTGAACCCTCTGTTTGAGCGTGTTTAATGCTTCCATCAGCCATGATTTTTGCACTTATTTTCTTTTTATTATCAAAAATAGTTGTTCCTGGCTTTATTATTCCTAATTCTACCAATGAACCAAAAGGTATCCTTGGTTTAGATCTATTATTTTTAATTGTATCTAGGTAATTGTCTTCAATAGGTTCTGTATTTTTTAATCTTTGTTCAGCAGCTTTAAAATAAGTTTTTTTTTTTTCTATACCATAATAATTTCTACCTAATTTTTTCGCAACGGTTGCGGTTGTTCCTGAGCCTAAAAAAGGGTCTAAAACCAAATCATTTTTATTTGAAGTTGCTAATAAAATTCTATGAAGTAAAGCTTCAGGTTTTTGTGTTGAATGTACTTTTTTTCCATTCTTCTTCAGTCTTTCTGCTCCATTACAAATAGGCAAATCCCAATTAGATCTCATTTGAAGATCATCATTTAAGCACTTTAAAGATTGATAGTTAAAAGTATATTTTGATTTCTCTGATTTAGAGGCCCAAATTAAAGTTTCATGAGCATTAGTAAAACGAGTTCCTCTAAAGTTTGGCATCGGATTTTTTTTATTCCAAATAACATCATTTAAGATCCAAAAGCCTAAATTTTGAATTGTAGCACCAACTCTAAAAATGTTGTGATAACTACCAATTACCCAAATAGCTCCATCTTTTTTTAAAATTCTTTTACATTCACTTAGCCAAGCATAAGTAAAATCATCATATTTTTTAAAACTTTCAAATTGATCCCACTTATCGTTTACTGCATTTACTTTAGATCTATCAGGCCTTGTTAATTCACTTTTTAATTGAAGATTGTAAGGTGGATCTGCAAATACTAAATCGAAAGATTCATCAGGAATTTTTTTTAATTCCTTTAAGCTGTCACCATTAATTAATTTATTTTTAAAATTAAAATTCATTTGTAAAAATAAATTAGACTCTAAAAAGATTCTTGGGTCAACCTAGGATTGAATTATTTGGATTCGACTTGTATCAAAACTTTTTGAGATAACAAGATATAGTGTTTCTACGTGAAACCTATTTTATTTTATTAATTGGTGAAAACTTTTTTCTATGATGACTTGTAATTCCTAGATCTTTTATGGCTTTTAAGTGATGTTTCGTTCCATATCCATAATTTTGATCCCATTTATAACCTTTAAATTTTTTTGCTAATTTAGTTATCATTTTATCACGTGTAACTTTAGCGATAATTGATGCCGCAGAAATTGAAGGTATTTTTTGATCTCCTTTTATTACTGATTTAAGTTTATAATTTTTAATTTCAGGCAATTTATTTCCATCAATTAAAGTGAGAGTTGGTTTTTTTTTTAGTTTTTTTATAGCTCTTTTCATTGCTAAAAGACTAGCATTTAAAATATTTAATTTTTCTATTTCTTTTGTTGATGCCTTTCCTATAGCCCAAGCAGAATTTTTTTTAATATGGAGTGCTATAATTTCCCTTTTATTTTTAGTTAAACTTTTTGAGTCTTTTAATAATTTTATATTAATTGATTTTTTTAGAATTACAGCAGCTGCATAAACTGGTCCAATTAAACTTCCTCGACCCACTTCATCAACTCCCGCAATAATTTTCATTAAATCTTAATACTTAAATCTTTTATTTTTTGTCTAATTTTTTTTAAATCTTCCCAGGAGTATTTTTTTTTGTCAGGAAATCTAATTAAGTATGAAGGGCTAAAAGTTACTATTAAGGGATATGTTTTATTTTTAAGAATAATTTCCTTCCATTTACCTCTTTCATCTGAAACTTTGTTATTTAATGCCATAACTGCTTCCATAGCGGTTGAACCTAATAAAATTATTATTTGAGGATTTATAATTGAAATATGTTCTTTCAAAAATATTGAATAACGTTTTATTTCTTGAGATGTAGGCTTTCTATCATCTGGAGGTCTAAAGTTAACTGCATATGTAGAGTAAATTTTTTCTTTTTTAATGTTAATTGCCATCAACATTTTATTTAACAAAGTACCAACGTCTCCCTGAAATGAAGAACCTGAGTTATCTTCAGCTGATCCAGGTGCTTCACCAATTAGCATGATGGCACCATTAACATCCCCATCTCCTAAAATAAGATTTTTGGAATTGTCTTTTAAATTACAATTCTCAATTGAATTAATCTTATCTTTAAGATCAGATAATTTTTTAATTTTATTGTTGTTATTATTACTCTCATTATTTTTTATTGTTTTAAGTCTATTTATAGGTTCATTACTGAAACTAAAATTAGGTTCAATAGTATCTATTAATGTTTGAACAAATTTGGCATTTTGATTTAAGATCTTTTTAGTCATAATGTGTAATTATGTTTTTTAAAAAAATAAAATTTATTTTAGTTTTATTATTATTCTACCAGACCCCCCTACATTCTAAAAGTACAACTTTTGACAATTTTAACTCTAAAAATTTATCAAAATATTTTTCTGGAATTGTAGCTTCAGGTAATGAAGATAATTCATCTGCCTTAAATTTTTTTAACTCTACTAAGATATTAACTCTTCAACACGATCCTTATTTAAAAAAATATGTTAACTCTTTAGTTTTAGAAAATAAAATTTTCCAAGCAATTAATATAATTAAACAAAATAAAGGAAAAAAAAATACTGATTTTTTTGATGCTTATTTATTGTTATTAATAGACAGCCTAAAGAATAATGATTTTGATTTAGCTTATGATTATATATCAGAAGCTAATAATTTTGTTCAGCAAGATAGATTTAACAAGGCAATTTTAGAGACCTTAAGACAATATGTTTATGTATTTAAAGAAAAAAAAATTTTAAATAATAAAAAGAATTTTGGTAATTTATCGATTATTTCAGATACTTTTTTAAAGTGCTATCTTGATGATCCTAAAACAGACTCATATTTTTCAAATTTAATAAATAATAATGAGTCAGATTTTACAAGATACATTTATTTTTATCTAAGTTATTTGGTTGAAAAAAATAGAATTGATGAAGCAAAAGAAATCACTAAAGAGATTGAATTTATTAATACAACATTATTATTGTCCCAAGGAAAAAGTTGGATTGAAAATGAAAATGGGCAAAGATTAAATGATGTTTTTTCATGTAGAAACCATAATGATTTAATTAGTGAGTTTTTATTTTTAATCTCAAATTTGTATTCCTCACAAAAAGATTTTAAAGCATCAAACTTTTATCTTAACCTTTCAAGTTATCTTAATCCTAAATTTACTTTTAATTTATCATTAGTATCTGAAAACTACTTTTTAAATGAAGAATATGAAAAAGCAAAAGTAGTACTTAAAAGATTTAAAAAAGAAGCAGCTTTTTATTATTGGTTTAGATTAAAAAAAGAGGCTCAGATAATAGAAAAACAAAAAAGTAAAGAAGAATCTTTAAATTATATTGTTTCAAAATTTAATAAATTAGAGGCTCCAAATAAAAAGAATTTATTTGATATTGCTAATTTTTATAAAAATTCGAAAAATTATAATAAAGCAATAAAATATTACACTATGATTATAGATGATTTAGATGATAATTCTGATTTGAAATCTGATGTTCTTTACCGAAGGGGAGGGAGTTATGAGAGATTAAAAAATTACGAGGCCTCAGATAAAGATTTACATCATGCTTTAAAGATAACTCCCAACAATGCATACATATTAAATTACTTAGCTTATTCGTGGCTTGAAAGAGATTATAAAATTAATCAAGCTATTGAGATGCTTGAAATTGCTTATAAAGCAGAAAGCAATGATCCTTATATAATCGACTCAATTGGGTGGGCTTATTATTTAATAAATGATTTTTTTAAAGCTGAAAAATTTCTTAAAAGAGCAGTAGAGTTAATGCCGGATGATCCAATTGTTAATGATCATTATGGGGATATTTTATGGAAATTAGACAGAAAAATTCAAGCTCGTTATTTTTGGAGCAACGTTCTTGAAATGGAGGATGCTGAAGAAGACATGCTCAAAAAAATAAATATCAAAATGATTAATGGTCTTCAAAACTCTTAAATGTCTTTTTCTACAATCAAATCATATGCTAAATTGAATCTTGCATTAAATATTGTAGGCAAAAATAAATTTTTACATAAGATTGAGAGTATCATAGCTTTTATTAATTTGTATGACACAATATTGATTAAAAAATCTAGATTTAAAAAACATAAAATTTCATTTACAGGAAAATTTTCTAAAAATATTGATAAAAAAAATACAATTTCTAAATTATTACAGATCTTAGAAAAAAGAAAACTTATCAAAAACCAAAATTTTCATATCAAAATAATTAAAAAAATTCCGAGTAAAGCAGGTTTAGGGGGAGGCTCAATGAACGCAGCATCTATTTTGAAATATTTCATAAAAAAAAAAATAATTAAGATTAATAAAAAAGAGACTAGTAAGATTGCTAATTTAATAGGATCAGATGTAATTTTAGGGCTAAACACTAAATACTCAATTTTAACCGCAAAAAATAAAATAAAACATTTTACCAAAATAAAAAAAATTTATGTTTTGATTGTAAAACCTAATTTTGGATGTTCTACGAAAGATATATATTCAAAAGTAAGAAATTTTGACAAACCTAAATTAAATAGACCTAGTAAAAAGATGTTTAATAACAATAATTTAATAAATATGAAAAATAGTTTAGAGCCCATAGTTTTTAACAAATACCCCAAACTTAAAAGAGTAAAATTAGATTTAGAAAAATCATTAAACCCAATATTTGTTCGAATGACAGGGTCTGGATCAGCTATAGCAGCATATTTTCAATCAAAAGAAAGATGCGAACATGCGAAAAAAAGCGTTATTAAAAAGTACAGAAATTACTGGTGTATAGCTTCAAAAACTATATAAATTTTTTTCTTTTGTGTTATACGAACATTATATTGGGGCGTAGCCAAGTGGTAAGGCACGGGTTTTTGGTACCTGCATCCTAGGTTCGAATCCTAGCGCCCCAGCCAATTATGAAAAAATTTTTAGATATAATTTTTTTAAGATCTAATAACCTAAGTTACATTAGTGAAAATATTAAGGATCTCACAAAAAAGACATCAGCAAACAAAATTTTTGAAGCAATCAATTCTTTTACGTCAGAAAGTGAAATTAGATATGTTGGAGGATGTATAAGAAAAATAATAAATAAGGAAAAAGTAGACGATATTGATTTAGCAACCAATTTGGTCCCCGAACAAGTTTGTGAAGCTCTAAAAAAAGAAAATATCAACTACTATAAAACAGGAATTGAACATGGAACAGTTACTGCTGAAATAAATGGAGAAAAATTTGAAATTACTTCTTTGAGACAAGACGTTTTTACGGATGGAAGACATGCCAAAGTAAAATTCTCTACAAATTGGAAAGATGACTCCTTAAGAAGAGATTTTACTATTAATTCAATTTATTCAGATGGTAATGGCAATTTATTTGACCCTCATAATGGAAAAAAAGATCTAGAAAACGGTTTAGTCAATTTTATAGGTGATGCAGATCAAAGAATCAAAGAAGATTATCTTAGAATACTGCGATATTTAAGATTTTTTATTAATTACTCAAAAAACTCTCATGACACAGAAATAATTAAAAAATTAAAAATGAATATTGATGGGGTTTCAAAACTATCAAAAGAAAGATTATTAGATGAATTAAAAAAAATTATTCAGTTAAGTACAATCGAAAGATTATCAAAGGATAAAATAAGTCTTGAATTATTTAGTATTATTTTCCCTGAATTAAAAGATATAAAAATTTTTTCAAATTTAGATAGAAGTAAAAAGATTCTCCTACAGAACGAAGATTTCATTTTCCTTTTATCTCTGATGATAATTGATGATACAGATAATACTGATTATTTTTTATATAAATTTAATTTATCCAAAAAAGATCAAAAACGAGTAAAAGTGATCCATAATTTTTATAAAGAAAAAACGCAAAAAAAGATATTTACAGAAAATAGCATGAATGCATTTTTTTATTACAACGGGAAGCAAGCCGTAACTGATATTTTAAAGTTTAAGCTTATTAAATCAAAAAAAAATCTTAAAATTTATGAAGAATTAATCAAATTATTTGAAACAAAGTCAAAACCTATAATGCCAATAAATGCGGACATGCTTATGACAAAGTACAAAGTTCCTGAGGGAAAGGAGCTAGGTGATAAACTTAAATTAATAGAAAATGAATGGGTAAATAATAATTTTCAAATTTCTGATACAAAATTAGAAAATATCATTAATAATTAAATATACTTTACATCCTTAATTTCAAAATTTTTTATTCCTGCAGGAGTTTTTATTTCAACTAAATCACCCTTATTTTTTCCAATTAGACCTTTGCCAATAGGTGATTGGAAAAAAATTAATTTTTGTTTTAAATCTGCCTCATCTTTTCCAACTATTTGGTAATTAATTTTTTCACCATTATCTAAATTTTCTAGAAAAACAGTTGAACCAAATATTACTTTTCCTTCGTTACTTAATTTTTTAACATCAATTACATTTGCTCTAGCGATTATATCATTTATTTCATTAATCCTTCCTTCGTTGTGAGATTGTTCCTCTTTTGCAGCATGATATTCTGCATTTTCTTTGAGATCACCATGAGATCTAGCTTCTGCAATCGCTGCAACAATTTCTGGTCTTTTTTTTTCTTTTAAAAAAATTAACTCTTCTTTAATTTTGTTTAATCCATTTAAAGTTATTGGTTCTTTTTCCATTTTATTTCCACTTAGCCAAAGGGGGTAATGACATTAAAATACCATCAACATTTCCACCTGTTTGTAATCCAAATTTAGTTCCTCTATCATATAATAAATTGAATTCAGTATATCTACCTCTTTTAATATATTGCATTTCTTTATCACTAATGGACCATTTCTTTTTCATTTTTTTTCTGATTATTTTTTGAAAAATTAATTGAAATGTTATTCCGACATCCCTTACAAATTTAAAGTCTTTTTCAAAATTATCTTTTTTATAATCAAAAAAAATCCCACCTATTCCTCTAGATTCTTTTCGATGAGGTAAATAAAAATATTCATCACACCATTTTTTATATTTTGTATAATAGTTTTTATTGTGACGATCACACATATTCTTTAAAATCTTATGAAATTCTCTTTTTTCTTTAAGATCTTTTTTTGATGGAGTCACATCCATTCCTCCACCAAACCACTCTTGGGTAGTGCAAATATATCTCGTATTAAAATGCATTGCAGGGATCAAAGGATTTTTCATATGCATAACTACAGAAATCCCTGATGCCCAAAATCTTGGATCTTTATTTGCCCCTAGTATATTTTTTTGAAATTGTTTTGGAAATTTACCGTAAACTTTGGAAAAGTTTACACCTACTTTTTCAAAAATTTTTCCTCCTTGCAGTATTCGATATTCTCCTCCTCCTTCATCAACTTTGGTGTTTCTTATCCAATTTGTTGATTTAAATTTAGTTTTATTTTTTTCAAATTTGATTATGTCATCACAAAAAGACTCTTGAAGTGTTTTAAACCAATTACTTGTTAAGTCTTTTTTAAATTCTAAATTCATTTAAATTAATTTAGTTTGTTTTAAACATTCAGCCAATATAATTGCAACTGAAGATGCAATATTTAGAGAACGTTTATCATTTTTCATTGGAATTTTTAGTCTATTTTTAACTAATCCATGAATATCTTTTGGCACTCCAG
The DNA here is from genome assembly GCA_902598825.1 of uncultured Pelagibacteraceae bacterium. Classification (GTDB taxonomy): domain Bacteria; phylum Pseudomonadota; class Alphaproteobacteria; order Pelagibacterales; family Pelagibacteraceae; genus Pelagibacter. Next base: position 80,159 of record CACKDD010000004.1, on the reverse strand, counting down.
CGCTTTCTCTTCCAAATAAAATTGTATCGTTCACATCAAATTTAAAATTTGTGTAAGAATCAGATCCTTTAGTAGTCATTAATATTACTCTTTGATTCTTTTTTGACTCGAAGAAATGATCTGAATTTTGATATATTTTAATTTCCCTCTCATCCATATAGTCCATTACAACTCTTTTAAAACGCTTATCGCTTAGTAAAAAACCACATGGCTCAATTATCTCTAATTTTGCACCCAGACACGCACAGGTTCTAATTATTGCCCCGGTGTTCTGAGGAATATCTGGTTCAAATAATGCAATTTTAGGCCCTACATTTATTAATTTCTGTGTCATTCTATCAGTAGTAAATTTAGTATTTTATATTATATGAAACCATATATTTAAGTAGAAAAAATCAATATTGGGTATATTTAATTAGTAATATTAATGTCAGAAAAAAAAACTAAAAGAAGAGATTTCTTGTTTACTGCTACCTATGCAGTTGGAGCGGTAGGAGTAGGTGCTACAGTTTGGCCTATGATAGATCAAATGAATCCTGATGCTTCAGTGAAAGCGTTAGCTAGTACGGAAGTAGATGTTAGTTCATTAACACCAGGAAAAACTATCACTGTTCTTTGGAGAGGAAAACCTGTTTTCATAAGAAGAAGAACTGAAGATGAAATTGCAGATGCGCGATCAGTTAAACTTGATGATTTAAAAGATCCAGAGAAAGATGAAGACAGAGCAAAAAACCCTGAGTGGCTCGTAATGCTTGGAGTTTGTACTCACTTAGGATGTGTACCCTTAAATGATAAGGGAGATTATAATGGATGGTTCTGTCCTTGTCATGGATCACATTATGATACATCGGGTAGAATTAGAAAGGGACCTGCACCTACAAATATGGAAGTTCCGAAATATGAATTTGTAAATGCTAATACGATTAAAATTGGATAAATTATATGAGTGATAACGAATATACACCTACATCAAAAGCTGGAAAATGGTTTAATGATCGACTTCCATTATTAACTTTAGCGAATCATTTAACCGATTATCCAACACCTAAAAATTTAAATTATTGGTGGACTTTTGGTGGCATACTTACTTTTTGTTTAATAACTCAAATCGTAACAGGTTTAACATTAGCTATGCATTATATTGCTCACGCAGATATGGCATTTGAAAGCGTAGAACATATTATGAGAGATGTTAACTATGGTTGGCTTATCAGGTATATACATGCGAATGGTGCTTCAATGTTTTTTCTAGCAGTTTATATTCATATTTTTAGATCTTTGTTTTATGGCTCTTATAAAGCCCCTAGAGAAATAATTTGGATAATAGGTATTATTATTTACTTGTTAATGATGGCCGCAGCATTCATGGGTTATGTGTTGCCTTGGGGACAAATGAGTTTTTGGGGCGCAACTGTAATCACAAATCTATTCAGTGCAATTCCATTAGTAGGAGAAGGGATAGTTACTTGGTTATGGGGAGGTTACTCAGTTGATAACCCAACCTTAACTAGATTTTTTACATTACATTATTTAATTCCTTTTTTAATTTTAGGTTTAGTTGTGTTACATATTTGGGCACTACATGTTCCAGGAAATAATAATCCAGTAGGAATTGATGTCAAAAAACCTTCAAAGGACACAGTTCCATTCCACCCTTATATAGTCATAAAAGATACTTTTGCGCTACTGATGTTTATGATTGTTTTTGCATTTTTTGTTTTTTATACGCCTAATATTTTGGGTCATGCTGATAATTATATTGAAGCTGATCCTTTGGTAACACCTGCACACATTGTTCCTGAATGGTATCTGTTACCTTTTTATGCAATTTTAAGATCAGTTCCTGATAAACTTTTGGGAGTAATTGCAATGTTATCTGCAATTTTAATTTTAGCAGCTTTACCATGGCTTGATACATCTAAAATCAGATCTGCTGTCTTCAGACCTTTATATAAACAGTTTTACTGGATTTTAGTAGCTGACGTTTTAATACTTGGATACGTCGGCGCAATGCCTGCTGAAGGATTATACTTGTTAGTAGCAAGAGTTGCTACAGCATATTATTTTTTACACTTTCTAGTAATTCTTCCTGTATTAGGTTTAAAAGAAAAAACTCTTCCTATTCCTTTAAGTATTACCGAGCCTATACTTGGTGGTACAGCTAATTTGGCAACCGCAAGAAATAAAGAAAGTTCAATTAAATAAGTGAAAAATTTTTTAAGAATATTATCTTTAATTATAGTATTTTTAGCTACTCCATTAAGTTCTCAAGCAGCAGAAAAAGTTGAATACTTGAAAACTGATTGGAGTTTTAAAGGTCTTTTTGGAAAGTTTGATCGAGGAGCATTGCAAAGAGGTTATCAAGTATATACAGAAGTATGTGCATCTTGTCATTCTATGAAATATCTAAGCTATAGAAATTTGGCAGAAAAAGGTGGGCCTGAATTTACTGAACAACAAGCGAAGGCAATTGCAGCATCTTTTGATGTAACAGATGGACCAAATTCAGATGGAGAGATGTTTACAAGACCTGGAAAACTTTCTGATAAATTTGTAATGCCATATGAAAACGTTAAAGCTGCTCAAGCAGCAAATGGTGGAGCATATCCACCAGATATGTCAGTTTTAGTGAAAGCTAGGGGTGGTGGAGTAGATTATATCTATTCTTTACTTCAAGGATATGACGATCCACCGGTAGGTATTACTTTAGATGAGGGTGTTCATTACAATAAATATATGTATGGAAACAAAATTAAAATGTCGAACCCTCTATCTGATGGATTAGTTGAATATTCTGATGGAACTAATGCAACAGTTGAGCAAATGTCCAAAGATGTCACTACATTTTTGATGTGGACAGCTGAGCCTCATTTAGAAACAAGACATCAAATGGGTTTCAAGGCAATAGTGTATTTAATTATTCTAACTATCTTAGTCTATTTTAGTATGAAAAAAATTTGGTCACGTGTTGAAACGGAAGTTTAGTACATCACCATCTTTTACAATATAATCTTTTCCTTCTAATCTCATTTTACCATTATTTTTTGAATTAACCCACCCACTGTTTGCAACAAAGTCTTTATAAGAAACTGTTTCTGCTCGGATAAATCCTTTTTCAAAATCAGTATGAATCTCAGATGCTGCTTTTGGAGCTGTACAGTTTTTAGGAATTGTCCATGCTCTAGTTTCTTCAGGACCAGAGGTAAAGTAGGTATCTAATTCAAGTATTTTGTAACCTCTTTGTATTAATTGATTTAATCCAGTTTCTTTTAAACCAATCATTTCCATATAATTTTTCTTTTCACTAATATCCAATTCATTTATTTGATTTTCTATATCTGCAGAAACAATTAGAGTACTTTCATTACCAAATTTATTAATAAATGCCTCTGTATAATTGTTTCCATTTTGAACACTTTTTTCATCTACGTTACATACAAATATTTTAGATTTTAAAGATAATAGACCACTTTGACTTAGTTGCTTTTTCTCAAATTGAGAATTTAAAATTGAAATATCTTGATCTTTATTAATACAATCCAAAGCAGCATTAAGAATTTTTAATTGCTCTTCCTCTACATTTTTTTTATTGTTTTTCTCTAGTCTTTTTTGAATAGATTCTAAATCTGCCAACATCATCTCAGTCTCGATAATTTCAAGGTCTCTAACAGGATCTACTGTTGCATTAACATTTTGAACATCACTCGAATCAAAACATCTGACCATGTGAATAATAGCATCAACCTCTCTTATATGAGATAAAAACTTATTTCCTAATCCTTCACCTTTAGAGGCACCTTTAACTAATCCAGCAATATCAACGAATGAAATTGTAGTATTTATAATCTTTTTTGACTTAGAAATTTCTGCTAATTTTTTTAATCTTTGGTCAGGAACGGGAACCATACCAATATTTGGATCAATTGTACAAAATGGAAAATTTGCTGCCTGAGCCTTGCTTGAATTTGTTAATGCGTTAAATAAAGTAGACTTACCTACGTTGGGCAAACCTACTATTCCACACTTAAAACTCATTATTTGTTATTTACAGCACTTGAAAATAAATCTAATTTTTTTTCAACAAGAATAGAAATAGACTCTGTTATATCTTTAGATATTTTTTCAATACCAATTGACTCATCCTCATCAAAATTTTGTAAAACATAATCTGCAATTTCTATACCATTTTTTGGTTTTCCAATTCCAATTCTAACCCTTGAGTAATCTTTACCTATGAATTTATCAATAGAAGCAATTCCATTATGGCCTGCACTTGATCCACCAAATTTAGCTTTAATTTTACCAAATTCTAAATCAAGATCATCATGAAATACTATAACGTCTTCAGCATCTATTTTAAAATACTCAATTAACTCTCTTATACAAACTCCAGAATTATTCATAAATGTTAATGGCTTTATTGCATAAACCTTTTTGTCTCCAATATTTCCAGTTGTTAAAAGTCCTTTGAACTTAGGTTTTTGTTTTGAGAGACTAAATTTTTTGTTGATAGTGTCTATAATTTTGAATCCAACGTTGTGTCGATTGTTTTCACTGTCAGGTGTTGGATTACCTAATCCTACGAATAAAAGCATAAATAAATGGAATTAAAGTTTCAATTTTGATTGATTATTTTTTTTCTTCTGCAGGTTTCTTTTCAGCGGGTTTTTTTTCTTCACCCTCTTTTTTATCACCTTTAGCTGCGTCTGCTGCTGGTTTATCACCATCTGCTGCAGCTGCTACATCTGTTCCTTCGGCACCTTCTTCTCCTTCAGCTGCTTCAGCCTCTGCAGGTTTCTCTGGCTCTTTCATAACAGTTGGAGCGGCTAAAGTTGCTATCACAAAGTCTCGTCCTTGTATAGTCGGCGTTACTTCAGAGTCCAATTTAACTGACGAAATTTTAAAACTTTCACCAATATCAATACCATCAAGATCTAAAGTTAAACTTCCAGGAATTTTTTCACTCGGGCATTTTAATTCCACCTTCCTTCTAACAATGTTTAAAACACCACCTCTTTTCAATCCTGGTGATTTCTCGTGATTAATAAAATTAACAGGTACTTCAATTTTAATTTTTACTCCTGGTAAAACTCTTAAAAAATCTACATGGGTAGGTTCGTCACTTAAAATATGATACTTTACTTCTCTAGGCAAAACATTTTGGGGCTTACCATCAATATTAAGAGTAATAATACTAGATAAAAAATTTTCTTTTTCTATTAAAGTTTTAAGTAATTTTTTTGAAATATAGATTTTTTGATTTTCATCTTTTCCACCATAAATAATTGCTGGAACGTTGCCATTATCTCTTATGGCATTTAGTTGCCCTTTAGTTTGGTTAGTTCTTATGTTTGCTTCTAGTGAATTCATAAAACAGAGTTTTTTAACCCATGTTTATAAATAATCAAGGTAATTATTTGAATAAATCAGATACTGATGTTGAATTAGATATTCTTTTAATAGCTTCACCTATTAGCCCTGAAATTGGTAAAACTTCTATGTTTTTAACATTTTTAATTTTTTCTGAGTTATCAATTGTATCGGTAATAACTAAATTTTTAATTACTGAGTTTTTTATTTTTTTTACAGCATCACCACTTAGAACACCATGAGTGATATAAACAAAAACTTCTTTAGCACCCTTTGCCTTTAATGCTTTTGCTGCATTCACAATAGTTCCACCTGAGTCAATTATGTCATCTACAATGATGCAAGTTTGACCTTTCACGTCTCCAATAACATTCATCACCTGTGACTGCCCAGGCTTTGGTCTTCTCTTGTCAACAATAGCCAAGCCTACGTTAAGAAGTTTTCCTAGCGCTCTAGCTCGTTCTGTCCCACCCACATCGGGTGCAATACAAACAATTTTTTTACTTTTAATTTTTTTTCTTGCATGTCTTGCAAATATCGGTGTTGCAAAAAGGTTATCCACAGGAATATCAAAAAATCCTTGAATTTGTCCTGCATGCAAATCAACAGTCACCACTCTATCAGCGCCAGCTTTAGTAATTAAATTTGAAACAAGTTTTGCTGAAATAGATGTTCTTGGTACAACTTTTCTATCTTGTCTAGCATATCCAAAATATGGAATTACTGCTGTTATATTTTTTGCAGAGGATCTTTTAAGAGCATCTATACAAAGCAACAATTCCATTAAATTATCATTGGCTGGAGAAGAACTTGATTGAACAATAAAAATACTATTGCCTCTAATATTTTCATTTATTTCAACGTAAATTTCCCCATCAGAAAACTTTCTTATGCTTGAGTTTACAAGTTTTGTTTTCAAATATTTTGCAATATTTTTGCTGAGAACTTTATTGCTATTTCCAGTTAATAATTTCATTGAAAAGTTTAATTAATCATAATTATTGAAATATTTCTACCATAATCAACATGTTTTAATTTTAAAGATCTTCTTGCGCTGAAAAAATTATTTTTTTTATCAAAAGTATCCATATTTATCATATCGATATTTGTAATTTTATTTGATTTTAGTTGAGATTTAACAAAATTAGGTAAATCAAAATAAATATTTTTTCTTTTAGTCATAAAAAATTTTATGTTTTTTTTATCCTTTTTAATAAATCTTTTCTTAAAGTCTTCTTTTACATTGTAGCTCTTTTTTTTAATACAAGGGCCTATTGCGGCAGTGATAGACCTCGCTTCGCTTCCTTTCATTATCATAAAACTTATTACTTTGTTTATAATACCTTTAAAAGCACCTTTCCAACCAGCATGAACTGCCGCGATAAAATTTTTTTTACTATCATGAAGCAATATAGGAACACAGTCTGCAGTCAAAACACCTATAGGTAATTTTGCTTGATTAGTTATAATTGCATCAGCTTCAATTTTTTTCTTCTTTAGTTTTGAGAAATTCCTTATGAAAACAATTTTATTACTGTGAATTTGATGAAGTAAAAAAATATCTCTAGAATTTTTACTAATCTTTTTTTGAACTATCTTTAAATTTTTTTTGACGTTATTTCTTTTATCATTTGAGCCAAGTCCACAATTTAAACTTTTATAAATACCTTTTGATTTACCTCCGTTTTTATTAAAAAAACCATGACTAATTTTTTTTTGTTTCAACAATCTTTTAGATTTAATCAATTTAGAAACCTAATTTAAATTTATTATTCTCGTTTTTAATAAGCATTACTCTAAATAAATGACCCATTTGTTTTTTATTAATAAGTCTTTCAAGTCGATAGTATATATCTGATTTTGTAGAAAAATTTTTGTTTTTAGATATGATCTCTGCTCTTTCTTTTATTCCTAGTTTTGTCAGAAAGCCTTTTTGTGATGTTAAGTTAGTTTTCAAACCATTCATTTGTTTTACAAACTTTTCGAAAATTTTAAAATTTATATTATGAGTGATATCTACATTTCCTATATTACTTAAAATATTGGCAAATTTGTGATTAGACACTGCTTGTAATGTATTTTTCATTTTTTTATCTGTATATCCGTAATCAATAAGCAATAAACCACCAGTATTTTTTTTTATAATATTGGAGATATCTTTTAAGTAATTTAACCCAAGCTTTGAATATTCGATAAAATTTTGATTTTGTGATATTTTGAATTTAATCTCTTTTTCGATTTTTTTTATATCTGCTCTTTTTTCAAAAAAAAATGGTCTTTTTGAATTTTCTAAATTTACAAATTTTTCGAACCATAAACCTTTTTTTTTATTAAATTGTTTGATTGCTATTGCATCAAAGAATTCATTTGCAATAAATATACTTGGGTCCTTATTGATTTTGTTTATATTTTGAATCCATTTAATCTTACTTTTAATTAGTTTTTTTTTTTGAATGTTGATTAAAGTAGGACTTATTTCATGAATCATAAAATTACAAGATTCCAAAAAAAATGGAAAATTTTGAAAACTTTCAATAATTATTTTCATCATTTCTCCATTACCTGCTCCGAGCTCAACTAAATTGAACTTTTTTGGAGACCCTAAACTTTGCCAAAAACCTATAATCCATATTGCAATCATTTCAGAAAATAGTCTTGAAATATTGGGTGCAGTTATAAAATCACTTTCCTGTCCAAAAGGATTTTTTTTCATATAATAACCAAATTTCTTATCGTAAAGAGAAAAATTTATAAATTTATCTAAAGAAAGACTATTTTTCTTTTTTAGTTGCATATTTGTTTATAACTAAATAAGTACCAATTAATAAGAATACAATACTTATTAACTGTCCCATCGTTAAATTAAAAAATAAGTATCCCAACTGTTCATCTGGAACTCTAAAAAATTCAACTGTAAATCTAAATATTGAGTAAAAAATTAGAAATAAACCTGAGATGAAGCCTGGGATTTTCATAAAACCTTTTTTTTTGAAATATAATAAAATAACTAATAAAATTAATCCTTCAAATAATGCCTCATACAATTGAGATGGATGTCGGTATAAATCATCTATCTGGATAAATTTTACAGCCCACGGAAGATTTGTTTCTATCCCGTATAATTCAGAGTTAATAAAATTTGCAATTCTTCCAAAAAAAATGCCAATCGGTGCTACAATAGAAACTATATCTAAATAACTGAAAATGTTTTGATTATTTTTTTTGGCAAATAAAAAACTTGCAAATATAACTCCTATGAGACCTCCATGAAATGACATTCCACCTTGCCAAATTTTAATAATGTCTAATAAGTTATCCGAGTAATAACTAAAATTATAAAAAAATACATACCCTAAACGACCACCAATAATTATACCTAATATTATATATGTAACAAAATCATCAAATTTTTCTTTAATATTCTGATCAGAAATAAAAATTTTTTTACTTAAAATCCAACCAAGTAATATTCCAATAATATAAGCTAAAGAATACCATTTGATATCGATGGAAAAAATTTGGACTGCAACTGGGTCAAAATTATTAATGAACATTTTTGAATTATAATTGTAAGCTATTAATATAATAGGTTAATATAAATATATATGAAAAATTCAAAATTTGTTATTGATAAATTGGCTAAATTATTTGAACAGGGTTTAGTATCATCTAAAGATCTGGCAAATGAATTAATGAATATTTTAAAATCAAAGAGAGATGAAATTGTTTTTAGAATGAGACTTACAAGTAAAGATGAATTTGAAATTTTGAAGAAAAGAGTAGAAAATTTAGAAAAAAAAACCATTCAATTTAAAGATTCAAAAAAAAATAAGTCTAAAAAGGTAAGAAAATCTTAACTGATAAGCCATTCATCGAGGATTTATCTAATTTAATATTTCCTCCATGTGATTTAACTATATCTGAGGCTATAGATAGTCCCAATCCTACACTTGCTTTTGTATCTGCTCTACCTTTATCGATTTTGTAAAAAGGCTTAAAGACATTCTCAAATTCACTTTCTGGTATTCCAGGACCATCATCTTCAATTTTGATAAATAAATTATTATTACTTTTGTTGATTTCGACCTGAACTTTATCAGCATACTTGATTGCATTATCTAATAAATTATTGATGCACCTTCTTATTAAATTCTTTCTTCCGTTAATATAAAGTCGAGGCATTATATCTGTTGAGATATTTTCATTATTATATTTTTCTACAATTTCATTAATTAATTCACTTAGATTGAACTGATCATTTTTCTCAATATTAGATGAACTTGTGAACTGTAGATACTCATTTAACATTTTTTCCATTTCGTTGATATCTTCAGACATTTTTACTGCTAATTGTTTATCTTTGATAAAGGCAATTTGTAGTTTCATTCTTGTTAAAGGTGTTCTTAAATCATGGCTAATTCCAGATAACATCTCGGAGCGTTGATTAAGGTGTCTTTTTATTCTTTTTCTCATTCTATCAAATTCATAACCTGCCAGTCGTATTTCCGATGCACCTGATGGTTTGAATTCTTCTACTTCTTCACCTCTACCAAATTTTGCAGCTGCTTTAGCAAGATTTGTGATAGGTCTTGTTTGGTTTTTTAAAAAGATTAAAGAAATAAAAATCATTATAATTGCTGGGACAGTAATCCATAATGCGAAAATTCTAGCAGATGAACTTGTGACTCTATCTTTAGGAATTAAAAATTTAAAGTATCCAGATTTATATTTAATTCTTAAATCTATTAATTCTTTGTATCCTGTTGTATCAAACCAAAATTTTTCTGATTGAAATCTTGATTTAAGTTCTCTTCTCAAGGTTCGATCTATTGGGCTAAACCATCTTTCATCATATTCATAATCAAATTTTTCATTATCAACATATTCTATGTTAAGATCTTGATAGATCGAAAAAAGATTTGTTATTTCATCTTTGTTATAAATTTCATCTTTATAAACTTCTATGAATGTTTTTACTTCATTTATTAGAGCTCTAGTCATTCCTTTGTTTGTCTTAATCCAAAGGCTATCAAAAAAAACGATGGTTATAACTAGTTGCAAAACTATAACTGGGATAGCAACTATTAATAAAGCACGGTAAAATAATCTTTTTGGAAGAATGTTCTTAAAAAAATTACTCAATCCATAAAACATATCCAGCTCCTCTTATAGTTTGCAGAAATTTTGGATTTTTTGGATCAATTTCTATTTTCTTTCTTAATCTTGTAATAATTACATCAATAGATCTTTCTTTATCTAAATCAATTAATGATCCAATATCATCTCTTGAAAATATTTTACCAGGGTTATTAATCATATTTTCTAAAATTTTTTTTTCTGTATTATTAATTTTAAATTCAACATTTTTTTTAAAAATTAATTGTTTGTTTAAATCAATTTTAATATTTTCAAATTCAATAACTCTTTTTGGGTCTTTTATTTTAGTTTTGGTAATAATATTTTGAATTCTTAAAATAAGTTCTTTTGGCTCAAAAGGTTTTGGAAGATAATCATCTGCACCAACTTCTAAACCTTCTATTCTCTCATTAGCCTGGCCTTTAGCAGTCAATAATATGATAGGTGTTTTAATTTTTTTTTGATTTTCTTGAATGAACTCTAGTCCACTTTTTCCTGGCATCATGATATCTAATATTATTAAATCAAATTTTATAATATTTACTTTTTCATTTGCATCCTCAGCGCTATTAGCGGTTGTAACAAGATAATCGTTTTCATTTAAATATTTTTTAACTAAGGATCTAATACCATCATCATCATCAACAACTAATATATGTGCTATAAAGTTATCCATTAATAATTTTTTCTAATACTTTATCAAAATTAACCACTTCTTCAGAACTAGAATTTAAAAGTGCTCCGTGTATCCTTTTTTTTTGTACTTCAAAAATTTCAGTAAATACTCTCTCTCCTTTTTCATTTAAAAATATATGCTTTATTCTTGTATCTTGATCGTCCTTTTCAAAAAAAATAATTTCTAATTTAATTAAATCTTTAAGAACCCTGTTTAGACTTTGTTTGGTTACTTTTAGTCTCTTAAGCAATTCAGAGATAGAAATACCCTTATACATAGACAGCAAATGTATTACTTTTTGGTGAGCTAAACCAATTTTGTATTTATTTAGAATTTTTTTAGAGTCTGAGAAAGTTTCTCTGTAACTTATAAATAGCTTTTCGATTAGCTCTTTTAATTGATCATCTTTTAGATATAAAAGTTGTTTCATTATTGGTAAGTTATATTGACATATTATAGATACAAAGATATTTTTCAGTAAGAATTTTTAAATTTCATAAAATGATACCTTACGATAAAAGATCAGGCAAAATATGGTACAATGGTGAATTGGTTGATTGGTCAGATGTTAAAGTACATGTTTTGAGCCATGGATTACATTATGCTAGCTGTGTTTTCGAAGGTGAGCGAGTATACGATGGATCTATTTTTAAACTAGAAGAACATACTTCAAGGTTATTTTACTCTGCAAAGAGAATGGGATTTGAAATTCCGTATAGTGAAAATGAAATTAACATGGCATCAAAAAAAATAATCGCAACTCAAAAAGTAGAAAATGGCTATGTGAGGCCTGTAGCTTGGAGAGGAAGTGAAATGATGGCTATCTCTGCACAACAAACTAAAATTCATGTAGCTATAGCAACTTGGGAATGGGGATCTTATTTTGATCCCAAACTTAAAATTGAAGGAATAAAATTAAATATATCTAGCTGGAGAAGACCAGCGCCCAATACAATTCCTTGGGATACTAAAGCATCTGGTCTTTATATGATTTGCACACTCTCTAAACATGAAGCTGAAAAACAAGGATTTACAGACTCACTAATGTTAGATCACGAAGAGAATGTTGCAGAAGCAACTGGTGCAAATGTTTTTTTTAAGGACAAAAATGGAGAATTACATACACCAATTCCAGATTCATTTTTAGATGGTATTACTAGAAGAACTGTAATTGAAATTGCAAAATCAAAAAATATTAAAGTTCATGAAAGAAAAATTAAACCTGAAGAGCTTAAAAACTTTGTTGGGTGTTTTTTAACAGGAACTGCTGCAGAAGTAACACCTGTATCATGTATAGCTGAAAATAAATTTAAAGTTTGTGATTTGATATTAGATTTAAATGAGAGTTATCAATCTGTTGTTAAAAAGAAAAAAACAGCTGCCTAATCTTTGTTGTCTTCTGATATTGCATGGTCTATTCCTTTACGCATATAATCGTATCCAGTAAAAAGAGTTAAAGCCGCTGAAAGCCATAAAAGAATTATGCCAATTGTTTGTGCATTATAATCTTGAAAATTAATAATTTTATTTCCAGTTTCTCCAGAAAGTAAAAGTGCAATTGAAACCATTTGTAAAACTGTTTTTAATTTTGCGAGACTTGAAACAGGTAGTTTAATTTTTCCTTTTGCTAAAAACTCTCTTAAACCAGATATCAAAATTTCACGTGTTAAAATTATTATTGCTGCTATGACTTCATAATGACGTATCGTTCCATCCATTACTAAAAGAATTAAAGCAGTCGCTACAATAATCTTATCTGCAATCGGATCTAACAATTCACCTAGTTTTGACTCTTGTCCAAGTAATCGTGCTAACATTCCATCTAGAAAATCAGTGAATGAAGCAACAATAAACAGAATTAAAGCAGTCAAATCTCCATAAAAACCTGGCAAATAAAATGCTAATACAAAAAACGGGACTATTAATATCCGACCTATAGTTAATATATTTGGTATTTTTCTAAGCATAAAAATTTTTATTCATGAAAAAAGTTATATATCTTTTTTGCAACTTTTACCTCAACACCTTCAACTGATTTTATTTCATCAAGACTTGCAGATTCTACTGCCCTAGCAGAGCCAAAATGGTTCAATAGAGCTCTTTTTCTAATAGAGCCAATACCCTCTATTTGATCAAGTAAAGATTTACTAATTCCTTTTTTTCTTTTAGCTCTATGAGCGCTTATTGCAAAACGATGTGACTCATCTCGAATTCGTTGAAGAAAGAAGAGGGTAGGATCATTTTTGGTAAATTTAAATTCTTTTCCATTGTAAAAAAAGGTTTCATTACCACTATTCCGAAATTTACCTTTTGCTATCGCGATGATAGGTATATCGTGTAGTCCTAATTCATTTAAAGTCTCTCTTGCTACAGAATACTGTCCTTTTCCACCATCTACAATAACCAAATCTGGAAAAGATAAATAGTTATCTTTTTCTTGGACAGCCCTTTTAAATCTTCTATTCAATACCTCTCGCATCATTCCATAATCATCTTGTTCATTTTCTTTATTTTTTATATTAAATTTTCTGTATCTTTTTTTTATAAATCCTTCATCTCCGTAAGCAATTAAAGCACCGACGCTATTGGTTCCTTGAATATGACTGTTATCATAAACCTCAATTAGGTTAATATTTGTTTCTAAATTAAACTTGCTTACAACAGCATCAAATAATTCTCGATTATTCTGACTTTCATAAAGTTTTCGATTTAAACTATCTTTAGCGTTTTTTATTGCTTGATTAATAACTTTTAATTTTGATCCTTTTTTTGCAACAGAGATATTAATTTGTTTACTTTCTTTTTGAGAAAGAGTTTTCTCTATTAAAATTTTTTCTTTAATATCCTCAGATAAAATTATTGATGATGGTACACTTTTGTTTTCATAAAATTGAGAGACAAATGAATTTAATATATTACACAATTTTTCATCTGGATCATGTTTAGGAAAAAAAGCTTGATTGCCCCAATTCTGTTTTGATCTATAAAAAAAAACTTGAATACAAGTTTTGCCAGACTCTTTATATCCTGCAATTACATCAGCTTCGATCAAATTAGCTTCATTAATTCTTTGAGAAGATTGAATAATATTTAAAGATTTTATCCTATCTCTTAAAATTGTTGCTTTTTCAAAGTCTAAATCCTCACTGGCTTTTTCCATCTGGTCAGAAAGACTTTTTTGTATCTTCCTTGATTTGCCAGATACAAATTCTATTGCATCATCTACTGTTTTTTTATACTCCTCTTTCTCTATATACCCGACACAAGGTCCAGAGCATCTTTTAATTTGATATAAAATACAAGGACGTTCTCTATTTTTGAAAACTGTATCATCACACACTCTTAAGTGAAAAATCTTCTGTATCATTTTAATTGTCCAATTGGCTGATCCTGCTGATGCAAAAGGACCAAAATAAAAACCTTCACCTGTTTTCTTTCCACGATGTCTTTTAATTTGTGGCCATTTGTCTTTATTACTAATAAAGATAAACGGGAAAGATTTGTCATCTCTTAGTAGAATGTTAAACTTAGGTTTATGTTTTTTAATTAGGTTTGCTTCAAGAAGTAATGCTTCACTTTCATTTGAAGTAGTTGTTATTTCGAGTTTCCTGGTTTGAGATAACATTCTCTCTGTTCTAATAATATGATTCTTTTCAGCTATATAACTTTTAAGTCTATTAGGTAAATTTTTTGCTTTGCCGACGTAGAGAATATCTCCTTTTTCATTAAGCATCCTGTATACCCCAGGGAGTTTAGGAATAAGTGTGAGCTCTTTTTTAATTACTTCTTTTCCGATATCAGAACTTATCATGACTTCTTTTTTTGGTAATTTGAATACCAACTGATGAACAGTCTTTTAAAATTTCTAATTTCTCAATTTTTAACAATATTCTACCAATCCTTTTGTCTTTAAATAATTCATCAAAAACTGCCTCTGCAAGAGACTCTAAGAAATTATAATGTTTCTTTTTAACTAGTTTTGTTATTAATTTAACAATTGTTCCATAGTTTACTATAGACTTTATATCTTTATCATTGGTTGGTTTTTTATCCTCATAATCAATTTCAAGACTAAATTTAACTTTTTGGGACTTTTCTTTTTCGAAGTCATAATAGCCAAGTTTAAGATTTAAAATAAGCTCATTAATTAAAATTTTTTTCTCGTAATTAAATAATTTTTTTGATTTGTCTATCTTTACTATTTTAAGATTATTTTTTTTCATTCTTTACTTCCCATAATGTCTGGTGTTTGCCAGTTTAAACTTTGACCACTATCAATGGCTAAAACTTGACCTGTAATAGAGCTGTTTTTAATAAAAAAGTCAACAGCACTACAGATCTCCTTAACATCAACTTGCTGTTTTAATGGTGTAGCAAAATACTGTTTTTTGAAGTGTTTTTGAGTTTGTCTTTTATTTTTAATTGTTGGACCTGGAGCTATGCCGTTGACACGTATCTTTGGAGCTAAGCTCATTGCACTAGTTTTAGTGAGAGTATAAAGACCTGTTTTACTTAATGTATATGAAAAAAAGTAAGGTGTTAGTTTAAAGACTCTTTGATCAATAATATTAATTATATTATTATTTTTTCCTTTGGTATTTTTTGCAAAACCCTTAGATAGCAATGCAGGTGCTTTAAGATTTGCATTTAAATGAAGATCCCAACCTTTAACTGTAAAATTTTCTAATTTATCGTTTTCAAATAAAGAGGCATTATTTATTAAACAATCAAAATATTTTAATTTCAATTTTGAAAATTTGATAATTTTATCTACATCATTTTCGCTACCTAGATCTGCTTTTACTAAATAAACAATAGTACCATTCTTTTTTAATTCTTCTTTAAGCTTTTCAGCCTTGGATTTTGATTTGTTATAGTGAATTACAATTTCAATTTTTGGTCCTGATAATTTTTTTGCTATTGCAGCACCTATTCTGGTTGCTCCTCCAGTAATAATTATTTTCCGTGCTTCCATTTTTTATCTCTTTTTTTCGTTACTTTAGTTCCTGGCATACCCATAGTTGATCTACCTTTTGGGTAAAGTTTATTTTTTACGTCATACTGTCTTATTTTAGGGTTTAATGTAATTTCTAATTCTGTGCTTTCTAATTTTCTAATTTCATCTCTAATTTTTGCAGCTTCTTCAAACTCAAGATTAGAGGCGGCTTCTTTCATCTTTTTATCTAGAGCTTTAAGGTGCTTTTTTAAATTTCCACCAACATTTGAACCTTCGCTAATTTTAACGTAATCTTTTTCATAAACGCTCTCTAAAATATCACTGATTTCTTTTTTGACTGATTTAGCATCTATTTTATATTTTTTGTTGTAATCTAATTGAATTTTTCTTCTTCTATCTGTTTCTTGAATTGCTTTTTTAATACTTTTAGTTTCTTTATCAGCATACAAAATTACTTTACCATCAACATTTCTTGCTGCTCTCCCGATCGTTTGAATTAGAGAGGTTTCTGATCTCAAAAAACCCTCTTTATCTGCATCTAAAATTCCCACTAAAGCACATTCAGGTATATCTAAACCCTCTCTTAATAAATTTATTCCAACAAGCACATCAAAAACGCCCATACGTAAATCTCTCATGATTTCTATTCTTTCTAACGTATCGATATCTGAGTGCAGATATCTAACCTTAACTCCATTCTCATGAAGGTATTCAGTTAAATCTTCAGCCATTTTTTTTGTTAGTGTTGTTACTAAAACTCTGTGATTATTTTCAATTACTTTTTTACATTCATGCATTAAATCATCCACTTGGTTTTTTGCTGGTCTTATTTCAACTGGTGGATCAATTAATCCAGTAGGTCTAATTACTTGATCAATAAATTTACCTTTTGTTTGCTCTAATTCCCATGGTCCGGGTGTCGCTGACACGAATACAGTTTGAGTTCTCATTAAATCCCATTCTTCAAATTTTAATGGTCTGTTATCCATGCAAGATGGAAGTCTAAATCCATATTCAGCTAAAGTACTCTTTCTTGATCTATCACCTTTATACATTCCGTTAAGCTGCGGGACTGTGACATGGCATTCGTCAACAAAAATTAAAGTATTATCTGGAAAATACTCAAAAAGGGTAGGAGGTGGTTCACCTGGTTTTCTTCCTGATAAAAATCTGGAATAATTTTCAATTCCAGCACAAGATCCAGTTGCCTCTATCATTTCAAGATCAAATTTAGTTCTCTCTTCTAATCTTTGCGCTTCGAGCAATTTATTTTCAGCCTTATGTTTTTTTAAAGTAATTTCTAACTCCTTTTTGATATTGATGATTGCTTGTTCTATAGTTGGTTTAGGAGTGATGTAATGGCTATTGGCATAAACTTTAACCAAACTAAGCTCTCTAACCTGATCACCAGTTAAAGGATCGAATTCCTCTATTTTTTCAAGTTTATCACCAAATAAACTTAATCTCCAAGCTCTATCCTCTAAATGAGATGGAAAAATTTCTAAGTATTCACCTCGAGCTCTAAATGTGCCTCTATAAAAATTTTGATCATTACGTTTATATTGAAGAGCTACTAAAGATTTAATTATTTGCTCTCTATTATATTCATAATTTTTTTGAAGGGTTAATGTCATTTTGCTATATGCTTCAACTGAACCTAAACCATATATACATGATACACTTGCAACTATTAAAACATCATCTCTTTCAAGAAGAGATCTTGTTGCTGAATGTCTCATTCGATCTATTTGTTCATTGATAGATGCCTCCTTTTCTATGTAGGTATCTGATCTAGGTACGTAAGCCTCTGGAGTGTAATAGTCATAATAAGACACAAAATATTCAACTGCATTATCTGGGAAAAAATTTTTCATCTCACCATAAAGTTGAGCAGCCAGGGTTTTATTAGGGGCCAAAATTAAGGCTGGTCTATTTGTAGCTTCAATAACCTTTGCCATTGTAAATGTTTTTCCAGAACCAGTAACTCCAAGCAGAACTTGATTAAATGCCTCTTTATTTGCTCCATTTACTAATTTTTTAATAGCTTCTGGCTGATCGCCTGCGGGTTTAAAATCTGATTTAATTTTAAATTTTTTTCCACCTTCAAGTTTTCCACTGATTTTTGGATTTTTACTCTGAATATCTGTAATTAAATCTTGATAAGTATTTTCCATATATTAAGAAAGTAGTAGAATTAAATTATATTTCAATGAGCATAATATCAGACAGTTTAAAGAGAATTAAACCATCACCCACAATAGCTGTAACTCAAAAGGCAAGAGAATTAAGAGCAGCAGGAAAAGATGTAATTGGCCTTGGTGCTGGTGAGCCAGATTTTGATACTCCAGATAATATTAAAAATGCAGCGATTAAAGCTATTAAAAAGGGAGATACTAAATATACTGCTGTTGATGGCACCCCAGCATTAAAAAAAGCTGTTGTTAGAAAATTCAAAAGAGAAAATAAACTGAATTTTTCAACTGATCAAATAACAGTAGGTACTGGTGGAAAACAAGTTCTCTACAATGCTTTTATGGCAACTTTAAATAAAGGGGATGAAGTTATTATTCCAGCACCTTTTTGGGTTTCTTATCCAGATATGGTTTTATTAGCTGGAGGAAAACCAAAAATAATTAAATGTACAGAGCAAGAAGGTTTTAAACTTACAGCGAAAAAACTTAAAAAAGCAATTTCGAAAAAAACAAAATGGGTAATCCTCAATTCACCATCTAATCCGACAGGAGCAGGATATACTAAAAAAGAAATTCAAGATTTAGCAAAGGTTCTAATTAGAAATAAAAAAGTCTATATCTTAAGTGATGATATTTATGAACACGTTAGATATGATAATTTTAATTTTTTCACAATAGCTCAACTTTCAAAACTTAAAAATAGAACACTAACAATGAATGGTGTTAGTAAATCTTATGCAATGACAGGGTGGAGAATAGGTTATGCAGCAGGTCCAAAAGATATAATTAAAGCGATTGGTAAAATTCAATCACAATCTACTTCAAACCCCTCTTCTATAAGTCAAGCAGCTGCTGTTGAAGCATTGAGTGGAAAACAGGATTTTATTAAAAAAAGGTCTAACGCATTTAAACAAAGAAGAGATTTTGTAGTTAAAAGTTTAAATAATATCAAAGGAATTAGTTGCCTAAAACCAAATGGAGCATTTTATGTTTTTCCAAGCTGCAAAGGTCTATTAAATAAAAAAACAAAATTAAAAACTGATACTGATTTTGTTCAAAAGTTGCTTGAAAAATCTAATGTTGCAGTTGTTCAGGGATCAGCATTTGGCTTAGATGGATATTTTAGAATTTCTTATGCAACTTCAATGAATAATTTAAAAAAAGCTATGGATAGAATTAAATCTTTTTGTGAAAGTTTAGAATAAATAATTTTATTTTTGCTCTAATATTTTTTTAGCTAAATCAGTTTTTTTTATCCAAGATTTCGGGATAGTACCTATTCCTTTTAAAGCAGCAAAATAAGCTCCAATAAAATTAACTCTAGAACAGTTACAGCCACCAGCTTTAATAGTTTTTAAAATAGCCCCTTTATAATTTGTGGAATTAATAATTGAATGAATTGAGCTATTAAATGTTCCTGGATAGCTACAAGCCATGCCCAATTTTTTAACCACAAGAGGGTGAGGTTTTGATTTTAATCTTTTAACTTTTTTCATATCTTCAACAACACTTTTGAAATATGAATTTTTTTTAAATATCTTCATGAATTCGTTTATAGGATCTTTGCAACCTTTTAGTGCTAAATCTATTAGATAAAATTTTGCTAAAGCATATTTGAGACTTATTTTTGAAACAGTTATTGCAGAGATAATTTTTTTTACATCTTTAAGATTATAGCCATACAAAAAATATGGAAGAGCAGCACAATAACCATCAGACTCGTTTACCTTTTTACCTCCAGTTAATTTTTTTTTAGATTTAATATTTCTTACAGTTTCAATGATATTTTGATGGATCCAAGGTCCTTTTATTATTCCTCGCCAGTCTTTAACTTTTCTGTATTTTGCTCTTAGATTTAAATTTTTCCAGTAAATACTTCCTGGACCAAAATTTTTTGTAATATTTTTTTTAAATCTTTCTTCTATATTTCGATGACCTTCAACTAAAGTTTTGAACATCACTTGACCAACTTCATTATAACCAGAAACTTTGCCAGTTTTAATATTGTAAAAAGGACTTTTATTTTTTTTTAAGAAGGTAAAGTCTTGTTTTCCCTTAATATAAGTTAGTAGTTTTTTCTGATTATAAACCCAATGTAATGGTCTAGCTGCAGCATCAGCTACAGTTGCTCCTAAAAAAACATGTAAATTATTTTTCACTTTACTTATGCGAAAGATGCTTTTCAGCCTCAAGTGCAGCCATACATCCCATACCTGCAGCGGTTACAGCTTGTCTAAATGTTTTGTCCTTCACATCTCCTGCAGCATAAACTCCAGGAACATTAGTTTCAGTAGAGTCCGGTTTGGTAATCAAATATCCTTCATTATCCATTTTCAATTGATCTTTAAATAATGAAGTTGCTGGATCATGACCAATTGCAACAAATAAACCATCAACTTTGATTTCTTCAATTTTATTTGTTTTTACATTTTTTACTTTAATACCTTTGACATTTTTAGGTTCTTTATCACCTATCACGTCTTCAATTATAGTATCCCAAATAATTTCAATTTTTTTGTTTTCCATTAATTTTTTTTGAAGCATTTTTTCTGCTCTCAGACTATCACGTCTGTGAATTAATTTGACCTTCGAAGCAAACTTCGTAAGAAACATTGCTTCTTCTACAGCAGCATTACCACCACCAACAACTGCTACTTCTTTTTCTTTAAAGAAAAATCCATCACATGTAGCACATGCCGACACTCCAAAACCTCTAAATTCTTGCTCTGATTTTATGTTTAACCATCTTGCTTGAGCACCAGTTGAAATAATAATACTATCTGCAGTAAATTTTTGACCACTATCACCAATTGCTTCAAATGGAGTCGATTTTAAATTTACCGATCCAATATGATCCTCTATCATCTCAGTACCAACTGCTTTTGCTTGCTCTTTCATTTGATCCATTAACCAAGGTCCTTGAATAACATCAGCAAACCCAGGATAATTTTCAACATCAGTAGTTGTTGTCAATTGACCTCCAGGTTCAGATCCATAAACCAAAATTGGGTTTAACATTGCACGAGCTGCATAAACTGCAGCCGTGTAACCAGCTGGACCGGATCCAATTATTAACACTTTTGTGTGTTTAGTTGGATTTTGACTCATATGGAAGCTATATAGTAATTAATGAACAAATTAAAAGGTATATTATTAACTCAAGGCATGCATGGCATGATCAGCCAAGTAGAGGGTTTAGCAAAAGCTTTAAACATAGATTTTACACACCATACAGTTGAACTAAATAATTTTTGGAAAATGATTCCTCCAAAATTCACTCCAATTTCACAAATAGTTTACAAAAAAGTTAATCAATCTGATTTTGATATGATTATTTCTTGTGGACGCAAAAGTGTAATTCCCTCAATTCATCTTAAAAATAGTTTTAAAAAAAAAGTAATTAGTATTCATATTCAAGATCCAAAAGTAAATTTCAACAATTTTGATTTTATAGTTGCTCCTGAACATGACTCCATAAAAGGTCTAAATGTAATTAATACGAAAGGTGCGATTCACTATCTTACAAATGATGAAATAATTAAGAACAAAGATTATTTAAATTTATTTATTAAAAAAGATCAAAGAAAAATTTGCACTTTAATTTTGGGTGGTCCAACTAAGTACTATGACTATTCTTTAAAAAATATTGAAAATATTTTCTTTCTTTTAAATAATTTCTTAAAAAAAAATGATTTTCAGCTTGTTGTCATTCCATCTATGAGAACACCAAAAAATTCAATCGTTTATGCTAAAGAATATTTTGGGGAAAATCACACAATTATTGATAATATTGATAAAAAAGCTTATTTATCTGCTTTATCAATATCTCAAAGTATAGTGGTAACTTGTGACTCAAGCTCAATGATTTCAGAGGCAGCTTTAACTGGAAAACCTATTTATGTCGCAAATATTTCACCTAAAAAAAATGATAAAAGATTCCAAAAATTTAGAAAATTATTTAGAGAATTAAATATAATTAGAAATTTAGGTGAGGAAGAGGAAAATTGGAACTATCAAAAACTAGATGAAACTAATAGAGTAGCAAAAATAATTAAACAAAAAATTAATTCTTAATGTCTTTTATCAATTCAATTCAAAAACAATCCAAAAAACATGAATTTCCATTTGAACATTATGAGTATTACGATGCACTTACTGATGCCGCAATAGAAGAAATTGTCAAAGCTGATATTCCAGATGTAAGTAAACATAATCTAAATTATGATGGAACAAGAGCGATTGATGGAGGTGCTGCAGAATTTAGAAAAGGAGATTCTTCTGGAGGTAAGGCAATTAAATTTAGATGTTTTATAACAAAAGATAACGCTTCACAATTTCCTCATTTAGTAAAATTTATTAATGAACTACAATCAAAAGAGGTTTATGAAAATATTTCAAAAATGATAAATAAAGATTTATCAAATTCATATGTTCGTTTGGAAGTTATCTGTGATCGAGAAGGATTTTGGTTGAAGCCTCATTGTGACATTAAAGAAAAACTAATGTCTGGTTTAATTTTTGTAAATAATGCAAATGAGTCTGAAGACTTAGGCACAGATTTTTATAACGAGAAATTAGAAAAAGTTAAAACAGTTCCTTATAAGCATAATTATGGATATTTGTTTACTAGTGGGCCAAATACTTGGCATGGGATGGAAAAGAAGAAAATAGTTAAAGAAAGAAGATGTATCCAAGTAAATTATGTGACTTTCGAAACTGATTGGAAAGTAAATACTTAAATATCCTGTAGAGAATTGACTTCTAATTTTTTAGTTTTAAGAGATTTAATAGCCTCTAAACATGCAAGTGCAGTTGACATATTAGTACAATATGGAACTTTGTTTTTAAGCGTTCCTCTTCTAAGAGCTATTGCATCATTTAATCTGTGTTCACTATTTCCACCTCCAGTGTTTATTACTAATGCAATTTTCTTAGAGTCTAAAACATCAACTATATGAGGTGAGCCACTACTGACTTTATTTATAATTTTACATCTCATACCATGTTTTCTGATATACTCTGCAGTTCCTTTTGTAGCACACAGAGAAAATTTAAGTTTTATTAATTCTTTTGCCAAATCAATTCCCTCGTCTTTATGAGAATTTTTTAAAGAAATAAAAGCAAGACCTTGCTTAGGTAAAGAGTTAGCTGAAGCTATTTGACTTTTAGCAAATGCCATTCCAAAGTTTTTGTCAAATCCCATAACTTCCCCAGTTGATTTCATTTCAGGACCCAAAAGTAAATCACTATTAGGAAATTTATTAAATGGAAACACCGCCTCTTTAACAGCAAACATACCATTGGATTTATCTCTTAAATTAAACTTAGATAATTTTTCTCCAGCCATTACTCTTGAAGCAATTTTAGCAAGAGGTAGACCTTTTGCTTTTGAAACAAATGGTACCGTTCTACTTGCCCTCGGATTTACTTCGATAACATAAATTTCATCTTTTTTGATAGCAAACTGAATATTCATGAAACCTTTGACCTTTAATGCTAAAGCTAATTTTTTAGTTTGATTTTCAATTTCTTTAATTAAGAAAGGCTTAATTGATATTGGAGGTAAGCTGCAAGCTGAGTCTCCCGAATGAATTCCAGCCTCCTCTATATGCTGCATAATACCAGCAACATGTACTTGTGTTCCGTCAGATATTGCATCAACATCTACCTCCATTGCATGATCAATAAATTTGTCTATTAAAATTGGGTTATCTTCTGCAACTTTAAATGCTTCCTGAACAAAGTTTTTAAGTTGACTTTTTTCATGAACAATTTCCATAGCTCTTCCACCTAACACATATGAAGGTCTTACCATCAACGGCAAACCAATTTTTTCTGCTATTTGGATTGCTTGTTTATAAGTTTTTGCAATTCCACTTTCTGCTTGTTTTAATTTTAATCTGTTAAGAAGATTTCTAAATCTATCTCTATCCTCAGCTAAGTCTATTGAAGTATATTGTGTTCCTAAAATTGGAAGTTTATTCTCATATAAAAATTTTGCTAGTTTAATTGGAGTTTGACCACCGAATTGTGCAATAATACCAATTAAATTACCTTTCTCCCTTTCTCTTTTAATTATGTTAAAAACATACTCTTCTTTTAAGGGCTCAAAATATAGTCTGTCACTGGTATCATAATCAGTCGAAACTGTTTCTGGATTACAATTAACCATTATAGTTTCAAAACCAGCATCTTTAAGAGAAAAACTTGCCTGACAACAGCAATAATCAAATTCAATTCCTTGTCCAATTCTATTTGGACCTCCTCCCAATATTATAATTTTCTTCTTAGCTGATGGATCAGCTTCACACTCAGACTTTATTGAAAAATTTCTTTGATAAGTTGAGTACATGTAGGGTGTAAAGGATTTAAATTCAGCCGCACAGGTATCAACTTTCTTGAATACAGGTAAAATTTTAAGAGCAGTTCTTTTTTGCCTTATTACATCTTCCGAAGTATTTGTTAATTCTGCTAATTTTTTATCAGAAAAACCAATAGATTTTATTTTATTTAATTCATTAAAATTTTTTGGTAATCCTTTGCTTTTGATTTTAAATTCACTATCTATTATTTCTTTTATTTGTTCTAAAAACCAAGGATCAATTTTAGATAATGCAAATATTCTTTTTAAATTGATTTTCTTTCTAATTGCTTCAGCAACTAATAGTAATTTATTAGGAATATTTTCTTTAAGTTTTTTTTCAATTTGTTTTTTATTTAGATCGAAAATTCTATCTAACCCTGAAAAGCCAGTTTCAAGAGAGACCAAAGCTTTCTGAAGCGACTCTTTAAAATTTCTACCTATTGCCATTGCTTCTCCAACAGACTTCATTGATGTACCTAAAGTTGCTGGGGAAGTCGAAAATTTTTCAAAAGTAAATCTTGGAATTTTAGTTACCACATAGTCTATACTTGGCTCGAATGATGCTGGAGTTATTTTAGTAATTTCATTTTTTAGTTCATCCAAAGTATAACCAACAGCAAGTTTAGCTGCAACTTTTGCGATTGGAAATCCAGTTGCTTTTGATGCAAGAGCTGATGATCTAGATACTCTTGGGTTCATTTCAATCACCACCATACGACCATTTTTAGGATTTATGGCAAATTGAACATTTGAACCACCTGTTTCAACTCCAATTTTTCTTAAACAAGCAATAGAGGCATTTCTCATTACCTGGTATTCTTTATCGGTTAAAGTGAGTGCTGGGGCAACAGTCACAGAGTCTCCGGTATGTATTCCCATTGGATCAACATTTTCAATTGAGCAGATGATTATACAGTTATCTTTTTTATCTCTTACAACTTCCATTTCAAATTCTTTCCAACCCTCTAAACATTCCTCTACTAGAACTTGACTAACAGGGGATTCATACAAACCAGTTTTGATAATTTTTAAGTAGTCCTTTATATTCTTAGCTATTCCTCCACCTAAACCTCCTAGTGTAAATGCAGGCCTAATAATTGCAGGTAACCCAATTTTTTTTAAAACTTTAGAAGATTGGTTTATGTTATTAACAATTTCAGATTTAGGTAAATCTAAACCAATATCAATCATATTTTTTCTGAACTTCTTTCTATCTTCTGCATTAGCAATAGCTTTAGAATTTGCTCCAATTAGTTCTATTTTGTATTTTTTTAAAATTCCTTTTTTTTCAGCTTCCATTGCCAGATTAAGAGCAGTTTGACCTCCCATGGTGGGTAAGATTGCATCTGGTTTTTCTTTTTTGAGAATTTTTTCTAAAACCTCTAAAGTAATAGGCTCAATATAAGTTTTATCAGCAACATCTGGATCAGTCATAATTGTTGCTGGATTTGAATTAATTAACACAACCTTGTATCCCTCATCTCTTAATGCTTTACATGCTTGGGTTCCTGAATAATCAAATTCACATGCTTGACCAATAATAATGGGCCCTGCGCCAACAACTAATATTTTTTTAAGATCTTTTCTTTTTGGCATTTTTTTTCATATTGTTAATAAATTCTTGAAATAAATACACGCTGTCTTGTGGTCCAGGGTTTGACTCTGGATGGTACTGAACAGAAAACACTGGATTATTTTTTAATTTAATACCCTCAATACTGTTATCGAATAGAGATTTATGAGTGACCTCAATATTTTTTGGTAAACTTTCTTTGACAACTTCAAAACCATGGTTTTGACTAGTAATTTCTACATTGTCATGAATTAAATTTTTAACTGGGTGGTTTGCACCTCTATGCCCTAATTTCATTTTCTTCGTTTTGCCACCTAATGCTAGTGCAAGTATTTGATGACCAAGACAAATACCAAATAAAGGTAATTTTTTTTCAATAAGACTTTTAACTATTTTAATGGCATATTTTCCGGTTGCAGCTGGATCTCCAGGCCCATTTGATAAAAATATACCATTAGGTTTAAGAGATAAAATATTTTTAGCAGATGTCTTACACGAAACTACAGTGACTTTGCATTTAAAGTCAGAAAAATACCTAAGAATATTTTTTTTGATTCCATAATCTATGGCCACTACATGAAAAGAATTTTTAGTATTTTTTTTATAACCTATTTCTTTTTTCCACGTTTTTAGTCCTTTCCAAATATAATTCTTTGGTGTGGTCACAGCTTCTGCAAGATCTAAATTTTTTAATCCACTCCACTTTATTGTTAAGTTTGTAAGCTTACTAATATTAAATCTTCCTTTTTTTGAGTAAGCAATAGTCCCCTTTGGAGCACCTTTGTCTCTGATAAAATTAGTTAAACTTCTAGTATCCAGTCCTGTAATTCCAACTATTTTATTTTTTTTAAGCCAAGCATCTAAATGTTGAAAAGATCTATAATTTGATGGTGAAGTTATTTCTGAATTAAAAATTACCCCTTTAGTCCAAATTTTATCAGACTCAAAATCTTCTTTGTTAGTTCCAACATTGCCAATATGTGGAAATGTAAAGTTTATAATTTGTCCCGCATAGGATGGGTCTGATATTATTTCTTGGTATCCCGTTAATGAGGTATTAAAACAAACCTCTCCAGTTGCTTCCCCTTGGTAACCTATCCCAATACCCTTAAAAACTTTCTTATTTTCAAGAACTAAAATACCTGTATTAATTTGAGAATTTTTTGAGTGAGTTTTTTTTACTTTTTTGATCAATTACAACTCATAAGTTAAAGGTTAATACAATAATTGATTTATTATCGCAACAGAGATGTATTATAAAATTGTAAAAAAACAATTTTTCTTTTGAAGATTTTTTTCTTTGCAGTAAATTAAAAATATGCCTTTAAAAGAAACAATTGAAACTGAATACAAAAATGCCTTGAAAGCCAAAGATAAAACTAAAATATCAACTTATAGGTTAATTTTGTCCTCTATAAAGGATCTAGACATAACAAACAGATCAGGCCCAAATAAAAAAGAAACAGATGATGAGGACATTAAAAAGCTTCTAAAAAAAATGGTTAAACAAAGAGCCGAATCGATTGATATTTACAAAAAAAATAACAGAAAAGATCTTTTAGAGGTTGAGCAAAGTGAGTATGACATTCTAACAGGATTTTTACCTAAACAATTAAGCGAAGAAGAAACCAAAAAAATATGCACTGACACAATCACCAGGCTTGGAGCAAGCTCTGTAAAAGATATGGGAAAAGTAATGGGTGAACTAAAAAAATTACATTCTGATGAAATTGACTTTTCTAAAGCTGGTCTTCTTATTAAAGAATTATTAAATAGTTGATGAAATATCCTAAAGAATATCTCGATGAAATTAAAACAAGATTAAAAGTTTCTACAGTTGTTTCAAAATCAGTTGCTTTAAAAAAAAGAGGTAAAGAGTATGTAGGCTTATCTCCATTTAAAAATGAAAAAACACCGTCATTTACTGTTAATGATGAAAAAGAGTTTTATCATTGTTTTGCAACATCTGAACATGGAAATATTTTTGATTTTGTAATGAAAACTCAAAACTTTAAATTTGGTGAAGCAGTAAAACATTTGGCTCAACTTGCAGGGATGCAGCCCTACATGTTTTCTAAACAAGATGAGGAAAGAGAAAAAAAGTGGAAGGAATACTTATCTATATACAGCCAGTATGTTAATTATTATCATAACGAGTTATTAAAAAATAATGCCTGTTTCAATGCAAGAGATTATTTAAAAAATAGATCTTTAGGTAAAGAAGAAGTTAAGAAATTTAAAATTGGCTATATAGAAAAAAATCCAAATTTTTTTGATAAATTAAAAGATCAATTTAGCGAACAAACACTAGTTGATAGTGGTTTGTTTTACTTAGATGAAAAAAAGAAAATATTTATTGAAAGATTTAGGGGAAGATTAATTTTTCCAATCAACAATATTTCAGGTCAACCCATCGCGTTGGGTGGAAGAATTATTGAGCAATTAGATTATTTAGCAAAATATATTAATTCTCCTGAAACAATGTTTTTTAAGAAAGGTTCAAATTTATATAATTTAGATTTAGCAAGAAAGTTATCTAATAAATTAAGTAATATTTATTTAGTTGAGGGTTATATGGATGTTGTAGGCTTAAGCAAAAATGGTATTGAAAATGCTGTAGCTAATCTCGGTACTTCTTTAACAGACAAACAGATCTTAACTTTAAATCAGTTTTTTGATGATATAATTATTTGTTTCGATGGTGATGAGAGTGGCTATAAAGCAGCTTTAAGAGCAGCAGAAAATTCTATAAAAGATTTAAAACCTGAAAAACAAATTTCATTTTTATTTTTACCAGATAAAGAAGACCCTGATAGTTTTGTAAATAAAAATGGAAAAAATTATTTTATTGATTTTACTAAACAAAGTAAAATCTCTATACATCAATTCATATTTAGCCATTATAAAAAACAAACTGAAAATAATCCATCTTCTTTGGCAATTTTTGATAAGAAATTAAGAGCCATAGCAAATACCATCAAAGATGATTATATAAAAAAATATGTTTTAGAGTATTTCTTAGAGAAGATTTCTGAGCTTACTCCACACACTATTCAAAATAGAAAAAACTTTTATATTAAAAAAACTAGATCATTAGAGTCTACAAAAAAATATTTTACTGAAAGTCAATCTTTGACTGGGGTTGAGTTAAAAGAATTTTCATTAATTTATCTTGTTATGACAAATCTAAAATTGATGCAGGAAAACATTCATTTGATTGAAAATGTTAAGTTATTCACTGAAGTAAACAAGCAAATTTTCGAAAAGATTATGTTGAAGTTAAGATCTGAACAAAAAATCTCAATTAGTGATCTAGATATAGACTCACAATTGATTGATAAAATAAATAAATTTGCTCCAATAAAACATATTTTAAAAAATAAACTTGAAGATGAAAATGCTGTTATTGAAATATTAGAGGATATTAATCGAGATCTTAATAATTACGATTTAGAATATAGAATTCAGGAATTAGAATCGAAGTTCTCTAAAGATTTGAGTGAAGCAACATTTAATGAGCTAAAAGAGTTAAAAAAAAAGCAAAATATCAACTAATCCTTACAAATAAAGAATGGATTTTTGTAGATTTGACATTATATAAGACTCTTCAATTTAATTGTTGTGGAAAGAATAATTACTAAATCATTTGCTAGATTAATGGGTCGAGGAACTCACAGGGGTTTCATTACCTATGAGGAATTAAGTAAATCCTTAGGAAAAAGGAATCTTTCTGATGATAATTTATCTCAAGCTTTTATTCATATCTTAGACGAAAAAATTTCTCTTGTAGAAAAAAAATCAGACTTCAAAGTTTTAAGAAAAAAAGAGGGCTCTTCTAAAGAAGAAGGTAAGACAATGGAGAAAAGCGACGATCCTATCAGAATGTATCTTAGGGAGATGGGTGGAGTTGAATTACTATCAAGAGAGGGAGAGATTGCTATAGCAAAAAGAATAGAAGCTGGAAAAGATGTAATGTTGATTGCACTTTCACAAAGTCCAATTACAGCAAAACAATTTTCAGATTGGAATGAACAATTACAAAAAGATGAAATTTTAGTAAGGGAAATTATTGATATAGACACAAATTATATGGAAGATGAGTCAACAGGTCCTAGTGCAAAACAAAAAAATGCAGGTGAAACTGTTAGTGAAGATGGTTCAGGAGAAGACACTGATGAGGAATTTAATCCTACTCTTGCTGCTATGGAAACAGAGATTAAACCTAAAGTTTTAAAAACAGTTGCTCTACTAACTAAAGATTACAATAAACTTATAAAATACCAAAAAGAAAAATTAGATTGTATATTATTCTCAAAAAGTTTTTCGTCTGCTAAGGAAAAAAGTTATGAGAAAATTGTTCAAGTAATATTAGAAAATATCAAATCTCTTCAATTATCTCCATCCGTTTTAGAGGAATTAGTACAAAAGCATTATGTAGAAAATAAAAAGATTATTTCATTAGAAGGAAATCTTTTAAGATTAGCTATAAATCATAATATTCCTAGAAATGAATTTATAAAATTTTATATAGGAAATGAAATTAACCCAAATTTAAAAAAATTTTTGGACACAAATCCCGATTGGAAACAATTCTTTTCTAAAAATAAAGATCAATTTAAAGAAATAAGAGAAAGATTAATTGAATTTAGTCACAAAATAGGAATGTCAGTAACTGACTTTAAAAAATTAGTTAGTAGAGTTCAAAAAGGAGAAAAAGAGTCTAGAATTGCGAAAAAAGAGATGGTCGAAGCAAATTTGAGATTGGTAATCTCTATTGCTAAAAAATATACGAATAGAGGTTTGCAGTTTTTAGATTTAATTCAAGAGGGCAATATTGGACTAATGAAAGCAGTTGATAAATTTGAATATAGAAGAGGTTACAAATTCTCTACTTATGCAACCTGGTGGATACGACAAGCTATTACTAGATCGATTGCTGACCAAGCAAGAACAATTAGAATTCCAGTTCATATGATCGAAACAATTAATAAAATTGTAAGAACTCAAAGATTGATTTTAAGTGAGTTTGGCAGAGAAGCTACTCCAGAGGAATTAGCTAAAAAACTCAGAATGCCATTAGATAAAGTTAGAAAAGTATTAAAAATTTCTAAAGAGCCAGTTTCACTTGAAAAGCCAGTTGGTGATGAAGAAGATAGTAGCTTAGGAGATTTTATTGAAGATACAAAAGCTCTTGCACCGTTAGAACAGGCAATTAAATCTAATTTAGGGGAAGCAACAACCAAAATTTTATCTACTTTAACTCCAAGGGAAGAAAGAGTTTTGAGAATGAGATTTGGTGTTGGAATGAATACAGACCATACACTAGAAGAAGTTGGGTTACAGTTCTCGGTTACAAGAGAAAGAATTCGACAAATAGAAGCCAAAGCTCTTAGAAAACTTAAACATCCAAGTAGATCAAAACAATTAAAAAGTTTCTTAGAAAGTTAAAATTTATTAACTTTGGGCCGTTAGCTCAATAGTAGAGTACTGCATTGACATTGCAGGGGTAGTTGGAGCGTAACCAACACGGCCCACCATTTATAAAAAAACAATTTATATGTAGATTTTAATTTAAAAAGTTATAAAAGTTTTAGTGTGTGTAAAAAGGGCCTGTAGCTCAGTTGGTTAGAGCAGTACACTCATAATGTATTGGTCCCAGGTTCGAGTCCTGGCGGGCCCACCAAATATTTTAATTAATTTTTAGAAAACTCTTCTAAAGTTTTAAAAAGAGCATTTATATTATTGTCATTTGAGTTTAATATTGAAGAAAACTCCTCTTTTTGAGTTCTTGCTAAACTCAAACCTTCAATAATTAAATCTCTGATTAAAGGATTATCAGGATTTTTTGTATAAATTCTCCAATCAATTTTTACCTCTGGTCTTTCCGCTGTCCCCTTTAAAAGACTGTTAACAATCGTATAATTCTCACTTAATATTTCTTTGGATTGGACATCAATTTCAGGATTTGTGTATTCTGCTAATCTACTTGAAAAACTCTTAAGAAAATATTCTTCAAATAACATTGCATATCTTTTTTTTTGGCCGTCGCTGAGGGTCTTTCTCACTGAACCAAGAGTATAAAATCCTATACCTCTTATATCCACAGTTTCTTTGGCTATTAATCTTAATTCATCCATTTTTTTCTCTTTTGAAATGTTTTCAGATAATATTTTTGAGGCTCTATTTACAGTTGATTGCACAAATATTTCAGGCTCAATAGAATATGAATAATTACAATTTAAAAGATACAAAAAAACTACGACAACAATTTTTTTTATTTTCATAGTTTTTTTTAATTATTGGCTGATTTCTTCCCAATCGCTATCATCCTGAGTGTCAGTAATCTTTTTTGTATTAAGAATTTTTTGCTGTCTATCTTGTAAATACAAACTTTTAACTGAAGCATAAAAATCTAAAGAATTTTTTTCTAAATTTTCAATAGAGTCATAATTTTTAGCTCTGAAATCAACTCCTGAAACTCCTTTTGAGGTATAGTAATTAGCTTCATTAAAATATTGAGTATCATTTCTTACAGTCACGTTGTACCAAGGGTCACCACCAAAAAAGTTTAAAGTTGATCCCACGGTATCTCTTGCAGTACTAGGTCCTAAAATTGGAAGCACAATATAGCATCCAGGGCCAACACCTAAAGTAGCTAATGATTGGCCGTAATCTTCTTTTTCAAAACCAGTTAAACCCAAATGTTGAGCAACATCGAATAGTCCTAAAACACCAATAGTTGTGTTTACTAAAAATCTTCCAGTATTAACTCCTGCTTGTCTAAAGTCTCCTTGAATAAGATTATTTGGTATAGTTATAAGATGAGAAATATTTTCAAGTGAATTGCTCACCCCTGTTTTTGCAGGTGAAGGGAGTTTTCTATAAACTGAAGCTACAGGTTGGAAAATTACACCATCTAATGCTTGGTTAAATTTAAAAGTTGCTCTATTGAAATTTTCTGAGCAATCTTCAATTTCTGCAGGATCATTTTTTTTTAATATTAATTCTCCGTCATCACTAGCAATAACATTTAATGTTAGCGCATAAGTTGTAAAAATAATTATTAGTATTTTTTTCATCACTGGTGTCGTTATAATATATTAAACATTAATGTAAATTAACTATTTATCTAAAATGTATCGAAAAATAGGCATAAAATTGACCACCAACTATTCATATAACTTTAGTATTCCAAAAAGATCAAAAAAAAGAATTAAGTTTATAATAATTCATTACACAGGGATGAAAGCAGAATCAACCGCAATCAAAAGATTGCTGGACCCAAAGTCAAAAGTAAGTTCACATTATTACGTTAAGAAAAATGGAAATTTACTTAACCTAGTTCCTGATTTATATGAAGCTTGGCATGCAGGGAAATCAAGGTGGAAAAATTTTAAATCATTGAATAAAAATTCTATTGGGATCGAGATCACGAATCCAGGTCATGAAAATGGATATAAAAGTTTTACTTCAAAACAAATTACTTCACTGAAAAAACTCTTAAAATATCTAATTGAAAAATATAGAATCAAACATAAGAATGTTCTTGGTCATTCTGATGTATCGCCTGATCGTAAAAAAGATCCAGGTGAAAAATTTCCTTGGCGTGAATTAGCTCAAAATAAATTAGCTTGGTGGCATAATTTAGATTTAAAGAAAATAAAAAAATTTAGAAAAATTAGACTTTCCTCAAAGAAAGATGAAAAAAGTTTTACAAAAAATCTTTATAAAATAGGGTATATGAAAATTAGTCAAAAAAGATCAAAAAAAGACCGGTTGATAATTAAGGCTTTTCAAAGAAGATTTAGACAAGAATTGGTAAACGGTCTAATTGATAAAGAG
Source organism: uncultured Pelagibacteraceae bacterium (assembly GCA_902598825.1). GTDB lineage: Bacteria > Pseudomonadota > Alphaproteobacteria > Pelagibacterales > Pelagibacteraceae > Pelagibacter. Next base: position 46,049 of record CACKDD010000004.1, on the reverse strand, counting down.
TGCTTTTTAATAAGTAAAAATCTAATAATTTCATAAATTATTAAACTTGAATTTTTAAAATTTCATAATAAATTAGTATTGCCAGATAAATGACTTGTCGCTTTAAATTAATTTAAAGAGGAAAGTCCGGGCTCTACAAGGACACAGTGCCAGATAACGCCTGGCAGGGGAAACCCTAGGGATAGTGCCACAGAAAATAAACCGCCATAACATGGCAAGGGTGAAAAGGTGTGGTAAGAGCACACCGGTTCTATTGGTAACAATGAACGCTGGAAAACCCCACTGGGAGCAAGACTAAGTAGAGATGACACTGTTGAAAAACTAAAAGCCGTCCTTGGCTAGTCATCAGGGTTAGTTGCTTGAGTTTAAGAGTGATCTTAAGCCTAGACAAATGATAAGTTTAAATGACAGAACCCGGCTTATAGTTTATCTGGCAAATCTTTTCTAAAAATTAAAACAAATGTTCATGTTTTGATTCACTTCTTTTTGCTCAAATTACTTATAATAATACAGAACACAGGGTATTGACTCTATTATCAAAAACCCATAATATCCCATATATTCCCAAATAAAGGGTATATAGAAATTATGGTTTATGTTTTTAGCAAGCTACGAAAACAAATTAGACAAGAAAGGAAGAGTATCAGTGCCTGCAAGTTATAGGTCTTATTTATCCAACCTAGGGTATAATGGAGTAATTTGTTACCCATCTTTCAATCACCAATCAATAGAAGCATGGCCACAAGATAGAATAGAAAAAATTTCGAATACAATTGACACACTTAATCCTTTTGATGAAAAAAGAGATTATTTTGCAACTTCAATATTATCTGAAAGTATTAATTTACAGTTTGATAGTGAAGGAAGAATTTCACTCACTACAAAATTATTAAAACATGCAAAAATAAAAAATAGCATGTTGTTTGTTGGCCAAGGAAAAACCTTTCAAATTTGGGAACCAGCAGCCTTTGAAAAATTTAAGGTTAACGCAAAGAAAAAAGCAAATTTAAATCGTGCTAGCCTTAAGTGGGAGCTTCAACTTAACAAATAACGGGGGATAATAAAATGACAATTAACTTAAGAGCACCAGAGATAAAAGAGTTGCAACCAAGACTTCTAGTAATGGGAATTGGAGGTGCAGGAGGGAACGCAATTAATGAGATGATTGATAACGGAATGCAGGGAGTTGAATTTATAGCTGTAAATACTGATGCTCAAGATTTAAAACATAGTAAAGCAAAATCGAAAATTCAAATTGGTTTAAATTTGACGAAAGGATTAGGTGCAGGCGCTAAGCTTGATATTGGACAGGCTGCAGCTGATGAATCTTTAAATGAAATTGTAAATATTTTGCAAGGCGCAAATATGGTTTTCATTGCTGCAGGAATGGGTGGTGGAACAGGAACTGGTGCAGCACATGTTATAGCTAGAGCAGCAAAAGAATTAAATATACTCACTGTAGGTGTAGTAACACTTCCTTTCTTATACGAAGGGCCTTCAAGAATGAGAAGGGCCCAAATTGGTCTTGAGGAATTAAGAAAACATGTAGATACAATAATTGTAATACCAAATCAAAATTTGTTTAAAATAGCAAATGAACAAACTACATTTGAGGAGTCATTTAATCTTTCAAATAATGTTTTGATGCATGGAGTACAAAGTGTAACTGACTTAATGGTTAGACCTGGAATAATTAATCTAGATTTTGCTGATGTTGAAACTGTTATGGCATCAATGGGTAAAGCTATGATGGGTACAGGTGAAGCCGAAGGCGAAGGTAGAGCTATGCAAGCTACAGAAATGGCAATTAGTAATCCTTTAATAGATGACTATACGCTTAAAGGAGCAAAAGGTTTATTAGTTAATATTACTGGCGGAAAAGATCTTAAACTTTTTGAAGTTGATGAAGTAGTTAATAAAATTAGATCAGAAGTTGAAGCTGATGCAGAAGTTATTATAGGTGCAATAACTGATGAAGCTCTTGCAGGCAAAATAAGAGTTTCAATAGTTGCCACATCATTAGACAATCAACAACCTGAGTCTAAGTCAGTTGTTAATATGGTGCATAGAATACAAAATCGTAATACTGGATATTCTGATTTTGGTTCAAATAATCACACAGCATCATTTTCTTTTTCTAATACGGCTTCAAATATAGCTACACATGGAGCTAATGCTTTGAAACTGGAAAATGAGGTTGTCTCTGAAAATCAAAATGAAACTATAGATGAAGTTAACAATCAGTATCATGAAGAATTACTCAAAAATCAAGAGGTTGAAAGCATAGTTGAGGACACATCTAAGGAGAATGAAGTTTCTTTTTCAGAAGAAGCAATAAGATCATCAGAGAAAGAAGAAGTTTCAGGAGATTTAAAAGAATTTGGTGTTGATATAGATGAGCCAGATTTATTTAATTCAGATATTGAAGCAAAAAATTCAGATGATTTATTGGGATCATCCGAAGAAGATCAAGAAGATGATGATCTTGAGATTCCAGCATTTTTAAGAAGACAAAAAAATTAATGGTCTTCAAAAAAATAAATGCAAGCCACCATGCAATCGGATATTGTAAAACACTATCCGGTTTTGCTAAATGAATTAATTAGCATTATTACCCCTCAGTATGGTGGCACATTTATTGACTGCACCTTCGGTCAAGGTGGTTACACAAAAAAAATTTTAAGTTATCAAAATACTCAAGTAATCGCCCTAGATAGAGATCTAGAAAGTAAAAAAAAAGCAGATAAAATTTCAAAAGAGTTTCAAGATAGATTTATTTTTAAGAATAAGAAATTTAGTCAATTAGATGATTTGAAAATTAAAAATACCAATGTAAGAGGAATAATTTTCGATTTGGGTTACTCAACCACACAAATTAAAGATCCAAAAAAAGGCTTATCATTTAATTCTTTGGGAGATTTGAATATGCAAATGGGTTTAAATGATTTTTCAGCAAAAGAGGTAATAAATAGATTAGATGAAAAAGATCTTGAAAAAATATTTAAATTTTTTGGGGAAGAAAAATATGCAAAAAAAATTGCCAGCAGTATTGTTAAGCAAAGAAGTATAAATAAAATTGATACAAAAAGTTTAGTAGAGTTAATTGCAAAGAACAAAAAGAAAAAAAACTTTAAGATTCATAGTGCCACAAAAGTTTTTCAAGCATTGAGAATCTTTGTTAATAAAGAGATTACAGAGCTTATCTATGGATTAATAGCTGCAGCAAAAGTTTTAAAAAAAGATGGTATTTTAGCAGTTGTTACTTTTCATTCACTAGAGGATAAAATAGTCAAATATTTCTTTAAAAGTTTGTCAGAGAAAAAAAGTATATCAAGATATGTTCCTAAAATTGAGCAGGCTGACACGTTATTTCAAATGTTGGAAAAAAAACCTAGGACTCCCTCTAAAACAGAGCTAAAAGAAAATTTGCCATCAAGATCAGCAAAACTTAGATATATTGTTAAAAAAGATGATTTTTATAATTTCAAAACAGATATTTTAAAGAAATTTGAGTATTTAATAGAGATAGAAAATTTTGGAAACAAGCTATGAAGAAATTTTCAGTCATTTTTTTAATAGTATTTTTAATCTTATCTACAGCACTTGTAAAAAACTCAACAAAAAGAACTGATGATGAGATTTTTACAATAAAGGAGAATATTAGGGCATTAAAAAAGGATTTTGAAAATATTAAGTTAGAATATGAATTTTTAAGTTCAACAGAAAAATTAATTGAATTTCAAAACTTATACTTTGATGATGAATTAGATAAAAAAGATATAAATGAAATTAAGATAATAGATCAAAGCAAAAAAAAGCTTCAAATAAATAATCTAATATTAGATAATGAGTAATAGAAATTTTAAAATTATTTTAGAGGATCATCAAGATGCTTTTTCGTATAAAAAAAGTAAGTCAAATTTAGATTTATCTTTTAATAGGGTATCATTTATTTTTTTTATTTTTTTTATCATTTTCTTTATTTATTCAATTCATCTAATTCATTTGGGATCCAGAAAATCAAAAAATGAAATAAATGAAAATATAAATAATTCGATTAATAATCTTTACAGGGCAGATATTCTTGATAGAAATGGAAAATTTTTAAGTAAGACTGTAAGTTCTGTTGATATAGGCATAAGCACACAAAAAGTTATTGATAAAAAAAAACTTATAATTAATTTAAAGTATATTTTTCCCAATAAAGATTACAAAAAAATTGAGTCTAATTTAATAAATAAAAAATTTTTCTATCTTGAAAAAATGATTTCTGATGAAAATTATGAAAAAATAATGAAATTAGGTGATAAGTCTATTCAGCCTGAAGAAAAGTTGACTAGAATATATCCTGAAAAAAATTTATTTAGCCATATTATTGGTCAAATTGATAATGATAACAATGGCATATCAGGTCTTGAAAAGTCGTTAGATAACGAACTTAAAAATCTTCAAGAACCAATAAAACTAACAGTTGATAAAGACATACAATTTTTAATTAGAAATGAGCTTTTAAAATTTAATCAGATTTTTAAAACCAAAGGTAGTGCTGCAATTTTAATGGATGTTAATAACGGTGAAATTTTATCCTTAGTGTCTTTGCCAGATTTTGATCCAAACAAAAGAGAAACTATTTCTGATATAAATCTAATTAATAGAGCAACTAAAGGAGTTTATGAATTTGGATCTGTTTTTAAAACCTTCACTTTAGCTGCAGCTTTGGATGAAAAAATTATTGAACCTGAAACAGAATATAATGATTTACCAAAATCATTAACTTGTGCAGGATTTCCTATTAGAGAGTATGACGATAAAATACCATCAGATTTGACTGCAGAACAAATTCTTATTAGATCAGGAAATATAGGTTCAGTTAGAATTGGTCAGCAAATTGGTGAGGAAAAGTTCAGATTATTTTTATCCAAGATTGGAATATTGGAAAAGATAAACTTTGATATTGAGGAAGTTGGAAAACCTATTAAATTCAATTGGGGAAAATGTCCTCTAGCTACTGCTTCTTTTGGGCATGGAATTACTACAACTTTGTTACAGCTAGCAAAAGCCTATGCGATTATTGTCAATGGAGGTCATCACATAAGTCCTACTATTATTAAAAAATCTCAAAAAGAAAAAAAAGAAAAAATTTTAGACCAAGAAGTATCAGAAAAAATTTTACCTATTTTAAGAAAAATTGTTAACACTAAAGAAGGGACTGCTTCTTTAGCAAATGTTAATGGATATGAAATTGGTGGAAAAACAGGAACAGCACAAAAAAGTACAACGGGAGGTTATTCTAAAAAAAAGATAAATTCTTTTATTTCGGTATTTCCCACATCTAGACCAAAATTTGTTTTAGCAGTCATGCTAGATGAGCCAAAGACCAATCAAGATTATGTTTATCATTATAGAGATGGGTCTAATATAAAATATAAAGGTACTCCATATAATACTGCTGGATGGACTACAGTCGAAACAACAGGTCAAATAGTTGAAAAAATTGGGCCTATTTTAGCCACAAAATACAGTGAAATTAATTAAAAATGTTACTGAAAGACTACATCCCTAATATCAATAAAAAACTCGGAAATATCTTTTTTTCAGGAATATCCTTTAATAGTTCTAAGATAAAAAAAAATGATATTTTTTTTGCTATTAAGGGTAATAGAATTGATGGAAACAAATTTATCTCAATTGCGATTAAAAAAGGCTCAAAAATTATTATTACTGAAAAAAAAGTTAAAGAATTTCAAAATGGTATTTTGTTTATACATACAAAAAATATTAGAAAATTATTGTCAGAAGTTTCATTCAAAATTTTCAATAGAATACCAAAAAATTTAATTGCGGTTACGGGCACAAACGGGAAATCATCTATTGCAGATTTTTATTATCAAATTTTAAAATTAAATAATAAAAGGGTCGCCTCAATTGGAACTTTAGGGGTTAAGTCCAACAGTTTTAATTTAGACTTATCTAATACTACAATTGATCCAATTCAATTGGGCAAGATTTTAAAAAAACTAAAACATCAAAGAATAGACAATGTTATTATGGAGGCTTCGAGTCATGGCCTTAAACAGAATAGGCTCGATGGTTTGAAATTTAATTCTGGAATATTTACAAATTTGTCTCAGGATCATTTAGATTACCATAAAAATTTAAATGATTATCTTAATGCAAAACTTTATCTATTTAGAAATCTTATCAAAAAAAAAGGGAATATAATAACAGACGATAAAATACCTGAATTTAGAGCAATTAATAAAATTGCAAAAAAAAAAAGATTAAAAATAATTACATTGAATGATAAAAAAAATAATTTTAGAGTTTTATCTCATACTTTTAAAGGTGAAAGTCAATTACTTAAAATTATATATAAAAACTCCATAAGAGAGATTAATCTTAACTTAATAGGAAAAATTCAATTAAAGAATATATTAATGGCAATATTTGCTGCTAAAAAAAATATTAATTTAAAAAAGATTTTCGATATTATTGAAAAAATTAAACCAGTAGAGGGCAGATTTGAAAAAATTGGTAAAATTAAAAATAAATCAAAAATAATTCTTGATTACGCACACACTCCAGAGGCCCTAAAAACTTGCCTTTTAAACTTGAGAGAACAATTTCCAGATAAAAAGCTCTGTTTATTATTTGGTTGTGGTGGAAATAGAGATCAAAATAAAAGATCAAAAATGGGTAAAATTGCATCTAATTTCTCTGATAAAATTTATCTTACTGATGATAATCCTAGATTTGAGAACCCAGATAAAATTAGAAGAGATATTAAAAAAGGAATTAAGAGAAAAAAAATCATTGAGATTTCTGATAGAAAGAAAGCAATATTTGAAGCAATAAAAAATTTGAACACTGGAGAAATTTTATTAGTTGCTGGAAAGGGGCATGAAAAAACTCAGGTTATAGGTAAGCATAAAATTTACTTTTCAGATAAAAAAATTATTCTTAAAGCAATTAAAACTAAAAACTTAAATTTATCTGATAATTTAAAGTTAAATATAATTAAAGAGATTTCAGGTAATAAAAGAGTTTCTTCATCATTATCCATTAAGCTAGCAAAAATTAATTCAAACGAAGTGAAAAAAGATGATATTTTTTTTGCAATAAAAGGCGAAAAAAATGATGGAAATAAATTTGTAAAACAATCATTTAAAAATAGGGCATCCCTAGCTATTGTAAATCGATTTCAAAATAGTCTGAAAAAATCAAAACAAATTAAAGTAAAAGATTCTTTAAAATTTTTGACAGTTATCTCTAAAATTTTTCGAAAAAATATAGATGCTAAACTAATTGCTATAACAGGGAGTTGTGGCAAAACTACATTGAAAGAATTATTGGGCAACACATTGAAAAAAATTTCAAAAGTAAGCATCTCTCCTAAATCATATAACAATAAATATGGAGTCCCTTTAAGTCTTTTTAATTTAACCCATAAAGACAATTTTGGTGTTTTAGAAGTTGGAATGGATAAAAAAGGTGAAATTGATTATCTCACAAAAATCATACAACCAGATATTAGCGTTATAACTAATGTAAACTACGCACACGCAAAAAATTTCAAAAATATAAAACAAATTGCTTTAGCCAAATCTGAAATTATTAATAATACTAAATCTGGTGGTTTTGTTGTTTTAAATGCAGATGATAAATTTTTTAATTTACATAAAAAAATAGCTTTTAAAAATAATCTTAAAATAATTTCTTTTGGTATAAAGAATCCTAAATCTGATGTTAAATTATTAAATTGTTTGAAAAAAAATGATAATTTTGAAATTTACATTAAAATAAATAATTTAAAAAAATATTTTTTAATTTCAAATGATTTTCAAAATAATGTATATAATATTTTAGCTGCAATAGCTGTTATTAATATTTATATAAATGTCTTTGATTTGAATAAAAATATTTTTTTAAATTTTGAAGTACCTAATGGAAGAGGAGACTTTTCTAAAATTAAAGTTAATGGCAAAAATATTAATTTAATTGATGAAAGTTACAATTCAAATCCATTATCATTAAAATCTGCAATACTTAATTATGATAAAATTAATTCAAAAAAATCAAAAAAATACCTTTTACTTGGTGATATGTTGGAACTTGGAAATCATTCAAAAAAACTTCATCAATCTATTATACCTATTATTAATCAAACTAAGGTAGATAAAGTTTTTGTTAAAGGAACCAAGGTGACATCTATATTTAATCAACTTACAAAATCTAAAAAAGGTAGAATTTTGAAAAATAAATCACAAATTATTAATTTGATAAGAGATGACTTAAATAATGATGATTATTTGATGATCAAAGCCTCAAATGCGACAGGTTTCAATAGAATAGTGAAAGATTTAAAGGGGCTAAATTAATGCTTTACCAATTTTTATTAAATTTTGTAGATACATTTGGATTTTTAAATGTTTTTAAGTATTTAACATTTCGGACTGGCTTGTCAGTTTTTACATCTTTGTTAATAGTTTTAATAATTGGAGGTCCATTTATAAAATTTTTTTCTAATCAAAAAATTTATAACCCAATCCGTAATGATGGACCAGAGGATCATATTGTAAAAAAAATTGGTACTCCAACAATGGGGGGGGTAATCATTTTATTAGGATTACTTGTATCAGTTTTATGTTGGGCAGATTTATCTAATATTAATATTTTATTTTGTATATATATTGCAATCTCTTTTGGATTATTAGGTGCCTATGATGATTACAAAAAGATTAAATTTACAAACTCTTCAGGTATCTCATCGAAATTAAAAATTGTTTTACAAATAATATTAGCGATTATAGGAGTTATTTTTTATCTACAATTTGTGGACTATCAAGATGTAACAAATTTATATTTTCCATTTTTTAAAGATTTAATCATAAACCTTGGATGGTTCTTTGTTCCTTTTTCAATATTTGTAATTATTGGATCATCAAACGCTGTTAATCTTACTGATGGTTTGGATGGTCTAGCCACAGTACCAGTAATACTAGTTGCAGCTTGTTTTGCTTTTATTAGTTACGTAACTGGTAACATAGTATTTTCAGACTATTTAAATATTCCTTATATTGAAGGAACAGGTGAAATTTCAATTTTTTGTGGAGCGATAATAGGTTCCTGTTTAGGTTTCTTGTGGTTCAATGCTCCACCTGCCAAAATTTTTATGGGTGACACTGGCTCATTATCCCTTGGAGGATCTTTAGGTGCAGTGGGGATAATTACTAAACATGAAATTGTTTTAGCAATTACTGGAGGTCTTTTTGTCTTAGAAGCAGTTTCAGTGATGGTCCAAGTAATTTCATTTAAACTTACTGGAAAAAGAATTTTTAAAATGGCTCCAATACACCATCACTTTGAAAAGAAAGGTTGGCCAGAGTCGACTGTTGTAATCAGATTTTGGATTATTTCTATAATTTTGGCAATGGTAGGTTTAGCTACACTAAAATTAAGATAATGAAAATAGCTCAAAATATTTTTTTAGAAAAAAAAATATTAATCTATGGTCTGGGTAAGAGTGGAATTTCATCTTTCAAATTTTTAAAGGACTTAGCTCAAATATATTTATTTGATGATAATTTAAAAATAAACAAATTATTCAATCAAAAATTTATTAGTCTAAGTGAAGTAACAAAAATAAAAGTAGATATAATTATTATCAGTCCTGGTATTAATATTTCTAATTGTAAATTATCAAAATTTTTAAAAAAAAATAATTCAAAAATTTTTACAGATTTAGATGTATTTTACTCATTTTACAAAAATAAGAGTATCACAGTTACAGGAACAAATGGAAAATCAACAACAGCTAAAATTTTACATGACGTTTTGTTGGCTCAAAAAAAAGATGTGAGACTTGTTGGGAACATTGGTAACCCGATATTAAATGAAAGAAAAATAAAAAAAGAAACAATTTTTGTAATCGAGGCATCGTCTTATCAATTAGATTATAGCAAAATATTTACTTCAAAATATGCGATTATTTTGAATATAAGACCAGATCATCTTGAAAGACATAAAAATTTAAAAAGTTATGTAGATGCAAAATTCAAACTTCTAAAATTTCAAGATAAAAAAAGTTTTGCTTTTGTAAAAAAAAATGATGAGTTAATTAATAAAAATTTGAGATTGAATAAATTTAACAGTAAAATTACTAAAGTTGATACAAGTCACAACAATTTTTTTTTTAAAAAAATTAAAAATAATTATTTTTTCAATGATGCAAATAAAGAAAATCTATCGTTTGTGATTGAAATAGCAAAAAAATTAAGACTTAAAAATAATTTGTTTTTAAAAACAATTCAAAATTTTAAGGGTTTGAAATACCGTCAGCAAACAATTTTAAAAAGAAATGGTTTGACAATTATTAATGACTCAAAATCAACTAGTTTTTCCTCTACTTTTAGTATTTTGAAAGCAAATTCTAATATCTTATGGTTATTAGGTGGAATTAATAAAAAAGGTGATAAATTCACTTTGAAAAAAAAAGAATTGAATAATGTAAGAGCATTCATATATGGAAAAAACAAAAATTTTTTTAATAAACAACTTAAAAATAAATTAAAATCAAAAAACTTTAGTGAATTAAAAGATGCTCTAAAAAGTATTTCATATTTAGTTAAGAAGGAAAAACTGGCTCATTGCACAATACTATTTAGCCCTTGTGCAGCTTCATTTGATAATTTTAAAAATTTTGAGGACAGAGGGCTCTATTTTAATCAATTGGTTAAAAGATATTTCAATGGAAAATAAAAATTTTTTATACAATTTATATTATGATTGGTGGAAAAATATTGATAAATTCATATTTTCTTTAATTCTTTTATTATTTTTTATTGGATTGTTTTTCTCATTAGCATCTACCTCATTGGTAGTTTCAGATAAACTAGACACTAATGATTATTCATTTTTTTTTAAACATTTAATTTTTATTTTATTAGGCATCATCACAATTTTTTTTCTTTCTTCAATTAAACAAGAAAAACTTTTAAAATTTTCTAGCATAATTTTTATCTTCTCATTAATTTCACTGATTTTAGTCCCAATTATAGGTATTGAAGTTAAGGGATCTAAAAGGTGGATTGATTTATATTTTTTACCTAGATTTCAACCAATTGAACTTCTAAAGCCTTTTTTGATAATTTTTATAAGTTTAATTTTAAGTAGTGAAAAATTTTCTAATATTTACTTAAAATACTTTTTTACTTTTTTAATCACATTGTTAGTAGCCCTATTGCTTGCTGTTCAGCCTGATATAGGACAGACTCTTTTAGTTTTTTTCAGCTGGTCAATTTTAATTTTTACCTCAGGTATAAGTATTGTTTTTTTATTAATTTTATTTTTACTTTTAATATTTGTATTTTCATATTTATTTTTCCTTGTCCCAAAGTTTGAATACATTAAAAATAGATTGATATCTTTCTTTAACTCAGAGACAGGAACGTATAATTTTCAATCTGATAAAGCCATAGACTCAATTACAAGTGGGGGTTTTTTTGGAAAAGGAATTGGAGAAGGAACATTAAAAAATAGAGTTCCCGAAGCTCACACTGACTACATTATCTCTGTTATTTCTGAAGAGTTTGGTGTCATTGCTATAATACTGATTTTACTATTGTTTTTAATATTTATTTATTCAGTATTTAAAAAAGTTTATTTTGAAAATGAGGAAAAAATAAAATTAATTTTAGTGGGTTGTATAAGCCTTATTTTGATGCAAGCGATGATACATATTGGAGTTAATATAAGACTATTTCCAACGACTGGTATGACTCTACCTTTTATTAGTTACGGTGGTTCCTCTATTATAAGTATCTCAATTTTATCAGGTATAATCTTAAATTTGACAAAAAGAAAAATTAATTGAAATGAAAAAAAATTTCTTAATTACTACTGGAGGTTCTGGAGGTCATGTCATACCAGCTTTAATTCTTAATGAACATTTATCAAAAGAAGAAAATGTAATTATAACAACTGATAAAAGGGGATTAAAATATTTTGATAACGAATTTTATAAATGCAAAATTATTAACACTCCAAGATTAGATAATATTTTTCTTTTACCCTATAATATGATTAAGATAATTATCTTAACCTTAAAATCATTATTTCTATTAAAAAATAAAAAAGTAGAGAAAATTTTATCTACTGGTGGATATATGTCTTTACCACTAATTTTAGCAGGAAGGATACTTAAATTAGAAATTTTTTTATTAGAACCCAATCAAGTATTAGGACGTGCAAATAAATATTTTTTAAGTTCTTGTAAAAAAATTTTTTGCTATAATAAAAAAATTATAAATTTTCCCAAAAATCTTTTAAATAAGATGGTGATAATAAATCCTTTAGTAAGAGAGAATATTTATAAATTAAAATCATCAGGTAGCATAAAAGATAAATTTACAATATTGATAGTAGGTGGAAGTCAAAGCGCCAGTATTTTTGATATGAGTCTTAAGAATTCAATTGTTAATATATCGAAGAAAAAACCAATTAAGATTATTCAGCAGACTAACAAAGAAAATGTTTCGTACTTAAAGGATTTTTATTTAAAAAATAACATTGAAAATAAAATTTTTAATTTTGAAAATAACTTTGAAAATATTATTAAAGATGCAGATCTTTGCATAACTAGATCGGGCGCATCAACTCTGGCGGAGCTATCAGTTATCAACATTCCTTTTATAGCTGTTCCATTACCAACTTCAAAAGACAATCATCAATTAGAAAATGCTAATTTCTATAAAGAAAATGATTGTTGCTGGGTAATTGAGCAAACCAATTTTGAGAAAAAAATTGAGCATCTTTTGAGTGAGATTTTGACCGATAAAATTGATTACTTAAAAAAAAAGGAAAATTTAAAGAAATTAAATTATCAAAATACTTGGATTAATGTTAATCAAAAAATATTGGAAATTATAAATGAAAATTGAAATAGCAAAAACTGAGATAATTCATTTTGTTGGAATTGGTGGAATAGGGATGAGTGGACTTTCTTTGATTATGAAAGGTAAGGGTTTTAAAGTTCAAGGAAGTGACTTGAGTCTAAATAAAAATGTTGAAAGACTTAAAAAAGAAAAAATTAAAATTTTTATAGGTCAAAAAAAACAAAATCTTAAAGATGCAACAATAGTTGTAGTATCTTCAGCTATAAAAAAAAATAATCCAGAAATTATTGAAGCAAAAAGAAAAAATTTACCAATAATTAAAAGGGGCAGAATGTTGGCACACATTGTATCCCTAATGAAAAATATAGTTGTAGTTGGTTCACATGGGAAAACAACTACAACCTCGTTAATTACATCAATTTTTCAAACAACAAATATAGATCCAACTATTATTAATGGAGGGGTAATAAATTCAATTAAAAATACAGCAAAATTGGGTAAAAGTGATTGGTCAATTCTAGAAGCAGATGAGTCTGATGGAAGTTTCATTCACATTCCACCAACTTATTCCATCATTACAAATATAGATAGGGAACATATGGACTTTTATAAATCTATGGAAGACTTAAAAAAATATTTTATTGAATTTATTGAAAAGGTACCTTCATTTGGAAAATCATTTATTTGTCTTGATGATAAAATTAATAATGAACTTGTAAAAAGATTGAAAGGTAAAAATTTTTATACCTATGGTGTGAATTCAAAATCAAATTTTTTGATTAAAAATATCAAGCGAAGTATGAAATTTTCAGAATTTGATTTGCAAGTAAATCTTCCAAATAAAAAAAGAGTTATAATTAAAAAAATTAGAATTCCTTTATTGGGGATACATAATATTAGAAATTCTGTTGCAGCAGCAGCAGTTGCTATTACTGTTGGAATATCAGTTTCTGATATAAAAAAGGGATTGCTAAAATTTAAGGGAGTACAAAGAAGATTTAATAAAATTTTTACTTATAATGGAGTAGATTTTTTTGATGATTATGCACATCATCCAACTGAGATTAAAGTTGTATTAGAAGGAGTTAATAAAGTTTATGAGGGATATGATAAAATTTGTGTATTCCAACCACATAGAATTTCAAGATTAAAAGATTTAAAGAATGAATTTTCTTTTGCTTTTAAGGATGCCAATACAGTTATTCTATGTCCAATTTATGCTGCTGGAGAGAAAATAAAATTAGGATTTAACTATTTAAATTTTGCAAAACAGCTTATTAAAAATTCAAAAGTAAAACTTTTTTTAGTTAAAGATAATATTGAACTAGCAAAATTTTTAAAAAAAAATATGTATGGTAAAAAAATTGTAGTTGGAATGGGTGCTGGATCTATTTCTAATTGGATGAGGAAACTACCAGAGTTAATGTAATGCAAATTTCTGAATTAAAAAATATATTAAAAGAATTTGGTACAAACGTAAGATACGAACATGACCTTAAAAAAAAAAATTGGTTTAATATTGGTGGAAAAACAAAGGTTTTTTATAAAGCAGATAATTTAAAAGAGTTAGTAAATCTCTTAAAAAAATTAAATAAAAAAGAAAAAATTTTTGTACTAGGTGCAGGCTCGAATACATTAATAAAAGATGAATTGTTTGATGGAGTAGTAATAAAATTGAGCAAAAACTTTAATAATATTTCTCTATTAGGTGAAAATACAATTATAGCTGGAAGCGCAGTTTTAGATAAATCCCTTTCAGATTTTGCAATGAAAAATGACCTGGCTGGTTTCGAATTTTTATCTTGTATTCCCGGAACAATTGGTGGAGGAATAAGGATGAACGCTGGTTGTTTTGGAAAAGAGTTTAAAGATATATTGTTATCAATACAAGCAATTGATAAATCTGGAAAAGTAATTTCAATACCATCCAAAGATATTAAGTTTGAATACAGAAAAAGTAACTTATCTGATGACTTAATTTTTTTAAGTGCTTCTTTCAAAGGTGTCAAAGATGATTATACAAAAATTAAAGAAAATACCGATAAATTAAAATTAGAAAAAGAAAAAAACCAACCAACAAAAATAAAAACTAGTGGCAGTACTTTTAAAAACCCCACATCACAAACTCAAAAAAAAGTCTGGGAACTTATAAAAGAGTCAGTCCCTTTAGATAAAAGTTTTGGTGATGCATGTATTTCTAAAAAACATTGTAATTTTTTTGTAAATAAAGGAGATGCAAAATTTGAAGATATGAAAAAATTAATAGATTTTGTTGCTAAAAATGTTTTAGAAAAGACTGGAATTAGTTTAGAAAAAGAAATTAAAATTTTGGAATAACTTGAAAAAAAGAATATTAGTAATCTCTGGTGGAATATCTAAAGAAAGAATAATAAGTCTCGATACTGGTAAGCAGGTTGCAAAAGAGCTAACTAAAAATGGTTATAATGTTAAAATTTCAGAACCAGATTATCAATTATTTGATATAATTAAATTATTTAAGCCAAATATTATTTTTAATGCTTTGCATGGTCAGTTTGGTGAAGATGGATATATTCAAACTATTTTAGAAACTACAGGGATTCCATACACACACTCAGGTATAATTTCATCATCTTTAGCTATGGACAAGGTATTATCCAAAAAGATATTTATTAAAAATAAAATATTAACCCCTAAATATTTTTCATATTGTTTTGATAAATCTAATAAAGATTTAATTAAATTGATTAATCAAAGATTAAAATTTCCTGTAGTAATTAAGCCAATTAATGAGGGATCTAGTGTAAATGTATTTATTTGTTCAAAAAACGATGTTTTTAAAAAAATTAAATTATTAAAAGATTATAAAAAAATAATGATAGAGCAATTTATTCCAGGACGTGAAATTCAAGCAGCTATAATTGGCAGTAAAAAACTAGGAGCAATTGAATTACAACCAAAAAGAAAGTTTTATGATTATCAGGCTAAATATAACTCAAAAGCAAAAACAAAACATATTATTCCAGTAGAATTAAGTAAAAAAGATTTTAATAAACTTATGTACTTAGCTCTTAAAGCTCACAAATTAATGGGATGTAGAGGTGTAACTCGCTCTGATTTTAAATTTTACAAAGGTAGATTTTATCTTCTTGAAATAAATACTCAGCCAGGAATGACTAGTCTATCTTTAGTTCCTGAAATAGCTGCATATCATGGTATAAGTTTTATTAAGCTCATAAGATTAATTTTAAAAGATGCCTCAACAAGTAAGTAAAAAAATTTTAGTATATTTTTTTTTATTTATAATTTTTGGATCATTGAATAATAAGAATTTAGCTCAATTGAAATTTCCAAATATTGAAAGAATCAAAATTGAAGGGTTAGAAATAAAAGATAAAGAATTTCAAAAAAGTTTAGATTTATTTAAAATGGAGACATTGTTTTATCTTGATAAATTGAAAGTTAGAGAATTATTAAATTCAAATAACTTAATTGAGGAGTATGTAATTTTTAAAAGATATCCATCATCTTTAGAAATCAAGATAATTGAAACTGAGGTATTAGCACTTTTAAATAGAAGAGGAAAAATTTTTTATATTGGATCAAACGGAAAATTAATTGAGGTAGAAGATGTGGTAAAAAATTTACCATATATTTTTGGAGATCCAAATATTGAAAAATTCTTATCTTTAAAAAAAATGATTGATAGTTCAAAGTTAGATTACAATGATGTTGAAAATCTATTTTTTTTTCCTTCAGGTAGATGGGATATAGAAACGTCCTCAGGTGTCTTAATTAAATTACCAATTGAAAATATAGAAAAGTCTTTAGAATTATCTTTAAATTTATTAGATTACAAACAATTTGATAATATTAAATCTATTGATGCTCGACCTCGAAATCAGGTAATTACTTATGAGTGAGGAACTTAAATTTGAAACCTATTTATTTATAAACAAAAAAAAATTAGTTATTTGCATTATTAAAAAAAAAACATTTGAAGTTTTTTTTAAGGAAGAAAAATTATTTGATGATCATAATAAAGATTCTAAATTGAAAATATTAGATGAATTTCTTGCACAAAATATCTTAAAAATAGAAAAAAATTTAAAAAATTTTGTTAAAGATGCATACATAATTTTAGATGACAGAGAATTTTTTCCAATCGAAATTTCAATTAAAAAAGGGCATAATGGTAATTCTATATCTCAAGAAAACTTAATCAATCCATTAAATGTTTTAAAAAATTTGTGTCAATTTAGTTTTAAGGATAAAAAAATCATTCACATGTTAATAGAAAATTATCAAATTGATGGTAAAGATTATTCTTTTTTACCTGAAAATTTAAAGTGTAATAATTTTTCTTTAGACATTAAATTTATATGTTTATCCAAAAATTTAACCGAACATTATGAGTCAATACTTAAAAAATATCACATTATAGTAAATCAAATATTAAATGCTGAGTATATTAAACAGTTCCAAGATCAACAAAATCCAAATATTTATACAACTGCAAGCAGAATAGTTTCAGGCTATAATAATAATGAGATATCCTTGGTCAATAAAACCCTTAAAAGAAAGGGTTTTTTCGAAAAATTTTTTGACCTTTTTAGTTAAACTGTATTTTACAGTAATATTTGTTGTTTTCAATTTTCTGATCTTCAGCCTTAAAAGTGCGTTGTGACTTTATTAAACCAAAAAACAATTAACAATCCTGTAAAATTTACGGGAATAGGTCTTCATAATGGCCAAATTGTTAATATTTCTATAAATCCTTCAGAACCTAACACTGGAATAATATTTAAAAGAGTTGATTTAAAAAATAACAATTTAATATTTCCGAGTTTTGCAAATGTTACCAACACCTCACTCAATACCACAATATCTAATGATTTTGGTGTTAAAGTTTCTACGATAGAACATTTGATGGGTGCATTATTTGGATTAGGAATAGACAATGCTTTAATTGAAATTGATAATGAAGAAGTTCCTATTTTAGATGGATCAGCAAAAGAATTTATTGAAAAGTTAGTTAAGAGCGGATTAAAACAAAGTGAAGTCCCAATTAAGATTATAAAAATTAAAAAAAAAATATCATTCAATGAGGGTGAAAGATCAATATCCATCGAACCTTCTAAATTAAGTTTAGATATTAATTTTCAATTAAAATATGATAATGCTGTAATAGGAAATCAAAAAAACAAAGTTAATGTTTATGAGGATGATTTAAATGACATTTTCAACTCTAGAACTTTTTGTTTATATGAAGATATAGAAAAAATTAAAAAAAATGGACTGGCAAAAGGTGGAAGCCTAGATAATGCAGTAGTAGTAAAAGATACTGAAATATTAAACAAAGAAAAACTTAGAAATTCTAAAGAATTTGTTAATCATAAAATACTTGATTGTATTGGTGATCTTTACACTAGTGGGTATAGAATTGTAGCTAGTATAAATTGCTCTCAGGGTGGTCATTATTTAACCAATCAATTATTAAAAAAGGTATTCCAAAACAAAGAAAATTTTTCAATCATTGAAATTCAAGAAAGAAATCTTCCACACAATATCATTAATAAAAGTTTATTAAGATCAATTGCATAGTCCATATAGACCTTTTAAATTGTAAGTTAAATCTATATAAAACAAATATGATTAAACTTAAAATTTTTTTATTTTTAATATTGCTTGTTCTAGGTAATTCTTGCTCAAAAGAAAATATTCAAAAATCTACAATCAAAGAAAAAAGTCTAGATCTTCAAGTACTAGAAGCTTATCAGGGTGGATTAGAAGCTTTAGAGGATGGTGATATCTTATTTGCAGCAAAAAAATTTAATGAAGCTGAAATATTATTTCCACAAGGTCAATGGGCGCCCAAAGCTGCTTTGATGGCAGCATACGCATATTACATTCAAGATTATTACGGAGACTCAATTGCAGAGTTAGAAAGGTTCATAAGAGTTTATCCTTTACATAAAGATTTAGTTTATGCTTATTATTTACTTTCAGTTTGTTATTATGAACAAATTGTTGATGAAAAAAAAGATTTACAAGCAATAATTAATGCAAAAAAAAATTTCAAAATAATCATAAAAAATTATCCCGATTCTGAATATGCTATGGATGCAGAATTTAAAATAGACTTAATAAACGATATTCTTGCTGCAAAGGAAATGTATATAGCTAGATACTATTTTGATAAAAAAAAATGGATACCAGCTATAAATAGATTTAGAAAAATTACTGATGAATATGATACGACTATTTATGCAGAAGAAGCGTTACACAGATTAGTCGAAGTTCATTATACCCTTGGTTTAATTGACGAAGCTGAAAAATATGCTCAGTTATTAGGTTATAATTATCAATCATCAAAATGGTATGAAAACTCTTATAGTTTATTTAATAAAAACTACGAGATTAAAAAAAAGGAGAGATTTAAAACTTATAAAAAAAAGAGCAATAGTTTTCTAAAAAAATTTAAATCTCTTATCAATTGAGATGGATAAAATAAAAATTAATAAAGAATACCAAAAGAAAATTAAAGATCTAATTAAACTCAACAAATATTATTATGAATTAAGTAAGCCTCTTGTTGAGGATCAAGAATATGATCAAATTAAATCTGAAATTTTCTCATTAGAAAAAAAGTACAATTTTTTAAAAAGTGAGGATTCTCCCTCAAAAAAAGTTGGTTATAGGCCTTCAAAAACTTTTAAAAAAGTTTTTCATAAAGTTTCAATGCTTTCACTCTCAAATGCATTCTCTGAGGAGGATTTAATTAATTTTGAAAAAAAAATAATTAATTTTTTGGATAAAGATAGTTCCTTTGAAATTGAATATAGTGCAGAGCCAAAGATTGACGGAATCTCAGCATCATTGACTTATCAAAAAGGAAAATTCATAATGGGTCTTTCTAGAGGTGATGGAAAAGAAGGAGAAGATATCACTCAAAATTTAAAAACGATAAATGATATACCTAAAGAAATTTTAATTAAAGATTTTCCAACAGACATTGATATACGAGGTGAGGTTTTTATTGGCAATAAAGATTTTGAAAAAATAAAAGATAAGTTTGCTAACCCTAGAAATGCTGCATCAGGTTCTTTGAGACAAAAAAATCCAAATGATACGAAAAAAATTCCTCTTAAATTTATAGCTTATACATTTGGTCATGAAAAAGGAATGAAAGTTAAAAAACAAAATGAATATTTACAAAGGTTAACAGAGTGGGGATTTAAAACAAATCCACTTAATAAAACTTTAAAAGGTGTTCAAAATTTAATGAATAATTATTATGAAATTGAGAAAAAAAGAAATGAGATTGATTTTGATATTGATGGAATTGTTTATAAAATTAATGATTTTGATTTACAAAAACGTTTAGGAAATGTAGCAAATTCGCCACGATGGGCTATAGCACATAAATTTTCTGCTAATAAGGGTATTTCCAAAATACTTAATATAGATATTCAAGTTGGAAGAACAGGTGCCTTAACTCCTGTAGCAAAAATAAACCCATTAAATATTGGTGGAGTAGTTGTTTCAAATGCAACTCTCCATAATGAGGATGAAATAATAAGAAAAGATATTAGAATAAACGACACAGTTGTCGTAGAAAGAGCTGGTGATGTGATACCTCACGTTGTTTCAGTAGATGTAAAAAAAAGAAAAAAAGAGTCTAAAAAATTTTTTTTTCCAAAAAAGTGCCCATGTGGTTATGAAACAATAAAGGAATACAACAAGATAACTAAAAAATTTGATGCAGTAAGAAGATGTCCAGATAGGGGGTTTGACTGCGATAGAATGGCTAAGGAAAGACTAAAACATTTTGTCTCGAAGGAAGGTTTTAATATTGACGGTTTTGGTAAAAAAATAGTTGAAAATTTTTGGGATTTAAAATTAGTAAGACTTCCACAAGATATATTCAATCTAAATTATAAAAAAATAGAGTCATTAGATGGCTGGGGTAAACAATCAGTTTTAAATCTTAAATATGCAATAGATGATAAAAAAAATATTTCATTTGAAAGATTTATTTATTCACTTGGTATAAGACACATAGGTTTTGAGAATGCAAAATTGATAGCTAAAACACTAAAGTCATCAGAAAGTTTTGTTAATCTTTCAAAAGATGATAAATTTGATGATCTACTAAATATTGATGGAATAGGAGAAACACAAATTAATTCTATTAAAAATTTTTTTAAAAATAAAACTAATTTAAATATAATAAATAATCTTCAAAAAATTTTAAATATTAAAAAGGCTATTGAGAATAAAAAGGGTGGAATTTTAAGTAATAAAACATTTATGTTAACCGGTAAACTAAACGGTATAAGTAGGGCTGAGGCTAAATCTTTAATTGAAAAAAATTCTGGTTCAATAATTAGTAATGTATCAAAAAAACTTGATTATTTAATTATAGGTGAAAAACCTACAAATAGAAAAATTGAAGCTGCCAAAGAATTAAATATTAAAATTATAAACCAATCTGAATGGCTTAGATTAATAAATAAAACTGGCTAGCCACCTTTTTTCGTAAATACTTAGGTAATTATAAAGTTTAGAATAGACTTCTAAATTGTACTTAAATAAATAATCTTTTTCATCTTTCGTTAACTGGTTATGATCAATTAAATCTTTATCAATTGGAGCTAAAGTTAAATTTTCAAAACAAAGCTTATTGTGAATTTTTTTTACATAAACTAAATTTTCAATTCTAATTCCAAAATCATTTTTTTTATAAAAGCCTGGTTCATTACTTAAAATCATGCCTTCCTGAATTTTAATTTTATTAAATTTAGAGATTGATTGTGGTCCTTCATGAACATTCAAAAAGAAACCAACCCCATGTCCTGTTCCATGGGCATAATCTAAATTAATTTTTTTTAAAAATTTTCTTGCCCGTACGTCAATATCTTTGCCGGTTTTATATTTAGTTAGATCAGACTGAAAAACTGCAATATGACCTTTTAAAACTCTGGTAAAAATATTCTTTATTCTTTTTTTTGGTTTTGAAAAACAAATTGTCCTAGTAACATCAGTAGTTCCATATTTATATTGCCCTCCTGAGTCACACAAAAAAATATCACTCTTTTTTATATTTTTAGAATTATTTTTTGTTGCTCTATAATGAACAATAGCTCCATTAGATCCAGTCCCAGCGATAGTATTGAAACTTGGATAAAGATATTTTTTATTTTTTTTTCTAAAATATTCCAATTTGTTTTGAGCATCATATTCAGTAATCTTTTTCCTATTCTTTATTTTCATCCAATAAAGAAATTTAGTTAGAGCGGCACCATCTATTATATGGCTTGAAATCATATTTTTTATCTCTTTATTACTTTTAATTGATTTTAATAAATAAATAGGATCTTCTTTTTTTAAAATCTTAAACTTTTTTTTTAAAATATTCTCAAAGAATAATGAACAAGTTTTATAATCAATAATTATTTTATTTCCCTTGAGATCTTCGATGAGTTTTTCAAAATTTTTAAATTCTATAACTTGTTTTTTCCTAATTTTTTTTTCTAAAATTATCTTTTTGGCTTTCTTTTTTTCACAAATCAAATATAGATTATTCTTTTTGTCTATCAATAAATGGCAGTTTGGTATTGGACTATTGGGATTATCAAATCCTCGGATATTCAACAACCATGCAACATTCTCAGGAGCAGTTATAAACATTAAATCCGAATTATTTTTGTTAAGATATTTTTTGATTTTTAAAAGCTTGTCTTTATAGCTTTCTCCAACAATATTATTTTCGATTGAAAAGAAAGGTTTATAAAAAAAAGATTTTTCTTCATATACTTGATCAATTAGATTCTCTTTAATAATCTTAACCTTATTGTGTTTGCTAAAATATCTCTTAATTTGTTGGGAGGTAAATATTTTTGGATCAACTCCTAAAGTAAGATTTTTAAATAAATTGCAATTTATAATTTTATCGTAACTTACTATCTTAAAAATTTTACCAGACTCTTTATCAGCTTGAATTGTATATCTTCCATCAACAAATAAATAATATTTATCTTTTAAGATTACAGAATAACCTGCTGAACCAGTAAAATTTGATATCGTTCTTAATCTATCATTTTTTGAATATTCAGAAAAAAACTCATCATTTTTGGGAATTACATAGCCATCAATTTTATATTTATCAAATCTATTAATTAATTTTTGAATTCTCTCTTTTATCATTTAATTCGTTTTTGATATCTTATCCATCCTGGACTTTTGATATTATCGTCATTATCAAAATCTTGATTAAATTCAAATTCTTCTAATTCCTCTTTTTCTTCATCAAAAAATGAATTTTTTTCCAAATATTTTTCTGGTAGTTCATCAATGAATCTTGAAGCCATACTATCAATCCAATCACCTTGATAAAATCTATTCATAGAAAAGGATATAATTGCTTTTTTTTTAGCTCTTGTCAGTCCGACATATGCCAATCTTCTTTCTTCCTCAAGTCCACTTTGACCTTTTTCTTCAATAGATTTTTGATGGGGAAATAGACCTTCCTCCCAACCTGGTAAAAAAACAACTTCAAATTCCAAACCTTTTGCTGCATGCATAGTCATCATATTAATCTTTTCTCCCTCCCACTCTTGATCAACTGAAGTAGCCAAAGAGACATGCTCTAAAAAACTTTCCAAATTATCAAATTCTTTCATTGCACTTAAAAGTTCTTTGATATTTTCAAGTCTATTCTCATTATCAAAATCTTTTTTATTTTTTAACATTGCTGAATAACCAGACTCATCTAGAACCATTTGAAGTAATTTTACATGATTTATTTGTTTTATTTTTAAATCATTCCTCCATTTAAAAATTAATTCTAAAAATGAGGATAAACCAATTTTTGCTTTAGGTTTGATTAGATTTTCTTGTATCATTTTCTTAGACGAACTTTCCAAACAAATTTTATACTTTTTAGAATATTCATGAATACTTTTAAGAGAACTTTCTCCAATTGAACGTTTTGGATTATTTACTATTCTTTCAAAAGCCAAATCATCCTTCTCTTGATATATTAATCTTAAATATGCTACACAGTCTTTTATTTCAGCTCTTTCATAAAATTTAGTACCTCCTAAAATTCTGTAGGGCAAACCAATCTTTAAAAATCTTTCTTCAAATTCTCTTGTTTGAAATATTGCTCTTACAAGAATTGTAATATTATTATACGTGTATTTTTTTTTTAACTTTTCAATTTCGTCAGAAATACCTATCGCTTCGTCTTTTCCATTTTTAAAACAATTTAACTTGACTAACTCTCCTTTTTCCATTGTAGTTTTAAGGGTTTTGCCAACTCTATTTTTATTATTTGATATTAGATTTGATGCAACTGACAAAATATTTTCTGTAGACCGATAGTTTTCTTCAAGTCTAATTACTTTTGTATTTTCATAAACTTGATCAAACTCTAAAAAATTTTTTATTTCTGCACCTCTCCAACTGTAAATAGATTGATCATCGTCTCCAACACAACAAATATTTCTATTTTTTTCTGAGAGTAATTTCAACCACTTGCTCTGAATAAAGTTTGTGTCTTGATATTCGTCAACTAAAATATATTTGAAATTTTTTGAATAAATTTCTCTAATATCGGAATTTTTTTCTAAAATTTTAACAGCATGTAAAATTAAATCTCCAAAATCACAAGAATTAAGGTCAGTAAGTTTTTGTTGATAAATTTTATATATTGGCAATACAGTTTTTTCATAAATATCTTTTTGATTAATTTGAACTTCATCTGAATAGAAGCCTTTGTTTTTCCATCTATCAATTATTGTTAAAATATATCTTGGAGCTAATTGTTTAATGTCAATGTTTTCTGCCTTACAAATATTTTTAATTAATCTGGTTTGATCATCAGTATCGATAATTGTAAAATTTGAGTTAAGATTTACTGCTGGAGCATGTTTTCTTAAAAGTTTAGCACAGATAGAGTGGAAAGTTCCTAACCAAGATAATCCTGTAGCAGCAGAACCAAGAATTTTACTCACTCTTAATTGCATTTCTTTTGCTGCTTTATTTGTGAAAGTTACTGCTAAGATTTGGTTGGGATATGCTTTTTTCTCTCTAATAATGTTAGCTATTCTGGTAGTGAGGACTTTTGTTTTTCCCGAACCTGCTCCTGCTACTATTAATAAGGGCCCATCAAGGTGCATAACTGCTTCTTTTTGAGCCTTATTTAGATTTTTAATATATTCAGAGTTTAACATTTTTATTTTTTAATTATAACTTGTTCCAATTTTTATGGGAAAAAATTTATCATTTAAAAAAATTGGAAAACAAATCTTATCTATAAATAATTTAATAGAAAGCTATTTTAACAAACTGAGATTATTCATCTCAAATCCTAAAAAATTTCAATTCACTAGAGATAATAGAGTTATTTTCGTGTTTGTAGGAATTATTTTTTTAACTCTTGCTTACTTTTTAGTTCCAACAGCATACAATAAAGATTTAATTCAAAAAGAAATAAAGAATCAGGTTTTTTTAAAGTATCAAATTAGAATAGATTTTAGTGACAAAATTAATTATGGCCTATTTCCAAAGCCACATTTTGTAGCAAAAAATTTATCTATATTAAATGACAAAAAAGAAATAGCAGTTGTAAATAATTTGAAAATTTTTATAGGGTTTAAAAATTTTTTTAAGTTTGATCAAATTCAAATAAAAGACTTAATTTTTAATAAACTAGAATTTAATATTCAAAAATCAGATTTAAATCTTTTTACTAATATTTTAGAGGCTGAGCCAAACAGACAAAAACTTATTATTAAAAATAGTACTATTTTTTTTTTAAATAAAGATGAGGAAGTTTTATTCATAAATCAAATAGATAATAGTAAATTCTATTTTGATTTTAAAAATCTAAAAAATATTTATTCATCAAAAAATAAGATTTTTAATGTTCCATATAAGATAACAATCAAAAATGATAAATTAAATCAAACCTCATCTACAAAATTAGTTATGAATAAATTAAGGTTGAAAATTGAAAATCAAGTTAATTATAGAAAAGAAAACAAGATTGGATTTTTAAAAATAAATTTTAAAAATAAAAGCAACCTTATAAATTATGAGTTAAAAAAAAATTCATTAGATTTTTCTTTAGAGGACTCCAATAAAACCTATAATGGGAAAATTGAATTTAAACCATTTTACATGATCTCTAATTTAAATTATCAAAATTTAAAGCTTTCAGACTTAATTAGTAATCCTTTATTAAATGATATTATCAAAACTAAAATAATTAGTAATGAAAATTTAAATGCTGAAATAAATATTAATATAAAAAAAATAGTTGATTTTGATCGTTTTGCAGATTTATTTTTAAAATTAAAAATAGAGGAAGGTGATTTAACTTTTTCTGAGTCAAAAATTAAATGGAAGGAAAATATAGATCTATCATTAGTTGAGGGTTTAATAGATTATGATGGAGATTCAATTAATTTAAATGGCAAAATGTTAATTACTATAAAAGAAAAAGATGATTTTTTTAGACATTTTCAAATTAACAAAGATTTAAGAAAAAAATTAGAAAAAATAGAATTTGATTTCAATTATGACATAATTGAAAAAAAAGTTTCCTTTGATAATTTTAGGATCGATAATAAATCGAATGAAAAATTAGATAGATTTATAATGAATTTCAATTCAAGTGGTGAAAAAGTTTTTAACAAAATAACTTTTAAGAGTTTTGTTAATAATATTTTTTTGGCTTATTTTGGGTAAATCATTTTTTTTGGATCTACAATTCTATCAAAATCTTTTTTACTAATTAAGTTAGTTTTTAAAGCTTCTTCTTTTAAAGTAGTTCCTTTTCTTAAAGCCGATTTAGCAATCTTTGCGGCATTGTCATAGCCAATATGAGGTGCTAGTGCAGTAACCAACATTAAAGAATTGTCTAAAAATTTTTTAATTTTAATTTTGTCAGCCTTTATTCCTTTAACACAATATAATGAAAAATTATTAGTACTGTCAGCAAGTAGATCAATTGATTGTAAAATATTGTGAGCTATTAAAGGTTTAAAAACATTTAATTCAAAATGACCATGAGAACCTGCCATGGTGATTCCATTATGATTTCCAATAACTTTAACACATACCATTGTTACGGCTTCTGATTGTGTGGGATTAACTTTGCCAGGCATTATTGAAGAGCCAGGTTCATTAGCAGGTAAAATAATTTCACCATAGCCAGCTCTAGGACCTGAACCTAAAAATCTTATATCATTTGCAATTTTCATTAGACTAACTGCCGTGGTATTTAAAGTACCAGAAAAATTTACTATTTCGTCGTGAGCTGCCAAAGCTGCAAATTTATTTTTAGTTGGTTTAAAAGGCAGTTTAGTAATCTTTTTTATTTCACTGATAATTTTTTTATCGAAACCTTTTTTACTATTAATTCCGGTTCCAACAGCAGTACCACCTTGAGCTAATGAGTAAATTTCATTCAAAGCATTTTTTATTCTACTAATACAATCCTCTATCTGAGATTGGTATCCAGAAAACTCTTGTCCTAAAGACAATGGTGTTGCATCTTGTAAGTGAGTTCTACCCACTTTAATTATATTTTTGAATTGAGAAACTTTTCTTTTTAACTCTTTATTTAATAACTCCAAAGATGGCAACAATTTATTTTTTGTTTCCATTACAATAGCAATATGCATCGCAGTGGGAAATACATCATTTGTAGATTGAGATTTATTGACATGGTCATTGGGGTGAACAGGTTTTTTAGAACCTTTTTTGCCCCCTAAAATTTCAATTGCTCTATTTGCTATAACTTCATTAACATTCATATTTGTTTGAGTACCAGAGCCTGTTTGCCAAACTTTTAATGGAAAATGCTCATCTAACTTACCAGATATAACTTCATTAGATGCTTTTATGATAGCTTTTGAAATTTGTGGTAAGATTTGTTTTTCTTTACCATGAACTATTGCAGCAGCTTTTTTAATAATAGCTATTGATCTGATTAAAACTGGTCTGACTAAAAACTCACCAATATCAAAATATTTTTTTGATCTTTGTGTTGAAGCTCCCCAATATTTATCACCAGGAACATTTATTGAGCCAATGCTATCGAATTCTTTTCTTAATTTCATTGATTAACAAGTAATTAATAAATTATTATAAATATACATTAATTATATAAAACTTACAGGAGCAATATGTCAAATTTTAGTAAGGTTGGAACTTTCATGAAAACTTTTGGTCAAGAGGTAAAGGATAAACCCGCATTTAGTACAGATAAAATCAATAAATTAAGGATCGATTTAATCAAAGAAGAGCTTGAGGAACTTACAGAGGCTATGAAAAATAAAGATTTACTAGAGGTAGCAGATGCACTTACAGATATTTTGTATGTTACTTATGGAGCAGGGCATGCATTTGGCATTGATTTAGATAAGTGTTTTGAGGAGGTTCAAAACTCTAATATGAGTAAATTGGATGAAAACGGAAAGCCAATTTATAGTGAGTCAGGCAAAGTTATGAAAGGACCAAAATATTTTAAACCTGATCTTTCAAAATTTGTTAATTAAACTTCTAATTTAAAATCTATAGCTGAAGCACTATGAGTGATGCTTCCAACTGAGATTCTATCTACCCCTGTTGCAGCAACTGTTTTAACAGTTTTGAGATTTATATTTCCTGAAGCTTCAGTTTTGTAAAATTTTTTTGCAATTTTTACACCTGTTTTTAAATTTTTAATATTCATATTGTCAAATAAAACGGTATTAAATTTGAGCCCTATTATTTGTTTAAGTTGTTTTAAATTGTCAACTTCAACTGTAATTTTTTTTCCTCTTTTATTTTTAATAGCTAAAGAGACTAAACTTTTTATATTTGAAGAAGCTATATGATTGTCTTTAATCAAATACTCATCACTTAAATTAAATCTATGATTAGTTCCACCACCCAGTTTAACAGCATATTTTTGAATTACTCTTAAGTTTGGAATTGTTTTGCGTGTACAACAAATTTTACATTTTTTACCTGCCAATTTAACAAATTGGTTTGTTTTAGTTGCAATTCCTGAAATATGAGACAAATAATTTAAAGCAACTCTCTCTGCTATTAATATATTTTGGGCTTTTCCTTGTACTGTAGCAATTAATGACTTTTTTTTAACAAAAGAACCATCTTTTTTTTTAATTAAGAATTTAATTTTTTTATCAACTAAAGAAAAAGCATGCTTAGCAAATAATAGACCACCAATTATAGCATTTTGATTTGATATTAATTTTACTTTTATTATTTTATTATTTTCAACAAGACTAGAGGTTATATCTCCAGATGGATATAAATCTTCATTAAGTGCAAGCTTAACAGTGTTTCTTATAAAATTTTCACTAAGTTTTATTTTTGACACAAAAAGCTATCTACCAATAGCAACCATTTTTTCTACTGACAATCTTGCTTTATTAATTGTCTCATAATCCATAATAATTTCACCAGTTTCATTTTCTAAACAGTCTAAGATTTTTGGTAAAGTTATTCTTTTCATATGTGGGCATAGATTGCATGGTCTAATAAATTCAACATTTGGATTTTCTACTTGAATATTATCACTCATTGAACATTCAGTTACCATCATAACTTTTTTAGGTTGATTATCTTTTACGTAATTAATCATTCCTGAAGTTGAACCAGCAAAGTCACTTGCCTTGATAACTTCGGGAGGACATTCTGGATGAGCTATAATTTTGATTCCAGGATTTTTATCTCTAATATCATTAATTTCTTTTTCATTAAATTGATCATGAACCATACAAATGCCTTTCCATGCAATAATTTCAACATCTGTTTGAGAAGCAACATATTTTGCTAAATAATCATCAGGTAAAAAAATTACTTTTTTAACTCCAAGTGATTTTACAATTTTAACAGCATTAGCAGAAGTACAACATACATCTGTTTCTGCTTTTACATCTGCTGATGTATTAACATATGAAACCACAGGAACTCCTGGATATTTTTCCTTTAAAAGTCTCACATCTTTGCCTGTAATAGACGATGACAAAGAACAGCCTGCTTTCATGTCTGGTAATAAAACTTTTTTATTAGGACTCATTAGTTTTGCTGTCTCAGCCATAAAATGAACTCCAGCCATCACAATTATATCTGCTGAAGTTTTTGATGCTTCAACTGCAAGAGCTAAAGAGTCTGCAGAAAAATCTGCTATACCATGATAGATTTCTGGAGTTTGATAGTTGTGAGCAAGAATAACTGCATTTTTTTCTTTTTTTAATTTATTAATTTTATGAATATAGGGAGCATGCACTGACCACTCAATCTCAGGCATAACCTTTGATATCTTCTGATAAATTGGATCAGTAGCTTTTTTAACCTCTTGATTAAATTCCATGAGAAAATTTATCAATTTGAAACCTACTTGTCATTGATTTAATGTGGGTCATATTTGCGGCCATGCTGAAATTGGTAGACAGGCACGGTTGAGGGCCGTGTGGACCTAGTCCATGAGAGTTCGAGTCTCTCTGGCCGCACCAAAACTTAAATTTTAAGCCATTGAGGTATAAAAACTTTAAAAGTACCATTTTCACTTTTAAAAGTTTGATCTTTATTAAAATTTTCATCTTGATATTTGATCAGCCCAAAAGGGTAATCATTACTAATTAGAACTTTTCCAATTTCGATATTATTATTGTAAATTTTTTCATTTTCAGTCAGTTCTCCCTCGATAACTTTGATAGGTAATAATCTTTTTGAAAGTTTATTTTTTAATTTGATTCTCGCGGTATTTTCTTGGCCAACATAACATCCTTTTTTAAAGTCTATGCCATTTAGTTCTTCATAATTACACTCAATACCAAATAATTTATTTTGTAGTTGATTTAAGTTTTTTGGAACAATCCCAAGATTATGACTTTGAATATAATAGTTTTCAATTTTATCATCCTTAAGGTCTAATTTTTTAAGTGATAAATAAAGCTTTTCTAAGTTAATAATTAATCTTGCACCTAAATTTTTATTTCTTGGATCTAAAATAATTGGATCCTCTCTATACTTGAAAGTGAAACCTAAAATATCCTCAGAGCCTTCAATTGAAAGGTATTTTTCGTACCCAAAACTTGCAACAACAAATTCATTGCTTAAATTCAAAATTTCAACTTTTGATCTAATTTTATAAAGACTTAATTGTTTAAATATTTCATCGGATTGATTTTTTTCACAATCAATAAAGAATCCTGACTTATGTTTAACTACTATAAATTCAAACAGAAATTTACCTTGCGGGGTCAGCAAAGAGGCAAAACAACTTGAATTATCTGTAACTTTATTAATGTCATTGCTTATAAGATTTTGTAGAAAATCTTTAGCATCTGGACCATTGACATAAATTATGGCTCTGTCCTGTAATATAAAAACACTATTTTTCATATTTGCATCAAACGAACTTTTAATATAATTACTTTTTTCATAAATGTTAGATCTTATAATCAAAAATGGTCAGTGTTATATTGATGGGCAGCTTAAAGATGTCGATGTTTCGATTAAAGATGGCAAAATTCAAAACATAGGTAAAATCACTGAAGAGGCTAAAGACACAGTAGACGCTAAAGGTCTAACTGTTTTACCAGGATGTATAGATACTCAAACTCATTTTAGGGAGCCAGGATCTACAGATACCGAAGATCTCCACTCAGGAAGTAGAGCAGCTATTGCTGGAGGGATAACAGCAGTATTTGAAATGCCAAACACTAACCCCCCAACATCGAATAAAAAAGAATTCCAAAGAAAATTAGACCTTGCAAAAAATAGAATGTATTGCAATTACGCTTTTTATTTTGGTGCAACAGCAGATAATGCTAATGATTTAGCAGATTTAAAAAATTTAGAAGGTTGTTGTGGGATCAAACTTTTTGCAGGTTCTTCAACAGGAAATCTTTTAGTTGCTGATGAAAAAGATATTGAAATAGTATTTCAAAATAGTTCAAAAGTTGTAGCTGTTCACTCTGAAGATGAAGCAATTTTAAATATTAATAAAAAATTAATTAAAAAAGGCGATGTTCACTCTCACCCAATTTGGAGGAGTGATGAATGTGCAATTTCATCAACAAGAAGGATAGTTCGTATTGCGGAGCGTTATAATAAAAAAGCGCACGTCCTACATATAACAACAAAGCAAGAGATTGATTTTTTATCTCAACATAAAGGAAATATTACTTTTGAGATTACTCCACAGCATTTAACAATTTATGCACCAGACTGTTATGATAAACTTGGTACCTATGCTCAGATGAACCCTCCAATAAGAGACAAGTCTCATTATGATAGATTATGGTATGCAGTTAAAAATAATTTTAATGACACTATAGGTTCGGATCACGCACCTCATTTAAAAATCAATAAAGATAAAGAATATCCAAACTCACCATCCGGTATGCCGGGTGTTCAAACATTAATGCCAGTTATGTTAAATCATATTAATGATGGAAAATTATCTTTAAATCAATTGATGAATTTTGTTTGTGAAAATCCAGTTAAAATTTTTGGAATAAAGAATAAGGGATTTATCAAAGAGGGGTTTGATGCAGATTTTACAATAGTAGACATGAATAAAAAAATTGTCATTAAAAATGAAAATATAGAGAGTAAGTGTGGATGGTCTCCTTTTAATGGTGTTGAATTTAAAGGTACACCTGTTTCGACTATTATTGCTGGAAAAATAAAGATGAAAGATGGTAAAATTTTAGGGAAACCAGACGGAACTCCTTTAAAATTTAATTAAGTTTTATTGTAAAAGTATTTACAAGCACAACTCCAATTACAATTAGAAACATTCCTAAAATTGCTTGCCAAGCCAAAGTTTGTTTGAAAAAAATATACCCCAGTATTGCGATTGTAAATATTCCAAGACCACTCCAAGTAGCATAAACTATGGCTATCGGTAGCTTGTTCACTACAAAAGTAAGTAAATAAAAAGCAGTCAAATAAAATATTGCGAGAAAACTTGTAGGGACAAGTTTTGTGAAGTTTTGTGAAACTGGTAATAACATTGTTCCAGCCACTTCACAAAAAATTGCACCAATTAAAAATAGATAAGTTTTAAGCACTTTTAAGAATATTATTTTTGATTAAATCCTCTTTGATCTCATCTAAAATGGCTGGATCATCAATGGTTGGAGGCATTTTATATTCAACTTTATCAGCGATTTTTCTAATTGTTCCTCTTAAAATTTTACCTGATCTTGTTTTTGGAAGTCTTTTAATAACTATTGCAACTTTAAAAGCAGCTACTGGTCCAATTTTATCTCTTACCATTTGGATACATTCTTTTGAAATTGTCTCGTTATCTTTATCTACTCCTGCTTTTAAAACAATTAATCCAATAGGTAATTGACCTTTTAATTTATCAGCTATACCAAGCACCGCGCATTCAGCTACTGATTGATGTTCTGATAAGACTTCTTCTATTGCGCCAGTTGATAATCTGTGACCTGCAACATTGATAATGTCATCAGTTCTTGACATAATCCAGATGTAACCATCTTCATCAATGTGACCTGCATCATAGGTTTGATAATACCCCTCATAATTTGACATGTAATTTTCTTTATATCTTTGATCTGCATTCCACAGAGTTGGAAAAGTTCCTGGAGGCAAAGGTAATTTTACTACAATATCTCCCATCTCATTTGGTTTAGCTAATGTTTGATTTGATTTTATAATTTTAACATCATAACCCGGTACAGCTTTACAAGCTGAACCATATTTCGTTTCCATCATTTCAATTCCTGTACAATTAGAACTGATTGCCCAGCTAGTTTCAGTTTGCCACCAGTGATCAATAACAGGAACATTTAATAAATTTTCAGCCCATTTGATTGTATCTGGATCTGCTCTTTCTCCAGCAAGAAATAGACTTTCAAATTTAGATAAATCGTATTTAGAAAAAAATTTTCCCTCGGGGTCTTCTTTTTTGATTGCTCTAAACGCAGTTGGTGCTGTAAATAAAGATTTTACTTTATAGTCAGAAATAATTTTCCAAAACGCTCCAGCATCTGGAGTACCTACTGGTTTACCTTCAAATAGAACTGTCGTACATCCCTTAAACAAAGGAGCATAAACAATATATGAATGCCCAACAATCCAACCAATGTCACTTGCTGACCACCAAGTATCTCCTGCATCTATGTTATAAATATTTTTCATAGTCCATTTTAATGCAACTATATGACCACCAATATCTCTTACTATTCCTTTAGGAGTGCCCGTGGTTCCAGATGTATATAGAATATAGGCAAATTCATTTGAATTCATTTCAACACAATCAACTTCAGTTGCTTTTGAAACCACTTCTTCCCAACTTACTTCTTTTGGAGCATTTAATTTTACTTCATGACCTAATCTTTGAAATAAAATCATTTTATCAATTTTGTGACTAGCAAGTTTAATTGCTTCATCTACTAGTGGTTTATATTCTACGGTCCTTCCAGGCTCAAAACCACATGAGGCAGTAACTAATACTTTTGCTTTACTATCATCAATTCTACTTGCGAGCTCGTTAGAGGCAAATCCACCAAAGACCACAGAGTGTATTGCTCCTATTCTTGCACAAGCAAGCATAGCAACTACTGCCTCTGGTATCATAGGCATATAAATGATAATTCTATCTCCTTTATTAACGCCTTGGTCTTTAAGTGCCCCTGCGAATATTGAGACCTTTGATCTTAATTCTTCATAAGTGAACTTATTTTTATTACCAGTGATCGGACTATCGTATATTAGTGCAGTTCTTTTTCCGTTACCTTGATCGATGTGAATGTCTAAAGCATTATAACAAGTATTTGTTACCCCATCTTCATACCATTTATAGAAAGGATGGTTTGATTTATTTAAAATTTTAATTGGTTTTTTAAACCAAAAGATATCATTTGCTGCCTCCTCCCAAAATTTTTCAGGATTATTAATCGACTGTTCGTAAATTTTGTTAAATTTGTCAGACATTTAAAATTTGATTCGTTATTGCCCTTTTATTGATTTTTAACTTAAAAAGTGTATTTAATTTTAAAAAGTAAGTAAAATCAATGCTTATTAATAGTAATTTTGTCTTCTATTAACTGTTTTAATTTGGTATTTAACGCTCAACTTTGGCTTAAGGAAGCTTAAGCCTAGTTTATATAAACTAATAAGTAAAAACTAACTAAAGAGGGAGTTTTTTATGAAAAAACTTAAATTGTTTGCTCTTACAGCTGTTGCCCTGTTGGGTATCACAACTGTAGCAAACGCTGCGACCGCTATGTTAGCGCAAGATGACTTCGTTGGAATATCTTTTTGGATAATTTCAATGGGTATGTTGGCTTCAACAGCTTTTTTCTTCATGGAAAGAAGCACTGTTAATCCAGCATGGAAGACATCAGTAACAGTAGCTGGTCTAGTAACTGGTATTGCTTTTATCCATTACATGTACATGAGAGATGTATGGGTATCAACTGGCGACTCACCAACGGTATACAGATATATTGATTGGTTAATTACTGTGCCATTACAGATGATAGAATTCTACTTAATTCTAGTAGCTGTAAGAAAAGCAAACTCTGGAATTTTCTGGAGATTGTTAATTGGTTCATTAGTAATGTTAATCGGTGGATATTTAGGAGAAGCTGGATACATCAACGCTACACTTGGTTTTGTAATTGGTATGGCAGGTTGGGTATACATTCTTTATGAAATATTCTCAGGTGAAGCTGGAAAAGCTGCTTCAAAAAGTGGAAACAAAGCTCTTGTTACTGCTTTTGGTGCGATGAGAATGATCGTTACAGTAGGTTGGGCAATTTACCCACTAGGTTATGTATTTGGTTACCTAACAGGTGGTGTAGACGCTAACTCACTAAACGTCGTTTACAATTTAGCTGACTTCATTAACAAAATTGCATTCGGTCTAGTAATTTGGGCTGCTGCAGTAAGTTCTGGAGCTGGTGCAAGAAGCAGATAATTACTGTTTAAATTAAATTTATAGGGCGAGTATGTTTTTGCATACTTGCCCTATTTTTTTTTAGGGCTATATACATCCTATGCCAAAAATAACTTACATCACACATGACAAGAAAAGTCACACAGTTGAAGTACAAAACGGGTTAACGGTGATGGAGGGGGCTGTCCAAAATGATATTCCAGGAATTGATGCTGATTGTGGAGGTGGAATGGCTTGTGCTACTTGCCATGTTTATGTCAAAGAAGATTGGTTAAATAAACTTCCAATAAAAGAAGATGGTGAAGAAGATATGTTAGATATGGCATTTGAACCAAAAACAAATAGTAGGCTTAGTTGCCAACTTACAGTTTCTACTGAACTGGATGGATTAATAGTAGATATTCCATCAAAGCAAACTTAAATGATCAAAACAGACACATTAATTATTGGAGCTGGACCAACTGGTTTGTTTACAGCACATCAATTGAAATTAATTGGTTTAGATTGTGAGGTAGTGGATAATTTAGATAAAATTGGTGGGCAATGTATAGAGCTGTATCCTGACAAGCCAATCTACGATATTCCTGCAGTACCAGAGTGTACCGGTGAAGAATTAACAAATAATTTAATCAAACAACTAAAACCTTTTAATATTAAATTTCATTTGGGCGAAAGAGTTGATGAAGTAAAAAAAGATAATGATAATTGGATTGTTAAAACGAATAATGGTAAGTCTTTTTCCACTCCAAATGTTATAATTGCTGGTGGAGTAGGCTCTTTCGAACCAAGAAAATTTTCCCCAAAAGAATGTGAAAAATTTGAAAATAAATCTTTGTTTTATTCAGTTAAAGATAAAAAAGTATTCGATGGAAAAACGGTTACAATCTTTGGTGGGGGAGATAGTGCTTTAGATTGGGCAGTTGAATTATCAAAAATCGCAAAAGTTAATCTTGTACATAGAAGAGATGAATTTAGAGGTGCAGATGCAACATTGAATAAAGTAAAAGAATTAACTAGCGCTGGAAAAATTAATTTATTAACAAAATATCAGCTTGTGAGCGTAAGTGGATCGAACAAAATAGAAAGTATTGATATTAAGAGTGATGATGGAGGGACTAAAAACTTAAAAACTGATTATGTTTTAGGTTTTTTTGGTTTAATCATGCAGCTGGGTCCAATTGCTAATTGGGGATTAAACATTGATAAAAAAACTATAGAGGTAGATACAGAAAAATTTGAAACAAATCAAAAAGGTATTTATGCAGTAGGAGATATTTGCAAATACCCTGGTAAATTAAAACTTATCTTATCAGGTTTTCATGAAGGTGCTTTAGCTGCTAGAGCATGCTTTAAGTTAGCAAGACCTAATGAAAAATATAGATTTGAATTTACAACTTCATCAAAAACGATCAAAGATAGACTTGGTATAAAAAGTGATTGAACTCTTTTCAGCTAATACTCCTAATGGAAAAAAAATTAGTATTATGCTCGAAGAAATTGGTTATGAATATAAAACTACCAAGATAGATCTTGATAAAGGTGAACAACACAAACCTGAATTTAAAAAGATTAGTCCATTAAGTAAAATTCCAGTAATTATTGATCAGAATAAAAATAAAACAATTTTTGAGTCAGGTGCAATATTAATTTATTTGGCAGAGGAAAGTGGAAAATTTTATGACCAAAAAAATAGATTAGAGATAAATCAGTGGCTAATGGCTCAGATGGGTTATGTCGGACCAATGTTAGGTCAACACCACCAATTTCATCATTACAACCCAGGAAAAAGTAAATTTGGAGAAGAGAGATATTTCAAAATTGCAGAAAGAATTTATACTGAACTTAATCAAAGACTTTCTTATTCAAAATTTTTATCAGGCGATGATTATACAATAGCAGACATAGGAACCTTCCCATGGATTGCTAGGCATGAATGGCATGATATAGGTCTCTCTAATTATAAAAATTTGACAAGATGGTACAATGATATTGCAAAAAGAGAAGCTGTTATAAGAGGTTTTTCTTTTATGAATAAAGATGAAGTTATACCAAAACCTTAATTTACTGAATTTAATAATCTAAATAAAGAAGCAAATATACCGTGACCAGACAATTCTATTAATAAAACCACAATAACTATAAATACTAATTTTTTATTCATCTAGTAAATACAAATAATAATAAAAGGATCCAAAAAAAACCATAATAAAAGTAAATATATTTTTTAGTAAAGTTGTAAGTGATTGGATTGTGAGCTTGTTTATTTTTTTTCTTTTTTTTATTCATCTGCATAAACCTTTTCATTTTTTTCATGTTTTTCTTGTGCAGCAATTGTATATTTTGCAACAGGTCTTGCCATGAGTCTTTTTAACCCAATCGGTTCAGCAGTGTCTAGACAATAACCATAAGTATCGTCTTTAAGTCTTAATAAAGCTTTATCAATTTCAGAAATTAATTTGATTTGTCTATTGATTGATTTCATTTCTACGTTTTTATCGGTATATGAACTTGCTTGGTCAACAATATCTGCAGAAATGCTATTATCATCCATACTTCCATTATAGAGAGCTTCATTATTCGCTCTGACTAATTCTTTTTTCCAATCTTGTAACTTTATTCTAAAAAATACTTTATGTTTTTCACACATATATTTTTCAGTATCTTTAGGTATATAGGTTTTAGAAATTTTAATAGGACCTTTAACAACAATTTTTGACTTTATAGCCGCTTTTGCTTTTGTTCTATTTACAGGCTTGCTTTTAACTTTAGTAACCTTTTTTTTAACTTTACTAGTTTTAGGCATCTTTCAATTTGAATTCGAGGGAGTATATTCAGCAAAATAGGGGTGTCAAGCAACGTTAATTATTGTAAATATTTACTTATGAATGTCTTAAATAGAAATATTAATAATATATTTTTTATTTTTGCATTATCGCATTTAATAATTTGGACACTGATTCCCTCATTAACAAATAAAAATTTACCATTAGACACAATCGAAGCTTTAGCTTGGGGAAGCAATTTAGATTGGGGTTTTAATAAACATCCACCCATGAGTGCTTTTTTTCCTGAAGTATTTTTTCAAATCTTTGGCTCTCAAGATTGGGTTTATTATTTATTAAGTCAAATATTCGTGATAATTGCTTTTTATTACGTATTTAAATTTGCTTTTGAAATTTTTAGAGATTTAAAATTAAGTTTAATTTCTGTTTTATTATTAGTTTCTATCTATTTCTATAATTTCACTACTCCTGAATTTAATGTAAATGTTTGCCAATTACCATTTTGGTCATTAGTAGTTTATTATTCATGGAAAATTTATTCGTCACAGGAAATTAAATTTTCAGATTGTTTTTTAGTTGGTTTATTTGGTGCGGTTGGTTTTTTATCTAAATACTTGTTTCTCTACCTTTTAATATCAATCGATTTATTGTTCATTTATTTAATTTTTTTCAAAAAAACTAAAAAATTTGATTTTAAATATTTGATAACAATTGAGGTCTTTTTAGTTTTATTAGTTCCTCATTTAATTTGGCTCTTTAACAATGATTTTATAACTGTAACGTATGGATTAAATCGAACAGGATCAGAAGGTTCTGGTATTTTAGATCACATTAGTAATCCATTATTATTTTTATCAAAACAAATTGGAATACTGGTTCCTTTCTTCTTTTTGATTTGGTTACTCACTAAAAAGATAAAATTTAAGCTTAATGTAAAAGATAAAAAATTGATGTTCCTACTATTTATTAATTTTATGCCTATTATTTTAATGTTTCTTACATCATTGATTACTGGCTCAAAAATAAGAACGATGTGGATGACGCCATTTTATTTATTTTTTGGAGTATTATTTTTATATCTTCTAAAATCACAAATTAATTTAAAAAAAATAAATTCATTTCTTTATGGATTTCTATTTCTATTTTTTTTATCGCCTATTATTTATTCTTATGTTTCATTATCACAAACAGATAAACGAACTGATTATCCTGGAAAAGAAATTGCAATGAAAATTCAATATGTTTGGGATCAAGATTTTGATAAAGAAATTCAATTTGTAACTGGTGATGAGTGGAAAGCTGGGAACCTCTCATATCACCTTAAATCTAGACCAAAGTGGGAGGGATTTGATAATAAAGAGATACTCAATAACTCATCACAATTTATTTGTGTAGGTGATGTTTGTTTGGGAAGATATTAATTATTAAATGAAAATTAAAATTTTAGTACCTATTTATAACGACTGGCAATCAGCTTCAAAATTGCTAGATGAAATTAATAATAATATTTCAGATTTGGATCACGAAATCTCTGTGATTATTGTCAATGATGCTTCAACACATGATCGTCTAGAAGAGCAAAAGGATTTTAACAATATTCACTCAATTAAAATTTTAAATATGAAAATTAATCAAGGTCACGCCAGATGTATTGCAACTGGATTGAAATATATCTTTGAAAAAGAAGACTTTGATTATGTAATTCCAATGGATGGAGATGGAGAAGATAGACCAGAGGAAATTAAAGAATTTATCAATCAAATTGAAAATTCAAATAATAATCCAATAGTCGGTGAACGTGTGAAAAGATCAGAAAAATTTATTTTTAAAATTTGCTATCAACTGCATAAATTAATTACATTCACTTTTACGGGTAAATCAATTAAATTTGGAAACTATACATGCCTACCAAAAAGCACAGTTGAAAAAATGATCAAAGAAAAAGCGACCTGGAATAGTTTTTCAGGATCATTAAAAAAAATTGAAAATAATTTATTGCCAATACCATCTACCAGAGGCATTAGATATTTTGGTCCATCAAAAATGAGTTTTTTAAATTTGATAAAACATTCACTTTCAATCATGAGTGTTTTTAGAAAAACATTTTTAATTCGTTCAGGTTTGTTTATCATTTTATATATCTTGTTTATTAAGAGTAATGCCTCTGTGGTGACGGCATTGCCTTTGGTATTTTTATTAATAGCCGTCTACTCAATTTCGAATTTAGCTTTAAGAGAAAATATGGCAGAATTTGATAAAGCTTTATCTGACATAAACAATATTGAAAATATTAAATAAATTTTATGAAAAAAATTTTTATTACAATTTTTATAAGTGTATTTCTATTAGATCCATCGAATTTACTAAACAAAATTAATGCAAAAGAAATTACAAATCTTCAATGGAAAAAAAGTGTAGCAAAAGGCAAGAAGCTTTCTAAGTTTAGAGAAACTGTCACCTCTCCAGCTTTAGGGGATAAAGCTTGGAAGATAACATTGCTACCTAGAGATTGCGGCAGGGATCAAGACGGTGATTATTCAGATTGTACAAATAATGGTAGAGATGCTGTGGTTGGACATGGCGGAGGAGATCGAGCAAGAAGTGAGTATTCTGCAAAACCTAGATATACTGGTGAGAAATGGATCTCAGTAAGTATTTTTATACCTAAAGATTTTAAAACAGTTGAACCTGTTAGCACCTCTCTTTTTCAGATTTATGAATGGGGAAATACCAATCAACAAAGACATCCTAGGATGATGCTTAGAGTTAAAAGAGGTAATTTAGAACCGAGATATTTTGCTGTAAATGGAATGGACTCTCAAGGATTGATTTACAAGCATTTAAAGATTGATGACATGAGAGGCAAGTGGACAACTATTATATTTCATACCAAAATGTCTAAAGATCCAGACAAAGGATTTATTAAGATGTATGTGGATGATGTACTCTATAATGATTACAAAGGCAGGACGGGTTATGGTGGCAAATTTTTTAATAAATTTGGAATTTATCATAGCTGGATTAGTAGATGGAACGATGAAGTACATGGAGATTACCCAACTCAAGTTGTTTACTATGACAATCTTTTTAGAACAAGCAGTAAAGAAAAACTTTTAAAATTAATTCAAAATTAATTGTTTAAGCTCTTATCGTTGGTAGACAATAAAAATCAGCCGTATCTATTTTAGAAGAATATTGTCTTCGCATATTCCATTTTTTATGAACCCCAGCACTTGCAAGACTCAAAGTGGATCTACCATATCTATAATTAGTGTTATCTATTGACCGCATTAAACTTTTTATTTTTTCATCTTTTTCAGAAGAAAATAAATTTTTTCTGCCATCGTCATTACGTAGTCCTGTCAACATTACACCTGCTTTTTGATAACGATAACCATTTTTGAATATGCTTTCTAGTATCATAATTGCAGTCTTAACAGTTTCAATGCTATTGTTTGTTGCAATTGGAAAGTCAATTGTTTTAGCATTTGAATAATAACCATAGTCTCTTTGAAAAGGACTGGTTCGAACGAAAACTGTAATTGCTTTTGCAACTAAAGATTCTGATCTAATTTTTTCAGATGCATTTAAACAATAGTTGGCAACTGCTTCTTTTAGTTCTTGAAATTTTTCAATTCTTTTACCAAATGATCTTGAAACTACACAGCTCTTTCTTTTAGTTTGAGTAGTTTCTAAATTGATACAAGGTATTCCTCTAAGTTCCATTGCGGTTCTAGAGCTTAAAACATTAGAGCATTTTTTGATCCAGGTATTAGATTTATTCTTAAGTTGTTTAGCGTTATAGATACCATTTTTTTGATAGAATTTTGTCAGTTGCCTGCCAACACCCCATATATCATTGATTTCAACTTTTTCTAAAATAGGGTCTAAGTTTTCTATTCCAATTAAACTCGTTACACCCGATTGTTTTTTCTTTGCAATATGATTTGCAACTTTGCTTAAAGTTTTAGTTTTAGCAATACCGATACTCGTTGGAATACCAGTCCATTGCAAAACTGTTTCTCTAATTTCTCTGCCAACTTTTTCAACCTCAGAGTCTGGAAAATTGGATAAATCTATAAACGCTTCATCAATGGAATATACTTCTATTTCAGTATTAAACCTCTTAAGCGTTCTCATTACTCTTCTAGATAAATCTCCATATAAAGAATAATTTGACGAAAAAACCTCAACTTTATTTTTAACAATAATATCTTTTGCTTTAAAATAAGGTTCACCCATTTTAATCCCCAAAGCTTTTGCTTCATTGGATCTAGAAATAATACAACCATCATTATTTGACAGTACAACTACAGGTTTTTTTCTTATTCTTGGATTGAATAATCTTTCACATGAAACATAGAAAGAGTTACAATCAACCAGGCCTATTTTTTTAGTACGTTGAATGGATGACATACGTCACAACCCCCCAAATAAAGACATCTTCTTCTTCATTGATTAAAATTCTATTAGAAAAATCTTTAGAGCCTGAGGATAGGAATTTTTTATCTCTTTCTTGAACTAAAGTTTTAACTACAAGCTCATCATGAACATTGGCAATAACGGTTGAAAAGTTTTTTGGTTTTAAACTTTTGTCGACAACTAATAAATCCCCATCATTAATTCCAACATCTACCATGGATTTACCCTGAACTCTGATGATGAAAGTAGCTGGAACATTTTTGATTAAATGCATGTTCAGATCGATATCTTCTTCGATATAATCGGTTGCAGGTGATGGGAAACCAGCACCAGCTTTATGCAGATAATAAGGAATAGTTAGTTTCATGTTCTTGTTTTGTTCTTATTTATAGCGCATTTATAT
This sequence comes from uncultured Pelagibacteraceae bacterium, assembly GCA_902598825.1. Classification (GTDB taxonomy): domain Bacteria; phylum Pseudomonadota; class Alphaproteobacteria; order Pelagibacterales; family Pelagibacteraceae; genus Pelagibacter. Next base: position 2,600 of record CACKDD010000004.1, on the reverse strand, counting down.
AATGTACGCAAGAGGTTGTATTTTGAGTCTGTAACTGAATCAAAAGTGAATCAAAACGTGAACATTAAAACTACATTTTGTATGGTTGTGGATAACTTTAACCAAGGATAGTTTAATTTAATACAAATATGAAAAAATTAACATGCCATTGTGGGGAAGTAGAAATTCAAGTTAATTTAAAAAAAAATATTGATGAATTGATGAGATGTAATTGTTCGATGTGCAAAAGAAAAGGAACAATGATTATAACAATTAACAAAAATGATTTGAAGATTATTAAGGGGGAGAGCAAAATTAAGACTTATCAATTTAACACTAAAGTAGCCAAGCATCATTTTTGTTCAGAGTGTGGAATTCACACACATAACCTTAGGAGAAGTGACCCAAATACTTTTGGTATTAATGTAGGGTGTATTGACGAAATAGAACCAAATGAATTATTTAAACTTAAGACCTTTATAAAAGATGGTCAAAACCATATAAAGGATAGAAAATAAAAATGAAAAAATTAGTATGTCATTGTGGAGCAATTGAAGCAGAAATAAATTTAGATGGAGATTTAGCTAAAGTAATAAAATGTAATTGTTCTATTTGTAAAAGAAAAGGAGCGATTATGTCTATGGTGAAAAATGAAGATTTTAAAATTGTAAAAGGAGAAGACAAATTGAAACTTTATCAATTTCATTCAAAAGTTGCGAAACATTACTTTTGCTCTGACTGTGGAATCTATACCCACCATAACCCAAGAATTAATCCTGCAATGACAGGATTTAATGTAGGCTGCATTGATGAAATAAATACTTTCGATATTAAAGAAGTTCCAGTAAATGATGGTCAAAATCATCCATTAGATAAAAAATAATTTTCATGCAACAATTTAGTTTATGTTTTGGCAAAGTAAAAAAAGATTGCTTAAAGTTTATTAAATCTCAAGAGACAAAAGCTGACAAATTTAAGAATAAAGAAAAGATGATAAAATCTTTTTTAATTCCCTTATGTTTTTGGATTAGCAAAAAGGCTAATAAGAAAAGACCATATTTTGTAGGTTTAGCAGGAGGCCAAGGAACTGGTAAAACTACAATTAGTTCCTTAATCAGAATCATCTTAACTAAATACTTTAAATTAAATGTTTTTAGGATTTCAATAGATGACTTTTATAAAACAAGAAAAGAGCGAATAAATTTATCAAAAAGAGTGCATCCCATGCTTTTAACAAGAGGGGTACCCGGAACCCATGATATAAATATGATGTTGAATTTCTTTAAAAAATCAAAAATTAAGAAATTTAAAAGGTTAAAACTGCCAACTTTTAATAAAGCCATTGATGACAGATTTAATAAAAAAAAGTGGTATGATTTAAAAAACAAACCTGATGTAATTATTTTTGAAGGTTGGTGTGTTGGGGCTAAGTCAGAAAATAGCATTACTTTAAAGAGAACAATAAATTCTATGGAAAAATTAGAGGATCAGGGACAAATTTGGAGAAAGTACGTTAACCAACAATTGAAAACAAAATACAAAAACTTATATTCACAATTGAATTGCTTAATTTATTTAAAAGCGAAAAATTTTAGCTTGTTACAAAAATGGAGGCTTAAACAAGAACGTAAACTTTGGCTTAAAAGTAAAAAAAATTCAAAATTAAAAATTATGAATAGAGAAGATGTAATTAATTTTATGCAGACCTATCAAAGAATTACGCAGAATATGTTTAAGAACATGCCAAAATATGCTTCAATTATATTTAATTTAAATAATAACCATCAAATCAAATCTGCTATATACAGAAACAAATGAAATTATTCTTTAAAACGATTCTTATTATAACTTTTTTCATGAGCTCTGTTTTTGCAGAGACTTTTATGATGGCATTAAAAAGAGCGTATGACACCAATCCTGAGTTAAATGCTGAAAGAGAAAATTTAAATATTTCAAAACAGGAATTAAATATTTCAAAAGGAGCTTATCTTCCAACTGTAACTTTAAGTGGGAGTAAAAGCCAGGAGGATACAGACAAATTAACAAATAGAAATGGGACTGATGCTTCAATTAATGATGTAGACCCAACTACTAAATCAATAACAATTACTCAAACTTTAATTGATTTAGGTAGAGGAGCTGAATTAGCAAAAAGCAAGATTGGAATTGATTTAGCAGACGCAAAACTTTTAAAAAAAGAACAAGAAATTTTATACAAATCTATTGAAGCCTATACAGGACTTATTTCAGCAAATGAAAAACTTAAGATTAATAAATCAAATGTTAACTTGTTAGATAGACAAGTTGAGACAGACAGAATTAGACTTGAGAGAGGTCAAATTTCATTATCAGATGTTGCTCAATCTGAGTCTTCTTTAGCTGGAGCTCAAGCAAAACTAATACAAGCAGAAAATGATTTCTTAACAAGCAAACTAAATTATGAAAATGTTATTGGAAGCATAAATGATCCTGAAACATTAGATAAAAAGTCAATTAAAGAAGTAACTTTGCCACAAGAATTAAACTCTGCAATTGAAATATCAATAAAAAGTAATCCCGATTTAATTATTGCTAAACTAGAATACGAACAAGCCAAAAAAGACACAATAAGCGCTAGATCT
>CACKDD010000003.1 GCA_902598825.1 uncultured Pelagibacteraceae bacterium | reverse complement strand
AGACTTTTAGGTTTAAAAATTTCTTCATTTATTGGGGGTAAAATATTTCAATTTATTGGACCTTTCTTTCGATCAAAAAAAATAATACATCTTAATATCAAAAGAGCATTTCCAAATTTAAATCAAAAAGAAATGAATAAAATCACTTCAAATATGTGGAATAATTATGGTCGAGTATTTGCAGAATATATGTTCATAAAAAAATTTAGAAATAATCAATTAAAAAATAATATAATTATTGAAGGTAAAGAAATTCTTAATGATCTTAAAGAAAAGAACATAAAAGCAATTTTTATTTCAGGACACTTTAGTAATTTTGAATTAATGGCAATGCAAATAGAAAAAATTGGAATTAAAATTGCAACAATTTATAGACCATTAAATAATATTTTTTTAAATTTTATTATGGAAAATATAAGAACAAAACATATTTGTAAAAAACAAATAAAAAAAGGGATCGGGGGATTAAAGGATTTATTAAAGCTTAATAAGGAAGGTTACTCTACAGCTCTTATGATTGACCAAAGGGTATCCCAAGGTTCAAGGTTAGATTTTTTTAATGAAAAAGCTTTTACTACCACAATTCCTGCTCAGCTGGTTAAAAAATTTAACATACCTGTCGTACCAATTTTTATTGAACGATTTGATGGAATAAAGTTTAAAATGAAAGTACAGAAGCCAATATACTTTAAAGATAATAGTTCTATAGATGATATTACTGTTAGCTTAAATAAGATACTTGAAAAGATGATATTAGATAGCCCAAATTATTGGATTTGGTCACATAATAGATGGAAATAGATTAATTTTTTTCTAATTCCTCCTTTTTTTTTGATGCTTCAACATATGAATAGTAAGGTTCCTGGAGATCTACGTTCCAATAATTTAAATTTTCAAGACGTATCTTTTTACTTGAGACAGCACATATCACGTGATCACCTTGCTCTATAATTTTAAAATTATTAGGTAAATATTTTATTTTTGCTAATTTTTTAGTCATTTATAGTTTATATATTTATACATGAAAGTTGGGATTATAGGAAGTGGTGGAAGAGAACACGCAATTTGTCATGCTTTAAATAAATCAAAAAAAGTTGATAAAATATATTGTTTTCCTGGAAATGCAGGGACTTCATTGATTGCTGAAAATATTGATTTAGAATTAAAAAATTTTCAGAAATTAAAAGATTTTATTTTAGAGAAAGAGATAAATCTTGTTATTGTTGGACCAGAGCAACCATTGGTAGATGGTATAACAGACTATTTGGAGAAATTTAAGATAAAAGTTTTTGGTCCTAATAAAATAGCTTCACAACTAGAAGGTTCTAAAATTTTTACGAAAAACATCTGTAAAAAATATAATATACCTACTGCTAATTTTGGAGTGTTTAAAAGTCAAACTGACTCAAATAAATTTTTAGACAAATCAAAATTCCCTATTGTGATAAAAGCAGATAATTTAGCTTCTGGTAAAGGAGTTTACATATGTGAAAATAAAGAACAATCATACGAAGCAATTAAAGAAATATTTAATGGTAAATTTGGTGTAGCAAAAAATGTTCTTATTGAAGAATTTTTAAAAGGTGAAGAAATGAGTTTTTTTATTATAACTGATGGTTACACCTATCAAAATTTCGGAACAGCTCAAGATCACAAGAGAGTTATGGAAGGAGACAAGGGAAAAAATACTGGTGGCATGGGGGCATATTCCCCATCAAGATTGATTAATAAAGAGTTAGAAAAAAAAATTTTAGCTAAAATTATAAATCCAACTTTAAAAGCAATTAAAGATCTTGGAACGGTCTATAAAGGTTTTTTATATGCTGGACTAATGATAGTAAATAATGAGCCTTTTTTAATTGAATATAATGTTCGAATGGGAGATCCAGAGTGTCAAACTTTACTTCCGAAACTAGATACTGACTTATTTGATATTTTTAATTCATGTTGTGATAATGAATTAAGTAAAATTGAAATAAAATGGAATAATAAAAAAAGCTTATGTATTGTTATGTGTTCAAAAGGTTATCCAGATACCTACAAAAAAAACATTGAAATAAAAAAGATTGATTTTATAGATCTTCAGCCAAATGATTTTCTATTTCATGCAGGTACTGTATTAAAGAATAATTCAGTTTTATCGAATGGAGGTAGAGTGCTTAATTTTGTCTCACAATCTGATAATTTTTCAGATGCTAGAAATAATATTTACAGACTAATAAACAATCTAAATTGGCCAGGTGGATTTTATAGAAAAGATATTGGATACAAAGTTATTGATGAATGAGGATTATAGGTGGAAATTTTAAGGGTAAAAAAATTTTAGACCCACAAGATAAGAAAACTAGACCTTTGAAAGATTTGACTAAAGAGTCAATTTTTAACGTATTAAAGCATTCAAATAAATTTTCAATAAATATTGAGAACTCAATAATTTTAGACTTATTTTCTGGTGTTGGTTCTTTTGGTTTAGAGTGTTTATCTAGAGGAGCAAATCATGTGACTTTTGTAGAGAACTATGGTGGTGTTTTGCCAATATTAAAGAAAAATTTATCAAATCTTAAAACAGAACGAAATTACCGGGTTATAGATGAAAATTTATTAAATAAAATCGATTTTAAAAAAATAATAAATAAATGTGATATTATTTTTTTAGATCCTCCATACAAAGAAAAAAAATTACCAATCATCATTGATCAAATTTCTAAAGATAAAATTCTAAGTAATGATGGGATTATTATAATACATAGGCATAAAAAAGAACAAGATCAGTTTACAAAAAAATTGAGAATTTTGGTTAAAAAAGAATATGGAATATCTAAAATTTTATTTTGTAAGTTAGAATAAAATACTTTTTGTTTCTTTTTTTATTGACTCAACAGCTGGTTGATCATAAGGGTTAACTTTTAAAGCTTTGCTTAATAAAATTGTTTCTAATATAAAAAAACAAAACAATTCTCCTAAGGTTTTTTCATCTCTTTTTTTTATTTCAAAACTTCTAAAAGGTATATTTTTTTTTTTAAAAATATTTTCAGTAGCTTTTTTTTGAGCAAAAATAATATTACTTACACTTTTATTTTTTATAAAATTATATGGACTTAAAATATCCTTATTAATTATTTTCGTAGAATTTTTTTCATCAACATAAAAGAAAGTAAAAAAATTTTTTTTAAAACCATCTAAATAAAGTTGCATTACACTATGATTATCCTTAGGCATACTTGATATAATTGGTAACAATCCCTTACTTTTTTTACCCAAACTTTCAGCAATTAATTGCTGATACCAATTAAATAAATTTTCTGATTGTTTATCATAATTAATAATTACTGAATTAAATTTTTCTTTTTTAATGAAATAAAGAGTGGAGCCAACATTAGAAATTAAAGCATTTAAATATCTTCTATTTTTTATAAGATTGTTTAATTGTCTGAATTTTTTTGAGTCAAGTCCCATTAACTCTGCAGGTAACATTCCTACTTCTGATAAAACAGAATACCTACCACCAATATAATTATTATGATGAATAATATCTGCTTTAAGCTTTTGGCCCAATAAATAAAGGTAATTTTTTTTATTTTCAGTTATAAAGATATTCTTGTCTTTTTTTTTTATAAGAATATTTGAATTAACTATTGTTTCAATTGTATTGCCAGATTTTGAGACAATCAAATTTAAAATTTTTTTATTATTTTCTTTTTTTAATCTTGGACTCAAATTATTGATAAAAAAAAAATTCTTTTTAATTTTATATTTTAAAAAATCGTAAATCGCTTCAGTACCTAATGAGGAACCACCCATTCCTATCACTCTAATATTTTTAAAACTTTTATATTTTTTAATTTCCTTTTTTTTAAAAAAATCTTGATAATTTCTTTTTAAAGATTGAGCTATAGAATTATTTTCTGCTATAAATTTTTCAAATTTTTTCTTAATTTTAAGTGATTTTTTTTTTATTTTAAAATTTTGAAAAAAAATTCCAGATGTTATCATTAATTATTTTTGATTTTTTCTAAGATTAAATTTTCAAAATTTGTATCTTGATTTGAAATATTTTGAGACTTAGAAGTTTCATTTTCTGAGCCAGTGATTAAAGATTTAATATCTGAATTTTCGTCATTTTTTTGTTTTTGATTATTATTTCCAGGAATAGGTAATTCATCAAATTCAGGAGGCATTACTAATGGAGATTTTTTTTTCACTAAAAACTCATCAGTACTATTTTTTTTTTTAGAAACAAAGCCCTCCTTGATAGTTCCACAAGAATTAAGTGTTATCATAAAGATCAAAAGTATTAATGATTTAGTAATTTGTTCCATTCTATTTTTCTTTTTTATTTTTAATTAATTCTAATGAAATCAAAAATAATACTCCTAGGGAAATGAATATATCTGATACATTGAAAATAAACCAATGAAAATTTCCAATATGAAAGTCTATAAAGTCTGGTACAGCTTTAAAATATATTCGATCATAAAGATTTCCTAATGCACCACCCAATACCATTAATAATGAGTATTTTTTAAGACCTCTATTTTTTAAAATCATAAAAAAAATTATGATAATCAAAACAATAATTGAGATTGTCAATAAATTATATAGATAGACTTTATCGAATGAGAGTAGACCAAAAGCAATTCCTTCATTCCAAACCAAATTTATATTTAGAAATTTTGACTCAAATAAATCATAAGATAAATTTTTTTCACTTTGTGAAATTACATAAAATTTTGATATTCTATCTACAGAAAAAATTATTATTACTGTAAATAAATTGATTATAAGTCTCTTATTTAAATAATCTGACATTTGGGGTGTCTCTCGCATGGATCAAGTCTTATCTTCCAACAAACAGAGCATTTATTTCCTGATGATTTTTTAGTTACAACATCTACATCCACTTGATCATCAAAATAAATCTCTGCTTTAGAAGTAATACACAGTTCAGCTAAATCTATTCCATTAACGACTTGTTCAAATTTGTTATTTAGTTTTATTTGAAGATCAGCCTCAAGACTCGAACCTATTTCTTTACTAGCTCTTTTTTCTTCAATACTAATATTACAAATATCTCTTATCTTAATTAACTTATCCCATTTTTTTTCAATTATTCCATTTTCAAATTTTTTTGGGAATTCTAAAAACTTTTCTAAATGAATACTTTTATTTTTTTTTGATATAAGTTGATAAATTTCTTCAGTAGTAAAAGATAGAATAGGAGCAAACCATTTCAATAATGAATTTAGAATTATATTTAATAATATTAATGTAGATTTTCTTTTTTCAGAGTCTTTAGAGTCACAGTATAAAACATCTTTCCTGATATCAAAATAAAATGAGGATAAATCTACAGTACAAAAATTTAATAATTCTTTATAAAGATTATGAAAATCATAATCTTTAAAATATCTATTAAATTTCAGATTTAAGGAATAAATTTTGTGAAGCATGAACTGCTCTAATTCTGGTAATTGATTAACATGAATATCTTTCATTTTTATTTCTTCAAAATTATCATTCAGATTTCCAAGTAAATATCTAAAGGTATTTCTAATTTTTCTGTAAGACTCTGAATGTTGGTCTAAAATTGAGTAATCTATTCTTAGATCTTCAGCATAATTAGATGATGCAACCCATATCCTCAATATGTCTGCTCCATACTTTTTTAAAATATCCTCTGGCGCTATTACATTGCCTAAAGATTTAGACATTTTTAAACCTTTTCCATCAACAACAAAACCGTGAGAGAGAATGGACTCAAATGGTGCTTTACCCCTTGTTCCACACGATTGTAATAATGAAGAATGAAACCATCCTCTATGTTGATCAGATCCTTCTAGATACATTGATGCAGGCCACTTTAAATCTTTTCTTTTTTCCAATACAAAAGAATGTGTTGAGCCACTATCAAACCACACCTCTACAATATCACTTAGCTTTTCAAAATCCTCTGATTTATATTTTTTTCCTAAAAATTTTTGAGTATCATCAGAAAACCAACAGTCTGAACCTTCTTTTTCATAAATTTTAGCTATTGTTTCAAAAACATCATCATCTACTAATATTTTTTTAGTTTTTTTGTTTATAAATATAGGTAATGGAACTCCCCAAACCCTTTGCCTCGATACACACCAATCTGGTCTAGTTTCAATCATCGATTTTAATCTTTCTTTACCTTTACTTGGGTAAAAAATTGTTTCATCAATTGCTTTCAAAGCTTTTTTTCTAAGTTTGTGACTCTCCATTGAAATAAACCATTGTGGAGTTGCCCTGTGAACTAAAGGTGCTTTAGATCTCCATGAATGAGGATAAGAATGAACTAGCTCACCATTTTTCAATAATTTTTTTTGCTCTTTTAATTTTTCTATCACAATGGGATTTGCTTTAAAAATATGAATACCCTCAAATAAAGAAACATTTTTTGTATATTTTCCATCTCCATCTACTGTTTCAATTGCTTTAATTCCATTATTCATACAAAGGTTAAAATCATCTGGTCCATGGCTTGGTGCACAATGCACAATTCCAGTACCTTGTTCAGTTGTTACAAAGCGTGCCTCTAGCATTGGAATATCATAATCATATCCCAAATCTAAAAAAGGATGCCTACAAATTGTATTTTTAAAATCTTTACCTTTAAAACTTTTTAAATTTGTATATTTCTTAATTTCACAATCTTTTATTACTGACTCTAATAATAGTTCTGCAATAACAATTTTTTTATCTTTAAATTCACCATTATCATTAATCTGAATTAATAAATAATCTAAACTCTCATTATAAGCTAAAGCTTTATTTGCAGGTATTGTCCAAGGAGTAGTGGTCCATATGACAATATTACTATTTTCAAGCTCTTTAATATTTGATGACTTGACTGGAAAATTTACGTAAATGGTATCTGATTTATGATCTTGATATTCTACTTCAGCATCTGCTAAAGCAGTTTTCTCTACTGTGGACCATAAAACAGGTTTAAATCCCCTATAAAGGCTTCCCTCTTTTAAAAACTTTCCAAGCTCCCTTACAATTTGTGCTTCAGCATCATAGCTCATTGTAGAATAATAATTTTCCCAATCTCCTACAACACCAAGCCTTTTAAATTGTTCTCTATGAACTCCAATCCATTTTTCAGCAAATGATCTACACTCTTTTCTAAATTCAACGACAGGAACCTCGTTTTTGTTTTTTTTGTTTTTTTTATATTGTTCTTCTATTTTCCACTCAATTGGTAATCCATGACAGTCCCATCCTGGAACATAAACAGAGTCTTTACCATCCATTTGATGAAATTTAACAATGATATCTTTAAGAATTTTATTAAGAGCTGTTCCCATGTGAATATTTCCATTTGCATATGGAGGACCATCATGAAGAACAAATTTTTCAGCACCCTTTCTTGAATTTCTTAACTCTTTATAAAGATCAATTTTTTTCCATAATTCTAAAATTTCAGGTTCTCTGGTTGGTAAATTAGCCTTCATAGAAAAAGTTGTTTTTGGAAGATTTATTTGTGCTTTACTCATTTTATTTTTTTTGCTTTTGTTAAGTCTACTTTAATTTGTTTTTTTAATTGTTCTACATTTTTGAATTTTTTTTCTTTTCTGATAAATTTAATGAATTCAACAGTTAAATACTTATTATATAAATTTCCAGAGAAATTAAATAAATGAACTTCTAATAAGATTTTTTTTCCATTGAAGGTCGGTCTGTAACCTAAATTAGCTATACCTTTAACGTATTTAGGGTTTTTTTTGACTTTAGCTTTTACTGCATAAACTCCAGGGCAAGCTAAAATATAATCTTTGATATCAATATTTGCAGTTGGAAAGCCTATTTTTTTTCCTATTTGCCTCCCTTTTTGAACTTTACCCTCTATCGACCATTTTCTATTTAAAATTTTGTTTGCTTTATCTAATTTACCCTTTTGTAAATAATTTCTAATAAGAGATGAGGAGATTACTTTTTTTTTTATTAATAAAGGTTTTGGATTAACTATCTTATAATGAAATTTTTTTTCATATTTGATTAATTGATAAACATCTCCTTCTCTTTTATTCCCAAACCTAAAATTGTTACTAACAAATATAAATTTTGCGTTTAATTTTTTAACTAATATTTTTTCAATAAAGTGAATTGATTTTGTTTTTGAAAAAGCTCTGTTAAACTTTTTTGTTATTACAAAATCAACATTAAATTTATTTAAAAGTCTCATTTTTTGTTTTTGACTAGAAATCCTAAAATTTTTAATATCTTTTTTAAAATACATCTTTGGCATTGGCTCAAAAGTCATAACCCCAATTTTCAAAGAATATTTTTTTTTATATTTCTTTGCTAAATTAAATAACTTTCGATGACCCAAATGAAGTCCATCAAAATTGCCAATTAAGATTATTGAACTTTTGTGATAAGATTTGATATTAAAATTATTATAAAAATTAATATTTTTTACCATCTTAATTCTGTTTGAATATAGTTGCATATAGTTTCATAAGACTTAGAAGTTTCATCTATCCCTTTTTCTTTAATTTCATTTTTATGAATTCCATTTGAAATTATAAGAGAATCAAAATCTAAAAGATTTGCCCCTTTTATATCAGTGTTTAGATTATCACCTATTGATAATACCTTTTTATTTTTATTATTAGAGGCTTGATGATAAACTTCTGGGTAAGGTTTACCAAAATATACAACCTCACCACCCATTTTTTCAAAAACCATTGCCACAGATCCAGCACATAGCTCTCTTACATTGCCTCTATCTACAATTAAGTCTGGGTTCGTACAGATCATCTTTTTTTTCAAATTATCTTCAAATAATTTTTTATAGTAATTAAGATCTTTATCATAATCATCAAATAACCCTGTACATAAAAAATATTCACTATTTTTTATATTATCTAATTTCATTTTTTTAAAATCATTAAATAAATCAAAATCTCTAGGTGGACCAATATGAAAAAAAAACTTGTCTATTAAATTTTTTTTTAAATAATTTAAGGCTGCTTGTCCTGATGAAAAAACATGTTCCCTAATTTCTTTTTCCATACCTAAATTTTCTAAAAAGGATTTTACAGTACTATTAGGTCGTGGTGCATTTGTGAGTAAGACATAATCTTTATTTTTTTTATTGATCTCTTCTAAGACCTTTATAGCTTCATCATGAAGGTTAATCCCATTATGAACTACGCCCCACAAATCTATATAAAACAACTGATAATTGTCAGCAATTGAGCTTAGCCCTTCTTTGTCTAAATTTTTAGCCATTAAAATAATCTATAAACCATAAAATCCTTAATTTCCTATATTTTTTAACTAACTTATTTTGAACTATATCTTGAAATAGTAATGCCAATCTCTATATGAAGTCCATATTATAAAGGAGAATTTATGAAATTTAGACCGTTACACGATAGAGTTTTAATAGAAGTTTTAGACAGTAGTGAAAAAACTGCAGGTGGAATAATCATACCAGATACTGCGCAAGAAAAACCACAAGAAGGAAAAGTTGTTGCTGTTGGTGGTGGTGCAAAAACTGAAGATGGGAAAAAAATTCCAATGGATGTTAAGGTTGGTGATAAAGTTTTATTTGGCAAATGGTCAGGAACTGAAGTCAAAATTGATGGTAAAGAATACAGCATAATGAAAGAGTCAGACATTATGGGTATTTCAAGCAAATAATTTAATTTAAAGGAGAAAACAAAATGGCAAAAATTGTAAAGTTTGACGCTGAAGCAAGAGCAGCAATGATAAGGGGGGTAAATATCTTAGCTGACACAGTTAAGGTTACCTTAGGTCCTAAAGGTAGGAATGTAGTAATGGATAAGTCTTATGGAGCTCCAAGAATAACTAAAGATGGTGTGTCTGTAGCTAAGGAAATTGATCTTGAAGATAAATTTGAAAACATGGGTGCTCAGATGGTAAAAGAAGTCGCAAGCAAAACTAATGATGAAGCTGGTGATGGAACAACTACGGCAACTATTTTAGCTCAAGCAATTGTAAAAGAAGGTGTCAAATATGTAACCGCAGGTATGAACCCAATGGATGTTAAAAGAGGGATTGATGCAGCAGTGGATGTTGTAAAACAAAATCTTGTTTCATCTGCAAAAAAAGTAAAAGATAGTGATGAGATAGCTCAAGTTGGGACAATTTCAGCAAATGGTGATAAAGAAATTGGAACAATGATAGCAAAAGCTATGCAAAAAGTTGGTAACGAGGGTGTTATTACTGTTGAGGAAAACAAAGGAATTGAAACTGAGTTAGATGTAGTTGAAGGTATGCAATTCGACAGAGGATATCTATCTCCATATTTTATTACAAATAGTGATAAAATGACAACAGAATTAGAAAATCCTTTTATTCTATTACATGAAAAAAAATTAACAAACCTACAACCAATGGTTCCTCTTTTAGAAGCTGTTGTTCAAGCTGGTAGACCATTAATGATAATTTCTGAGGACGTTGAAGGAGAAGCATTAGCTACATTAGTTGTCAATAAGCTTAGAGGTGGATTAAAAGTTGTTGCTGTTAAAGCTCCAGGTTTTGGAGATAGAAGAAAAGCAATGCTTGATGATATTGCAATATTAACAGGTGGCCAAGTTATTTCTGAAGACTTAGGAATCAAACTTGAAAATGTTAAACTTGAAGATCTTGGTTCTTGTAAGAAAGTTAAAGTTGATAAAGATAACAGCACTATAGTAAATGGAAGTGGTAAAAAATCTGATATTGAGGCTAGGTGTTCGTCTATAAAACAACAAATCGATGAAACAACATCTGATTACGATAAGGAAAAACTTCAAGAAAGATTAGCAAAATTAGCTGGTGGTGTTGCTGTAATTAAAGTTGGCGGTGCGACTGAAGTTGAAGTCAAAGAAAGAAAAGACAGAGTTGAGGATGCTTTGAATGCAACGAGAGCAGCTGTTGAAGAAGGTATTGTAACAGGTGGCGGATGTGCATTGCTATATGCTGCACAAGATCTAGAAAAAGTAAAAGCTAAAGGTGAAGATCAAAAAGCTGGTGTAGATCTTGTTAGAAGAGCTTTAGAAGCTCCTATTAGACAAATTACTAAAAATGCTGGGGTAGATGGTTCAGTAGTAGTTGGTAAATTGTTGGAACAGAATAAAAAATCACACGGTTATGATGCACAAAATGAAGAATATTGTGACATGTTTGCTAAAGGTATTATCGATCCTGTAAAAGTTGTTAGAACTGCTCTTCAAGATGCAGCTTCTATTTCTGGATTATTAGTAACCACAGAAGCAATGATAGCTGATAAACCAGATGAAAAAGATGCTGGTGCTCCTGCGATGCCTGGTGGAATGGGTGGCATGGGTGGTATGGGAGGAATGGGTGGTATGGGAATGTAACAAGTCCAGACACTCAAAAGTTTTTGAAAAACGCCAGTGAATCAACGTCTCTGGCGTTTTTTTTTATATTCAATATCTCTTATTTCGCTGTTTTTATAAAATTTAAAAGAAGATAAAAATAAAGTTAGTTGTTAAAAAAAAATGGTTCTTTTAACAAGGTGTTATCAAATTTTTTACTATTTAAATCTATCTTCTTTTCAAAATATTCTTTTACTACCTTTTCACTAAATTCACTTTTTTTTGTGTATCTAACCTCTTTAACCTTATTCTGAACAAAGGGTTTAATTTTAAAAATAGAACCATCTTTAATTCTTTCAGCAATGGAATGAAATGCTGATTTAACTGTAGACATTGTATATTCAAAAGGATTTGTCTTTAGATTAGACATTGCATGATATAACATTGGACCACTATCTAATCCCTTAGAAAGTAAATGAATTGTTGTTCCTGCTAAATGAGGATTGCCATCATATAATGCCCAAAAGTTACAATCAGTTCCTCTATAATATGGCGATACACCAGCGTGAATGTTTATTGCTTTTTGTTTTACTAAAAAATCTGCAAGTTCATCTTTAATATAACTTGAACCAAAAACAACATAAACATCACTTTTTAGAAAATTTGATAATAAATTTATTGAGCATTGATTTAAATCTCCAGAAAGCATAGGTAAGAGTCTAATATTTTTTTTTTTATCATTTACATAAGAATTACCAAATAATTGAAATTGAGCATTATTAACATTTTCAAAATATTTTTTCATAGTTGGAGATGCTTGATAATTGCCTGGAACTATTCCTGGAAAAATAGTGCTACACTCCTGAATGACATAAAGTTCATCAGATACCTCTGATAGCAAATTTATAAAATAATTATGTCTATTTTTATTAGAAGTAAATAAGGTAATTTTCATCAATTCATTCTTTTATATATTTTAGCGTGGTCTTCTCTTGCTATTTCTAAAAAAGAATTATTAACTTTTTTCATTTCTTTTTCTTGTTCAATGGTCATAATTTGTTTAAATCCCAACTCAATACCAAGTTCTTTTAAAATTTCTAATGTATCAGCGTTATAACTGCCACAAGGATGGGACATATATCTAATTTCATTTTTTGGTTTATCTAAAATACTAGAAATCGATGATAAATTTTTTTCATATTCATTTTTTTGCTCATCATAGTTTAATTTTTCTAATAATGTTGGATGATTATGTGAATGCAAACCAATTAAATGTCCTAGATTGTTAAGTGTTTGTAAATCTCTTTTTTGAAAAAAAAGTTTTTTGGAAAAATCTTTATATTCAAATTTTTTATCTTTAAACATTAGAAACATTGTTTCTTCATACTGAACTTTTGTCAAAAAAATATCTCTTACTAATCTAAACTTAATATCTTCTATTGAGTACATTGGAAATTTAATTTTTGTTTTTTGAATATTATTACTATTTTTTTCAAAAAAAGATTTTAAATCTCTATCTAAAACTTTGTAAAAATTATTATAAAATTCGTTAATATTTTTAAAATAATTCATTCTGAAATATCTAAAAAATTCTAAATTATCTGGTTTTCCTTCAAATATTGAAGTATAGACAAAAAAGAAACTTTTAATTTTAAGTTCTTCTAATACAGGCAAGGCAATATCAATTTGACATTTAATAGCATCATCAAAAGTAATACAAACCTCATTTTCCTTAAGTTTATTATTTCGAAATTTTTCAAAAAATACATCAGCATCTAAAATATTATTTCTTCCTATAAAATTAATCATTTTATAGAAATCATCCTTATCTATTGAACCCTGGCCTTTTGTATGAATTCCATCATCATGGAAATGGTGGAACATTATTCCATGATAAAATTTATTATTTTTATTAAAATACATAATCTAATTAATTATAAGTATAAGTAACTAAAAAGTAATTAAAATTTTTAAAATTTTATATGAGAAATATTGTATCTTATTATTTATAAATTCGTATCCAACATCATGAATAATGGGCGACAGACGCATGAAGCCTATTCTCAAATAAATTTAAGGGCCATCTTTTGATAGCCTTTTTTTTTGTATCTAGTAAAATACAAAAATGTCAAAAAGATATAGTGGTAAATCCTTCAAAGACTCAAGTGTCAATAAAAAACCAAAATTAAGTTTAAAAGAAAAAAGAAAGCTCAAGAGAGAAAAAACAAAAAAAACAAATTAAAAATCACAATTTTCTCTAAATTTTAATATTTATTAAGCTTTTTTAAAGTTTCCAAAAAAAAAAATTAATGTATAAGAGCCACAAAATATGAGTAACGATATAAGAAACATCACTATCATTGCACACGTTGACCACGGCAAAACAACTTTAATTGATAATCTAATGAAACAAAGTGGGTCATTTAGAGAAAATGAAGTTGTTGATGAGAGATTAATGGACTCTGGAGAACTTGAAAGAGAAAGAGGAATTACTATTCTGGCAAAACCTGCTTCAATAAATTGGAAAAACTCAAGAATAAATATTATTGATACTCCTGGTCACCGAGATTTTGCTGCAGAAGTTGAGAGAGTTTTAAGTATGGCTGATGGTGCCTTATTATTAATTGACTCAGCTGAAGGTGTTATGCCGCAAACAAAATTTGTATTATCAAAAGCTTTGAAACAAGGATTAAAACCTATTGTTGTAATCAACAAACTTGATAAAGCAGATCAAAGAGCTAATGAAGTATTAGATGAAACATTTGATTTATTTGTAAGTTTAGATGCAAATGAAGAACAATTAGATTTTCCAGTTCTGTATGCAAGTGGAAGGTCTGGATGGGCTGATAAAGAAGTAGAGGGTACAAGAGAAAATTTAAATCCTCTTTTGGATCAAATAATTGAACATGTTAAACCAGAAGAATTAGATAAATCTAAACCATTTGCAATGTTATCAACATTACTTTATGCAGATAGTTTTTTAGGAAGAAGTTTAGTAGGAAGAATTAATCAGGGAACTGCTAAGGCTAACCAAGCAATCAAAGCAATTAATCTAAAGGGTGAAAAAGTTGATGAGGGCAGACTTACAAAAATTTTTAGATATGAAGGAACAAAAAAAGTTCCTATAGAAGTTGGAGAAGCAGGAGATATTGTGGTTGTTGCGGGTTTAGAAAAAGCTAGTGTTGCTGATACGATTTGTGATTTAGAGGTTAGTGAACCAATTTCTGCTACTCCTATTGATCCTCCAACTATGTCTATCACTATTACAGTTAATACATCTCCTTTAGCTGGCACTGAAGGTAAGAAGCTTACCAGTACTCAAATTAGAGACAGATTGATCATTGAAGCACAGAACAATGTTGGAATTACTTTTTCAGAAAATGATGAAAATGACTCTTTTGTAGTAAGTGGTAGAGGAGAATTAATGTTAGAAATACTACTAACTCAAATGAGAAGAGAAGGCTTTGAAATGACAGTAAGTCCACCAAAAGTTTTATACAGAAAAGATAAAGGGGGAAATAAACTTGAGCCAATTGAGGAAATTACTATGGACCTTGATGAAGAATACTCATCAAAAATTATTGACTCTATGAATCGAAGAAAAGGGAAGTTAATAGAATTAAAAGATACTGGTAAAGATAAAAAGCGATTAATTTTCCATGCTCCTACAAGAGGTTTGATGGGGTATACAAGTAGATTTCTTACACTTACAAAAGGAAATGGTGTTATTAATAGAATTTTCCACGATTACGGTAAATTTGAAGGAGAAATGGAAGGGAGAAGAAATGGTGCTTTAATTTCAATGGAACAAGGAAAAGCAGTTGCTTTTGCGATATTTAACTTACAGGCCAGAGGTGAAATGTTTGTAACACATAATGATCCAGTTTATCCAGGTATGATAGTTGGATTATCACCAAAACCAGGAGATATGATAATTAATGTTATGAAGGGTAAAAAGCTTACAAACATGAGAACTCAAGGCACAGATGAAAATGTTGTGCTTACACCAGTAAGAAAAATGTCAATAGCTGAACAGTTAAGCATGCTAAACACTGATGAAGCTTTAGAGATTACTCCAGAGTCGTGCAGATTAAGAAAAGCTATTCTTGACCCTCATAAAAGAAAAAGAAGTGAAAAATCAAACTCTGCAGCCTAATTAAATATTTTATCTACTAAATAAAGTCCAAGTGCAACACAAGGGCCAATTCCAAAAGCAAATAATAAGGTTCCAACTCCGACCGTACCACCCAAATACCACCCTATACCAACAACAGAAATTTCTAAAGTTGCTCTTACAGCTGCTATTGGTAAATTTGAAACTTTTTGTAATCCTATCATTAAACCATCTCTTGGACCTGGTCCAAGATTTGATACTAAATATATACCACCACCAATACCAACCAAAATTACTGATACTATAGCTAGTATTAGTTGATAAATATAATTGGATGGAGTTGGTACAAACTTAATACATAGATCAATCATTAAAGCAATTATCAAAGCATTAAATATAGTTCCCATTCCAGGCCTTTGACCCAAAGGGATCCATAAAATTAAAACTGCAATACTTACTAAAAGAGTTATTGTTCCAATACTTAAATTTACATTTAATGAGATACCTTGTGCTAAAACACTCCAAGGAGAAGCTCCTGTGAAGGAAACTATTAATAGCCCCTCACCTAAGCCAAATAAAGTAAGACCAAAGCATAAAAAAAAGAATGTTGAAAATTTTGGCTTAAAATTGAATGGCCTCTCTGAACTCCAATTTACTTTTGGTATTTTCTTTATTTTTAAAAACATTTTTTTATAAAATTATTTCTATTATTGAAAAAGTCTACTAATGTAACTCTCAAATGAGAAAATTTATAGTTGCTTTGTTTCTTATACTTTACCCTTCTATATCCATAGCCCATATGGCTCATTACAATAAATATAACAAACTTGAAATGGAAATATTCAGAAATGGTGAGTTAATTGGATATAACTATTATTTTTTTAACAGAAAAGGTGATCAAACTTTAGTTACTAATCAAATAAGATTCAGTGTAAAACTTTTAGGTGCAGTCATTTTTCAAGTGGAAAGTTATGGAGAAGAAAAATATCTTAAAGATCAATTAATTTCATACAATTCTAAAACTTTACAAAATAATAAAGAAAAATTTGTGAATCTATTATTTAACAACAATACTAAAAAATTTGAAATTAAAGGCTCTTCATTCAATGGTGAAACATCTATTGATAGTATAGTTGGGAATTGGTGGAATCATAAAATTCTACAGGCAGATAGTCAAATTAGTCCAATTTCAGGTAGTATAAAAAAACAGGTAGTCACTTTTATTGGTAAAAAAAAAATTGATCTTTATGGCAAAACTTATCAAGTAGACCATTTTACATTAAAGTCCAAGGACATGAGTATACCTAAAGATAAAAGACTCGATTTTAATATTTGGTATGATCAAAAAAACTCTACAATTTTAAAAGTTTCATATTCAAGAATGGGAGATTGGGAATATCGTTTAAAAAAAATTGAGTAATTGTTTAATTAATTTTTTTAAATAAGTCATGTGCACTTATCCATCCAGATTCTAATCTGGGTCCAATAAACCAATCAGCACATACTCCTATTTTTTTTTGAGGATCCCAATAACTTCTTATTTTTAATGGTTTAGAATTTGATGAATATTTCCAACCATGATTAATACTATAAATTACTTTAGTTTTTTTTATTTTTGTAAGTTTAAAAAATTTTTCGATTAAAATTTTTGAGTTTTTTTTTAAATTTTTTTTATTTTTATCTATATTTTTGTTTGCCCATTTAAAGGTACTTTGAAGTGTCCATAAATCATATTTTGATTTAAACCTTTTTTTTGTATTTTCATTACCTGCCCAACCTAGGACTGGGTCATCAAAAAGAAAGCTGCTAGGTGATTTTTTATTTTTTTTAATTGCAATCATAACTGTAATATTTGCATCCATTTTTAATTTTCTTTTTATAAATGTGTTATTTATAAATTTTTCTGAAAGTTTTTTAAGTTGTGGAAAAGGGCATGTTAAAATGATCCCTTTATAAGTTCTTATTTTACCATCGGTGAATAGCAGAAACCATAATTTATTTTTGTAGTAAATTTTTTTGACTTCCCTTTGATAAAAACATTTAACTTTTTTTAAAAGAAATTTACAAATGTCATTATTGCCTTTTTTCCCAATTATTTTAATGTGTTTTTTATTTTCTTTTTTTTTAGAATTTAAGAAAATATGATTACCACTCCATTTTTTCAAAATTTTTATTTTAATCAATTTATTTGCAAATTTTTTAAATTCTATTGTCTTAGGAGAAAAATATTGTGTTCCATGATCAAAGCCAATCTGACCTTTTATTCTTTTAAATGAAGCTCGACCTCCTGGTCCTCTACCTTTATCATATAAATTGACTTGAAATTTTTTGTTAAGTAAATTTGCAATAGTAGCACCTGAAATGCCAGATCCGATTACACAATAATCACTCATTTACCAGCAACAACCATTCCCTCAATCATCATTGTTGGAGAATTAGTTGAGTATTCAAATTCTAAGTCATTTGCTAAAGTTAGATTTTGAAACATATCCTTAAAATTACCTGCAATCGTTATCTCGTTAATTGGATGTTTGAATTCTCCATTTTCAATTAAAAATCCAGTTGCACCCACAGAGTAGTCACCAGTCACAATATTACTTCCGTGTCCTATTGTTTCTGTTATGTATAAACATTTAGAACTAGAGTTTATTAAATCTTTATAGCTAATTTTTCCATTTTCAAAGTAAAGATTGCTAGTCCCTCCGCATCTTCCATTAGATTTAAGGTTTAACTTTCTGCCACTATAGGTATCTATTAAATAATTCTTTAATACCCCTTGCTCAACTAATTTTAGTGTATCTGTTCTAACACCTTCTGAGTCAAAACTTCTGGAGGCTTGGCCTTTAAATATATCAGGCTTATCAAAAATATTTACTGTATCTGAAAAAATTTTTTGATTAATTTTATCTTTTAAAAATGAAGTTCCTCTCGAAATAGCTGAAGCAGATATAGCACTTGCAAAAGTACTTAATATTCCTTTGGCAATTCTTTTATCAAAAATAATAGTAATCTTTTCACTGCCTATTTTTTTTGGACTAAGTTTTCTAAGAGTGTGTTCTGCAGCTTTTTTTCCTAGTTCCTCAGCA
Source organism: uncultured Pelagibacteraceae bacterium (assembly GCA_902598825.1). Lineage (GTDB taxonomy): Bacteria > Pseudomonadota > Alphaproteobacteria > Pelagibacterales > Pelagibacteraceae > Pelagibacter. The sequence continues at coordinate 83,669 of CACKDD010000003.1, read as the reverse complement.
TTCTTTATATCATTAAAGTGACATTTATGTGTATATTCATAGTCTCTCTCCATACTTTTATCATCTTTTGCAACAGCTACACTAGAGGCTACAAAAGATGAAGATTTAAAACCTTTACAAAAACCATCGCTATTCGCTAAAATAAAATTTGATTTATTTTCTACAAAGCTAGATTCTGTATTTACTATTTTTTTATCCATTGAGGCGGCAGCCTCCAGTCTTGTTAAATATCCAGCCTTACTATCATTCTCTAAATGAGTGTCATCATATAAATTAAAATCTTTAACTTCTTGAGCCAATAGATCCTTATCTGGTAGTGAGTTGAATTCATCCTCTGGAGTATTTTTTGTAGTTTCGATACATTTTTCAATTAAAATATTTAAATTATCTTCTAGCAAATTTGATGATGATATTGATGACTTTTTCTTGCCAATGAATGTCGTAATATCTATGCCAAGATTATCAGATCTGTTTGACTCATCTAGCTTTTTATTTCTAAAATTTACTGTTTCAGAAATAGAATTACCTACATTTACACTTGAGCCCGTAGCCCCTAATTTTTTTGCTAGATCTAAACAATATGATGCTTTTTTTTCTAGGTATTCCTGATCTTTAACCATTTATAAATTAGTGCCACCAACAGTCATTTTATTTATTAAAATTGAAGGCTGTGCTACCCCCACTGGAACTCCTTGCCCTGCTTTACCACAAGTACCAATTCCTGGATCTAACATCATATCATTACCAACCATTGAAACTTCTTTCAAAATTGAAGGACCATCACCTATTAAAGTTGCTCCTTTTATTGGTGAACCAATTTTACCATTAATAATTTCGTAAGCTTCTGTGCAATTAAAAACAAATTTTCCTGATGTAATATCAACTTGTCCCCCTCCAAAGCTAACTGCAAAAATACCTCTATCTACAGATTTTATCATTTCATCTTGAGTTTGTTTTCCACTTAGCATCATGGTGTTTCTCATTCTTGGTAATACGATATGTCTATAATTTTCTCTTCTACCACTACCTGTTGATCTAGTCTTCATTAATCTTGCATTTAATCTGTCTTGCATAAAGTTTTTTAAAATTCCATTTTCTATCAGTACAGTTTTTTCTGTAGGTGTGCCTTCATCATCAATTGTAAGACTTCCTCTTCTATTATCTAAAGTTCCATCATCAATTATGGTTACACCCTCACTCGCAACTTTTTGTCCCATTAAATTATGAAATGCAGAAGTTTTTTTTCTATTAAAATCACCCTCTAAGCCATGACCTATTGCTTCATGAATTAATATCGCAGGCCAACCTGGACCAAGTACAACTTTCATTTCTCCTGCAGGAGCAGGTTTGCTGTCTAAATTCACTGAAGCTATTCTAAAAGCTTCATCACAAACATTTTTCCAATTATCATTTGTCAAATAATCATCGTAAGATTGTCTTCCACCAATTCCGTAAACACCTGACTCTTTTCTACCATTCTTTTCAAGCATTACTGAAACATTGAATCTCACTAAGGGTCTCACATCAGTCAGAGTTTCACCACCAGACCTAATTATTTCTACAGACTTTTGTTCACCACTAAAATTTGCAGTCACCTGTTTAACATTATTATCTTTTTTTCTTAGGTACTCATTTACTTTATTTAATATCTCTATTTTTGAGTTAAGTGTTTTTTCCTCTATAGGATTAATGTTTGTGTAATATTTTTTATTTGATTTAGGAATTGAATAATCATAATTGCCTTTTGCAGATTTTAATGTTGATTTTAAATTTTCAGAGGATTGTTTTAACGAATTTTTTGATATTTCGTTAGAATGTGAATAAGCAACAATTTCACCTGAAACTGCTCTAAAGCCAAAACCTAAATCAGAATTATAACTAGATTTTTTAATCTTATTGTCATCTAATAAAATACTTTCGGACTTAGAATTTTCTAAATATAATTCTCCATCATCACATTTTTTTAATGTATCTGAGACAATAGTTTCGGCCTCGTTTCTATTTAAATCAGATTTATCAAAGAAATTGCTCATAGATAGTAAAACATAGGTTGTTTGAAATAATTTTCAACTAGAGTATTTTACGCATGTACATAACTTAAGATAGTTAGTAAATAATTGTTAATAATGAAGGTTTATTTTAATAATTCTTGCAAAATTTGTAAGGCTGAAATTGATTTATATAAAAAAGAAAAGATTCAAGAAATTGAATGGATTGATATTACTAATAACGAGTTAGCTAAAAAAGAAACATCAAAAAATAGTAAAGAGCTTTTACGTAGACTTCATATTAAAGAAAATGAAAAAGTTATTGAGGGTGCAGAGGCATTTTTAGCATTATGGAAAAAAATGCCAAAATATAAGTTTTTATACAATTTTTTTAAATTACCAATTATCTTTAATTTATTTTCTTTTGGCTATGAAGTTGTTGCTTTTTTTTTATACCTAAAAAATAAGAAACAATTAAAAAATTAATCAAAAAAAAATAATAAGAACTGACTCAATAATGATAATGAGGCTATAAACATTATAAGAACAATCGAATACATCAATAAAACAATTTTGTTTTTTTTTCTTCTTAATCTGACAAAGTCTTTATCATCTAAATCAGAAATATCTCTGTCCCCTACTACAGGATAATCATAACTAAATCTCCACGTACTATCTCCAAGACGTGAGTCCAAATTATTAAAAAAAGTAATCCAAGCAAGAATATATTGCAAAATTAAATAAAGAATTATCAAAAAGATTGAACCAAAAAGCATTTTAGATTGTACCCAATTTAAATAAAAATTTAATTATTATTTTATGCTCTTTTTCTAGCTATAAGCTGCGTTAAAGAGTCAACCATTGTGTCTGAGGCTTTAAAAATATCTATATTTTTAAACTCATGTGATAAATTTTTTTCTGGATTTGTTTTATCTTCAATTACGATTCCTTCATCTGGTGAATTATTTTTGATATAAATTAATAACAACCAATCTTCATCGTCTGACTCATCCCATTTAATAAATATTTCTCCTGTCTCAAATCTTCTATCAATACATCTAAAAATAGACATATGTCTGGTGATGTGTCTTTTATTAAGTTGAAAAACTAAACTACTAGCGCTTCTATAAAAACTCTCTAAAGCAAATTCAATTTTTTGTCTTGCAATTGTATATTCTTTTTCTTTCTTTAATAAAGTTTCTCTATCTTCATTTCCTTGAAGATTAACACCTAATGCTTCTACTCTTTCTTTAATTTTCTGATCTCTAATAATTCTGTATTTTTCTTTTAATTTATCTATTCTTTCTTGTAATGCAGAATAATCTTCTCTTTTTTCTCTTAATGAAATTTTTTCAAGTTTTTCAAGCTCTTTAACTTCTCTAATTCTAAATTTTTCTATTTGTTTATCTAATCTCAATTGCTTTAAAAACTGTTTTTGTTTTTCAGCTTGTTCAATTCTTAGGAGGGCTTGCTCTTTTCTTAAAAAAACCTTTATATCTTTTGTTCTTTGTTTTTCTAATCTTGCTTCTTCTCTTAAAGCCTGTTCTTTCAATCTTACCTTAAGGACTTCTTCTTGTTTTTTTTCATTTTCTAACCTAATTTTTTCTTTTCTTTCATTCTCAATTTTCTCTATTTTTATTCGTCTTTTTTCATCAATCTTTAAGGTTTTATAGTCTGAAATTGTCTCTGAAATTTTATCGAAGAAACTCTGGATATATTTCTCTAAATTAAAATTTATCTTAAAATTAAATTGTGGTTTTATAGATAATTGAAATTTAACTAGTTTTAAAGCTAAGCTTTCTTTTTTAACTTTTTTTGTTATGAAATTAGTTTTTTTTTTTAAAATTTTAGGCTTTAATTTTTTATTTTTTTTTCTCTTAATTTTTGGTACCTTTTTAATCTTTTTTTTGAACTTTTTAGATGACTTGTTTTTATAAACTCGCTTAATAATTTTTTTCTTTTGTTTTAATTTTTTTCTCTTTTTTTTCATTTTAGAGGAAATCAGATTCTATCAATAATTTATTGATAAATATAGTCTCTTGTCATTGGAGTTGAGCTATAATTTTTCGAAAGTTGAAATTGATATACAACTTGGTCACCCCACTTGAAAGCCATCTCACATCCAGCAAGATAAAATTCCCACATTCTAAAAAATCTCTCATCAAACATCTTAATAATTTTTTCCTTATTTTTTATACAATTTTCTTTCCAATGTCTCAAAGTATGAGAATAATGAAGTCTTAAAACCTCTATATCAGTCACAATCAAGCCTGCTTTTTCTATTGGAGTTGTTACTTCACTTAAGCTAGGAGTATAACCTCCTGGAAAAATATATTTAGTTATCCATGGATGAGGATCTCTTGGTGGATTTACTGAACCTATTGTGTGTATTAAAGATACTCCATCTTCATTCAAAAGTTTTTCTATTTGTTTAAAAAATTTTTTGTAGAACTTTCTTCCTACATGTTCAAACATCCCTACACTCACTATTCTATCAAACTTTTCATTAAGCTCTCTATAATCCATTAGCTTAAACTTTACCTGATTTTCTAAGTTTAAATCTTTAGCTTTTTGATTACAGTAATTAAATTGATTTTCAGATAAAGTAATCCCAGTAACTTCACAACTTGCAGCTTTGGCAATATCAAATGCTAATGAACCCCAGCCACAACCTATATCTAAAACTTTTTGATTATCTTTTATATTTAATTTTTTAATTATATGTTGGATCTTATTATTTTGTGCTACTTCTAAAGTATCATTATCATTTTTAAAATATGCACAAGAATACTGTCTTTTAGAATCTAAAAATAAATCATACAAATCATCAGAAATATCATAGTGATGGGATACATTCATCTTTGATTTTTTTATAAAATTAAAATTCGTTAGGTACCTATATGAACCTCTTAGACGGTTAATTAAATAACTAAAAAAATTCAATTCTCCTCTTCCAAAATTCATTAAAGCTAAATCTAAAAAATCAGTAAGAGTACCGTTTTCAATAATTATTTCTCCATTTGTATAGGCCTCACCAAAATATAAGTCTGGGTGAAATAATAATTTATAATTAAGATCCTTTTTTAAGATTTTTAATTTTAAGGGATTATTTCCAGGTTTTCCAATTATATAATCTTTTGAATTAGCATCAGTCAAAATGAACCCACCTTTTTTAAAAACCTTGTTTAAAAATCTAGCTAATTGCATATCAAGCTGCCATTTTAGAATTAAGTTTAAAGTCTAAATTATTCAAATTATCTATTAAATCTTTTTGCTCATTCGCATTTAGAAGTCTTAATGGAGGTAAAATATTTTCATAAATTTTATTCTCTTTAGAATAAAAGGTATGTAATCCTGAAATCAGGTTATACTTATCAAAATTTTTTCTTACCTCACACAATTTTTGGTTATAAGATTGTTCCTTGCCAGAAAAAAAATCATCATAAACTTTTCTAGAAAGTTCAGCTGTTGCATTACAAGTTGCAGTTATTATACCTGAGCAGCCTAGCTGTAGGCCTTTTAATAGTTTAAGTTCTGAACCAGGAAAAATGGAAAAATTTTCTAATTTTAAACTTTCAAATAAATTATAAGAACTATCTTTAACACCTACTATCTGATTTGGAAATTTTTTTACAAGCTCCTCAACACATTCTAAACTAAATTTATACCCACAAAGCTTCTCAAAATTATAAAGTATAATCTTGCACGAAGGCACTGCTTCTATTATTTTTGAGTAAAATTGAATTACTTCTTTATCACCATACTTGTAATATGCTGGAGGCATAATTAAAAACTTTTTAAAACTTAATGAAGTAGCTACTCTCATAAAATTTATTGTTTCAGTCAACGAATTTAAGCCTGTACCTATTAAATGCTTATCCTTATGTTTACTGGCTGAAAGATTATTTAAAAGTTTGATTTTTTCTGAAACCGATATTAGTTGAGCCTGACCCGTACTTCCAAATATTGCTGTTCCATGGCAACCCTGATCTATGAGCTTTTCAGCATGTTCTATTGTTTTCTCTATATTAAGGCTTAAGTCAGAATTAAAAACTGACATTGTAGCTGCAAATATTCCACTTATTTTTGTCATAATAAAAATTTATATAAAAAATATATCTAGTAAAGTTTATAAATACCATATGAAAATATTAGCAGTTCAAAATAGAATGGGAATTGGGGATACTATAATCTTTCTTCCCTTTATTAAGGCTTTATTCAAAAAATATAATTCACCTATAAGTTTACTTGTGAAAGAAAGTTCAAAGGCAAACCAATATTTACATCAAACAAGTTATATTGATAAAATTATAACTTTAGAAAGAGATAAAAATAACAATAAGCATAAAGGCTTTATAGGTAGCCTCAATTTAATTAAAGATTTAAAAAAGGAAAATTTTGAAAAAATTTTCATTTTTAATTCATCTTTGAGATTTAATTTAATTGCTAGATTGTCCGGTATCTCAAAAATTTATCAATATCCATTATTCCAAAAAACTGATCAACATATAATTGATACTCCAAAAAAATTTTTTATAGATAAAATAAATTTAAAAGTTACAGGAGATCCTGAAATTCAAATAGATAATTCGATAATCTTAGAATCAATTAAAAAATTTAATATTAATAAAGATGACACAAATATACTTTTAGGAATTGGAGGTTCTGGCCCAACTAAAAGAGTTCCATCAAAAATATTTTTATCTGTAATCGAAAAAATATCAAAAAATAAAAATTGTAAATTTTTTCTTGCTACTGGTAAAAATAATGAAGAGCAAATTATATTGAAAGAAATATTAAACTCTAAATTTAAGAATATTTGTTTCCCTTTGGATAATTTTTCAATTAAAGAAACCTTGCCTATTATAAAAAATTGTAATTTATCTATTTGTAACGATAGTAGCTTTAGTCATTTATCAGCGGCCCTAGGTATAAAAACAATTACTTTAATGGTAGATACTCCTATAGTTTATGGAAACTATAATTCAAGAATGTTTCCAATAATTCCTGATGGAGTGGAAACAGTAAATCACCATACCTATGGAAAAGAAAAAATTAATCCTGAAAAAGTTTACAGGAAAGTTATAGAAATTCTTAATTAAGAAATATCATTTAAAACTATATCTTTTGCCTCATTTACTATTGATGATAGCCTTGAGGTTTCAGGAGAAATATCTGGATGTATTTTTTTTTGTATTTTAACATAAGCTTTATTTACTTCTTCTTTAGTAATTTTTTTACTTATATCTAAATTTAAGATCTTATATGCTTCTGGAATAGATATCGAAGAAGAGTTTCTGGTTCCGGGTTGATTAAACGAAAATCGTCCTGATCTTCTCAAAGTTTGTATTAATCTATATAGCGATATTAGTTGAAAAAGAGATAATCCTTTTAACTTTAATAATGCAAGACCAGCCAAGGTCAGAGGTAAAGTTAACAAATATTTTCCTCCAATAGCAAATAAAACTGCTAAAACAATTAATCCCAAGATAATTAAGAATCTTATACTTTTAGATATCTTTTTTGATGAAATGTTACTAATAAACTTCATCAAAAAGTAAAAAGCTGTCAATATAACTAATGTATAAATTATAATATTCATATATTTCTATATACTATGAAAGTACCACAACTTAGGAAAAAACCTGAAATAAAATCTTGTCACAATATCACTTGGGAAGACAATTATAGCTGGATACATCAAAAAAATATTTTAGAAGTTTTAACAGACAAAAATAAATTAGAACCTGAGGTAGAGGAATATTTGTTACAGGAAAATAAATACACAGAATATCATTTAAAAGACACAAAAAATTTACAAAAAAAATTATTTGATGAAGTAAAAGCAAGAATTAAACTTGATGATGAGTCTCTTCCCTACAAAGATCACACATATGAATATTGGACTAAGACTACAATTGAGGGAAATTATTCTATAAAATTGAGAAGAAAAATTGAAACAAATAAAATTGAGGAAATTTGGAATGGAGACAAAGAAAAAGAAAAATTAGGAGTAGAGTATTTTGGGGTAGGTGATTTAGAGGTCAGTCATAATGATAAATATCTCGCTTATTCTTTAGATACAAAAGGGTCAGAATATTACACCATTTTTGTAAGAGAAATTATTTCTAACAAGATTATTACAAAAGAAATCTCTAATACATCAGGAGGTATTACTTTTAGTTTGGATGATAAATATATCTTTTACTCAAAACTAGATGAAAACCATCGAGCTAGAAAAATTTTTAGACATGAAATTGGAAATCATAATAATTCTGATGAGCTGGTTTTTGAGGAAAAAAGTGAAGCGTTTACTGTAGGGATCAATATAAGTTCAGATGAAAAATATTATTTTATTACAACTTCAGATCATAATACCTCAGAACAGTATTATTTCAAAGTTGATGAAAAAAAACCAAAACCTAAATTAATAAAAAAAAGGGAGAAAGGAATTTTATATTCTGTAAACTCTTGGGATAATAAATTTTATAATCACACAAATAAAGATGCTGAAGACTTCAAGGTAGATATTTCAGATAATTTAGAAACACAAAATTGGAAGCCTTTTATTGAGGCAAAAAATGAAGTTTTGATAGGAGGTTTAGTATTTTTAAAAAATTGGATACTTCGCTCTGAAGTGTCTGAAGCATTAGATAAACTATTTGTAAAAAATGTTTCAACAGGACTAGAGGAGGAAATAGTTTTTTCTGACGAAAAGGTTTATGTTCCCAATATTTCTTTGAGGCAAAAGGATAAAAACACAGATGAAATTTATCTTGGATATTCTTCACCAAAAACTCCCTCAAGAGTTTATTTATATAATCTTTCAACAAAAAATAAAAAATTAGTTAAGGAACAAGAAATACCCTCAGGACATAATTCTGAGGATTATATCGTAGAAAGAGTAGAATATAAATCCCACGATGGAAGGTTAGTTCCTCTGACTATAACAAGACATAAAAAAACTAAAATAGATGGAACTGCAAATATTTTATTATACGGCTATGGATCTTATGGAAATTCAATGAGTCCTGGTTTTTCATCAACAAGGTTAAGTCTAATCAACAGAGATATAATTTGGGTAACTGCACATATAAGAGGTGGAATGGAAAAAGGTATGAAATGGTGGAAGGAAGGAAAGCTAACAAATAAAAAAAATACTTTTAAAGATTATATTTACGCTGCAAAATATCTAATTGAAAACAAGTATTCTTCTGAAGGCAAGATAATAGGAATGGGTGGCTCTGCAGGAGGGCTATTAATGGGCGCAGTAGTTAATGAAGCTCCTGAATTGTTTCTAGGAATTATAATGGCAGTTCCATTTGTCGACTCTTTAACTACTAATCTAGATCATTCTTTGCCTTTAACAGTTGGGGAATTTGATGAATTTGGAAACGCCAAAGATAATAAAGATCATTTTAAATATATTTTTTCATATGCACCTTATAACAATATAAAAAAAATGGATTATCCTCATATGTTAATTACAACAAGCTTAAGTGATAACCGGGTATTATTTGATGAGCCAGCTAAATTCACAGCTAAACTTCGAGACTTTAAAACAGATAACAATTTATTGCTTCTAAAAACTGAAATGAATGCTGGACATGGAGGTAAGTCAGGTAGAGATGGTGCAATTGAGGAAATTGCTATGGATTATGCTTTCGCCCTAAAAATATCCAAAAAAATTTAATTTCTATATCTTGAAAATTAATAATTAGTTCCTAAATTAAACTAGTAAGTCGCCTAAAGGGACTTACAAAATATAAACTTGCTTAACAAAGGAGGATAATATGACAAGTAAGGATTTATCTATATTTAACTCACTTAGACCATTTTCAATTGGATTCGACGATATGTTTGATCAATTTGAAAATATGTTAGGGAATGGTGCTTTGACGATGCAGTCAAACTACCCGCCTTATAACATTAGAAAAACTGGAAAGGATAACTACGCAATAGAAGTTGCTTTAGCTGGTTTTAATAAAGATGATGTTGAAGTTGAGTTTGAGGATAATTTATTAACAGTAAGAACGAAACAAGTTAATAAATCAGATAATAATAATGCTGATGGAGAAATAATTCACAAAGGTATTTCTCAAAGACAATTTGCAAGGTCATTTACTATTGCTGATGATGTAAAGGTTAATGGTGCTGAGCTTAAGGATGGTCTTTTAACAATATCTTGTGAGAGAATTGTTCCAGAGCATAAGAAGAAAAAGCTTATAGAAATAAAATAAATTAAACCTTGCTTGTGGGGTGCAATTCCCCACAGGTATCATTAAAAACAACCGTTTGATACAAAACCAACAACAACAGAGTTTGGATCTACCTCAAATCTTCTTTCACAAGGAATTCCATATTTTTTAGTATTATAAACAAATACTAAGTTGCCCTTATCATTTTTAAAATCCTCATCTGGTTTTCCTAAATCTATCTGTAAAACACTTGAGGATTTACCAATATATTTACTTAATTTTTGATTTTCTTTTTCGACGATAGCATCTGTTTTTTGTTTAATAGTCTGACACCCTGATAGGATCATTATTACAATAAAGCTTGTAAAAATAATTTTTAGTTTCTTCATGCTTCAATCATAACAACCTAATTATGGCATAAATATAAACTTCTGAGTTGAAATATGTGAATAAAGCCTAGTTTTAAAAGGTAATTATAAAAAGAATCAAATAATTATTTCTCTAATAGGAGGAAAAATGCTTGAAAATTATTTCAATTATAAAAAACACAAAACAGATTTTAAAACTGAAGTAATAGCCGGAACAACTACGTTTTTAACCATGGCTTATATAATGTTTTTAAATCCATTTATATTATCGGGAGAATTTGCCGGACCCGATAAAGGTTTCTTTGATTTCGGCGCAGTTTATACAGCTACTATTTTAGCTACAGCTTTAGCGTGTTTTATAATGGCTTTTTATGGAAAAACTTGGCCTATAGGACTTGCACCAGGAATGGGAATTAATGCATTTGTAGCTTTTGGAGTTTGTGCTGGTATGGGATACACGCCTCAAGAAGCTTTAGGCGCAGTATTGGTTGCCGGGGTATTATTTTTAATTATTTCTTTAACACCGATTAGAGCTTGGTTAATTAATTCTATTCCTAAAAGTTTAAAACTAGGAATTGGAGCTGGTATTGGTTTATTCTTGGCAATAATAGGTCTACAAATTATGGAAGTGGTAGTTGATAATCCTGTTACCTTAGTTCAACTGGGTGATCTAAGTGATCCTTTAGTTTTACTAGGATGTGCAACTTTTATAGCGATTATAGTTCTAGAAAAAATGAATGTTAAAGGAAACATAATTATTGGTATTCTAGTTTTTAGTATTATTGCTTGGGCTGCAGGACTAGCGAAATTTAATGGTATTGCAAGCTCCCCGCCTCCAATGACATATTTATTTGAGTTTGATCTATCTGCTGCAATGACAGCAGGAATGTCTACTGTAATATTTACATTATTATTTATTGACTTCTTTGATACTGCTGGAACTTTAACTTCAGTTGCTAACGTGGCTGGTAAGGTAGATAAAGATGGTAAAGTTCAAGATATTAATAAAGCAATGCTATCTGACAGTGTTGGTACTGTTGCTGGTGCAATGATGGGAACTACTACAGTTACGAGCTATGTAGAGTCTGGAGCAGGTGTTAAAGCTGGAGGAAAAACTGGAATGACCTCATTAGTAGTAGGTATATTATTCTTAGCTTGTATATTTTTTGCTCCTTTGGCAACTAGTTTACCTAAGCAAATTGATGGTGCAGCATTACTATTTGTGTCTGTTCTTTTCATAAGAAACATTACAGATATAGAGTGGAATGATATTTCTGAGTCTGCTCCAGCAATTCTTGCAATGATAGCAATGCCTTTAACGTATAGTATAAGTAACGGTATTGCATTAGCATTTGTGTCTTATGCATTAATCAAAATATTTACTGGAAAATTTTCAAGTACATCACCTGCAATATGGGTTGTTGCAGTATTAAGTGTTGTAAGTTTTGCAGTCGCTTAAACAAATTTAATAGGGCCAGTTTAGTCTGGCCCTATTTATTTTTTTCAATTAATTTATCAATAGATAGTTCCTCATAATGCTCCGTTGGCTGTACAATCCAAGGGTCTGAGTCTAATTTTACAGGGCAAAAATCAGGCTCAAAAGATGAAGATTTTTTTTTCCATAAACATGCTGTTTTAACTTCTTTAATGTAACTTTTGGTCGGAGCATAATTTTTTAACCATTCAATACTTTTATTTAAAGTAAGCCCAGTGTCTGATAAGTCATCGATTAAAAGTACCTTTTTAAAATCTTCATTTTTTGCTAAAGAACTTATTTCTCTTGCAAACATTAATTGACCTTGCTTGTCCTCCATGCCCTCACCTGAATAACTTTGGATAACTATATAAGCAATTGGAAGTTTTAAAATTCTAGATAAAATATCAATTATTGGTGCTGCACCTCTCATAATCCCTACAAGAACTGTAGGTTTATAGTTTTTGTGAATTTCTATTGCTAATTTCTCAACAATTTTAGTATATTCATCAAATTCGATGATTAATTTCTCTGCCATGAAATCTATTATCATAATTAAAATTATTTAAAAAGGAGAAATCATGAAAGCATATTGGATAAGTTTATATCTAAAAATAGACAATCAAGAAAATTTAAAAAAATACGCAGAAACAGTAACACCTATAATTAAAGGATTTGGTGGAGTGCCTCTAGTAAGAGGGGGGAATCATAAAACATTTGACGGAGATGACTTCGTTAGAACAGTAGTTTGGGAATTTCCAAGTTATGAACAAGCCTTAAAATGTCATGAATCAAAAGAATATCTAGCTGGTTGGAATTTGGCTAAAGAAACAACAACAAGACATATGCAAATTATTGAGGGATTTAGTACTGAATAGGTTCAGGATCTATGCTTCTCCACAAGTACCATGTTGCAACTGAACAATAAGGTGAAAACCTTTTTTTAAGTAAACAAACAAACTTATCAGGTGGTAAGTATTTTTTTTTATAATTTTTCGAAATTGCTCTTAGGAGGCCAATGTCTTGTGTGGGCCAAATATTAGATCTGTTATATGTAAAAAGTAATATCATTTCAGCAGACCACCTTCCTATTTGTCTTAAATTTGATAAATACTTAATGGCCTCTTCATCATTCATCTTACTTATAAGTTTAGGATTAAAAGTTTTATCTAAAGTTTGCTTAGCTAAACTTTTTATTCCTATAACCTTTAGGCGACTAAGACCACATGTTTTAATTTGTGAAAAAGTCAATCTTGAGACTATTCTGGGATTTATCTTATTATTACATTTTTTTTTGAATTTTAAAAAAACAGAATTAGCAGCAGCAACACTTATTTGTTGTCCAATTATACTTTTACATAATGAATAAAAGATATCTTTTCTTGATGTTAAAATAGTTTCTGATGGGCTTTCATAACTTTTAATTAATCTAGCCATTATTTTGTCTTTCTTAGACAAATTTTTTTTTGCTTGATTCCAATACTTTGGAACTTTAGTCATTAATTGTTTTAGATGTGATATTTTTTTTTTGATAAATTTCTCTTCTAAAAATAATCATTGTAGAAATTATAACTAAAGCTGCACCAAATAATGTTTTAATAGTTGGTATTTCATTCCAAATAAAGTAGCCAAAAAATATTGCAAAAACTAGAGCTAAGTATTTCAGTGGTGTAACTAAGGACACTTCAGAATATTTATAAGACTGACTAAGCCATAAATTTGCAACACCACCAAAAACACCTACCATTGACAATAGTAAAAAATCTCTTAAATCTGGCATTACCCACCCCTGAGGAATTGTTAAAAAGCTTAATAAAGTTATAGCTAAAGAAAAATAAAAAGAAATTAACCAAACAGGTTCTGAAGTTGATAACTGTCTGATCGCTATTGCAACATAAGAAAGCCCCAAACAGAAAATTATTGGAAAAACATAATAAATATTTAATGAACTTATTCCTGGTTCAGTGATAACTAAAATTCCTATGAATCCAACTAAGACAGCTAACCATCTAAATAATCCAACTTTTTCATTTAATAAAAAAATTGAGAAAATAGTTGTAAATATTGGAGCTGCAAAAGAGATACTAACAACTGTTGCTAAAGGTAAACTTCTTAAAGCAATGAAAATAGCAACTAACGCAATTAATCCTGATAAGCACCTTAAGAAATGAAGTCCAGCTCTTTTGGTAAAATAAAAATTATGGAGTCTGTCTCTAGGAATAATACAAAAATAAAAGATTATTCCAAAAAAACCTCTAAAAAATAAAACTTGCCCAATAGGATATTCAATTGACCATTTTACAATAATATCCATTATAGAAAAGGCACAAACAGACATGAACATGTACAAAAAACCTAATTGATTTTTACTGAGCATAAGAATAATTTGTAAATTAATTTATTTTATAATCAATGGAAATAGCAGTTTTAGCACTTGGATGTTTTTGGGGACCCGAAATAAAATTTAGTAAAATTGAAGGTATTATTAAAACTGAGGTTGGTTATTGCGGTGGCAACAGTCCTACTACAACTTATAAAGAAGTATGTGCTGGTGGTACTAATCATGCTGAAGTTGTCAAACTTGATTTTGATGAAAAAATAATAACTTATGAAAAGATTTTAAAAATTTTTTTTCAAATTCATGATCCCACTACATTAAATTCACAGGGACCAGATTTTGGAACTCAATATAGAAGTGAAATATTTTATCTTAATAATATTCAAAAGATAACAGCTGAAAAAGTATTAAAAGATGTTAATGAAAGATTATCTAATAAAGTAGTAACCAAGATCACTTTATTAAATAATTATTGCCCAGCTGAAGAATACCATCAAAAATATTTAGAAAAAAGATAAGATGCCATTAGTTGAAACCGATTGGCTGGAAATGAATCTTAACAAAGTTAAAATTATTGATTGTTCATGGCATATGCCTCAAACAAAAAGGGATGGTTTTAAAGAATATAAAACTCAACATATTCAAAATTCTATTTTCTTTGATTTAGATAATAATTCAAAAAAAGATACTGAACTTCCTCATATGTTAGTTGAAATAAATGAATGGGAGAAAATAGTTTCAAAAATGGGCATCAAGAAAAATGATAAGATAGTTGTTTATGATAATTCTGATGTAATTAGTTCTTGTCGTTGCTGGTTTAATTTTATCTATTATGGGCATGATCCAAAATTAATTCATGTTTTAAATGGAGGTTTAAAAAAATGGATTAAAGAAAAAAGAGGAGTAACTAAAACAATAAATAAGATCAAAATATCAGATTATAAAGCTCATGAAAAAAAAGAGTTAGTAAAAAATAAAAAATTAATCAATCAAAATTTAGAGGAGCAAAAATTCAAGGTTATTGATGCGAGAAGTAGAGAGAGATTTGAAGGAAAAATTCCCGAACCAAGAAAAGGTTTAAGAAGTGGAAATATTAAAAATTCTTATTGTATACCATTCAATGAATGTCTTAATGAGGATAAAACATTTAAAGATGAAGAAAAACTTAAAGATATTTTTAAATCTTGTTTGAAAAACATTTATGAAAAAAATATAGTTTTTTCATGTGGTTCTGGAGTTACTGCGTGTGTTTTGGCACTAGCTTATTCTTTAATAAATGATAAATATCACCCTTGTATTTATGACGGTTCTTGGGCGGAATACGGCATAATTTAAAAAAACTTATGAAAAGATCAACAAAATTTATTTCAATAATATTAGTTTTTTTTCTAATCATAGCGATTGTAATTATTGGAAGAACCATGATAGGCAATCATTTTAAGAAGAAATTTAGCAAAAGACCGCCTCCTGGAATAATTGTCACCCAAGTTGTAAGCAAAGAATTTTCAGAAAAAATAGAAACTTTTGGAACAGCAAT
Organism: uncultured Pelagibacteraceae bacterium; assembly: GCA_902598825.1. GTDB lineage: Bacteria > Pseudomonadota > Alphaproteobacteria > Pelagibacterales > Pelagibacteraceae > Pelagibacter. The sequence continues at coordinate 67,766 of CACKDD010000003.1, read as the reverse complement.
TTCAAAAAGATCAAAAACTTTTAAAATTAAAAAAGATGATCTTGTTGAAGATTTAAAATTAAAAGATTTCGTTAAAAAAGGTGAGATTTTAATCAAATTGAAGAGTGGAAATATTTTAGCTCCATTTAGTGGAGTGCTTGGATACACAGGTCTTACTGAAGATATTCTTGTTTCAAATAACATTTTTATTATCACATTAGACGATAACTCAACTATATATTCAGATATTAAAATTCCTGAAAATTATTCTGCATCAATTAAAAAAGGATTGCCAGTAGAGGTCAAACTATCAAGTTATAAAGATAAGATTTTTGAGGGTGAGGTGGATTTTGTTTCAAGTAGAATTAATGCTGATACTAGAAGTTTATTATCAAGAATAAAAATTGAAAATAATAATTTAGAGCTTATCTCAGGGTCTTTGCTTGAAGTTGGTGTTAAGTTTGATTTGAGAAACTCATTAAGTGTTCCAGATACTAGTATAATGATAGAAGGAGATAAGTCTTATGTTTATAAGATAAATGAAAATAATATTGCTAATAAAACAGAAGTGAATACTGGTCTCAGGGGTAATAAAAATGTTGAAATTATATCTGGTTTAAGTGAGGGAGATATTATTGTAGCTGAGGGTTTAAAAAAAGTCAGACCCCGAGGAAAAATAAAACCTATAAATAAATAAATGTTTATTACAGAATTAAGCATCAAAAGACCTACGGTATCTTGGGTAATGTCTCTAATATTAATTATTTTTGGTTTATTTGTTTTTTGGAAATTGCCAGTTAGAGAATTACCAAATGGAATTCAGCCTCCTGTAGTTCAAATTCAAGTAGATTATAAATCTGCTGCTGCCTCTATCGTAGATCAAGAAGTCACTCAAGTAGTAGAAGATGTTGTTGGTGGGGCTGAAGGAATAAAGAATATTGATTCTAAATCTGAAAATGGCAGAAGCACTATTAATGTTGAATTTGATACTAGTATTGATTTAGATAATGCTGCTAACGATATAAGGGAAAGAGTTGCAAGAGTTGTTGATAACTTGCCCTCTGAGTCTGATCCTCCTCAAATACTTAAAAGAGCTGCAGGATTTACCACAACGATGTGGCTTTCATTATCTTCTTCAACCTGGAGTGATTTGGAATTAGGAGACTATGCTGATAGGTTTTTAATTGATCAATTTTCAAGCGTAAAAAATGTAGGAAGAATAAGAGTAGGTGGATTAAGAGAATTAAGTATTAGAGTTTGGATTGATCCTATTAAACTTGCTGCTAATAATTTAACTATTCAAGAAGTAGAGATCGCTTTACGAGGAGAAAATATAAGACTGCCTGCTGGTACTCTAGAAGCAGATAATATTGACCTCACACTTAATTTAGATAAATCATATAATGATATCGAAACAATTAAACAACTTCCGATAAAAAAAACAGGTAATAAAATTATTTTACTATCTGATATTTCTAACATTGAATTTGGTCCAGTTTCGGAAAAAACACTATTTAAAGCTCAAACTAAAGATCAACTTAATCTAAAAACTGTAGGGATTGGAATTTATGCTAGAAGTGGTGCTTCTACAGTAGAATTATCTAACGATATTAAAAAGAAAATTAAGGAGGTAAAGAAATCCTTGCCCGAAAGTTTAGATTTAAGAGTTGCATTTAACAGAGCAAATTATGTGGAAGCAGCTATTGAAGAAGTTTATAAAACTTTATTAATTGCATTTGTTTTGGTGGTCATAATAATTTATTTATTCTTAGGTAACTTAAAGGCTGTAATTGTTCCAGCAGTTGCTTTGCCTGTAAGTTTAATTGCATCCTTTCTTGGATTATATATTTTTGGTCTTTCTATAAATATATTTGTGCTTTTAAGTTTTATTTTGGCTATTGGAATAATTACAGATGACTCAGTTATCATGACTGACGCTATTTATAGAAGAATTGAAAATGGAGAAACGCCATTAGTAGCTGCTTATAAAGGATCTAAACAAATTTCTTTTGCTATCATCGCTACAACATTAATTTTGGTAGCAGTCTTTTTGCCACTAATTTTTATAGAGGGAATTTCTGGCACTTTATTCAAGGAAACTGCAATAGCTTTATCTTTCTCAATAGTTGTCTCATCATTTGTAGCTCTGACGTTATCTCCTATGCTTGCAAGCAAGTTTCTTCGAAAAAAAACATCAAAAAAAACTTTTATTTTAAGATTTGAAAAAATTTTTTTAAGTTTCGCTAATTTTTATAAAGAAACACTTGGAATTATAATCAATAAAACTAGATCTGTAGGTATCTTTATTATTTTTATAATAATTAGTTCAATTCTTTTATTTAGTTTTGCAAAAAAAGAACTGCTACCTATGGAAGATAGAGGTGCATATTTGATAATTGGATCAACAGATGAAGGTAGTTCTTTCGAATATACTCAAGAGCAAGCCCAAAAGGTTGAGGCTAGATTAATTCCTCTGTTACAAGCAGAAGATAGCCCTTACTCTAGATTCATAATGAGAGTTCCTGGGTTTGGGAGTTCAGCCAATTCATTTAATAGTTTTATAATAATTGCTCTTCTTGATGATTGGAAAAATCGGAAAAAAGGGCAACAAGTAGTTTTAAGAGAGGCAATTGGAAAAATCGTATCTTTACCTCAAGCTTTAGCTTTTCCAATATCTCCACAATCTATAAGAGTCTCAAGTTATAATAAACCATTACAAATGGTGATTTATGGGAGTACTTACGATGAACTTGAAGAAATTCAAAAAAAGGTGATAAGAAAAATTAGATCAAACAAAAATTTATCTAGAGTCGATTCTGACTACAATAGAAATAAACCTGAAGTAAAATTAATCATTAACAAAAATAAAGCAAAAGATCTTGGGGTCTCAACTAAAGCGATAGGAGAAACGCTTGAGACACTTTATGGGGGTAAAAGAATTACTACCTTTAATAAATTAGGTAAAGAATATCCAATAATTGTACAACAATATTTATCTGATAGAAGAAATAAAGATGGAATTTCTAAAATATTTGTAAGATCAGAAACTAATGGAAAACTAATATCCTTAGCAAATCTTGTTAATTTTAAGGAGGAAGGTTCAGCAAAAGAACTTGCAAGATATAACCGACAGCGAGCTGTGACTATTTCAGCAAATATAAATGAAGGTTATACTTTAACTGAAGCAATAAAATTTCTTGAAAATGTAATGTCAGATTTGGCCCCAGAAAATCAAATTACTTGGAAAGGAAAATCTGAGGAAATTAAGGAAACAAGTAATGAGTTATTTATAATTTTTGCATTGGCTTTATTAACTGCATATTTAGTAATGGCAGCTACATTCAATTCATTTATTCATCCATTTGTAATTATTTTAACTGTCCCACTGGCTATTTTTGGTGGTTTGGTATTTGTTTTATTTCTGAATAGCTCAGTAAATATTTTTTCACAGATTGCTCTGATTATTCTCATTGGTATATCAACAAAAAATAGTATTTTAATAGTAGATTATGCTAATCAAATTAGAGCTACTGGAAAAAATATCGAGTCTGCAGTCAAAGAGGCTTGTGCAGTTAGATTCAGACCAATCATTATGACATCTTTGAGTACTATGATTGCTATGATGCCTTTAATAATTGGAAATATTGGCCCTGGAGCTGGTGAAGGTTCAAGATTAGCAGTAGGCTCTACTATTTTGGGAGGTATGATCATTTCAACCTTCTTTACCTTATATGTTACACCATCCATGTACTTGGCTTTGGCAAGAAATACAAAAAGAATAGATGAGGTAGATCTAGAGCTTAAGAGAGAACTGTCTAAAAAATAATATATTTATTTTTATTTAAAGAATCTTTACACTTAATTAATTGTTTTTTATAAATTTCAGATTGCCTATTAACTTTATTAGCTAAACCAATTACCTTTTTATTTTTTTTGTAATATTTAAAGTTTCCCCATCCTTCATGATAAGCAATATATTGTTTGAAGGCATCTTTTTTAGAAATCTTTAAAATAGTCTCTGTTTTATTTGTATACCATCCAATAAAATCAACACTATCCTTAAACCTTGCTCTGGTTGCAAGATTATTTCCTGTTTCTTTTTTGTATTGTTCCCAAGTTCCTTTAATGGCTTGTGAATAACCAAATGAACTTGAGGGTCTTTTGTAAGGTATAACTTTAAAAATTTTTTGCCTTGCAGGCTTTGCTAACCAATCAAAATCTGACTCCATCTTAATTATTGCTAACTGTATATGAATAGGAGTACCCCATTTTTTCTCAACTTTTTTTGTATGTTTATACCACAAATATTTCTGATCAAAAATTAAGCAGCTATTAGCTGTATTATTAGGAATTGAAGAACATGCTGTTAATAAAAAAAATATTAAAAGTATTAATTTATTTTTCAAAAAACCCATATTTATTTATAAGATTCTTGAAAAAAATTACAACAAAGACACCTAATAAATTTCCAAACAAATCAGGCCATTGGAAACTTCTTTGTGGTATAAACAAATGACAAATTTCAAGCAATATTGCTAATAAGATTAAATAAATAATTAGATATTTAATTTGTTTATTTTTTAAAAAAGTCAAATAACCAAAAATTGAAACTATAAAAAATGCATATAAATGATTCGAAGAAATCTCAGCAAAGTCTGATGTAATTTGAGGTTGAATGCTACAATCATCAAAAAAAATACAACCAAAAATACTTCCTGGAAAAAGATATAAAATGATTAATGAAATATTTATACTATAAAAGATTATCTTATAATTAGAAAAAAATTTCATAACTGAATTATATAGTTTTATTTACAAATATATTTTAAAAATAACAATATGAGTTTTTTAATATTAGTAAGACATGGTCAGAGTATTTGGAATCTTGAAAAAAGATTCACTGGTTGGGTTGATGTAGACCTAACGGATCAAGGAAAACAAGAGGCCGAGAAAGCTGGCCTACTAATTAAAAAAAGAGAAATTCATATAGATTTTTACTATTCATCTCTTCAACTAAGAGCAAATAAAACTTTAGAAATAATACAGACAGTTTTAGACGATAACAAAAATTTTTCTAAAGCTTGGGAGCTTAATGAAAGACATTATGGTGCTCTTACAGGTCTAAACAAAATTGAGATGGGTAAGAAAATCGGTGAAAATAAGGTTCTTGAATTCAGAAGATCTTGGGACATTAAGCCAGATCCACTAAGTAAGGAGAGTCCTTATCATCCAATAAATATTGAAACATACAGTGAAATATCTCAAAATATAATTCCAGATACTGAGTCTCTCAAAGATACTTATGAAAGAGTTTTGAAATATTATCAAAATGAGATTAAAAAAAAATTGACTAGCAAAAATATTTTAATTTCAGCTCATGGCAATTCTATCAGGGCATTATGTAAATATTTATTCAAATTGGATAACAATCAAATATCAAGTTTGGAAATACCTACTGGAAACCCTTTGATAATCGAAATTAACAAAGAAGAGCAAATTGTCTCTTGTGAGTATCTTGATAAAGATCGAGCTAGAGATCTTTTAGTTTTTTAAATGTTTCTAAGTTAGTTAAATGATAAAATTTATTAATACTTTCGAAACCATTCAACATATTTTTTTCTAACAATTTGTCCCAAATTTCTGAAATTGAAAAATTTATTATTTCATGATTTTTGAAAAGATCTTTATTCAAAATTTGACAACCAATATAAATAAAATTTTTGTCATCATTTCTTTTTAATAAATTACTTTTCAATTCAAAATCACCAGTTAAGTTATTATCAAAACTTAACTTTTTATTAACTACCAGAAGTAAATTATTTAACTGATTTTCGAAATAAAAATTTTTCATCTTATCAATTTCTTCAATATAAATTTCATTCCATAATGTATCTGGGTTAAAAATAAGAAAGTTTTCATCCTTAGAATGTTTAATCATATTTAATATTCCACCACCTGTATCTAAAATCTTTGATCCATCCTTAACTATATCAATATTAATTTTAAAGTTTTTTTTATTTACAAAATCAAAAATTTGATCACCTAAATGAAAAGTGTTCAGTATGACTCTTTTAATTCCTGTTTTAATAATAGTATTAATACAACTTTCTAAAATAGTTATGTTATTTAACTTAAGTAGAGGCTTTGGAGTGCCTAAAGTTAATGGATTTAATCTCTTACCTAAGCCTGCACATAATATTAATGCTGTATTAATTTTCATCTAATTTTTTTTCAAAATTTTTATTAATCAAGTTTTTAAGTTCATTAAATATTTTATTTTTGTTTATTCTTATGGCTATTAGGTCCCATGCATGTGGTATTAATTTAAGATATTTTTTTTTACGATCTCTCATTGCAAGACGTGTAAATATTCCAATAATTTTAAGATTTCTTAAAATTGATAATATTTCAAAATCATTTTTAAACTTTCGTTTTTCTAATTTTAAGTGATTTTTAACATAATAGTTATAAATTTTCTGTTTTAATGGAATAGATGTTCTAAGTCTAACATCGTCTATAAGGGATGCTAAATCATATGCTTTGTTCCCAATTAAAGCATCCTGACTATCAATTACACCTATTTGATTTTCTACTAACATTAAATTTGAAACATGAAAATCCCTATGAACAAATACATCATTTTTTAATTTTAAATTTGAAGCTAACTTTTTAATTATTTTTTTAAACTTTCTTGTAAATTCTCCTTTAGTATTTTTTGATAAATTTTTTTTAACATACCACTCACAAAATAAATTTGCTTCCTCAATTAATATGTCATTTGTATATTTAGGAATTTTATATTTTTTATTTTTAAAATTTTTAATACTTTTAGTTTTGATAGATTGTATTTGATTTAATGTATTAATTACCTTTTTAAAATAAATAAATTTATTATTATTTCTTTTTTTATTTAAAATTTTAAAAACTGTTTGATTACCAAAATCTTGGATTTCAATATAATTTTGATTATACTTTTCATTATATAAACATGGAGCTAAAATTTCATTTTTGTTTAACTCTTTATTTATTGCATCATATATAAGAAGATTCTTAAGCTTATCTTTTTTACAAAAAACTATTATTGAGGAGTAATTTTTATTTTTTTTTCTATAGAATTTTCTTAAAGAGGCATCACCTTTTATTTCTTTTAAATTTTTCATCTAAGAAACTAAAGGTTTATACCTTTAATTTGTAAAGATCTTTTTTGATGATTTTCTTCATATTTAAAAGTTAATTCTATCAAATTATCTGGTCTTTTCTCAATAATTTCTGGCCATTCAATTAATGTAATTACTTTTGAGTTATTCTCAAACAAATCCAAATTCTTAATTTCTTCAATGGATTTTAGTCTAAATAAATCATAATGATTTATTTTTACATCATTAATTTTATATTCGTTGAGTAAATTAAATGTAGGACTAGTGACTTCAGTTATTCCTAATTTACTCTCCTTTTGGAATTTATTAATTAAATATCTTATAAATGTTGTTTTACCTACCCCCATTTCTCCATATAAAAAAACTGTATCACCTGGCTTAATTTTTTCAAAAAATCTAGCAGCTAATTTCTCTGTTTTTTCTTCTGAAGATAAATCTATTTTCTCACTACTAATAGCGATATGCATTAGGTTTAAATGGACCCTCTACTCCAACACTTATATAGTCAGCTTGGTCTTTAGATAGTTTGGTTAGTTTTGCTCCCACTTTTTTTAAGTGTAAAGTTGCTACTTTTTCATCAAGATGTTTTGGCAAAACATAAACTCTATTTTCATAATTTTTATGATTGTTCCATAGTTCTATCTGAGCTATTACCTGATTTGTAAAAGATGCACTCATTACAAAACTAGGGTGTCCAGTTGCACATCCTAGATTGACTAATCTTCCTTCTGCTAAAAGAATTATTCTTTTTTTACTAGGTAGCTCTATCTCATGAACTTGGGGTTTTACCTCTGTCCACTTATAATTTTTTAGAGCTTCTACTTGAATTTCATTATCAAAGTGGCCAATATTACATAATATAGCTCTATCCTTCATATCTCTCATATGATCTGCTGTTACAATATCTTTATTACCTGTTGCAGTTACAACAATATCAGCTTTACTAATTGCTTCTTCCATTAAAACTACTTCATAACCTTCCATGGCTGCTTGCAACGCACATATAGGATCTGCCTCTGTAACTAAAACTCTAGCTCCACTTTGTCTTAAAGATGCAGCACTTCCTTTTCCTACATCACCAAATCCAGCTACAATAGCAATTTTGCCTGACATCATTACATCAGTCGCTCTTCGAATTCCATCAACTAAACTCTCCCTACAACCATATAAGTTATCAAATTTAGATTTAGTTACAGAGTCATTTACATTGATTGCTGGAACTAAAAGAGATTTATCTTTCTCCATTTTGTTAAGTGCTTTAATTCCAGTAGTTGTTTCTTCTGAAACTCCTTTTACATTCTTTAATAATTCCTTATATTCATTATGCATTATGGCAGTAAGGTCTCCTCCATCATCTAAAAGCATATTTGGTTTCCATTCTTTATTACCTATAATGGTTTGTTTAATGCACCAAAGGTATTCCTTCTCAGTTTCACCTTTCCAAGCGTATACTGGAATACCTGCTTTTGCTATTGCTGCTGCTGCATGATCTTGAGTAGAAAAAATATTACAAGATGACCATCTAACTTCAGCTCCTAAATTTACTAATGTTTCAATTAAAACTGCAGTTTGAATTGTCATATGCAAACATCCTATAATTTTTGCTCCTTTTAACGGTGATTTACCAGAATATTCTTCTCTCAACGCCATTAATCCGGGCATTTCACTTTCAGCAATTGAAATTTCTTTTCTGCCAAATTCTGCTTCTGATATATCTTTTACTTTGAAATCCTTCATGGAGGGTCTTCTAGCAATAAAGTATTAATTAATCAATAGAACTCTTTATACCTTAGGAAATATAATTTCCATACTTGCACCCTTTTGATCTTTTCTATTGGAAGCTTTGATTGAAGCATTGTGCAATTCAACCAAGTTTTTAACTATGTTCAATCCTAGACCAGAATGTTGTCCAAATTTATCCGGTCTATTACTGTAAAATCTTCTAAATATTTTATTAGTATCTTTTTCTTTGAAACCCTCACCTTGGTCCAATACATTAATGATCACTTTATCTTCATCTGTTTTTGCAATTTTTACAGTCACTTTTTTATTATCATCACTAAATGAAATTGCATTTTCTAGCAGATTAGCAACTATTTGCTCAACTCGATTTTCTATTCCATTTATAAAGTAATTTTTTTTTCTATCATTTTCATAAGAGATATTAATTCCTCTTTTAATTTTATAAATATTGTTAAAATCATCCACTACAGATTTTATAATTGGTTCAATGTCTATTTCTTTTATTTTTTCTCTACTTAGTGCTACTTCATCTTTTAACATTTGAGAATAATCAGTAATTAATCTCTCAATTCTTTGTACATCATGGCTTAAAATATCAATTAGTTTAATTCTTTGATTTACATCGCTAGTATCGTGTAAAATTTCGGAAGCACTTTTTAAAGATGCTAAAGGATTTCTTATTTCATGAACAAGATCAGTTGAGAAATTTTCTGCATGTGAAATTCTTTTTTGTAATTCTAATGTCATATCATCTAAAGAATTTGATAATAGTCCTAACTCATCATTTCTAAGTTTTAGTGTATCAATGTTAGTTGTTCTAGGATTTTTATTTTTAATAGTTTTTGTATAACTTACTAAATTTTTAATTGGTTTAAGAAAATATCTATTCAAAACAAATGAAAAAATCAATATTACTAAACCAACAGCAATAGCTGTTCTGAGAATAAAACTTTCTCGTTCCTCTATTGCCGCCTTAATATCATTGGCATTCTCAGTAATTGCCAGAAAGCCAACATTCTGACTATTTTTCATAACATTTTTAATTGTTATTAAATTAAACTTATTAAATTCCTCTTGAGTAAAGGTAAAATGAGTGCCAAAATTTTTTGATCCAGCATAATTAAATAAAATATCTTTTAAAGAAACACTGTTCTCAGTTCCTATATCAATATTTTTCTTTTCAGTAATTTCCTCTGTCTTCTTTTGATTAAGTATTTCCAATTCAATTTTATCTAACCTTTTTTGAAAAGATCTTGGATCTAAATCTAAAGTATCAGTATCACCAACTAAATTGAGTTCTTTATCAAAAAATATTACTCTATCAAGATTTTGAAAAAGAAATCTTGTTGAAAATAAAAATTTTCTTATATCTTCTTCAACAAATTCGACATCTAATCTATTTAAATTATCAATTGTATTATTAATTACTTCTATATGGTTTGATGATTTTTTTTTAATTAATTTTGGTTGTACATTTTTAATGTACGCAAATGTAAACAAACCTATAATTGTAAAAAAAATAAAATTAATGAATAAAAATTTTTTTAATATAGATAAATTTTTGAGAAGATTGCTGAACATTAGCTAACATTCCACCTATATCCACTTCCATATCTTGTTTCTATAGCTGAAAATTCAGGATCAACTTTTTTGAATTTTTTTCTTATTCTTTTAACATGACTATCAATAGTTCTATCTTCTATGTCAGTATCTTCCCTATAAGCTATATCCATTAATTGTGCTCTTTCTTTAATAATTCCCGGTCTTTTTGCTAATTCTTTCACTAATAAAAATTCTGTTGTAGTTAATTTATCGGGAAGTTGTTTTCCATCCCACTCACATTCTAATTGTGATGGATCGAGCTTCAATTTTCCATGAGAAATTATACTTTTATTTTCTTCTATTAAATCTTTCGTATCTTTTTTTCTAAGCTGGACTCTAATTCTTTCAATTAATACTTTAATAGAAAATCCCCCAGACTTTTTTACAAAATCGTCTGCACCTAATTTTAAACCAAGCAGTTCATCTATTTCATCATCTTTAGAAGTTAAGAATATAACTGGTAAGGAAGTTTTTTTTCTTAATTTTTTTAATAATTCTTCACCATCCATTTTTGGCATCTTTATATCTATTATTGCTAAATCTGGCGGTGTTCTAGTTAATCCTATTAAAGCACTTTCCCCATCTATGTAGGTTTGTACTTTAAAACCTTCTTTCTCTAAAGCTATACTTAAACTTGTTAGTATGTTTCTATCATCATCTATTAAAGCTATTGTTTGTTTGTCCATACTATACTTATAAAAATACTAAATTGTTCTAATTTGGGCAATCAAATTAAAATTAGTGAAGTGAACCCCAGTTATCACCAATATTTAAGTCTACAGTTAATGGAATAGAGAATGAATGTTGGTCACTATTTACTACACTTGTCATTTCTTCAGTTATTATTTTTCTTATTTTTTCAGCCCTCGATTTTGGTGTTTCAAAAATCAATTCATCATGTATCTGTAAAAGCATCTTGGTATCTTGATTTTTTTGCTCTTTTAATCTTTTTTCTAATCTTATCATTGCTAATCTCATTATTTCAGAAGCTGAACCCTGGATTGGTGCATTAATAGCAGCTCGTTCTTGAAAATTTCTTACATTATAATTTTTATCATTAATATTTATAAAATGTGATCTTCTTCCAAAGATATTATTTACATAACCATTTTTTCTACAAAATTTGATAGTTTGATCCATATAAACTTTAATTTCAGGAAATTTGGCAAAATATGAACTTAAAAATTCTTCAGCTTCATAATTAGATACATTTATTTGTTTAGCTAAACCATATTGAGATATTCCATAAATAATACCAAAATTTATTGCTTTTGCTTTTCTTCTTTGATCTTGGTCTACTTTTTTAATTTCAGTATTAAATATTTGACTGGCAGTTAGAGAATGAATGTCTTCATTGTTTTTAAATGCTTTTTTGAGTTCTTTTACATCAGCTAAATCTGCTAAAATTCTCATTTCAATTTGGTTATAATCTGCAGAAATTAAAACATTATCTTTTTCTGCAATAAAAGATTTTCTTATATCTCTGCCATCTTCACTTTTAATTGGAATATTTTGTAAATTAGGATCACTTGATGCTAATCTACCGGTGGTGGTTGCAGCAAGTAAAAATGAAGTATGAACCCTATTTGTAAAAGGATTAATATGCTCAGGAAGAGAGTCTGAGTAAGTATTTTTTAATTTAGAAGCCTGCCTCCAATCTAAAACTAACTGAGGAAATTTATGTCCTTTGAAAGCAAGATCTTCAAGCACTGATGCGCTTGTAGCAAAACTACCTTTTTTTGTTTTTTTTAAATCTGCTATTTTCAGTTCATTATATAAAATTTCTCCAAGTTGTTTTGGAGACGCAATATTAAATTCTTTTTTTGATATTTTAAAAACATCTTTTTGGATTTTCTCTATTTTTTTTTCAAATTTAGACGATAAAATTTTTAAAAACTTATTATCTATTTTAATACCTTCTATTTCCATAAAAGCTAAAATTTTTATCATTGGTTTTTCAAAAAGTTCGTAAATATTTACCATTTTCTCATCTTTAAGACTTTTATGAAATTTTTTGTATAATCTAAGAGTTATATCAGCATCTTCAGCAGCATAATCTTTGGCTTTTTCTACATCTACATCCTTAAAATTAATTTCTTTTTTTCCAGTTCCTACCAGATCTTTAAATGCAATAGTTTTATGATTTAAATGAATTTCTGATAATGAATCCATATTATGTCTATTTTTTCCAGCATCTAAAACATAAGACATTAGCATTGTATCCTCCATGGTAGAAATGGTGATTCCATGTTTAAATAAAACAATAAAATCAAATTTAATATTTTGACCAATTTTTTTTATACTAGAATCTTCAAGTAAGGGTTTTAATTTTTTTAAAACTAATTCTTTATTTAAATTTTTTTGCGACTTATGACCTAATGGTATGTAGCATGCTTTACCAATTTTAGAGCTCAAAGAAACTCCAATTAATTCAGCTTGGTGTGGATCTAGAGAACTTGTTTCTGTATCAACAGCAACCTCTCCAACTTCCTCTGCTTCATTAATCCAATCATCAATTTCTTTTGGATCTTTAATTAAGTGATAATTTTTTTTATTAATTGAATTCTGAGCTTTTTTAGAGATGTTTTCATTTCTAATACCTTCTAAATCTGGTTCTCCATATTTAGATATTGCTGAACTAAGAAGTCTATTAAACTCCATCTCCCTCAAAAATTTAAAAAGTTTTTCCTTGTCTATTTCTTTTAATTTGAACTCAGATAGATTTATGTTGACAGGAGCATCATGTTTTAATGTCACCAGTTGTTTACTAATTAAAGCTTTGTCTTTATTTTCAATTAATGTTTCTCTTCTTTTATTCTGCTTAATTTCATGAGCAGATTTTAAGAGTTTTTCTAAATTACCGTACTTATTAATTAATTCTGCTGCTGTTTTCACTCCTATCCCAGGAACACCTGGAACATTATCGCTACTATCTCCAGCTAAAGCTTGAACATCAACTACTTTGCTCGGATCAACACCAAATTTATTTTGAACATCTTCTTCAGAAATAAATTTATTCTTCATTGGATCAAAAATTCGAACCTCATTTTTAAATAACTGCATTAGATCTTTATCAGAAGAAACAATTGTAACTTTTGCTCCTTTTTTTAAAATTTGGTCTACATATGTTGCTATTAAGTCATCAGCCTCATAATTAATAAGATCAACTGAAGGTAAATTAAAAGCTAATACAGATTTTCTTATATATTCAAACTGAGGAGCCAAATCATCTGGTGCTTCTGAGCGATTAGCTTTATAGTCACTATAAATTTCATTTCTGAAAGTTTTTCTAGCCGAGTCAAAAATTACTGCAAAATGAGTCGGTTTATGTTTATTTTCATTTGATTTTGAGTCTTCAAGAAGTTTGAATAACATACTACAAAAGCCACTGACCGCTCCTGTTGGTAATCCATCACTCTTTCTTGTTAAAGGAGGTAATGCATAATAAGCTCTAAATATATATCCTGATCCATCAATAAGATAAAAATGATCTGTTTTTTGAATTTTACTCATTAAAAATTAATATAGATTATAGATGGAAATAAGAGTATTATTTTTTATGGAACTTATAAAGCAAAATACTCAATCACAAATAATTAAATCACTACTTGTTATTTTTTTTGGGTCAATAATTCTAGCTATTTCAGCAAAAATTAAAATTCCTTTCTACCCTGTGCCAATGACTATGCAAACATTTGTTGTATTATTTTTAGGGATTAGCTTTGGGTATAAAATAGCTATTGCTACTGTCGGTTTGTATTTAATTGAGGGCATTGCTGGGATACCTGTTTTTTCCAACTCTCCTGAAAGAGGAGTGGGTTTAATTTACTTTACCGGTCCAACTATGGGTTATTTAATAGGATTTATGTCTGCGTGTTTTTTGGCGTCTTTTATAACAACCAAAGATAATTATTTCATGATTTTATCTAAATTAATTTTATCAGTCTCAACAATATATATCTTGGGTGTTGTTTGGTTGGGAATACTTATTGGATGGGATAAGCCACTAGTACAATTAGGTGTTACACCATTTATAATAGCTGAATTTACAAAGATAGCACTTTTAACTGTTTTAGCTAAAAAACTTTTAAAATTAAGAAAATTTATTTAGGAGATCTTTTTGAGAGAATTCTTTGCAGGGTTCTTCTATGCATTTTAAGTCTTCTTGCTGTCTCAGATACATTCCGATTACATAGCTCAAATACTCTATGAATATGTTCCCACTTAACTCTATCTGCTGACATTGGATTTTCAGGTGGAGCAGCTTTTTTTGATGGATCAGCTAATAAAGCTTTTTCTACATCTTCAGCATCTGCTGGTTTAGCTAGATAATCAATTGCACCCTCTTTAATAGCAGCAACTGCTGTAGGTATGTTTCCATAACCAGTTAACATGATAATTCTGCTATCTGAATTAGATGTTTGTATTTCTTTGACAACTTCTAATCCATTGCCATCTGCCAATCTTAAATCAACTACAGCAAAACCAGGTTTCTTAGCTTTAACGGAATCTATCCCTTTTTGTACACCCTCTGCTTGAATGACCTCAAAACCCTTCTTTTCCATAGCCCTAGCTAATCTTTCCCTAAAAGGGTTGTCGTCGTCGACTATTAACAGTGATTTATTCTCAAAATCAGCTAAATTTTGAAGTGGTGCTTCATTTTTCATAACACATATATGGATACTTTTTTCCACAATTCAATAGGAAATTATTTGCTTTACATTAAGCAACTATTCAATTAATTGCTGCAAATACTAAAGTTTTTTAATTAATTAAAAGACTTTTTTTTGTTAAATTTTTTTGGGGGGCATTTTTAATGCAAAAATTTAAATCAGTTGAAGAATTAGTAAATCAACTGAGACCTGATAAGCCAGTTTATTGTATCAGAAAGAATTCTATTCTTTCTGCCTCAAATTACTTTCAAAAAAAATTTCCAGGAAAAATTTTATATGCAGTTAAAACTAATCCTCATGAGGAAGTTATTAAAACTCTAATAAAAAGTGGAATAGACCAATTTGATGTGGCCTCTATAGCAGAAATAAAAGCAGTAAGAAAATTTAGCCAAACTGCTAAATGTTCTTATATGCACACAGTTAAGAGTAGAGAAAGTATTAAAGAGGCTTATTTAAAGTATGGTATTAAAACATTTGCTTTAGATACAAAAGATGAATTAATAAAAATTATTGAAAGTACTAATAATGCTAAAGATCTTGAATTATTTGTAAGAGTTGCAGTATCAAATGAACATGCTGAAATAGATTTATCTAAAAAATTTGGTTCTTTAAGTTCTGAGGCTTCAGGATTATTAAGACTAGTAAAACAAAATTCAAATAAAATTGGATTAAGTTTTCATGTTGGATCACAGTGTATGCATCCAATCTCTTATACTAAAGGTATTGCTGAAATAGAAAATATAATTAAGAAAACAAAAATTATTCCTAACTACATTAATGTAGGTGGGGGTTTCCCAACAATATATCCAGATTTAATTCCTCAATCTCTAGATAATTACTTAAAAGAAATTAAAAGAAGTTTAGATAATTTGAAATTAGATAATATGCCAGAAATTATTTGTGAGCCTGGAAGAGCTTTGGTTGCTGAAAGTGGTTCAACTATAGTAAGAGTTGACCTTAAAAAAAAACAAAAGCTTTATATAAATGATGGAACATATGGAACACTTTTTGATGCAGGTACTCCAAATATAGTTTTCCCATCTAAAATGATAAAAGATAATTCTAACAAAATTATTTCAAAGAAATTAACTGCTTTTGATTTTTATGGTCCAACTTGTGATAGCATGGATTATATGAAAGGTCCTTTCCTTCTTCCAAATAATATTAAGGAAAATGATTATATAGAATTAGGTCAATTAGGTGCTTATGGTTTAACCTTTAGAACTCAATTTAATGGATTTTTTTCAGATGAAATTTATGAAGTTGAAGACAAACCTATCATGACTCTTTATGATAAAGAGATTAATAAAGCAACGTTGGTTGCTTAATGTCAAAGAATAAAAGCTTTGGTCATAATAGTAAGAAAGATTTTTTAAAAAATCCTGTAGAGCATATAGATATTACATCTTTCGATGCTAGAAAGATTATTTCATCTATGGAAAAAATGTCATTTGTATCTAGAGAAACTGCTAATGCAGCAAATATATATAATGAAATGTTAAGAGATAAAGAGTGTACGATATTTTTAACTTTGGCTGGTTCTACTTCTGCAGCTGGATGTATGAACATCTATAAAGATCTTGTAAAATACAATATGGTAGATGCTATTGTTGCGACTGGAGCATCAATAATAGATATGGATTTTTTTGAAGCTTTGGGCTTCAAGCATTATAGAGGATCCCAATTTCAAGATGATACTGAACTAAGAAAAAACTACATTGATAGAATTTATGACACTTATATCGATGAAGAAGAGTTACAAATTTGTGATAAAAAAATTTCTGAAATAGCAGATAATTTGGAGCCTAGAAGTTATACTTCAAGAGAATTCATACATGAAATGGGCAAGTATTTAAAAAAAAACTCTGTTAAAAAAGACTCTTTAATTGAAACAGCATATGACAATAATGTTCCCATATTTTGCCCTGCTTTCACTGACTCTAGTGCAGGTTTTGGATTAGTAATTCATCAAGAAAAAAATCCAAAAAAACATATGACAATTGACTCGATAAGAGAATTTAGAGAATTAACTGAAATTAAAATCCAATCGAAAGGTTCTGGTTTATTTATGATTGGTGGAGGGGTGCCAAAAAATTTTATTCAAGATACAGTGATATGTGCTGAGCTTTTAGGTAAAGAAGTTGATATGCATAAATATGCTGTACAAATCACTGTAGCTGATTCTAGAGATGGAGCTTGTAGTAGTTCAACTTTAAAAGAAGCTAGTTCTTGGGGTAAAGTTAATGTAACTAAAGAACAAATGGTTTTTGCAGAAGCTACAAGTGTACTTCCATTAATTGCTAGTGATGCCTATCATAGGGCTGAGTGGAAAAATAGAGAAAGAAAAAATTTTTCAAAAATATTTGGATAGTAACTTGAAATATTTATCAAATAAAAAAGGTTTTTTAGGAGTTGATAATAAGTTCAATTTTCGAGAGCGAGTAGTAATAGTCCCTTTTGGTCTTGAAAAAACTGTGAGCTATGGTGGAGGCACAAAAAATGGTCCGAAAGAAATAATTAAAGCCTCTCATCAAGTAGAATTATATGATGAAGAATTGAATTGTGAACCTTATAAAAAAATTGGAATTAAGACATTAAAACCTTTTAAGATTGATAGAAATATAAATAAAGCTCTAAAAAAAATAGCCAGTTTAAATAAAGAAATCTTAAATAAAAAACTTTTTCCTATGACCTTTGGTGGAGAACATTCAATTACACCTGGATGTATTGAGCCATTTGTAAAAGAATATAAAAAAATTTGTATTTTACATTTCGATGCTCATGCAGATTTAAGAGATAGTTATAATGGAAATAAATTTTCCCATGCTTCAGCAATCAGAAGATGTTTGGACTATAAGAATGTTTCTGTAATTTCATTTGGAATTAGAAATATTTCTCAAAGTGAAATCCCATTTCTGAAAAAAAATAGATCGAGAATAAATTTATTTTGGGCTAAAGATAAAGCAAATTGGAGTTTGCAAAAATTCAAAAAATTAATAAAGAATAAAACTGTTTATCTAACTTTTGATGTTGATGGTTTTGACTCAAGCATTATGCCTGCTACTGGTACACCAGAGCCAGGTGGATTGTTTTGGGATGAAACTTTAGATATAATAAGAATAGCTGCTAAAAATTCCAACATAGTTGGAGCAGATATAAATGAACTTGCACCAATAAAAGGTTTCAACTCTTATAATTTTTTAGTAGCAAAACTAGCATATAAAATATTAACTTATAAATATTTCTACTAAAACTATACAGGCCTAAATGTTTTTAGAAGAAATCTAAATGGAATTAGCATTGTTAATGCCACTAAAATCTTGACTGCTAAATCTCCAAATGCAAGTGTAACCCAAGGTATTCCTGTTGCATAAAAGGATATTGAGAAAAATAGAAAAGTATCAACTGTAGATCCAATAAGTGAAGATGTTAATGGAGCAATAAACCAGTCTCTTTTTCTAAGTTTATCGAATATTTGAACATCTAACAACTGTGCTGTTAAAAATGCAGTACCTGAACCTATGGCAATTCTTAAAGATATTAAATCTGCGAAATTTGTTGAAAACAAAAGAGTAAAACTAATTCCTATAGCAAAACCAATATAAACAATTTTTCTAGCAGCTTTCTTGCCATAGGATCTATTAGCAAGATCAGTGATTAGGAAAGCAATTGGGTAACTAAATGCACCATAAGTCAATATTTCTTCTAGGCCATAATATTTAATTGGAAATTGAACTAAATAATTAGAAGCTAAAACAACAACTCCCATAAAAAATGAGAGCATCAAGAATATTTTATTCATTAGGCAGTTTTAGATTGAATAGGTTTTTTTTGAAATGGAGATTTAATTAGCAAACTCTTTTTTAATTTTTTTAATCTTGGAGATAAATTTTTATTTTTAACAGTCTTCAAGAACTCGTCGAAACTTCCTTTTTTATCAACAGATCTTACACCAGCGTTACTAACTGTTAGTTTCATACTTCTTTTCAAAAGCTCACTGGTAAATTTTACTTTTTTTAAATTGGGCAGGAATCTTCTTTTTGTCTTATTGTTAGCATGACTAACATTATGGCCCTTCATAGGATTTTTACCAGTTAGTTCACATTTTTTTGCCATTATAACTCGACTATATAAGGTGAGATATGGATTGCGTCAAGTTTATATGATTTAAGATTGTCTTTTTTTTCCTATAATCTCTGTAAAATTCTTAACACCATCCTTCAATAGTAATTCTTTTAACTCTTTTTTGATAATACCCACTACATTTGGACCTCTATAAACCATCCCAGTATAAAGCTGAACATAATCAGCACCTGCCAAAAATTTTTTATAAGCACTCATGCCCGAGTCTACTCCACCCACTCCTATAATTTTAATTCTTCCCTCTAAAATATTATAAAATTTATTGATCAAACTTGTAGTTTTTTCCTCAATAGGTTTGCCTGATAATCCTCCTTTTTGATGTTTTAAAATATTGCTCAATCGATCTCTAGTCGAGTCTGAGGTATTTGAAATAATTACAGCTTCAATATTATTGTCTAAAAGAACATCTGAAATTTTACTGACGTCTTGATCGCTTATATCAGGTGAAACTTTTACAACAATTGGAATTGATGAGTTTAAAATTTTTTTTTCTTTATCAATTACCTTTAATAATTCATCTAATTTTAATTCATCATGAAAACTTCTTAAGTCTTCTGTATTTGGTGAGGAAATATTTATTGTAATATAATCTGCTACTTCACAAAAAGTTTTCAAACATTCAATATAATCACCATTTCGGTCCTTAGTATCTTTGTTTGGACCTATATTTACACCCAGTAGACCAATCTGCTTTTTAGATTTAATTCTATCTAAAACATTTTTTGATCCAAAATTATTAAAACCAAGTCTATTAATCAGGGCCTCATCTTCGACTAGCCTAAAAACTCTAGGTTTAGGATTTCCATATTGCTGGAGGGGCGTTACTGTACCAACTTCAACAAAACCAAAACCAAGCTTAAATAATGAATTATAGACTTCTGCGTTTTTATCAAAACCCGCTGCTATTCCTATTGGATTTTCTAAATTTCTATTAAATAATTTAGTTTTAAATAAAGGATTATTCTTATCCTCATCTAGAATGTTTGGTGCAAAATTAAATTTTAAAGATTTAATAGCTAAACTGTGAGCTGTCTCAGGATCTAATTTGAAAATTAAAGATCTTAAATTTGAAAACATTATTTAATTTTATTTATTATAAGGTCTTTTGTTTCTTTAACACCAAAAAAACTTATAAAAAAACCCATTCGAGGACCATTTTCATCACCAAATACCACTTGATAAATCAACTTAAACCAATCTCTTAGATTTTCTGCATAACCATTTTCTTTACCGGTTGAGTAAATTAATGTTTGAATATCCTCAGGTGTCATTTTATCGTTACAAGTTTCTAGAGTTTTGACTAAAGACTCTAGAGCTTTTTTTTCTTCTAAATTTGGAATTTTGTATTTTTTCTTTGCTTTAATTATGTCATTAAAATATTTGATAGCATAAGTCACTAGATTATCAAAAATAGGATGATCTTTTTCTGAGATATTTTCTTTATATTTTTTAACAAACTTCCATAAAAGTTCTTTATTATCTGCGTTACTAGTCTCAACAAGATTTAATAACATTGAAAAAGACATGATTATATTTTCTTGGGGAACATTGCTATTGTGTACGTGCCAAGCAGGATTCATTAATAATTGTAATTCATCTTGAGTTTTTGCTTTTTCAATTGAGTCTAGATACTCATCCACAGCTTTAGGAACAATTTCATTATATAGTTTTTTAGCTCTTTTAGGATTTTGATACATATATAATGATAAGCTTTCAGGTGAAGCATATTGAAGCCATTGATCAATTGTAATACCATTTCCTTTTGATTTAGATATTTTTTCCCCTTTTTCATCCAGAAATAACTCGTAAGCAAAACCAGACGGATTAGTTTTTCCAATTAGTTGGATAATTTTTGATGATAAAATTGCACTTTCTATAAGATCTTTTCCATACATTTCAAAATCAATATCTAAAGCATACCATCTCATCGCCCAGTCAACTTTCCATTGTAATTTACAATTTCCATCTAGAACACTAGACTCTAGATCTTTTCCTTTGTTATCAAAAATAATTATAGATTTTTTTTCGTTTATCTCTTTTACTGGAATTTCTAATACTTGCCCTGTCTCAGGACATATCGGCAAAAAAGGGCTATAAGTTTTTTGACGTTCTTTTCCTAAAGTTGGTAATATGATTTTCATTATTCCCTCATAATTTTTTAAGATAACTTCTAAAGAGGGATTAAAAAAACCTGATTTATAAAGTTTAGTTGAACTTTTAAAATTATAAATGAATTTAAAATTATTCAAGAAATCTTTTAACATTTCATTATTATGTTCACCAAAACTTTTAAATTTTTTAAAAGGATCTGGAACTTGTGTAAGTGGTTTATGCAAATTTTCTTCTAGCAATTCTTTATTAGGAACATTTTCGGGTACTTTTCTTAATCCATCCATATCATCTGAAAAAGTCAAAATTTCTGTTGGAAGATCTGTCAAATGCTTTAAAGCATTTACCATCATCGAAGTTCTAGCAACTTCACCAAAAGTTCCTATGTGAGGTAATCCACTTGGTCCATAGCCAGTCTGAAGTGTGATTTTTCCTTTTTTTTCAATAATAGATTTTCTTTCTCTGAGTAACTTTTTGGCCTCGACGAATGGCCATGCACTTGTTTTTTCTAGGTTTTCTTTTTTAATCATGAATAATTCAAACAAAATCTAATATTAACGAACAACTTAATTCTTATAGAGTTGAAATTTATTTACCATAAAATAATGTCCTTTCAAAATGTCTAATTATAAAACTGTTTTTTTTACACTAGGGATACTCCAAATAATCCTAGGGATTTTTATGTTAGTGCCTATTATTGTGCAACTGATATATGGCCAGTTTGATTCGTCTTTTTTTGGAGCCTCTATAGTAACAATAGTTTTTGGTACTTTGTTTTTTTTATCAAATTTGGATCACGAAAAAAAACTTAATTTACAACAAGCTTTTTTACTCACAGCACTTTCTTGGTTAAGTATTGCAATCTTTGGGTCTCTTCCATTTGTATTTTCTAATTTAAACTTTTCATTCACTAATGCTTTTTTTGAGAGTATGTCAGGGATTACTACTACTGGCTCCACAATTATCTCAAATCTTGAGGATATGCCTAAAGGTATTTTACTATGGAGAGCAATTCTTCAATGGTTGGGAGGTATTGGTATAATTGTAATGGCAATTACTTTAATGCCAATTATGAATGTTGGAGGTATGCAGCTATTTAAAATATCCAACAATGACTCATCAGAGAAAATTCTTCCAAAATCAAAAGAGATCGCATTGAGATTAATTTATATTTATTCAGGTTTAACTGCTCTTTGTGCTATTACTTATAATATTTTTGGAATGGATATTTTTGATAGTGTTACTCATTCTATGACGACAATAGCTACAGGAGGTTTTTCAAATTATAATCAGTCTATTGGTTTTTTTAATAGTATTGCAATAGAAACATCTGCAATCATTTTTATAATCTTGGGTAGTCTTCCTTTTATTGTTTACATAAAATTTCTAAATGGAAATAGATCTATTTTTACTTCTGATACTCAAATTAAAACATTTTTAAAGGTTATATTTGTATCTATAATAATTTTATCAATTTATCTATCCATTAATAATTCAAGTTCATTTAATATAAGGTCAGTCTTTTTTAATGTTATTTCAATTTTGACAGGAACTGGTTATGTAAATGCTCAATTTGATAGTTGGGGAAGTTTTCCATTAGTTTTATTTTTAGGTTTAATGTTTATAGGAGGGTGCGCAGGTTCAACAACATGTGGTATTAAAATATTTCGATTTCAAATTCTTTATTCTTTTATAACAAATCAGCTTAAAAAAATTATATATCCCAAGGGAATTTTTGTTTTGAAATATGACCAGAATCAAATTGATAATAAATTTATTGCTTCAATAATTTCATTTATATACATGTATTTAGTAATTTTTTTTTTGTTATCAGCTTTGTTATCTTTAACAGGACTTGATTTTATTACAGCAATATCTGGTGCTGCTACTTCCATTTCTAATGTTGGTCCTGGGTTAGGGTCTATAATTGGTCCTAATGGAAATTTTTCAACTCTACCTGATGTTTCAAAGTGGATTTTAACTATTGGTATGATCTTAGGGAGACTAGAACTTTTTGCAATATTAGTTTTATTCCTTCCATCCTTTTGGAGAAATTAAAATGATTGAAATAAAGAAACAATCCCTTTCAGAAACCTTTTCAATTTATTTTGATAAAAGAATGTTAAAAATATTATTATTAGGTGCAATTTCTGGATTTCCTTGGGTTTTAATCGGAAGTAGTCTTAGTTTATGGTTAAAGGAAGATGGACTTAGTAGATCAACCGTAGGCTGGGCTGGACTTATATTTGCTGTTTATGCTTTTAATTATTTATGGGCACCTTTAGTTGATAGGATCCAAATACCGCTTTTAACAAAAAAAATTGGTCATAGAAGAGGGTGGATTGTATTAATGCAATCATTGATTTTGTTATCTCTTTTTTTATGGAGCATGATTAATCCAACAGAAAATTTAGCATTAGTTATTACTGTTGGACTTTTAATTGCTGTGGCATCAGCAACACAAGACATAACAGTTGACGCATTAAGAATAGAACAAATTGGAGAAAATGAAGGTGGGGCAATGGCTGCTGGTGCCGCAGTGGCTGTGGTTGGATGGTGGAGTGGATATAAACTTGGAGGCGTATTATCTTTATTTTCTGCTGAATTTTTAGAAAATGCAGGTTTTGAAAATTACTGGCAATTAACTTTTTTAATTTTAGGAATTCTAATAATTTTAATGAATATTGGACTAATGTTTATTCACGAAACAGGTCATGAAGGTAGACGAATAAAACATTTAGAAAATGACAAACTAATCTCAAGCAAATTTATAAAACAAAACATCTTTACTCTGTCATTGTCTTGGGTTGCAGGTACTATTGGTGGACCTATTTTAAGTTTTTTCAAAAAAAATGGCTTTCAAATTGCTATTGGAATATTAAGTTTTGTATTTTTATTTAAAGTTGGTGAAGCTTTTTTGGGTCGTATGTCTATCATTTTTTATAAAGAAATAGGTTTTAGTAAATCAGATATTGCTATCTATTCTAAAACATTAGGTTGGATAACAACTGTAATTTTTACTCTTTTAGGAGGACTTTTTGTTATTAGATCAGGTGTTTTAAAAGCCATGTTTCTAGCTGGAATTATTATGGCAAGTACAAACCTTTTATTTAGTCTATTAGCGTGGAGCGATAAATCTGAGTTATTATTTGCTATTGCAGTAATTTTTGATGATGTTGCAGCAGCATTTGCGACAGTTGCATTTGTGGCATTTATTTCTTTATTAGTTGATAGAGCTTACACCGCAACTCAATATGCTCTTTTAGCTTCAATAGGAACTGCTGGAAGAACAACTTTAGCATCCTCATCAGGTGCTCTTGTAGATTGGCTAAATGGTGATTGGGGTACTTTTTTTATATTAACTGCCCTAATGGTAATACCTTCTTTAATTATATTATGGATTTTGAGGAATAAATTAAAACTTTATGAAAAATAATTTTCTCAATATTTCGGTCGCAAATATCTATTCAAAACCTTCTTTTAAGTCAGAAGTTACATCCCAGATTTTATATGGAGAAAAATTCAAGATTTTAACAAAAAAAAGAAATTGGGTAAAAATTAAGACTAGTTTTGATAACTATATAGGTTTTATTAAAGAGAATAAATTTTATGAAAATTTTAAACCTTCACTAAAAATTTCTAGATTAAAATCAAAAATATTTAGAAAGAAAAATAATAGATATACCCCAACAGATAAATTTCTTTATTTTGGAACAGGAATTGTAGCTCTTAATAAAGATAGAAATTATGTTGAGTATCAAAAGAATAAGTGGATAAGAAAAAAAGATCTTAAAAAAATTAATTATATTGAGAAAAATTTTTTAAAAGTAATTAAATCATTTTTAGGTTGTAAATACATGTGGGGTGGTAAAACTTCTAATGGTATTGATTGCTCAGCTTTAATTCAAATATACTTTTATTATAATAGAATTTTTTTTCCAAGAGATACAAAAGATCAAATAAAATTTTGTAAAAAAAAGATAAGTAAAAAAATAAATAAAGGCGATATTATTTTTTGGAAAGGTCACGTGGGTATGAGCATAAATCAATTAAATTTAATTCATGCTTACGGTCCAAGAAAAAAAGTCTTAATTATGCCCACAAAACATACAATAAAGTTAATTTCTAAAACTGCAAATTTGAGCGTAAAAAAAATAACAAATATAAAAAATTATTAGTCTCTACCAAAATTAGGTAAATTTATATCTTGTTTTAATTTAATTATCTGGGATCTAACTTTTTTTGTTTGAATTAATTTTTTAATGATTGATTTATTGTTTTTGGAATTAATATCTCTTTTAAATTCATTTAAATTTTTTATAAATAAATTTATAGCCTTTGAAACATTAGTTTTATTATCAAAAAAAATATCTCTCCACATTATCTCATTTGAAGCTGCAATTCTTGAAAAATCTCTTAAACCGCCAGCACTAAATTTTATTAAATCATGTTTTTGCTTTTTCTCAAAAGTTTGAGCTGTTTTTA
Source organism: uncultured Pelagibacteraceae bacterium (assembly GCA_902598825.1). Lineage (GTDB taxonomy): Bacteria > Pseudomonadota > Alphaproteobacteria > Pelagibacterales > Pelagibacteraceae > Pelagibacter. The sequence continues at coordinate 41,875 of CACKDD010000003.1, read as the reverse complement.
CTAAATTGTAAGCAATGAGATGGGGCAAGTGACTTGTGATTGAAAAAATTTTATCATGTTTTGTGGGACTCATCAAAACTGTTTTGGATCCCATTTTTTTCCAGAAAGAGTCTACTAACTTTAAATGTCTAAAATTGGTTTTTTTATCTTTTATCAAAACGCACCATTTACCCTCAAACAAATCTTGTTTTCCATGTTCTGGTCCACTCACTTCAGAACCAGCTATTGGATGGCTTGAGACCCAAGAAATATTTTTTTTTAAATTTTTATTAACTACTTTTAATGAATTTGATTTTGATGAACCAATGTCTGTAATAATATGATTTTTAGTTAAAAATTTATTTAATTTTAAAATAATCTTTTTGTATTCACTCATTGGTGTGCAAAAAATAATCATATTGATCTCTGACATTATATCTTCAGGTTTTTTTGTAATGATGCCTGGTAATTTTAATTTTTTAATTTTAGATAAATTTTTTTTTGATTTTTCAAAAATAAAAATTTTTTTTGCTAATTTCTTTTTTTTTATTCTTCTCAATAAAGATGAGCCTAGCAATCCACAGCCTATAATTAATATATTTTTCATTTGCCAAATATTCTTTCTACACTTCTCATAAATTTTAGGTTATCATTTCTTGAACCAATTGTTAGTCTCAACCTATTTTTAATTTTATAACCATACTCTGTCGATCTTAAAATAATTCCTTTTGCTTTTAACTTTTCATAGAAATTTTTAGCTTTGAATTTACAATTTGAGAAGTCTAATAGTAAAAAATTTGCACTAATTTCATTTGAGTAAATATTGTACTGATTTAAAAATTTTTTTATTTTTGAAGCATATAATAAATTATGTTTTACAGACTGAGAGACAAATTTTGTATCTTTAAGAGATTCCACTGCAGCAAGTTGAGCAACTTCATTAACGTTAAACGGAGGTTTTATTAAGTTTAAAGCATCAACAATTTTTCTAGGCCCATAACCCCAACCTATTCGTAAAGAAGCTAATCCATATATTTTTGAAAATGTTCTTAAAATGAAAACATTTTTTTTATTTCCAAATAAGTCTAGACCAGATTTATAATCTCGATTTTTCATATATTCAAAATAAGCATCGTCTACAACGAGTAATATATTTTTTCTCAATTTCTTTCTTAGTTGCATAAGTTCAGATTTATTCAGATATGTACCTGTTGGATTATTTGGGTTTGCTATAAAAACTATTTTAGTTTTTTTTGTTACTTTTTTTAAAATCTCAGAAATAGATATTTTAAAATTTTTTTCTTTAGAAAAAACTACCTTTGCTCCCACTATCTTTGAATAAATTCTATACATCAAAAAACTATATTGAGGGACTATGACCTCGTCATTTGGTTTAAGAAAAAGCTGACAGAGCATCTGAATTATCTCATCTGAGCCAGCTCCACAGATAATTTTATCTATATCACATTTAAATTTTTTAGATATTTGATCTCTTAACTTTCTTGATGTTCCATCTGGGTATCTAAAAAAGTTTGTATTTTTCTTTGAAATTACTTTTTTTGCTTTTAAACTAACACCTAAAGCAGACTCATTAGCAGAAAGCTTAATGACCTTTTTTAATTTTTTTATAGTAGATTTGCCAGGTTCATAGGCTTCTATGTTGATTTTTTTAAATGATAGATTTGTCATTTTTTTTAAATTTAAGCTCTTTATAAATAAAATAACAATTTTTTATATAGTATTAGTAAATTTATTTAAAAAAATTGACATACTAAATAACTTCTAGTACAAAATTTACGCGCTGATTTAACTGAATTGCGAGCGCTTTAAAAAAACCGCTAAAAATGTTTTTTTTCTCACAATTCGATATTTAGTGATTATTATGAATGTTAAAGAGAATATAAAAACACTTATTGTTAATAAACCTCTAAAGCTTGATTGCGGTCAAACTATTAATGAGTTTCCATTAGCATATGAAACCTATGGGTCACTTAATAAAGATAAGAATAATGCTATATTGGTTTTTCATGCATTAACAGGTGATCAATTTGTTACAGGAAAAAATCCTATTACAAATAAGGATGGTTGGTGGTCATATGCAGTCGGTCCAAATAAATCAATTGATACAAATAAATACTTCGTAATTTGTGCCAATGTGATTGGAGGATGTATGGGCTCTTTTGGTCCTAGTCATAAAAACCCCAAGACAAACAAAACATATGGGACTGACTTTCCCGTTATTACAATCAACGATATAGTTAATGCTCAAGTTAATTTGTTAGATCATTTTGGAATTAGAAAACTTTTTTCTGTTGTTGGAGGTTCAATGGGTGGAATGCAAGTATTGCAGTTTGTAAGTAATTTTCCTGACAAAACGAAAACTGCTGTACCTATAGCTTGTACAGCAAGTCATTCGGCACAAAATATTGCTTTTAATGAACTTGGTAGACAGGCAATCACTGCAGACCATAATTGGTCCAAAGGAGAATACTCCTCAAATAATATGATTCCTGATAAAGGTTTGGCTGTAGCAAGAATGGCTGCACATATAACTTACTTATCTAAAAAAGGTCTTCAAGAAAAGTTTGGAAGAAAACTTCAAGAAAGAGATGATCTTAAATTTGGCTTTGATGCTGATTTTCAAATAGAAAGTTATTTGAGATATCAAGGTTCAGTTTTTGTAGATAGATTTGATGCGAATAGTTATCTTTATATCACTCGTGCAATGGATTATTTTGATTTAGCAAAAAAATTTAAGGGTAATTTATCTAATGCTTTTATAAAAACTAATGCAAAATTTTTTGTTATATCTTTTACATCTGATTGGCTTTATCCAACACAAGAAAATAAAGATATAGTAATTGCATTGAATGCTATTGGAGCAGATGTTGGCTTCGTTGAAATAGAATCTGATAAAGGTCATGATTCATTTTTACTAGATGTCCCAGATTTTTTAAGTGCTCTTAAGAATTTTTTAGATCAATCTTATAAAGAATAAATTATGAAATTAGAGTTTAAAATTATTGCAGACTTATTGGAGGAAAATACTAGAGTCTTAGATGTTGGATGTGACGATGGAACTTTAATGGAGTTTCTAAAAAAAAATAAAAATGTAGACATAAGAGGTATTGAGATTTCAAAAAAGAAAGTTCAAGTTTGTATTTCAAAAGGATTAACTGTACTTGAAGGTAATGCTGAATTTGACTTAAAACAATTTCCAGAAAATTCTTTTGATTATGTTGTATTAGGGCAAACTTTACAAGCTTTTGTAAATCCGGAAATAGTTATTAAAGAACTTTTGAGGGTTGGAAAAAAAGCAATTGTAACTATTCCTAATTTTGGTCATTGGAGAGTAAGACTTAATTTATTGAGAAAAGGAACTATGCCTGTCACAAAAACATTACCAAATGATTGGTATAACACACCAAACATTCACATGTGTACAATAAAAGATTTTGTAAAATTTTCTAAAATTGTTAATTTCAAAATTTATAAATCTCTTGCACTAATGAATAAAAATGTTTCAAATATAAACAATTCTAACTTATCTTTTAAAAATTTATTTGCTGAGCTTGGTATTTTCTTAATAGAGAAATAATATGAAAGTTGAAATAATCAAATGTCTACAAGATAACTACAGTTATATTATTCTTGATGAAAAAAAACAGATAGCATGTGTTATCGATCCAAGTGAAGCACAACCAATTATTAATTTTGTTGAAGAAAAAAAGATACAATTAAAGTACATTTTAAATACTCACCATCATTATGATCATATTGGTGGAAATGAAGAGCTCAAAAAAAAATATAATTCTAAAATTGTTGGATTTAAAGAAGATAGAAATCGCATTCCAGGAATTGACGAATTTGTAGAAAACAATCAAATCTGGAAAGCAGATAATTTTGAGGCAAAAATTTTTCATGTTCCAGGACATACTTCAGGACATATTGCTTATCATTTTTATAAAGAAAAAAAAATTTTCACTGGTGATACACTATTCTCTTTAGGTTGTGGTAGAATTTTTGAAGGAACATATGAGGAAATGTTTAATTCTTTAAATAAAATAAAAAATCTTTCAGATGATACAGAGATTTACTGTGGACACGAGTATACTTTACAAAATTCAAAATTTTGTATTTATTATGATCCAAAAAATTTAAATCTCAAAAAAAAAATTATTAAAATTAAAGAAAAGGTAAAAAAAGGTTTGCCAACTATTCCAAGTATTTTAAAAGATGAAATTAAGTGTAATATATTCCTAAAAGCAAAAGATTTAGAAAGCTTTTCAAAATTAAGAGATTTAAAGGATAATTTTTAAGTTATAGAGCTTGACTAAAATATTGCTGAGACTATATTGCGGTTACAAATTTTAACATTATTTTATGTCATACGCAGTAATACAAACAGGTGGTAAGCAGTATAAGGTAAAATCTGGGGAGATTCTTAAGATTGAAAAATTACCAGATTCTAAAGTTGATACTAAAATAGAATTTAATGAAATCTTAGCTTATGGAGATAGTAAGATAATTGAAGTTGGATCTCCAATTGTTCAAGGGGCAAAAGTTGAAGCCAACTTGATTAAAAATAGTAAAAATAGAACTGTTTTAATTTTTAAGAAAAGAAGAAGACAAAACTCAAGAAGAAAAAATGGACATAGACAGGAATATTCTATGATAAGAATCAATAAGATTTTTTCAAAAGATGGAAAAGTATTGTCTGAAGCAGAAAAAATTTCTAAGCCTTCAAAAAAAGAAGGGGCTAAAAAGGAAACAAGTAAGTAATTAGGAATAAGTTATGGCAACAAAAAAAGCAGGTGGATCTTCTAGAAACGGACGAGATAGTGCCGGTCGTAGATTAGGTGTAAAAAAATATGGTGGTGAAACAGTTATACCTGGAAATATAATTGTAAGACAAAGAGGAACCAAAATATTCCCTGGAGAAAATGTAGGAATGGGCAAAGATCACTCCATTTTTTCAGTAATAAAAGGTAAAGTAGTTTTTAAAAAAACTAAATCAGATAGAACTTTTGTTTCAGTAAAACCCAATTAATAGTACAACTTTAAACTAGCGTTGTATTATGAAATTCTTAGATCAAGTAAAAATTTATGTTAAAGCCGGTAACGGTGGAGATGGCTCTCCAAGTTTTAGAAGAGAGAAATTTATTGAATACGGTGGACCAGACGGAGGTGATGGAGGCAGTGGTGGTTCAGTAATACTAAAATCTGAACAGAACCTTAATACTTTAATAGATTATAGATACCAGCAGCATCATAAAGCAAAAAGAGGAGAAAATGGGTCAGGGCAAAATCGTACAGGAAAAGGTGGAGAAGATTTAATATTAAAAGTTCCCTTAGGCACACAAGTTTTTGAGGAGGATAATAAAACTTTAATTTATGATTTCACAAAAATTGGTGAAGAGTTCATAGCTGCATCTGGTGGCAGAGGTGGTCTAGGGAATACAAGATTTAAAAGTTCAACAAATAGAGCACCAAGAAAATATACAAAAGGAACTCTTGGTGAAGAATTTACAATATGGCTTCAATTGAAAACAATTGCTGACATTGGTATTATCGGTTTACCAAATGCTGGAAAATCAAGTTTATTAGCAGCGATAACAAACGCTAATCCTAAAATTGCTAATTATCAGTTCACTACTTTAAATCCAAACCTAGGTGTAGCAAGTTATGATGATAAAGAAATTACTATAGCTGATATTCCTGGTTTAGTAGAAGGAGCACATAAAGGAACAGGACTTGGAATACAATTTTTGAAACATATAGAAAGGTGTAAATCTCTTTTGCATATGATTGATGTAACCAATGATGACTTAAAAAAAAGTTATAAACAGATCAAAAATGAGTTAAAAAAATATAGTGCTAAACTTTCAAAAAAAAAGGAGCTAGTAGTTTTGAATAAGGTTGATTTAATTGATAATACTGAAGTGAAAAAGATAATTAAAGAATTCTCAAAAAATACAAAATCTGAGGTTATTACATTATCAACATTAGAAAAAAAATCTGTTTCTCAGATTAAAGCTAAACTAATTTCTTATGCATCTTAGAAATTCAAAAATAATTGTTATTAAAATTGGTTCAGCTTTATTAGTTGACTCAAATAAAAAGATTAGAAATAAATGGTTTTCTAATTTTGCAAAAGATATTAAGAAATTAAAATCAAAAAACAAAAAAATAATCATAGTTAGTTCTGGTGCAATAGCTTTAGGTTGCAAAAAAATGAAATTTAATAAATCACGACTTAAACTTGATAAAAGTCAAGCAATAGCATCTATAGGTCAAATAGAACTGATGAATTTGTTCACAAAAACATTCTCTAAATATAAATTAAATATTTCACAAATTTTATTAACTTTAGACGACACAGAAGAAAGGAGAAGATCTATAAATGCAAAAAGAACTTTTGAAAATTTATTTCAACTTGACTATATACCAATAGTAAATGAAAACGATACTATTGCTACTTCAGAAATAAAGTATGGAGATAACGATAGATTAGCATCTAGAGTAGCGCAAATAACTAATGCTGATACTTTAATTTTACTATCTGATGTTGATGGACTTTTTACAAAAAATCCAAAAATATTTAAAGATGCCAAATTGATTAAAAAAGTTGATAATTTTAGTAAAGATATAGGAAATATTAATATCAAAGGTATGACAGAATTAGGTAGTGGTGGTATGAACACAAAAATTGAAGCAGCTAAAATTTGTAATTTGGCAGGATGTAATATGATTATAGCAAATGGTCTTTATTTAAATCCAATAAGTCGAATTGAAAAAAAAAATAATTGTACATGGTTTGTTTCAAAAATATCAAAATTACATGCTAGAAAAAAATGGATTATTAGTTCTGTTTCACCAAAAGGGGAATTAATAATTGATGAAGGTGCAAAAAAAGCACTTATTAATGGAAAAAGTTTACTTGCAGCTGGTATTAGAAAAGTTTCAGGAAAATTTAAAAAAGGGGATCATATTAAAATTATAGATTCTAAAAAAAGAGATTTTGCTCGAGGATTAAGTTCTTTTTCATCTGAAGAAATTGAAAAAATCAAAGGTTATCACTCAAATGAAATACAAAAAATTCTTGGGTATGTTTCAAAATCTGAAGTTGTTCACAAAGATGATATGGTAGAAATTTAATGAAAAATTTATTGATTAATATTGGTAAAAAGTCAAAAAAAGCTTTTTCTAATCAAATAAATTCTAAGAAAAAGGACAAGATTTTAAAGGATTATTACCTATTAATTGAAAAAAATAAAAAGTTAATTTTGAATGAGAATAAAAAAGATATTAAGAATGCGTTAAAAAAAAAGATTAAAGATAATTTAATAAAAAGACTGATTTTAGATGATAAAAAAATATCAGATATCATTAATTCAATCAAAAAAATAATAAAATTAAAAGATCCAACAAATATTGTCCTTGAAAAATGGAAAAGACCAAATGGTTTAAATATCTCTAAAGTATCAATTCCAATAGGAGTTATTGGAATAATTTATGAAAGCAGGCCAAATGTTACATCTGATGTCGCTTCTTTATGTTTTAAATCAGGTAATCCAGTAATTTTAAAAGGTGGGTCAGAGGCATTTTATTCAAATCTCATACTTTCAAAACTCTTTAGAAAGTCTTTAAAAAAAAATAAAGTTGACGAAAATTTTATTCAATTTATTGACATCAAAAAAAGAACTGTAGTCGATTTTCTTTTAACTAAAATGAGCAGATTCATTGATGTAATTATTCCAAGAGGAGGAAAAGGTTTAGTTAAAAAAGTTCAAGATTTATCAACAGTTCCAACTATTGGTCATTTAGAAGGTATCTGTCATTCTTATGTAGATAAAGATGCAAATCCTAAAATAGCTCAAAATGTTGTTTACAATGCAAAGTTAAGAAATACTGCAATTTGTGGTGCAACAGAAACGATATTATTACATAAACAAATTATAAAAAAAATTGGTAATTCAATTTTAAAAAGTTTAGAGGAGAGTGGATGTAAAATTATTGGAGACAATAAGATAATGAAATCATATAAAGGCAACGTTAAAAAAGCTTCTTATAAAGATTGGTCTAAAGAATATTTATCTTCAGTTGTTTCAGTAAAATCAGTAAATAATTTAAATGAAGCAATAGCGCATATTAATAAATATGGAACTATGCATACTGACTCTATCATCACAGATAATAAAAAATCTGCAAAGAAATTTTTAAAGGAAACAAAAAGTTCAATTGCAATGCATAATACATCTACTCAATTTGCAGATGGAGGTGAATTTGGTTTTGGTGGAGAAGTTGGAATTTCAACAAATACTCTTCCGCCGCGTGGACCGGTTGGCTTAAATCAACTAGTTTCCTACAAATATCAAATAACAAGTAAAGGAAAAATAAGGAAATAATTTGAGCTTAAAAAAAAACAAAATTGGTATTCTTGGTGGAACTTTTGATCCCGCTCATAAAGGTCATTTATCAATATCTAAAGAAGCAGTAAAAAGATTTATGTTAAAAGAGGTAATTTGGGCAATTACAAAAAAAAATCCTTTTAAAAGAAAAAGTAATACAAATTTAAATATAAGAATAAAGAATTGTAAAAAAATTATTGGAAATAAAAAATATATAAAAGTGGGTTTCTATGAAGATATTATCAAATCAAATAGAACAATTAATTTGATTAACTTCTTTTATAAAAAGAAAAAAAGTGAGATTTATTTTTTGATGGGGGCAGACAATTTAGTAAGTTTTCATAAATGGCATAAGTGGAAAACTATTTCACAAAAATGTAATATTATTGTCTTTGATCGTCATGGCTATAAAAAAAAATCATTAAATTCAACTACATACAGAAGGCTTAATAAGAAAAATTTGAAATTTATAGAATTTAATAAGGTCAATATTTCTTCTTCTCAATTGAGAAAAATTTGATAATCTTGCAATAATTAATGGATAAAATTTCTGATCTAAAACAAGTAGTTATCAACACATTAGATATAAATAAAGCACAAGACATAGTAAGCATTGATCTTAAAGACAAAAGTTCTATGGCTGATTTTATGATAATTGCCAGTGGGACATCGTCTAGACATATACAATCTTTATCAGAGCAAGTTTTAGAAAAATTAAAAAATAGTGGAGTAAAAGATTCTAGGATAGAAGGCAAAGATAGCAGTGAATGGAAGTTGGTTGATGGTATTGACTTAATTGTTCATATATTTCACCCAGAAAAAAGAAAATTTTATGAACTTGAAAAAATGTGGTCTGAATTAATACCTAAAGAGAAATTAATTATATGATTAAAAAAAGTTTAACAACATTATTATTAATTTTCTTATTTTTTGTTTCCAAAACTTACTCTTCTGAAAATAATATTTATAAAAAAATTGATTTATTTGGAGAGGTTCTTGAAAAAATAAATAAAGAATATGTAGATGAGGTAAATCAATCTGAAAGTATGGATTCTGCAATAAATGGTCTTCTTCAGTCATTAGATCCTTATTCTGCTTATATGTCACCAGAAATTTTTAACGAAATGCAAACTGAAACTAGTGGTGAATTTGGAGGATTAGGTATTGAAGTGGGTATGGAGTCTGGAGTTGTTAAAGTAATTTCCCCCATAGATGATACTCCTGCATCCAAAGCAGGTATTAAGGCAGGAGATTACATTGTCAAAATAAACAACACACAAGTTCAAGGAAAATCTTTAAGTGAAGCGGTAGATTTGATGAGAGGTCCAGTTGGTTCTGGAATAGAATTGACTATAAGAAGACGAGGAGAAAGGAAAGCTCTAATTTTCAATATAATAAGAGAAGTAATTCAAATTAAATCTGTCAAAGCAGATCTTTTAGAAAAAAATATTGGATATGTTAGATTAACGTCATTTAATGAAAATAGTGGTAAACAAATCGAAAGAGAAATAAAAAAATTAGAAAAAAATGACTCTGTAAAATCATATATTTTAGATTTAAGAAACAATCCTGGTGGTTTGCTTTCTCAAGCAATAAAAATTACAGATTTTTTTTTAGAAAATGGGGAAATAGTATCTACAAAAAGTAGAAAAGTTTCTGAAAATAGAAAATGGTTTGCTAAGAAAGGTGACCTAACAAATGGTAAAAAGTTAATTGTGTTAATTAATTATGGTTCAGCTTCAGCCTCAGAAATTGTAGCTGGTGCTTTAAAAGATCATAAAAGAGCAATTTTATTAGGGGAAAATAGTTATGGAAAAGGTTCTGTTCAATCAATAATTCCTCTTAAAAATAAGGGTGCAATAAGATTAACGGTTGCCAAATATTACTTACCCTCTGGGAAATCTATTTCTGAAGTTGGTGTGTCACCTGATATAGAAATTGGTGAAGAGAATGAAGACTTTAGAATTAAAACTGAAACAGATAATCAATTAGATTACGCTATCAAACTTCTTAACGGTTGAAATGAAAGAAAAATTTAGAGATTTACCACTCAGAAGTGGGGTAGGGATAATTGTCTTAAATAAAGAAAATAAAGTATTTGTTGCTAAAAGAATTGATAATCCAAAAAATTTTTGGCAAATGCCTCAAGGTGGTGTAGATGAAGGAGAAGATTTTTTGACTGCAGCCTACAGAGAATTAGAGGAAGAGACTAGTATCAAAAAAGTAGAAATCATTAAAGAAATTGATGGAATGATAACTTACGAACTTCCAGATCATTTGCTGGGTATTATATGGAAAGGTAAGTATAAAGGACAAAAACAAAAATGGTTTGTAATGAGATTTTTAGGAAGTGATGAAGAGATTAATATCAAAACAAACAAACCTGAGTTTTTAGAGTGGAAGTGGATAGATTTAGATAAACTGACCGAGGTAGTAGTCGATTTTAAATTTCATGTTTATAAAGAACTTAAAGAAAAAATAAAAAAAATAATTAATTAAGGGATTTTAAAACTTCAATCTTTTGATCAACTAAATATTTTGTTTGATCATTTACCTCTGATTTACTAGCTTCTTCTTTTGCTAATTTTAGTAAATCTTGTAGTTTACTTTTTTCTACTTCATTCAAATTAAAGATTGAGCTAGTTAAGATAGATAAATTATTATTTTTAAATTCAACTATTCCATCTTCAACATAAAACTTTCCTTCTCCAGATTTTGAATGGATTGTAATTATTCCTGGTTTTAAGAAAGAAATAATTGAAATGTGATCTTTTAGTATTCCCATTTCACCTTCAAAAGCTGGAACTACAACTTCTGTTACATCTTCTTTTGAAAGAAAAGATTTTTCAGGATTAACTATTTCAACTTTAAATTCTTCACTCATTAAGCTGCTGCTTCTTTTTTCATTTTCTCAGCTTTTTCTATAGCTTCTTCAATTGTACCAACCATGTAAAATGCTGCCTCTGGAAGATGATCATATTCACCTTTGCAGATTGCATCAAACCCTTTAATAGTTGATTCTAAATCAACTAATTTACCTGGAGATCCAGTGAATACTTCTGCTACGAAGAAAGGTTGAGATAAAAATCTTTGGATTTTTCTTGCTCTAGCGACAACTAATTTGTCCTCTTCGGATAATTCATCCATACCTAAAATAGCTATGATATCTTGTAATGATTTATATGACTGTAATATTTTTTGTACATCTCTAGCCACTTTATAATGTTCATCTCCAACAATTCTAGGGTCCAAAATTCTTGAAGTTGAGTCTAGTGGATCAACAGCTGGATAAATTCCAATCTCAGCTATTTGTCTTGAAAGTACTGTTGTTGCATCCAAGTGTGCAAATGATGTGGCTGGAGCTGGATCAGTTAAATCATCAGCTGGCACATAAATCGCTTGAACTGAAGTAATCGATCCTTTGTTTGTTGTTGTAATTCTTTCTTGAAGATTACCCATATCAGTTGCCAGAGTTGGTTGATAACCAACTGCTGATGGAATTCTTCCTAAAAGAGCAGAAACTTCTGAACCCGCTTGAGTAAATCTAAAAATATTATCAACAAAGAAAAGTACGTCTTGCCCTTCTTGATCTCTAAAGTATTCAGCTACAGTCAATCCTGTAAGTGCAACTCTAGCTCTTGCTCCTGGAGGTTCATTCATTTGTCCATAAACTAATGCTGCTTTAGATCCAGGGCCATCTTGTTTAATAACCCCTGACTCCATCATCTCATGATAAAGATCATTTCCTTCTCTAGTTCTCTCTCCAACACCTGCAAAAACTGAAAACCCACCATGGGCTTTTGCAACGTTATTAATTAATTCCATAATCAAAACTGTTTTACCCACACCAGCACCACCAAATAATCCAATTTTTCCTCCTTTTGCGTAAGGGGCAAGTAGATCAATTACTTTAATACCAGTTACAAGTATCTCGGTCTCAGTTGATTGGTCGTTGAATTCAGGTGCAGCTCGGTGAATTGGCCAGCTCTCTTTTGTTTTAACCTCACCCCTTTCATCAATTGGTTCTCCAATAACGTTGATAATTCTTCCAAGAGTTTCAGGTCCAACTGGAACTTGTATTGGTGCATTTGTATTAGTTACTTCATCACCTCTTTTCAACCCTTCCGTAGCATCCATTGCGATTGTTCGTACTGTAGTTTCACCTAAATGTTGAGCAACTTCTAAAACAAGTCTGTTGTCTCCATTTTTACATTCCAATGCTGTTAAAATTTCTGGAAGTTCTCCATCAAACTTAACGTCTACTACCGCTCCAATAACTTGTGTGATTATTCCTTTACTCATAATTATAAACTTTCTGCTCCTGATATGATTTCTATTAGTTCTTTTGTAATTGCTGCCTGACGACTTCTATTATACTCAATAGTAAGTTTGTCAACCATTTCACCTGCATTACGGGTTGCGTTGTCCATTGCGCTCATTCTAGACCCCTGTTCGCTAGCTGAATTCTCTAACATTGCTTTAAATATTTGTGTTGAAATATTTTTTGGCAATAAATTGCTTAAAATTTCATCTTCATCAGGTTCAAATTCATAACTTTCATCTGAATTATTTTCATCTTCCTCATTATTTAAAGGCACTATTTGCTGTGCTTGAGGAATTTGTGTTATTACATTTTTAAACTGATTATAAAAAATTGTACAAACATCAAACTCACCTGCTTCAAATTTTTCAATTACCATTTTTCCAACTTTATTAGCATCAAAATAATTTACATTTTTAGATTCTTTAAAAGAAATATTTTCTATAATCTTTTCACCATAAACTCTTTTTAATTGGTCGTTACCTTTTGATCCTACAGTTATAATTTTAAATTCTTTGCCCTCAGCTGAAATTTTTGAGAAATAACTTTTAGCTTTTTTAATTATATTAGAATTAAAACCCCCACAAAGACCTCTGTCGGATGTCATTACCACGCATAAATGAACTTTATCATTACCGGTGCCTGACAATAATTTCGAGGTATTTTCTTTATCAGATATTCCATTTGAGAGATTTAAAATAATATTATTCATTTTTTCAGAATAAGGTCTTCCTTTCTCAGCACTTTCTTGAGCTTTTCTCAATTTTGCTGCTGCAACCATTTTCATAGCCTTAGTAATTTTTTGAGTAGACTTTACGCTAGCTATTCTCTTTTTGAGATCATCTAAACTTGCCATATCGTATTAAGATTTAAAGGTTCCTTTCAATTGAGTAATTACTTCAATAAGCATTTTCTCTTTATCATCTTCAAGTTTACCTGAATTTTGAATTCCATCTATTATTTCGGGTTTCTCTGATTTACATCTCTCAATAATCTTGCTCTCAAATTCAGCAACATCTTTTAATTCTATATCATCAAGATAACCTTTAACTCCACAGAAAACTGATACCACTTGTTCTGCTACAGTCAGTGGCGAATATTGTTTTTGTTTTAAGAGTTCAGTTAATTTAGAACCTCTGTTTAAAAGTTGTTGAGTAGAGGCATCTAAATCAGATCCAAATTGAGCAAATGCAGCCATCTCTCTATATTGAGCTAATTCTAATTTCATTGATCCAGAAACTTTTTTCATTGCTTTTGTCTGAGCCGATGATCCAACTCTAGATACTGACAAACCAACGTTAATTGCTGGCCTGATACCTTGGTTAAATAGTTCAGTTTCTAGGAAAATTTGGCCATCTGTAATTGAAATTACATTGGTAGGAATAAATGCTGATACATCACCACCCTGCGTCTCAATAATTGGAAGTGCTGTTAATGATCCACCACCATGTTCATCACTTAATTTTGCAGCCCTTTCAAGTAATCTACTGTGTAAGTAAAACACATCTCCTGGATAAGCTTCACGCCCTGGAGGTCTTCTTAATAGAAGAGACATTTGTCTATATGCAACTGCTTGCTTAGATAAATCATCATAGATAATCAATGCGTGCATTCCATTATCTCTAAAGTATTCACCCATAGCACATCCTGTATATGGTGCTAAAAATTGTAATGGTGCTGAGTCAGATGCTGTAGCAGCAACAATGGTTGTGTACTCCATTGCACCTGCTTCTTCTAGTGTTTTTTGAATTTGTCTAACTGTTGATCTTTTTTGTCCAACGGCGACATATATACAATATAATTTTTGTTTTTCGTCACCAGACTCATTTATTTTTTTTTGATTGATAATTGCGTCTACAGCAACTGCCGTTTTTCCAGTTTGTCTATCACCGATAATTAATTCCCTTTGACCCCTTCCAATTGGTACCAAACTATCAATTGATTTCAATCCAGTTTGCATTGGTTCACTAACTGATTGTCGAGGAATAATTCCAGGTGCTTTAACTTCTACTCTAGTTTTTTTAACATTTTTGCTTAATGGTCCTTTACCATCAATTGGATTACCTAAGCCATCAACTACTCTTCCTAATAATTCTTTGCCAACTGGAGTATCAACAATACTACCAGTTCTTTTTACTACATCACCTTCTTTTATATTTCTATCATCACCAAAAATTACAACACCAACATTTTCACTTTCTAAATTAAGAGCCATTCCTTTTGATCCATCTGCAAACTCTACCATTTCTCCAGCCTGTACATTATCTAGACCATAAATTCTGGCAATACCATCTCCTACAGACAAAACCTGTCCAACTTCTGTGACTTCAGCTTTATCACCAAAATTTTTTATTTGTTCTTTTAATATCTTTGTAACTTCTGAAGGATTTATTTCCATTTATGCCTCTATCATTCTGTTTTCAATTTGTTGTAATTTATTCTTAATTGAGGTGTCAACCATAGTACTTCCAACTTGCACTACTAAACCTCCTATTAAACTTTCATCATGTTTGTAGTTTAATTTTATTTTTGAGCTAAAATTTTTAGTTAACAACTCCGTAATTTTTGTTATTTCATCACTTGATAAATTTTTTGCTGATTTTAACTCTGCTTTGAGTTCACCTCTTTTTATTGAACAAGTCTCAATAAAACTTTCAAGAATACTCTCAATAAAAAAGAAGCGTCTTTTTTGAATTAAAAAATTTAAAAAATTTTTAAATAATGTACCAAATTTATTTTTTTCTACAATTATGTTTATAACTTTTGATAAATCCTTTTGGTTAATAGTTGGATCTTTAATTAAACTATAAAAATCATTGCTTTGATTTATTAAATTAAGCATAGATAAAGATTGATCCTCTATTTGACTTAATAAATTATTTTCCTCTGCAAGTTCAAAAAGTGCAAGGGAATACCTATTAGCAGATGTAATTGAAAATCCTGTATTTTTGCTCAATTTGATTCCTATGTATTGTTGAAGATTAATTAAAAATCAGGCTTTAATTAACATATGACCATTATGTCTTCAAGTAGCACATTCATTAAAAAGTAACTTTTTAGAGGGTTAATTGAAGTTTATTGGATCAACATCAACTGAAAGTTTTATTCCTGGTTGAAATTTATAATTTGGAATTACCGCTGCTAAGGAATTTTGTAATTTTAATGTTTTTTCTCCTCTAATTAACAACCTAATTCTATATCTTTTTTTTAATCTAAATATTGGAGCATTTACTGGACCTAGAATTTTTCCAGTTAATTTATTTTCTATGAAAGTTTTAAATTTGTAAGCCTCTTTTTCTAATTTTACCTCGTTTTCCCCAGTTAAGATCAATGCAATAAACCTTTGAAATGGTGGAAGCTTATTTTTTTTCCTAATATCTAGCTCTCTATCTAGAAAGATATTAGGATTACTATTAGTTAAATCTAGAATCATTTTATGATTATTGTTTAAAGTCTGAAAATATACTGTTGCAGGCTTACCTGCTCTTCCTGCTCTTCCAGAAAGCTGGTGATATAGTTGTAAGTTTTTTTCAGCACCTCTTAAATCATGTCCATGTGAAGAAAGATCAATATCAACTACCACAATACAATTTAAATTTGGAAAGTGAAAGCCTTTTGAAATTAATTGTGTACCAACTAAAATTTGAACCTGATTGTTAATTATTTTTTCTAACTTGATAATAGAGTCTTTTTTATTCATAGTATCACTTGAAAAAATTTCTATTTTCTTTGTTGGAAATTTTTTTTTTACTTCTTCAGATATTCTTTCAACTCCTGGGCCACTAAAAATGATTTCACAGTCTCCATCTTTTGTACAAGTTCTTTTCAGTGAAGTTCTAAAACCACAATAATGACATAATAAATTATTCTTATTTTTGTGATAAACTAAATTAATTGAACAGTTAGGGCATGAATAACTATTAAAACATTTACTACAAAGTACATATGGAGAAAATCCTCTTCGATTTAAAAAAAATAATACTTGATCATCTTTATCGAGGTGAAAATTTACTTTTTCTATTATTTTTTTTGAAAGCCAAGACTGTTTTTCTAATTTAGTCTCATTAAGATTAATTATTTCATAATTTGGTAAAGAAGCGTTTTGATAACGTTTTTCTAATCTAGAAATACTATACTTACCTTTTTTTACATTTTCGAATGTTTCTATTGATGGAACGGCAGTTATTAAATTGATAGGAATATTTTCAAATGATGCTCTTGAAATTGCCATATCTCTAGCATTATAAGTGACACCTTCGTCTTGCTTATATGATTGGTCATGTTCTTCGTCTACAATAATTAAACCTAACTTCTTAAATGGTAAAAATAGTGATGATCTTGCTCCTATTACAGCTTTAATTTCACCATTCGCAACACCGCTCCAAATGATTTCCTTTTTTTTTTTTGAAATACCAGAGTGCCAGACAGCTGGGGCAATTCCAAAAAATTCTAAAAACTTTTTTTCAAATTGACTTGTTAAACCTATTTCAGGTAACAGTATTAAACCCTGAAAATCTTTCTTTATAATTTCTTTTAAAGCAGAAAAATAAACAATAGTTTTGCCTGATCCTGTTGTGCCCTGAAGAACATGAACTCTGAATTTTTCATTAGAAGAATTCATTTTTTTTAAAGATGTTTTTTGTTCTTCAGAAAGTTTGATTGCGCTTGCCCTTATATTGATATTGAAAGATTTGAAAACCTCTTTTTGAAACTTTTCTATAGCATTACTGCTTAATAAAACTAACTTCAAAGCCATTCCTTTTGGAATTATATTGTATTCTGCAAACCAGTTAAGAAATTTTATAGTTGTTTTTTTTAGTGGATTTACATTCAATTTTTTTAAAACTCTCTTAAGTTTAAAATTCTTATTATTTTTTTTTTCAAATTCATCCCAAACGACCCCTGTGATTTTTGATTTTCCAAAAGGTACTACTACATAATCCCCTACTTTTAGATTTAAATCACTTTCATATGTAAAAGGATGATTGAAAATATTAGGTAATAGAATCGGAAATTTCATATTTTAATAATATGAAAGTATTTTAAGAGTGTATTGCTCTTTTATCTACAGATAATGCTGCTTCTTTGACTGCCTCAGAAAAAGTAGGATGGGCATGACATGTTCTAGCAATATCCTCTGAACTGGCACCAAATTCCATTGCAACCCCTATTTCTGCTATTAATTCTCCAGCGTGTGGACCAATTAAATGAGCTCCTAAAACCTTGTCAGTTTTTTCATCTGCTAAAATTTTTACAAACCCCTCAGCATCGTCTATGGCTTTTGCTCTAGAGTTTGCCATAAATGAAAATTTACCAATTTTATATTTAATATTTGATTGTTTTAATTGCTCTTCTGTTTTACCAATAGATGCAACTTCAGGAGTTGTATAAACGACCCCTGGAATAGTATCATAATTTACATGACCTGACTGACCAGCAATATTTTCTGCTACAGCAATACCTTCATCCTCTGCTTTATGAGCTAACATTGGCCCTGCTATAACATCTCCAATAGCATAAATATTATCTTGATTAGTTTTAAAGTACTTATCAGTTTTAATTCTCTTTTTTTCATCTAACTCAATATCAACTTTTTCTAAATTCAAACCACTTGTATTTGGCTTTCTTCCTACTGAAACTAAAACTATATCAGAATTAAAATCTATTTTGTTTCCCTCTTTGTCTTTTGTGGAAACGATTGCTCCGCTGTCACTTTTTTTTATTTGTTCAACTTTATGTTGCATATGAAAATTTATTCCTTGTTTTTTTAAAATCTTCATAAATTCATTCGAGATCTCTTTATCCATACCTGGTGTGATATGATCTAAAAACTCAATTACATGAACTTCGGTACCTAACCTTGACCAAACTGATCCCATCTCTAAACCAATATATCCTCCTCCAACCACAACCATTTTTTTAGGGACTTGCTCAAATTTCAATGCGCCAGTTGAGGAAACAATAACTTTTTCATCAAATTCAATTCCTGGTAAAGAAACTGGTAATGAACCTGTTGCAATTACAATTTTATCTGCTTTTATTGATATCTCTTTTTTACTTTCGTTTTCTATAATCAGAATTTCATTTTTTGATTTGAAACTTCCAGTACCCTTAAAATAAGTTACTTTATTTTTCTTCAATAAAAATTCTACTCCTTTAGTTAAAACTGTAACTGCCTTATCTTTATTTTTCATCATTTTTGATAAATTTAATTTTATTTCTCCTACTTCAATACCTTTATTTGATAAATTTTTAGCATTATGGAATTCTTCAGATAAATTTAATAAACTTTTTGATGGTATACAGCCTATGTTCAAACAAGTTCCACCTAGAGAACCTCTAGACTCTATGCATGCAGTTTTAAGACCTAATTGTGAGAGTCTAATTGCACATACATAACCTCCTGGGCCTCCACCGATAACTACTGCTTGAAATTTATCTGTCATTTAAATATCTAAAAATAACCTTCTGGGTTCTTCTAAATTTTCTTTAATCATTTTTAAAAATGAAACTGACTCTTTACCATCAATAATTCTATGATCATAAGATAACGCTAAATACATAACAGGTCTTATCTTTATTTCCCCGTCAACCACCATTGGTCTGTCTACAATATTATGCATACCTAATACACCTGATTGAGGTAAATTCAATATTGGTGTTGAGAGCATTGATCCATATACACCACCATTACTGATAGTAAATGTACCTCCTTGCAGATCCTCAATCGTAAGCTTTCCATCTTTAGCTTTTTCTGAAATTTCTTTAATATTTTTTTCTATATTTGCAAATGAAAGTTCATCTGCATTTTTAAGAACTGGAACTACAAGTCCCTTATCAGTACCAACTGCAAAACTTATATTATAATAATTCTTATAAATAATCTCATCACCCTCAATTTCTGCATTGACTGCAGGATAATTTTTTAAAGCTACCACACAAGCTTTCACGAAAAAAGACATGAAGCCCAATTTTACTCCATATCTATTTTGAAAATCCTCTTGATTTTCTTTTCTCATATCCATGACATTTGTCATGTCTACTTCATTAAAAGTGGTTAGTAGTGCCGCATTCTCTTGAGCTTGTTTTAATCTCTTGGCTATTGTTTGTCTCAACCTGGTCATTTTTATTCTTTCTTCCTGACCATATTTAATTTTTCTTTCTGAAGGAGGTGGATTTGAACCCATTAAATTAATTAAATCTCCTTTTAAAACTCTTCCATCTTTTCCAGTTCCTTTTACAGATTTAATATCAATTTTATTTTCAGTTATAATTTTTCTTACTGCTGGAGACATTGTATTAGCATCTGTTGTTATATTTAATTCTTTTTTTTCTTTAACCTCATTAGTAAGGACCAAAGGTTCCTCTTTTTTTTCATCAAAAATTTTTGGTTCTTCTATTTCTTCTAATTCTTTTTGAGGTTCCAATTTTACAACATTATTTTCATTAATAGTTGGCTCAATTTTCTTTATCTCTTGAGTTTCATTTGTGTTAGTACCACTTTCAGTCACTGAACCTAGAACTGCACCAACTTCAACTACCGATCCATCTTTAGAATTTATACTATCTAAAACTCCTGAAACAGGTGAAGGTACTTCTAAATTAACTTTATCAGTTTCTAACTCAACAATTGGTTCATCTGCTTCAACTTTTTCACCTTGATTTTTCAGCCACTTAGATACTGTGGCTTCTGTGATACTTTCACCAAGGACTGGAACTAAAATTTTTTCACTCATTTATATCTATTCAAAAACTTTCTTTATAATTTCTTCCTGTTGAGAAATGTGCCTTTTTGCATATCCGGTTGCTGGTGATGCATCAGGACTTCTTCCTATATAAGAAATTTTATTATTATTAGCCTTAATACTATCTAATGTCCATTGGATATAGTCTCGTACAGAAAACCATGCTCCCATGTTTTTTGGTTCTTCTTGGCACCAATAAAAATACGCATTTTTTGCATATGGCTGTAGTTCCTTAACAAGTGTTTTAGCAGGAAAAGGATAAAGCTGCTCAATCCTATAAAACACTACATCATTTCTTTTCATTTTTTCTCTTGCTTCCAATAAATCGAAATATATTTTTCCTGAACAAAGAATCACTTTTTTAATTTTTTTTGGTTTTTTTAATTCAATAAAACCTTTTATTTTAGGATCCATAGCGTGATCCCATAAAATTCTATGAAATGAATTTTTTTTACTAAAATCTTCTATCTGTGAAACGCAATGTTTATGTCTTAATAACGATTTTGGTGTCATTATTATTAAGGGTTTTCTAAAATCTCTATGCATTTGTCTCCTTAATGCATGGAAATAATTAGCTGGAGTTGTGCAATTCATAACCTGCATGTTATCGTTTGAACATAATTGTAAAAATCTTTCCAATCTTGCAGATGAATGTTCTGGGCCCTGGCCTTCATATCCATGTGGTAAAAGCATAACTAGACCTGAAGCTCTTGACCATTTTCTCTCACCAGATGCAATAAACTGATCAATAACTACTTGAGCACCATTTGCAAAATCACCAAATTGTGCTTCCCATAAAGTAAGTGTGTTTGGTTCTACTAAACTATAACCATACTCAAACCCTAGAACAGCTAATTCAGATAAAAAACTATCAACTATTTCAAATTTTTTTTGTTTTTGTGAAATATTATTTAAAGGAACATATCTTGAATTATCTGTTTGATTTCTTAAAACGGAATGTCTTTGACTAAATGTACCTCTCCCAGAATCTTGACCAACCAATCTTACTGGATAGCCTTCTTCTAACAAGGATCCAAAAGCCAAGGCCTCTGCAGTAGACCAGTCTATAGCTTTTCCATTTATAACTGTAGTTTTTCTGTTAGCCATAATCTTTGATATAGTTTTATGAATATTAATATCTGGTGGGATTGAGTTTATTTTATTTGATATTTCCATTAATTTTTTTATATCAAAGCCAGTAACACCTCTTTTATCTTTACCTCTTTCTGGTTTATATCGAGACCATGTTCCTTCAAACCACTCAATTTTTGGTTTATAGTTTTTGGCATTTTTAAATTGATCATCAAGTAAATCTTTAAATTTTTTAATTGAATTGTTTAGATGGTCTTTTGAAATTGAACCTTCATGTATAAGCTTTTCACCGTAAACTTTTACAGTTGAAGGATGTGATCGAATTTTTTTATACATTAATGGCTGAGTAAATGACGGCTCATCACCTTCGTTATGACCAAATCTTCGATAACAAATTAAATCTATTACAACATCTCTGTTGAATTTTAATCTAAAATCTGTAGCTATTCTTGCTGCGTAAACAACTGCTTCTGGATCATCTCCATTAACATGGATAATTGGTGCATCAACCATTTTTGCAATATCCGAGGGATAAGGTGATGACCTTGCAAATCTAGGGCTTGTAGTAAAGCCTATTTGATTATTAACAATAATATGAATTGTACCACCAGTATTATGTCCTGGAAGACCTGACATTGCAAAACATTCTGCAACTACCCCTTGTCCAGCAAAAGCTGCATCACCATGTATTAATATTGGTATTACTTTTTTTCTTTCTTTGTCTTGATGGAAAAATTGTTTTGCTCTAGTTTGACCAAGAACAACTGGATTGACTGCCTCTAAATGGGATGGATTATCAGTTAAACTCACATGAACTGAATTTCCATCGAATTCTCTATTAGATGATGCACCCAAATGATATTTAACATCGCCAGCTCCATCCTCTGATGTTGAGTTAATTTCACCAGCAAATTCGTTAAATATTCTTTTATAAGATTTTTGTAAAACGTTTGCTAGTACATTTAGTCTGCCTCTGTGAGACATTCCAATCTTAACTTCCTTTATTTTAGATTGACCGCCAATTTTAATAATTTGTTCAAGAGCAGGAATTAAACTTTCACCACCATCAAGTCCAAATCTTTTAGTCCCTACATACTTAGTATGTAAATATTTTTCAAAACCTTCAGCTTGAATTAATTTGTTTAGTATTGCTTCTTTACCGTTCTTAGTAAATTGAAAATCATCAGCTATTTCTACTCTATCCCTAAACCATTTTCTCTCCGTAGGATTAGAGATATGCATGTACTCATACCCAATTGTATCACAATATTTTTCCCTTAAAAATTCAAGTATCTCTTTAATTGTAGAATGTTGTTTATTAGTTACACCATCTAAAAATATTTTTTTGTGATAATCTTCCTTTTTAAATCCATAAGACTCTGGATGAAGTTCCTCTAAATAATCAGATTTAAGTAGTTCAAGAGGATCTAATTTTGCTATTAAATGACCTCGTTGTCTATATGATCTAATCATCGCCACAGCTTTAATTGAATTAGCATTTGATCTTATAGAATCTATTGGATTTATTTTTTTATCTTCATTAGATTGAATTTGATTTCTATTAATTGAAACTTTTTTAGAAGGACTCCAAGATGGGCCATTTATTTCATTTACTACAACCTCAAACTCTTCTCCAATATCACTAAAATATTCTCTCCAGCCATTAGGTAAATCTGGATCGTTATTTACAAATTTTAGATACATTTCTTCTATAAAAGCACTATTTGATTTATTCAAAAATGCTGTTTTTGCGTATTCAAGATTTTTAGAAGAAGACATTATTTTCTATTAATATAAACGTAGGAAGAAATTTTTCAATTAGACAATTTATTGAATAGTGTTTTTCCAATTTTTGATGGTGAGTTTGCAATAGTTATTCCGCACTCTTCCATCTTTTTTATCTTATCTCCAGCACCGCCTTTTCCTCCCGAAATTATAGCACCAGCATGTCCCATTCTTCGACCTGGAGGAGCTGTTATTCCAGCAATAAATCCAACTATAGGTTTTTTAATTTTGTGATTTTTAATAAATTCTGCAGCTTCTTCCTCAGCATTACCACCTATTTCACCAATCATTAAAATTGATTTTGTTTCATCGTCATTTAAAAACAAATCTAAACAATCAATAAAATTAGTACCATTAATAGGATCTCCACCTATACCAATGCAAGTCGACTGCCCCAAGCCATTTTCTGTTGTTTGCGCAACTGCTTCATATGTCAATGTTCCAGACCGAGATACAATTCCAACTGATCCACGCTTATGAATATTGCCTGGCATTATTCCAATTTTACATTCGTCAGGTGTTATAATTCCTGGGCAATTAGGTCCTATCAATCTACTTTTTGAACCATTTAACTTTTGTCTAACTTTAAGCATATCTTGGATTGGAATACCCTCAGTAATACAAACTATAAGTTCAACTGATGCATCAATAGCTTCTATAATTGCAGCAGCTGCAAATTTAGCAGGAACATAAATCATTGTTGCGTCGGCACCAACTTCTTTTTTGGCTTCAAGAACACTGTTAAAGACTGGTCTGTCTAAATGATTTTGACCTCCTTTTTTTGGTGTAACTCCACCAACTAAATTTGTTCCATACTGAATTGCTTGTTCTGAATGAAAAGTACCATGTGCTCCTGTAAAACCCTGACAAATTACTTTTGTATTTTTATTTACCAAAACAGACATTTTATTTAATCGCCTCTACAATTTTTTTAGCTGCATCATCTAAATTATCAGCGGAGATTAATTTTAATCCTGAGTTATCTAAAATTTTCTTTCCTTCTTTGAAATTTGTACCTGCAAGTCTAACTACTAGAGGAACGCTTATGTTAATTTCTTTAGCTGCATCAACAACTCCTTGGGCAAGAACATCACATCTCATTATTCCTCCAAAAATGTTTATTAAAATTCCTTTAACATTCTTATCTGATAAAATAATTTTTAAAGCTGCAGAAACTTTTTCTTTTGAAGCGCCTCCTCCTACATCTAAAAAATTAGCTGGTTCTTTCCCATACAGCTTTATTATATCCATAGTTGCCATGGCTAAACCTGCTCCGTTAACCATACAACCAATACTTCCATCCAATTTGATATAAGCTAAATCGTGCTTGCTGGCTTCTATTTCACTCGTATCTTCCTCATTTAAATCTCTTAACTCAACAATTTCTGGCTGTCTAAATAAGGCATTGGAATCAAAATTTACTTTTGCATCTAAACAAATTATTTTTTCTTCTTTTGTTAAAATTAACGGATTTACTTCAACCATATTTGCATCTGTCTTTATAAACATTTGATAAATTGATTTTATCAAAGATATTGCTTGTATTTTTGTAGTATCATTTAAATTAAAAATCTTAACAATTTTCTCACAATCTTTTTCTAAAATTTCATTATTTAAATCAACTTTTGTAGTAATAATTTTTTCTGGAGTATTTTTGGCTACTTCCTCAATATCCATTCCCCCTTGATCACTTGATATAAAAGCAATTTTTGAACTAGCCCTATCTACTAAGCAAGAGAGATAAAACTCTTTTTCTATACTTGAAGACTCTTCGACATATAATCTTTTTACTTCTCTACCCTCTGGGCCTGTTTGGTGAGTTATTAAAGTTTTTCCCATTAATTCTTTTGCAGCTTCATTTAATTCCTCAATGGTATCTAAAATTTTTACACCTCCAGCTTTACCTCTTCCTCCGGCATGAATCTGAGCTTTTAGTACATATTTCTTTGTGTTTAATGATTTTGCTTTTTCCACTAATTCATCAACAGAAAGAGCAAAAACACCTTGTGGAACAATCGCTCCATATTTTTTTAAAATTTGTTTTGCCTGATGTTCGTGAATATTCATTATTATTTAGAAAGATCGGGATCTATTTTAGATGCTGCTTCCCACAAAGCTCTGACTGCATCAATAGAATGCATAAATTCTTTTTTTTCTTTTTCATCCAAATCAATTTGTTCTATCTTTTCAACACCATTCTTTCCAATAATCACTGGAACACCAGCGTAAACATTATTTACACCATACTCTCCATTAAGTTGAATAGCACATGGTAATAATTTTTTTTCATCATTTAAGTATGCTTCTGCCATCTGAACTCCCGATGCTGCAGGTGCATAAAATGCTGATCCTTTTTCAAGATATTTCACTATCTCAGCACCACCATCTCTAGTTCTTTGATTTATTTCTTCTAATTTTTCTTGAGAAATTTTTCCTTCTTTTACTAAATCAAGTAAAGGTTTTCCTAATACTTTTGTAAATCTTGGCATTGGAACCATAGTATCTCCATGACCACCCATAACCATTGCATCTATCTCTTTAACTGCAACATTAAGTTCTAAAGACAAGAATAATTTAAATCTTGAACTGTCTAAAATTCCAGCCATACCAACTACTTTATTTGCTGATAATCCTGAAAATTTTTGAAAAGCCATTACCATTACGTCTAAAGGATTTGTGATACAGATTACAAAAGCGTCAGGTGCATTCTGTTTAACCCCTTCAGCAACTTGTTTAATAATTTTTAAATTTATACCAAGTAAGTCATCTCTACTCATTCCAGGTTTTCTCGGAACCCCTGCAGTAATAATAATTACATTAGAGTCTTTAATGTCCTTATAATCATCAGTGCCTGAAAATTTTACATTAAAACCATCAACTGATGATGATTGAGCGATATCTAATGCTTTTCCTTTAGCTATCCCACTTGCTACATCAAAAAGAACAACTTCATCAACAAGTTCTTTTGTTCCAATCAAGTGTGCAAGAGTTCCACCAATTTGACCAGCGCCAATTAAAGATATTTTACTCATTAATATTTCTCCTTATTTCATTGTTGGCATTACGAACTCAGCATTTGATCTAATTCCAGAAGGCCATCTCGAGGTTATTGTTTTAAGTTTTGTATAAAATTTTATCCCTTCCATACCATGCATTGCACTATCTCCAAATAGCGATCTTTTCCAACCTCCAAAACTATGAAAGGCCATTGGAACAGGGATAGGAACATTAATACCAACCATTCCAACTTGTATTTTGCTTGCAAAAGTTCTTCCTGAATCACCATCTCTTGTATAAATACTTACTCCATTTCCATATTCATGATCATTAATGAGTTTTGTAGCCTCTTCAAAAGTTTTTACTCTAACTACAGATAAAACTGGTCCAAATATTTCCTCTTGATATATTCTCATTTCTTTTTTTACATGATCAAACAAACAGCCTCCAATATAGAAACCATCTTCATAACCTTGTAATTTTAAGTTTCTACCATCAACTACTAACTTGGCACCTTCTTTTACCCCTAAATCAACATATCCTTTTACTTTTTCTAGATGCTCCTTAGTAACTAAAGGTCCCATCTCTGAACTTTTATCCATTCCAGGACCAACTTTTAAAGCCTCTGCTTTTTTTGATAATCTTGATACTAGCTCATCTCCTATATCTCCAACAGCTACTGCAACTGATTGGGCCATACATCTTTCACCTGCAGATCCATATGCGGCACCCATTAAACCATTTACTGCACCATCTAAGTCACAATCTGGCATAACAACTAAATGATTTTTTGCTCCTCCTAGTGCCTGAACTCTCTTTTCATTTTTTGCGGAATTTTCATAAATATATTTTGCTATTGGTGTCGAACCTACAAAACTTAGTGCTTTAATATCTTTGTTTGTTAAGATTGCATCTACAACTTCTTTATCTCCGTTAACAACATTAAAAACTCCATCTGGAAGACCTGCTTCTTTTAATAATTCTGCTAGTTTTATTGCACACGATGGATCTTTTTCGGACGGCTTTAATATAAAGGTATTTCCACAAGCAATTGCAATAGGAAACATCCACATTGGCACCATTGCTGGAAAGTTAAATGGTGTGATACCTGCAACTACTCCTAATGGTTGTCGCATTGACCAACTGTCGACATTAGTTCCAACATTTTCTGAAAATTCACCTTTAAGTAAATGGGGTATTCCACAAGCAAATTCAACAACCTCTAAACCTCTGGTTAAAGATCCCTTTGCATCTTCATAAACTTTTCCATGTTCAGAAACTATCAACTGTGTAAGCTCATCTGAATTTTTTTCTATTAACTCTTTAAATTTGAACATAATTCTAGCTCTTACAAGAGATGGTTTTAACGACCATTCCTTAAAAGCTTCTTGTGCAATATTAACCGTATGATCTAGATCTGCTTTAGAGGCTAATCTTACTTCTTTTTCTTGTTCACCAGTCGCCGGGTTAAAAACCTTACCTTTTTTATTTGATTTACCAGGAATTATTTTTCCACCTACAAAATGTTCAATTTGTTTCATGAATAGGATCTTTTAGATTAAAAACTCTTGTTAGTCTATTGTTTATATATTAGCGGTTGCTAACATTTTTTTTATTTCAGCAATAGCTTTTGCTGGGTTTAAACCTTTGGGACATGCACTAGTACAATTTAAGATAGTATGGCATCTATAAAGTTTAAGTTCATCTGCTACTTTTTTTAATCTAGCTTCTCTCTCTTCATCTCTGCTATCCACAATCCATCTGTAAGCCTGTAATAATACTGCTGGGCCTAAATACTTGTCGCCATTCCACCAATAACTTGGACAAGATGTGGAACAACAAGCACACATAATACATTCATATGCACCATCTAGTTTTTCCCTGTCTTTTTTTGATTGAATAATTTCTGTAGTTTCTGAATTTGAATTTGATTTTAACCAAGGTTCTATAGATTGATATTGTTTATATAAACCATCTAAATCACCAATTAAATCCTTTTTAACTTTTAAGTGAGGTAATGGATAAATATCTATATCCCCATCAATTTCAGAATGAGGAGTAGTACAAGCCAATCCATTTTTACCACCCATGTTCATTGCACAAGAACCACAAACTCCATGAGCACAAGATCTCCTATAAGCAATAGATGGATCAATCTCATTTTTTATTTTGTTTAAAACATCTAAAACTTTTGAAGGACAGTTATCCATATCAACCTCATAAGTATCAATTCTAGGGTTTTCTCCCGTTGAAGGATCCCATCTGTAGACATTAACTTTTCTTAGGTTTTTAGAACCTGTTTTGTCTTTGAAATAATTACCTTTTTGAACTTTAGAGTTTTTAGGTAAATTAATCTGAACCATTAATAAACTCTTTCTTGGGGAGGAAAATATTGAACTTCATTTGTAAGAGTAGTTTTATGAACTTCTCTATAACTTATTTTTGTCTCTTTTCCATCGCACCAAGCAAGTGTATGTTGCATAAATTTTTCATCATCTCTTTTAGGATAATCTTCTCGTGCATGTGCTCCTCTACTTTCTTTTCTATTATAAGCGGAGTCTACAGTCACAACTGCTTGTCTGATTAAATTGTCAAATTCTAAAGTTTCAACCAAATCTGTATTAAAGATTAATGATTTATCTTTAACTGATATGGATTCTAAACCATCATAAGTTTTTCTTATTTCCTCAACACCCTCTTTTAAAGTTTTTTCTGTTCTAAAAACTGCACATTTAGATTGCATTGTTTTTTGCATTGATAATCTTAATTCTGCAGTTCCAATGTCACCATCAGCATTTCTAATTTTGTCAAATCTATCAAGACATTTTTGTGTTTCAGACTCACTAATTTCTTCATGTGGCATTCCTGGTGTAACTAATTCTGCTGCTCTTTTAGCTGCAGCTCTTCCAAATACTACAAGATCAATTAATGAATTAGATCCTAATCTGTTCGCTCCATGAACTGAAACACATGCAGCTTCACCAATCGCCATTAAGCCTGGAACGGTTTTTTCTGATCCATTTACTGTTAATACCTCTCCCTTATAATTTGTCGGTATTCCACCCATATTGTAATGAACTGTAGGAACTACTGGAATTGGTTCTTTGGTAACATCTACATTAGCAAATAATCGCGCTGCATCAGTTATACCAGGTAATCTACTTTCTATAACTTCTTTATCTAAGTGACTTAAGTTTAAATGAACATGGTCTTGATCTTTTCCTACACCTCTTCCTTCATTAATTTCTATTGACATAGATCTACTTACAACATCTCTAGAAGCTAAATCTTTAGCATTAGGAGCATACCTCTCCATAAATCTTTCACCTTTAGAGTTCGTAAGATATCCTCCTTCTCCTCTAGCACCTTCAGTTATTAACGTGCCATGACCATAAATTCCTGTTGGGTGGAACTGAACAAACTCCATATCTTGTAAAGGTAATCCCGCTCTAAGCACCATTGCATTACCATCGCCGGTACATGTGTGGGCAGAGGTAGCAGAATAATAAACTTTTCCATAACCACCTGTTGCGATTATAACTGAATGTGCTCTAAATCTATGAATTGTTCCATCGTTTAGATTCCATGCTATTAAACCTTTACACTCTCCATCTTTCATTAATAAATCTAACGCAAAATATTCTATAAAAAACTCTGTCTTATGTTTTAAAGCTTGACCATACAAAGTATGCAATATTGCATGACCAGTTCTATCTGCTGCAGCACAGGTTCTTTGAACAATTCCATTACCATAATTTTTTGTCATACCACCAAATGGTCTTTGATAAATCTTTCCATCATCCGTTCTACTAAAAGGGACACCATACTTTTCTAGTTCAATTACTGCTTTGGGTGCTTCTTTACACAGATATTCAATGCTATCTTGATCACCTAACCAATCTGCTCCCTTAACAGTATCATACATATGCCATCGCCAATCATCTTCTCCCATATTCCCAAGTGCTGCTGAAATACCACCTTGAGCTGCAGAGGTATGACTTCTAGTGGGAAATACTTTTGAGATACATGCAGTTTTTAATCCAGCTTCGCTTAATCCTACTGCTGCTCTTAGTCCAGAGCCACCAGCACCTAAAACTACTACGTCATATTCATGATCTATTATTTCGTAAGAACTCATAATTTAGATATTAATATAATTGTAATTAATGGAATTACCACAGCTGAAGCAAATAAAAGCTTATTTGCGACATTTTTGATTTTATCATTTTGGATATAATCCTCAAAAACCTCACTAATACTCAAAGCTGAAAAGAAATATGCATTAATAATAAAAATACTGAATAAAAATTTTGATAATGAGGTTGTAAAAAAACTTTTAACTTCAATAAATTGTTGATCATAAATCGAAATTAAATTCAAAACAAACCACAACATTAATGGAATTAAAATGGCACCACTAATTTTTAAAAAAATCCATTTTTTAGTTGCTGAAATCATAAAATAAAATTTTTTCCTATTAGATAAAAGATAACAGTAAAAATTATTGAGCCAAATATAACAATAAGACCTGTAATTTTGGTGGTTTGAATTTCAAAACCATATCCAAGATCCATAATTAAGTGTCTTATTTCACTTAAAATCTGAAATAAAAATGACCATGTAATCCCTAGAATTATAAATTTGCCAATAAAAGAATTTAAAAAAGAATTAATTGCTTCATAATTATTTTCTCCAAGTAAAAGTGATGCGGCCCAAAAACAAATTATCGTAATTGCAATTATATTTATTATTCCAGTTATTCTATGAGAAATTGATACCAAAGATGAAATGTGCCATCTATAAATTTGTATATGAGGAGATAGAGGTTCTTTATTTTCCATAGAAATTATTTTTAATTAAAGTTTTGGCAATCTCTACTGCATTTAAAGCCGCTCCTCTTAAAAGATTATCTGAAACAATCCATAAATTCATTCCATTTTTAAGAGTTTTATCCTTTCTAATTCTCGAAATAAAAGTTTCATCTTTACCTTCTGCCTCAAGAGGAGTTGAATATCCTCCATCAGCTCTTTCATCTATTACTTTGCAACCTTCAAATTTATCAAGGGTTTTTCTAACCTCTTCTAAAGTAAAAGTTTTTTCAAATTCAATGTTTACTGACTCTGCATGAGAAACTAAAACAGGTATTCTTACACATGTTGCAGTCAAATTAATTTTATCATCTAAAATTTTTTTAGTTTCATTGACCATCTTAATTTCCTCTTTTGTATAACCATTTTCAGAAAATATATCTATATGAGGGATGATATTGAAAGCGATTTGTTTAGTAAAATTTCTAGGTTCTACTTTTTGTTTATTTAAAACCATTTTAGTTTGATCAATCAATTCATCCATTGGTGCTTTACCACCCCCTGAAACAGATTGATAAGTCGAAACTACTACTCTTTTGATTGTAAACAAATCATGTAATGGTTTTAAAGCTATAACCAACTGAGCTGTAGAACAATTTGGATTAGCTATAATATTTTTTTTTATATTATTCAGATCTTCAGAATTTACTTGTGGTACTATGAGAGGAACTTCAGGATCCATTCTGTAATGACTTGAATTGTCTATAACAAAACAATTTTTAGCAGCCTTTTCAGCAAATTTTTCAGATATTTTTCCTCCGGCAGAAAAAAAAGCAATTTTTACTTTTGAAAAATCAAAACCCTCTAGATCAGAAACTTGATATTCTTTACCTTTAAAAGAAATTTTTTTTCCGCTGCTTTTAGTTGATGCTATCAAATAAAGATTATCAATAGATAGTCCCTTTTTTTCAAGAACTTCTAATATTTTTCTACCAACATTCCCTGTTGCTCCTACAATTGCTATATTCATGATAACGTTTATTTTTATACTAAATGAAGGGTAAATCGCAAACTGTTCCTACAAATATTTTATCGTTAATATCTATTTTAAACTGGGTTTTATTATCCCAATAAGGTTTATTAATCATTGCAATACCAATAACTTTTTTAAAAGTAGGAGAATAAGTTGCAGATCTTACATAACCGACAACTTTATTATCATTATCTAGTAACGTCTTCTCACAATACATATCAATTTTGTTGTGATCAATCATAACTCCCATTAGTTTCCTTTTAATCCCATCTTGTTTTAATTTTTTAAGTTTTTCTTTACCTAAAAAGTTAACCTCGCTATCTAAATTTACAAACTTATCAAAATTTGCCTCAAATGGATTATCTCTATTATCAAAATCATTTCCATATGATAACAGTGCAGATTCTATTCGCTCTATTAAATTTGGACATCCAGCTTTGACATTAAATTCTTTCCCATATTCAAATAGATAATCATATAAATCTTGTCCGGCTTGATTATCTTCAACATAAATTTCAAATCCACTCTGTTTTGACCAACCTGATCTAGCAACAAAATATTTTTTTTCTTTAAATTCGTAATACTTAAAATTAAAAAATTTTAATTGTCTAATATCCTCACCAAATAATTTTGACATTAAATCATCGGAGCGTGGGCCTTGTACTGCTAAAATATTTACATTTGGTTCATGGATTTCAACATCAAATTTATTTCCTGCGGCAAGACCTTTTGCAAAAAAAATTACGTCTGAATCTGCAATTGAGAGCCACCATTTATCATCAGCTAATTTATTAATAATTGGATCATTAACTAAAAGACCCTCATCATCAATTAATGGTGCATAGTAACATTTTCCAACTTTAGATTTTGACAAATCTCTACAAGTCATTAATTGAACTAATTTTGCAGAGTCTTTTCCAGATATTTCAACTTGTCTTTCTGCTGCAACATCCCAAACCTGTACAAATTTTTTCAAATGCTCATAATCAGATTCTAAAGATTTAAATGATGCAGGAAGCAACATATGATTATAAACAGTATAACTGCTTACACCATGAGATTCGATCCTATCTGTATAAGGTGTACTTCTTAATCTTCTTGATTTTACTATTGGAAAGTTTTTCATTTTTTTAAAAATTCTAAGACCTTTTCTCTCATTTCAAATGCTTTTTCAATCATAATCATATGTCCACATCCAGGAATTATATGAGTGGTAGAATTTTTAATTAGGTTTGCAAATTTTTTTCCAGCTTCTAGATTAACCATTTTATCTAACTCTCCAAAAACTAACATGATTGGACAACTAATTGATTGTACTGCCTTAGAACCATTCGCATAATTATTACACGCAATAAGATCAACCGCTAGAATTTCACTTATATCCCTAGGTGATTGAATAATTCTTTCAATTGGATTTCCACCAATAAACTTTTTAGAACCTTCATAACCCCATTTCATCATTAATTTAACAGCATCAGAGTCGCCATTTGATGCCAAATCAATTAAATCTTTATTTACTGGCATTCGATATGATCCACTTATTAAAACCATTTTTTTTAATCTTTTTTTGTATTTAAATGAGTACTCAATAGCTTCTAAGCATCCTTGAGAATGGCCAACTAAAATTAAATTTTTCAAATTCAGCTTCTCAAATACTTTTTCTAACCAGTCTGTAATTTTTTCAATACTATCTAAACAAGGACCTTCAGAATTTCCATGACCTGGTAAATCAATAGAAAGAACATTAAAATTTTTACTTGAAAAAAATTGTTCTGTTAAAGACCAAACAATATGAGAGAGACCACTTCCATGAAGAAATACTATCGTATCCTTTGAATTATCTACACCTTGTCCAGCATCAGATGCATGAACACTTTTGTTTTCAATTTCAATTATCAATTAATTACCTAAAATTTTTTTCTCAATTCAAATTTTTGAATTTTACCTGTTGAAGTTTTTGGCAATTCACAGAAAATCACTTGTTTTGGAACTTTAAAACCTGCTAATGTTTCCTTACAAAAATCAATCAATTCTTTATCTGTTGTAGGCTTGTCTTTGACCATTTCAATAAATGCACAAGGTACTTCTCCCCATTTCTCATCAGGTTTAGCAACAACTGCAGCAATTGATACTGAAGGATGTTTGGATAAAGTATTCTCAATTTCAATTGAAGAAATATTTTCTCCTCCAGAAATAATTATATCTTTTGATCTATCTTGTATTTTTACATATCCATCTGGGTGTATTACCGCTAAATCTCCTGAATGAAACCAGCCACCAGCCATGGCTTTATCTGTTGCAGCTTTATCTTTAAAATAACCTTTCATAACTACATTTCCTCTGAGCATAATCTCACCAATTGTTTTCCCATCTTTTGGTACTTCCTTCATTGTTTCAGGATCCATTATAGTTGCACCTTCAAGATTAGGATACCTAACTCCTTGTCTTGCTTTAATTTCGTTCTGCTTATCCTCATCAAAATTATTCCAATCATCATTCCAGGCACATTGTGTGACATGTCCATAAGTTTCTGTTAAGCCATACACGTGCATTACCTCAAAACCAAGCTCTTTCATTTTTTTAAATATTATACTTGGTGGTGGGGCTCCTGCGGTAAGTACATGTACTTTATGTTTTAGTTTTTTTCGATCACTTTCGGGGGCACCTGTAATCATGTTCAATACTATAGGAGCTCCACCAAAATGAGTTACATTATATTTATCTATTAGTTCAAAAATTTTTTTTACATCTATATTTCTTAAGCAAATTGTTCTTCCATTTAACATTGGAACTGTCCAAGGATAGCACCATCCGTTACAATGAAACATTGGAACAATTGTTAAAAAATTTAACCTATTTGGCATATTCCATGCAACAGCACTTCCTGTAGACATTAAATATGATCCTCGATGATGATAGACAACTCCTTTTGGATTTCCTGTAGTTCCAGAAGTATAACTTAATGATATAGCTTGCCACTCATCCTCTGGCATTTTCCAAATGTAGTTATCATCTCCAGTATTCAAAAAGCTTTCATATTCTAACTCGCCAATTTTTTCTAATTTAGACTGATCAGCAAACTTGTCATGGATATCAATGATAATAATTTTTTTGTCTAATTTGCTTAATGCTTTTTTCACCTCAGTGTGAAGTTGTCTATCTACTACCAATACTTTTGCATCACTGTGTTTTAGAATGTATGAGATAGTGTTTGCATCTAATCTTATATTAATCGTATTTAATACTGCGCCCGACATTGGAACTGAATAATGTGCCTCAAAAATTTCTGGTGTATTAAATGCCAGAAATGAAACTGTATCTCCCTTAGTGATACCAATTTTTTCTAAAGCACTAGCAAATTTAGTAGCTCTTTTATATACATCACTCCAAGTGTATTTTCGATCTTCATAAACTATAGCTTCATAGTTAGGATAGACTTCTTTTGCTCTTTCTAAAAAAGATAAAGGTGTTAATGGGACGTAATTAGCTCTATTTTTATCTAAATTTGTATCATAATGGCTCATTTTAATTGAATTTAAAATTCATTATGTTCGAACTACCAGATATGGCTGACTTATAATGTTGTTCAGCTCGGGGTAAAACTTTATCAAAATAAAACTTAGCAGTATTTATTTTTTCATCATAAAACTTTTTATTTTCATCATAATTCTTGAAGCTTACTTCCAAAACTTTTATCCAAGCATAAGCAACTGATACGTACCCTAATGTTTTTAAGTAGTCATTTGCTGCAGCACTTACATCGTCTTTGTCCGTTTTAGCTTTTTCAATTGTCCAATCACTAAACTTGCTCAAAATGTCTAAATAATAATTAAATTCTTTTGCGAATGTTTTTATTTGCTCATTATTTGAGTTAATCTCAGATTTAATTAGATCTAAAAATCTATTAATTATATTTCCATTTTTATTAGATAATTTTCTAAAAACTAAATCTGCTGCTTGCACTGAATTAGTGCCTTCATATATTGGCGTTATTCTATTATCTCTATAAAGTTGTTCTATTCCTTGATCTTTTGTATAACCATAACCACCATGAATTTGCATAGCATCATTAGTAATTTCCATACCAAGATCTGTAAATAACGATTTAACGACAGGCGTCATTAAGGAGACAAAGTCGGAAGCTTCCTGACGAACTTTTTCATCTGGATGGTTTAAACTAACTTCTGTTTGTTGTGACAACCAAAAACACAATGCTCTCTCACCTTCTATAATTGATTTCATATTTAATAATGACCTTTTTATATCAGCATGTTCAATTATAAAATCTGCTCCATTAGATGATTTGGTGTTGTTAGTTTTACCTTGTTTTCTCTCTTTAGCATAAGCAAGTGAATTTTGATAAGCAATTTCTGAAATTCCAAGTCCTTGTATACCGACAACAATTCTTTCAAGATTCATCATTGTAAACATCGCACTTAAACCTTTGTCCTTTTTACCTATCATATATCCAGTTGCTCCATCAAAGTTGAGAACGCATGTAGCAGAGCCTTTGATACCCATTTTACTTTCTATAGATCCTGTTGATACTCCGTTCCTAGGACCTACACTTCCATCCTCATTGACTACAAATTTTGGGACTAAAAATAAACTTATACCTTTTGTACCAGTTGGTGAGTCTGTTGCTCTTGCAATTACTAAATGAATAATATTTTCAGTAAGATCTTGATCACCTGAAGTAATGAAAATCTTTTGGCCACTAAGTTTATATGTTCCATCAGATTGTTTCTCAGCTTTAGTTTTTAAAAGTCCTAAATCAGTTCCACAAACTGGTTCTGTTAAACACATAGTGCCACTCCATTTACCTTCAACTATTTTTGGTAAATATTTGGTTTTTATTTCCTCTGAGGCATGATGATTTATACAATTATATGCTCCAATACTGAGTTCGCTATAAAGTTTGAAAGATAAGCTTGCAGATGAAAGCATTTCATCAAAAAAAGCACTAACAGTCTTTGGCATTCCCTGTCCACCATACTTTGGATCACAAGATAAAGAAGTCCAGCCATCTTCAATATACTTTTGGTAAGCTTCTTTATATCCAGGGGGTGTTCTTACAACTCCATTTTCTAAAACAGCAGGATTTTCATCACCTATTTTAGCGAGAGGTAATATTAAATTTTGATTAATCTTTGCAGCCTCTTCTAAAATATCTTTAACAAGTTCTGAGCTGACCTCTTTATATTTTTCTAATTCATTGTAATTTTTATTATCTCTTAGTTTCTCAAAAAGAAACATCATATCTTCAACTGGTGCATTGTAGCTTGGCATAAATTTAGTTTAGGATAATTAATAGATTATTGCAATTTTGAAATTATCGCATCTCCCATTTGAGAGGTTGAAACTTCTTTCATTTTATCTGATAGAATATCTTTTGTTCTCAATCCATCATTTAGCACATCTTGTACAGCTTTTTCTAGTGCTTCAGCCTCTTTATCTAAATCTAAAGAATACCTTAAGGCCATAGCAAAACTCAATATAGTTGCAATTGGATTTGCAATTCCTTTACCAGCTATATCTGGCGCTGAACCATGAATTGGTTCATACATTGCTCTCATTTCACCATCTTTATTTTTAGCACCTAAAGATGCTGAGGGTAAAAGACCTAAAGATCCAGTAAGCATTGAAGCCTGATCTGATAACATATCTCCAAATAAATTATCTGTTACAATTACATCAAACTGCTTGGGATTTCTTAATAATTGCATAGCGCAGTTATCAGCAAGCATATGACTTAGTTCTACATCTTTATATTCTTTTTCATGTAATGCTTGAACTTCTTCTTTCCAAAGTTGTCCGGCTTCCATAACATTTGATTTTTCACACGACGTAACTTTGTTTGATCTTTTTTTTGCTAATTCAAAAGCAATTTTAGCAACTCTAATTATTTCACTGCTCGTATAAGTATGAGTATTAATTCCTTTTCTTTCACCATTTTCAATTGGTTTAATTCCTCTAGGTTCGCCAAAATATATCCCACCAGTCAGTTCTCTTACTATCATAATATCTAAACCAGAAACAATTTCTGGTTTTAAAGTTGATGCATCAACTAATTGTTTAAAACATATTGCTGGCCTTAAGTTTGCAAATAATTTTAATTCTTTTCTAAGTTTTAATAATGCTCTTTCAGGTTTTTTTGAAAAATCTATATTATCCCATTTTGGACCTCCTACTGCTCCTAACATTACTACTGCACTTTCTAATGCCTTATAAAATACTTCGTCAGTTATAGGGGTCCCATGTTTGTCAATAGAGCAACCTCCAGCAAGATCTTGATCTATTTCAAAGTCGAGTGATTTTTTATCATTAAACCAATTAATTATTTTTTTTACTTCAGCTATAACTTCAGGACCAATACCGTCACCAGGTAATAATAAAATTTTTCTTTTTTTTACTTTAATCATTAAAAATCCAAGGTTTTTGATTTTTTAAATCTTTTTCAAAATTTTCAATCTTTTCTGACTTTTTTAAAGATAGTGCTATGTCGTCTAATCCTTCTAAAAGACATTTTTTTTTAAATTTATCTACATCAAATTTAATTTCATTATTTCCATAAACAATCTTATTTTCATTTAAATCAACTGATATTTCCTCTTTTCGATTTGCGTATTCTGATAGCTCTTTAATTTTTTCCTCCTCAAGAACAATAGGTAAAATTCCGTTTTTAAAACAATTACTATAAAAAATATCTGCAAAACTTGAACTAATTACACATGTTATGCCAAAATCTAACAACGCCCATGGAGCATGCTCTCTTGATGAGCCACATCCAAAATTTTTTCCAGCTATTAAAATTTTAGAATTATTAAATGGATTTTGATTTAAAATAAAATCTCCAATCTCTTTACCTTGGTCATCATATCTCATCTCAAAAAATAAATTTTTACCAAGACCAGTTCTTTTAATAGTTTTCAAAAATTGTTTTGGAATTATCATATCCGTATCAATATTCACTATTGGTAAATATGCTGGAATACTTTTTAAAGTATTAAATTTTTGCATTTAATTTTGGTACTTTCTAACGTCATCAAGATTTCCAGAAATAGCTGCTGCTGCTGCCATACCAGGGCTTACTAAATGAGTTCTTCCGCCTCTTCCTTGTCTTCCTTCAAAGTTTCTATTTGACGTAGAAGCACATCTTTCTTGAGGTTTTAACTTATCTGCATTCATAGCTAAACACATAGAGCAACCAGGTTCTCTCCATTCAAAGCCTGAATTTACAAAAATTTTATCTAATCCCTCTTGCTCAGCCTGTTCTTTTACTAATCCTGATCCTGGCACAACCATCGCATGAACATGAGCAGCTATCTTTTTGTCTTTTAAAATTTTTGCCGCCTCTCTCAAATCTTCTATTCTTCCATTAGTGCAACTCCCAATAAAAACTTTATCTATTTTTATATCTTTTGCAGCCATATTTGGTTTTAAACCCATATAATTTAAAGATCTTTCTAAAGAATTTTTTCTATCCTCATCCTTTTCGTTCTGAGGATTTGGAACTTTTTCATCTATTGTGATTACATCTTGAGGAGAAGTTCCCCAAGTTATCATAGGTAAAATTTCCTCTGCTTGAAGATCAATTTCTTTATCAAATTTAGCACCTTCGTCTGTTTTTAAATTTTTCCAATATTCCATTGCTTTATCCCAATCTTTATCTTTTGGAGACATTGGTCTGTCTTTTAAATATTTAAATATTTTTTCATCAGGTGCTATTAATCCTGCCCTAGCTCCACCCTCTATAGTCATGTTGCAAATTGTCATTCTTTGTTCAACACTCAACGATCTAATTAAGTCACCTGCATATTCTATTACACAACCCGTTCCACCTGCTGTACCAATTTTTCCAATTATTTGAAGAATAACATCTTTAGAAGTAACACCTAAAGGGAGTTTGCCATTTACATTTACTCTAAAATTTTTAGCTTTTTTTTGAACTAATGTTTGAGTAGCTAAAACATGTTCTACTTCTGAAGTTCCAATTCCAAATGCTAAGGAACCAAAAGCACCATGTGTTGCCGTATGGCTATCACCACATACTATTACTGTTCCAGGTTGAGTAAAACCTTGCTCTGGACCTGTAACATGAACGATTCCTTGCCTCTTATCATTCATACCAAAAAGTTTAATACCAAACTCTTTGCAATTAGCTTCTAAGGTTTCAACTTGTATCTTTGACTCTTTATCAGAAATACCTTTTGATCTATCAGTTGTTGGAACATTATGATCTGCTACTGCAAGTGTTAAATTAGGATGTCTAACTTTACGATTAGAGTTTCTTAAACCTTCAAATGCCTGGGGACTGGTAACCTCATGAACCAAATGACGATCTACAAATAACAAAGCTGTTCCATCATCTTGTAGATCTACAAGGTGATCATTCCAAATTTTATCGTATAAAGTATTGGGCATTGAAAAAAAAACTATTTTTTTTCTGGTGTCTTTTCAAGTTTTTTTTCTGCTTTAATTTCAGCTTTAGGGGCATCTTTTTTAGATTCTTCCTTAACAGAATCATCTTTTTTAGCCTCTGAAGTTGGTGCAGTTTCTACTTTTATCTCAGCTTCATTTTCTTTTACTACTGGAGCTAAGTTTTCTTCATTCACTGTTTCTGGTTTCACATCCATATCGATACCAATTTTTTTTCTAATTTTCTCTGCAATCCTAGCTGATTTACCAGTTCTATCTCTTAAATAGTAAAGCTTAGCTCTTCTTACTTTACCTGAACGGATTACTTTAATTGAATCTATTAAAGTTCCGTATAATGGAAAAGTTCGTTCTACACCCTCTCCAAAAGAAATTTTTCTCACGGTAAACGATGAATTAAGATCTCTATTTTTTTTAGCAATGCAAACACCTTCAAAATATTGAATTCTTTCTTTTTTACCTTCAGTAATTCTAACACCAACTTTTACAACATCACCAGAATAAAATTCAGGAATTTTTTTCTCTGAAAGAATTTTTTTTACGTTATGCTGATTTATTTCTTCAATAGTTTTCATTTTAATATTTAACAAATTAATCTTTCTTATATTTTTGCCACAAATCTGGTCTTCGGACGCGTGTTATAGCCTCTGATTGAGATAAACGCCAGTCTTTAATTTTAGCATGATCTCCAGATAATAATACTTCAGGGACTGACTTTTCTTCCCAAATTTGAGGTTTTGTATATTGAGGGTACTCTAAAAGACCATTTTCAAAGGTTTCATCAATGGAAGATTTTGCATTTCCCAATACCCCTGGCAAGAGTCTTAAAATGCTATCAAGAACTACTAGTGCAGCAGTTTCACCTCCAGACAAAACATAATCTCCTACACTTATTTCTTCAATATTCCTTGTAGTCAAAACTCTTTCATCTACCCCTTCGAAGTGGCCACAAATTAAAGATATTGATTTCTCTTTTGATAAATCTTGAGCAAGTTTTTGATCAAATTTTTTACCTTTTGGCGAAAGATAAAACACTCTTTCTCCTTTTTTAACTTTTCGGTCAAGAGAGTTTGCTAAAATATCAGCTTTAAGTAACATTCCTGTTCCTCCACCATAAGGAGTATCATCGACTGTTTTGTGTTTATCAGTTGCGGCGTCTCTAATGTTTATTACACTTAAGTTCCACAGTTTATTAGACAAAGCTTTTCCATAAAGACCTTTTGCTAAAGGTCCAGGAAAAACTTCTGGATAAAGGGTAAATACTTGAG
>CACKDD010000002.1 GCA_902598825.1 uncultured Pelagibacteraceae bacterium | reverse complement strand
GGATGGAACTAATTTCAAAAGCAGACGTTGTTCTAGCGCTTGGTACAAGATTAAATCCTTTTTCAACTTTACCTGGATATGGAATAGATTATTGGCCGAAGAATGCCAGTATTATTCAAGTAGATATGAATTCAGATAGGATTGGTTTAACAAAAAAAGTTACAGTAGGAATATGTGGAGATGCAAAATTAGTTGCTCAACAAATTCTAGATCAACTTTCTCCAACAGCAGGAGATACTAATAGACAAAAAAGAAAAGATATTATTCATCAAACTAAATCTGCTTGGTTACAAAAATTATCAAGTCTTGATCATGAAGATGATGACGAAGGTACTGTTTGGAACAAAGAAGCAAGAGAAAGAGACTCAGATAGAATGTCTCCAAGACAAGCATGGAGAGCAATTCAAGCTGGTATGCCAGATGACGTTATTATTTCAAGCGACATTGGAAATAACTGTGCAATAGGTAATGCATATCCAACTTTTGAAAAGCCAAGAAAATATTTAGCGCCAGGTTTATTTGGTCCTTGTGGTTATGGTTTTCCATCTATTTTGGGTGCAAAAATTGGATGTCCTGATACTCCAGTTATTGGTTTTGCAGGAGATGGTGCTTTTGGAATAAGCATGAATGAAATGAGTTCTTGTGCTAGAGAAGAGTGGCCTGCGATATCTATGGTTATCTTTAGAAATTATCAGTGGGGTGCAGAAAAAAGAAATACTACTTTATGGTTTGATGATAATTTTGTGGGAACAGAGCTTGATCCTGAACTAAGTTATGCAAAAGTGGCTGATGCTTGTGGTTTAAAGGGTGTAACAGTTAAAACTATGGAAGAAACAACAGCAGCTATAAAACAATCTTGTGAAGATCAAAAAAAAGGAATTACAACATTTATTGAGGTAATTTTGAACCAAGAGCTGGGTGAGCCATTTAGAAGAGATGCAATGAAAAAACCAGTTAAGGTAGCAGGCATTAAAAAAGAGGATATGAAAAAACAACCCTCTTTGATATCTTAAGATCTATTAATTAATAACTAGTATATTCTTTAATTTCTTTGATTATAGAACCTGTGTAATTGTTAATTTCAGATTTAATTTTAG
The DNA here is from genome assembly GCA_902598825.1 of uncultured Pelagibacteraceae bacterium. Lineage (GTDB taxonomy): Bacteria > Pseudomonadota > Alphaproteobacteria > Pelagibacterales > Pelagibacteraceae > Pelagibacter. Next base: position 104,335 of record CACKDD010000002.1, on the reverse strand, counting down.
CACGGTCATCATTTAAAAAATGAACATCTCTTGAGAGTTTAATAAATTTTTCCCCAAAATCTTTAACTTTTTCACATTGTCTCTTATCATCTTCAATAACCCACAATTTTGCATTTATATCTTTTAATGACTGAAATAAATCCTTAATCTTATTGTCAGATTTTACATTATCATCTAATTGTTTTTTTAATATTGAATATTCGTTTGATATAAATCTAAGTTTTTCTGGATCTTTAATTTTTTCTTGTTTGATTTCCAAAATTGAAATTTTATCTAAAAGCTCTCCAATAGATACCTCTACTATAATTTTATTCATAAAATATAATACTGTGTTATCTTGTTATAAATATGTCTAATATTTTAATTATTAAACATGGTTCTTTAGGAGATATAGCTCAAGCGAGTGGGGCAATTCAAGACATATCTGAAAACCATAAAAATGATCAAATTTATTTATTAACCACGAAACCTTATAGTGAATTATTTAAAAAGAATCCTTTTATTCATGAGGTAATTATAGACAAAAGGTTACCTAAATATAATTTGATTTATCTGTATTTTTTAATGAGAGAAATTAAAAAATATAAGTTTTCCAAAATTTTTGATCTTCAAAATTCATCTAGAACAAATTTTTATAAAAATATTCTTTTTCCAAAAGCAAAAAAAGAAATATGGTCAAGCTCTATTACAACTTTACCTGAAGTGATAAATAAAAAAGAATTTGATAAACATTCTGTTTTAGATAGATTTAATCATCAATTACAAACCTCAGGATTAAAAACTTCCTATACATTAAATCCAGATTTTAGTTGGGCTTGTTCTGATGTTAGTGAAATCAAAAATTACTTCAGGTTAAATAAATTTATTTTGTTATTTCCTTTTTGCTCACCTCATCTCAATATTAAAAAGTGGCCTTATTATAATGATCTTATAAAACTTATTTTAGATAAATTTGGTGATGAGTATAAAATTGTTACTGCCCCAGGTTCTTCGGAAATAAATGATGCTAAAGAAATTAATGCACAAACTTTATTAGATAATGGTAGAGCTCTTGATATTTCTCAATTAACTTCAATAATTAAAGCTAGCTCTTTTGTTATAGCAAATGATACAGGGCCCGCCCACATTGCAGCTCACGTAGGAGCTAAAGGTTTAACTTTATTTGGAAAACATACAACAGCATATAAAGTTAGTATTGAAAGAGAAAATTTTAAAGCAATCGAGGTAGGAGATTTAAATAATTTAAGTGCTGAAAAAGTTTTAGAAAGATTAATTAATTCTTTAACTTAGTTTTTTCAATCAATCGTATAGCTACTGGAACAATGAAAAGTATAAACAATAATCTTATTATATGATGAAAAGCTACAAAGTCTGGCTCTAAATCAAAAGCAATAGCAATTACAGCTACTTCATAAATTCCACCTGGACAAAAAGATAGAACTAAAGTTAAAAAATTATTATCTACAAAAAAAGTTGCAATAAAAGCAGCAACTAAACCCAATAGAACCAATAATATTGTAGCTACTAAACCGTGGAATGAATTGTTTGCTACTTCCTTTACTGTTTTGTTAGCAAATCTACATCCAACAGAAGCTCCTAATATTAGCAAACAAAAATTAATTGATGCATCAGGCAATTTATAGGATGCAATATCAAAAATTTGTAAAATACCACTTGCTACAAGAGTTCCAGAAAGTAATGCAGCTGGAACTTTTGCTTTATCAAAAAAGAAAATAAAAATTATTGAGGCTATGATCAAAATAACTAGATCCCAGTGATTTTGAGCCATGTAATCAAATTTTTGAATTTCTAGGATGTCTGAGTCTGAAAGACTGACAATAATAAAAGGGAAAAGAGTTATTATAATAATTAATCTAATAAGGTGAGCAGTTGCAACTTGAGATAAATCAGATTTTTCATATTCAGCCAATATCAATAAAGGACCTAATGCACCAGGTGCTGCTGAAAAAATTGAAGTTTTTTGTTTATAACCAGAAAATTTTTGTAAGTATTTTGAAACAATCAATATGCTTATAATAATATAACCAAACATTATAATAGTTGTCCAAATCCAATTTACCATTTGATTTAAAAGATTTTGATCTATGTAATTTCCAACATGAAGCCCTAACACAATTAAAATTGAACTTAGAGCAAGTCTAGGCATAAAAATCTTAAGTCCATTTAAGGCAGCTACAGAAACAGCAATCATTGGACCAATCATCCATGCAAGAGGAATGTTAAAAAAATCAGCAATAATTGCACTTGGAATAGATATAATGATGACTATCAAAAATTTTTTAGAAAAAAGATCTTTAAAATTTTCTCGGCTTAAGGGAATTGCTTGTTGCATATATTCTATTAAAGGTTGTTGACTACTTCATTAAAAATATGTTTAATCTAGCCATTAACTATAACAACGAGAGGAAATAATGAAACTAATTAAATCTTTTTTTTCAGTTTTATTCTCAGCAGTTCTTTTACTTTCAGCAACAACAACTAGTTCAATTGCAATTGACAAAATTCATTTTGTAATTGGTGGTGGTGCTGGTGGTGGTTGGGATGGAACCGCTAGAGGTACAGGAGAGGCTTTAACAAAAGCTGGATTCTTAAAAAGTGCATCGTTTGAAAACATGTCAGGCGGTGGTGGTGGTAAAGCACTTGCTTACATGATCAATACTAAGCCAGAAAATACTGTTTTAGTACAATCAACACCATTGGTTTTAAGATCAATTACAAGACACAAAGGTTACGTAAGTGGCAGTGGAACTTTATCTTATAAAGATGTTGTGCCAATTGCTGGAGTAATTGGTGACTATGGAGCAATTGCAGTCGCTAAAAACTCACCTTACAAAAACTTTGAAGATGTTGTGAAAGCTTATAAAGCAAATCCCAATTCAATTAAAATGGCTGGTGGGTCTGTTAGAGGAAGTATGGACCATTTAATTGGCGCTTTAGCTTTTCAAGCTGCTGGAGCAAATCCAAATGATGTAGCTTACATTCCTTATGATGCAGGTGGTAAAGCATTAGCTGGACTTTTATCTGGAGAAACTCAAATTATTTCTACAGGTTTAGGTGAACTTATGGGCGCAAGAGACCAAGTAAGAATTATTGGTATTACTGCACCTGATAGAGTTTCAGATGCACCTGATGCACCTACACTTAAAGAACAAGGATACGATGTACAATTCGTTAACTGGAGAGGATTTTTTGGACCTCCAGGAATGAGTAACAAAGACAAAAAAGCTATTGCTAAAATGCTAGGCGATGTACAAAAAACTCCTGAATGGGAAGCAGTTAGAGCAAGAAATGCTTGGGTTAATATTTATAATCCAGACAAAAAGTTTGTAAAATTTTTAAAAACACAAACAAAAGAAATGACAGCTCTTATGAAAAAACTAGGAGTTATTTAATCCTTAGGATTAATTAATTTAAAGAGCAGTGAATATAAATACTACTAAAATTATATCACTGCTCTTTTTTATTTTCTCAGCATTCTATTTATATACCGCATACCAAATTCAAGTTTTTGCATTTGATGAAAATGCACCTTTTAACGCAAGAACTTTCCCGATTTATCTAGGTTATACAGGATTATTTTTCTCTGGATTAAAATTAATTTTACCAGATCCAGACACTATAAAAATTGAACATAAAAATTTAGAATATAAGAAAACAGGCATCCTAATAATTATTGCAATTATTTATGGAGCTACAATTTTAAAAATTGGCTATTTTTTAACGACTTCCTTATTTTTATTTACGTCATATTACTTTTTAGGTGAAAGAAGATGGATTTTAATGTTTTTATTATCTTTCCCTTTTGTTGCTGCTTTTATGTACCTCCTTCATGGTGTTCTTGATATTTATTTAAGAGACCCTTTTTTAAAATCTATTGGAGTAATGGGATGATTGAGGGAATTTTAATTGGTTTAAATACAGCTCTTACATTTCAAAATATTTTTATGGTAATGATTGGTTGTTTCTTTGGAACAATCATTGGAATGCTGCCTGGTCTAGGACCAATGACAGCAATAGCTTTAATGATACCAATTACTTATGGTTTTGATCCAGCTACAGGTTTAATTCTTATGGCTGGAGTATATTATGGAGCAGTATTTGGTGGCTCGACATCATCAATATTATTAAATGCTCCTGGCGTTCCTGGAACTGTTGCAACTTCTTTTGATGGATATCCAATGGCACAACAGGGTAAAGCAGGTAAAGCTTTAGCGATTGCAGCATGGAGTTCATTTGCTGGAGGAACACTATCTGCAATTTATCTATTATTTATGGCACCGAGCTTATCAAAAGTAAGTTTATCTTTTAGATCACCAGATTATTTTGCATTAATGATTTTAGGATTAACAGCTATAGCTGCTTTTTCATCAAAAGGTCAATTCTTAAAAGCAATGATGATGGTAGTTTTAGGTTTAATGTTAGCTTCAGTAGGGCAAGATTCTTTATCTGATATTACAAGATTTACTTTTAATAATATGAATTTAACAGATGGTATAAGTTTTGTTCTTGTGGTGATGGCAACTTTTGCAATGAGTGAAGCATTAACAATAATTTTAAAGAGAAATGATCCAACAGCTGCTGCCAAACAAGTTTCACTGACTGAACTAGGTTCAATTAAAATAGATAAAGAAGAAAGAGGCAAAATGTATAAAACTATTCCTAGATCATCTATAATTGGATTTTTAATAGGTGTATTACCAGGTGCTGGAGCAACTATTGCTTCTTTTTTAGCTTATGGGATGGAAAGAAATTTAGTTAAAGATGAAGAAAAAGAAAAATTTGGTAAAGGAAGTGTTAATGGTCTTTCTGCACCAGAGACAGCCAATAATGCAGCTTGCTCTGGTTCATTCGTTCCCATGTTAACTTTAGGTATACCTGGAAGTGGAACAACAGCAGTAATGTTAGGAGCTTTATTGGGTTTTGGTATTCAACCAGGTCCAAGACTTTATATGACTAACCCAGAAATTTTTTGGTCAGTTATAATGTCAATGTATATTGGAATGGTAGTTTTATTAATATTAAATCTACCTTTAATTCCTTACATAGCTCGAATTTTAGCTGTTCCAAAAAATTATTTAATTCCTTTAATTTTATTTTTTTCAATTACAGGAATTTATGTAATGTCATTCAACAATTTTGACATTTATCTAATGATAGGAATAGCTGTTGTTGCTACTTTCTTAAGGCTCTATGATTTTCCTATGCCACCACTTATTTTAGCTTTTGTTTTAGGTGGTTTAATGGAAGAAAATTTAAGAAGATCGTTATTACTAAGTAATGGGTCATGGGAGTTTTTATGGGATAGAACTCTTACTCTTTGTATATTAACAACAACTATTTTAATTGTTGTATGGCATATTTATAAAACAGTTTTTAAAAAGAGATTTTAATTGAGAATTTTTTTGTACTCATCAATAATTTTGTCCCATTGAAACTTAGAAACATATTCTTTAGCATTTTTACCAAACACATGATATTTTTTATTTTCAATCATTGAATTCAATGATGAATAAATATCATCTAGGTTGTTTCCGTCACAAATTAATCCTGTTTTATCATGACTGATTGCATCTGAAGCACCTCCATCTTTCCCACCTAATGAAGGAATTCCATACTGTGCAGCTTCTACATATGCTATACCGAAACCTTCAACAGATGTTTTGTGAATTACTGAGGGCATAACAAATATATTTGATTTTGCTATTAAAGCATTTTTAAGATTGTTACTTATATCTTTGAAAAACATAACTTGAGAACCTAAATCAAGTTCTTGAACTAATCTTTTTAAATTTTCTTCTTCATCACCATATCCAATACAAATGTAGACAATATCAGGGTATTGTTGTTTTAAATTTCTTAAAGCCATTATGACTTTTTCATGATTTTTTCTTTTATCAAATCTTGATACGGTAATAAGACGAGGTGTCTTTATTTTAAGTAAACTCTCAACTTTTTCCAATGATTTTTTATCTAATTCCTCAACAATTCCAATCCCAGGATTAATTACGATAACTTTATCTCTATTAACACCGTTATTTATTGCCAGATTTTTTGTATATTCTGAGTTAGCTATCACTTTCTCAACATTGTTGAGGACTTTAACTACTCTTTTGTTTAAAGAACTCCCTTTAGGATGATTAATATCTTTACCGTGTATTAAGCAATATTTCTTTTTATCTGTTTTAATCAACTCTAGACTCTTCCAGTGATCAGCAATAATTCCTTGAATTTTATTTTCTTTTATAAATTCATTTATTAATTGAGCCTTTCTTATTTTTCTTAAGAATTTAATTCCACCAACTCGTTCTATTGAAAAATTTTCTTTATTATCAAATTCCTTATGATTCTCATGATAATCTGCAAAAACTTTAATTATAAAGTTTTTAGACATCTCTTTGGTTAAGCCCCACATTAAACTTTGCATACCACCTAACTCCGGTGGGAAGGCTCTAGTTATAATTAGATACATTAATTATTGTTTCCACTTAATACCACAGCCAGCGCTAGGTATTTGACTTTCAGGTCCTTTTCCAGTCTCAGCTATTTGTTTCATAGCCTTTAATAAATCACTCTCTCCACTTCTAACTGGAACTAAGTTTTTAAGTTCTCTTAATCTACCCCTGTACTGAAGCTCTAAATCTTTATTGTAACCAAAAAAATCTGGTGTACATACTGCATCATATGTTTTAGCAATTTCTTGAGTTTCATCATTTAAGTATGGAAAACTAAATTGATTTTTTTTCGCAAATTCAATCATATTTTCAAAAGAGTCTTCTGGATAATTTTCAGCATCATTTGCACATATAGCTACTGAATTAATCCCAATTTTTTTTAATTCATTACAATCTTCAACAATATCTTTAGTAACTGCTTTTACATAAGGACAATGATTACAAATAAACATAATCAAGGTTCCATTTTCACCTTTAACATCATTTAAAGATAATATCTTATTATCAGTAGATTTTAATTTAAAGTTGTGAGCTTTTTGCCCGAAATCACATATTGGAGTTTGTATTGGCATAATGTAATAATATATAAATTATGTTTTACGATTTAAAAGATAAAAAACCAAAAAACTCTGGCGAAAATTGGGTAGCCCCAAATGCAACCGTAATAGGTGATGTTACCTTAGAAAAAAACTCAAGTATTTGGTTTAATGCGACCTTAAGAGGAGATATAGAAAATATTTATATTGGTGAGGGATCTAATGTTCAAGATGGAAGTGTGTTACACACAGACCCAGGTTATCCTATTAAAGTTGGAAAAGATGTAACTGTGGGTCATATGGTTATGCTTCATGGATGTACGATAGGGGACAATAGTCTAATTGGAATTGGTGCAGTGATTCTAAACAATGCTAAGATTGGAAAAAATTGTATCATTGGAGCAAAAGCTTTAATAACAGAAAACAAAGAAATACCTGACAACTCTTTAGTGATTGGTTCACCCGGCAAAGTTGTTAGAGAAATTACTGAAGAAGAAAAGAAAGCTGTAGCAGAAAATACAAAACACTATCAAGATAATTGGAAAAAATATTCTAAATCAATTTTTTAATATGTCACCTGGAACACAAGAAGTACTTGGTATAGTTATAATCATAATATTTATTTTAATTGGTGTATCTTGGATGTTTAATTATGGTCCTTTAGCAGATGATATAGAAAGTGAGGAAATAAAAAAAGAAAATTTTGCTAAAGCATGTAAATTTGGAGTTGGTGCAATACTTGTTATTGGTATGATTGCATATATATTTGAATAGTAGGTATCAAGGCACTAACCAAGTATTCTTATTAGCTTCTAAATCAAATTTAGCTCTTCGATGTCCTTTAGCTGCAAGATAAAGCCATTCAATAGATTTAATATTACATTTAATTACAGTAAAGTTTTTAAAACCTTCTTCACTTTGTTCCATTGTATAATCAAAATCTTCTAATTTAGATATCATTCCAGAAGTTGGATTTTCTGATGCTGTCCCTGGAGGACTATCTGTTAAGTAACAACGTCTGCTTATATGTTGAGTTTTTTTCCAAGATTCTTCTGTTATAGAATTTTGATTATTAACTTCACATTCTACTTTTACTCTTAATTGTATCTTTTCTTCCTTGTCGTAGAAAATTAGAGAGGCATTCTTATTTTTTTTAAGAATATCTACCTTAGGAGATCTAAAATCTGTATGAAATTGCAATAGATTGTTTGCTCTATCAGATTTACGTAAAACAACAATCCTACCATCAACTTCATCTTGATGAGCACAAATGAAAACAGGTATTCTAAATTGTGAACCTCTATTAGTTATTGCATCATCTAGCATAGACCAATACTTGTTCTGAATTTCTTCGAAATTTTCATAGTATGCTGGCTGCATACGAGTCTACTTTCTAAATCTTTTGATTAAGCTAGATGTATCCCAACGATTTCCACCCATACCCTGAACCTCACCATAATACTTATCAACTAATTCAGTTACAGGTAATAATGAACCATTATTTTTAGCTTCTTCCATTGCAATCTTAAGATCTTTTCTCATCCAATCTACTGCAAAACCAAAATCAAACTTATCATCAATCATTGTTTTATATCTATTTTCCATTTGCCAGGATTGAGCAGCACCTTTTGAAATTACTTCAATAACATCTTCCATGTTTAATCCAGCTTTCATTCCAAAATTAATTGCTTCAGATAAACCTTGAACCAATCCTGCAATACAAATTTGGTTTACCATTTTGGCTAACTGCCCATTACCAGGACCACCAAGTAATTTCATTTTTTTACTGTAACAATCTATTTTATCTTTTGCTTTGTCAAAGTCAGCTTGATCTCCACCAATCATAACTGTTAACGCACCATTTTCTGCACCAGCTTGTCCACCAGATACAGGCGCATCTAAAGAACCAAAACCATTTTTTTTTGCATACTCATGAATTTCTCTAGCTATTGTTGCAGAAGCAGTAGTGTTATCCACATAAACAGATCCTTTTTTGATAGTTTTAAAAATACCATTGTCACCAAAAGTAACTTCTCTTAAATCATTGTCGTTTCCAACACATGTAAAAATATATTCAGCATCTTTTGCAGCTTCATCAGGCGTTTCAGCTATTTTGCCTTTATATTCACCCACCCATTTTTCAGCTTTAGATTTAGTTCTATTAAAAACAGTTACATTGTGTCCAGCTTTTGATATATAACCAGCCATTGGATAGCCCATAACACCAAGACCTATGAAAGCAACATTACAAGTCATAATTTTTTTATATGTTTAAGAGTTTAAGTTTAAAAGTTATTATATTTGGTTTTATATTTACATTTTTTTCAAGTTTTGGACAGAGTTTTTTTATTGGTCTATTTAATTCAAGCATACGTGATACACTTTTTATTACGCAGGGACAATTTGGATCAATTTATGCAACTGCAACATTACTCAGTAGCTTTCTTTTAATATGGGTTGGAAAAAAAATTGATGATATCAATATTTTCAAATTTGCTTTTTTTGTAACATTACTTCTTTCTTTTTCATGTTTTTTCTTTTCTAAAATATCATCAGTTGCATTTTTATTTGTTGCTATATTTCTAATGAGATTTTCTGGCCAGGGGATGATGTCCCATACTGCAACTACTACTATTTCAAGATATTTTACAAAATCTAGAGGTAAAGCTTTAAGCACTGGATGGTTTGGTCTTTCAACTGCAGAATTTATTTTACCAGTCTTAATTGTATACCTATTAACCATCACAAATTGGCAAAATATTTGGATTTCAGTATCAATATTAGTTTTAATATTCCTACCAATTACTTCTTTTATTTTAATTAAAAATTTAAATTTTGATTCGAGAGAAGAAGTGAAAGAGACAGAACATAAAGAAAAAGATATTTTTCAGTGGAAAAGAATTGAAGTATTAAAAGATTATAGATTTTACATTATTTGTCTAAATATGTTGGCAATGCCATGGATTGCTACAGGAGTATTTGTATATCAATCATTTATTACCGAGTCTAAAGACTGGGGAACTTTTGTTATTGCTCAATCATTTATGGTTTACTCAATTTTATCTGTAGTGACTTTATTAATCTCAGGCTTCTTAATTGATAAGTTTACAAGTAGAAAATTACTCATTTTTATGAATATTCCATTATTGTTATCTACTTTAGTCTTAATTTTTTTCGATTCTTCTATAACATCATTCATATTTTTAGGATTAATTGGTATCTCAAATGGATTAGCCAACGTTTTAGGATCTTCTACATGGGCAGAAATTTATGGGGTAAAGCATATTGGATCTATTAAAGCTCTTTCTACTGCATTGATGGTTTTTTCTACTGCTTTTGGAACTGCTTTATTTGGTCTTCTAATTGATCAAGGATATTCTATTGAGCAAATTGCTTTTGTATCTTTTGTTTATATCTTTATTTCAATTATCCTTCTCTTTTTTGTTAGAAATAAGCTAAATCCTAGATATATATAAAAATTCTCCTTGATTTTTTAAACTTCACTGTATAGATACTGCGCATGGCGAGAGTTACCGTAGAAGATTGTATCGATAAAGTTGACAGCCCTTATGAATTAGTTCTTGTTGCAAAGGAAAGAGCAACTCAACTTAACACTGGAATTGAACCAACTATAGACAGAGATAACGATAAAAATACTGTTATAGCATTGAGAGAAATTGCACAGGAAAATATTAAAGTTCCAGACTTAACTGATAGTGCAGTTTACAAATTAAGAAAACATGTAGAACAAGTTGATGATGGAGCAGAAGCTGATGAAGATATAGGTGACGATTTTGAAAGTTTATACAAGGGTGAAATTTCAAAAAGTGGAACACCTATTCTACCATCTAAAAGAGCTAGAAAAGCTCCAGAAAAAATTCAAGTATCTAAAGAAGACTTAGCAGAATTATCTGAAACAGCTCAACCAAATGTAGAAGATGCCGTATCAGATGAACCTGAAACTGATGAAGATGTTTCTCTAGATCAAATTTCTGAGTCAGAAGAACAAGTTACAGAGACTAACTCTGACGAAACAGAAACAAATTAATCAAATTCTTTTAAAATTTTTTCTCTGTGCTCATCTAAATCTGGAATATCACCTCTAGTTTTTTCATCTTTGTAAGCTGACATTTTTATTGGATTACCTGCTAATTTAAAATCTCCAATGACTTTATGGTAAGCTTTAACAATCATGTTTCTTGAGTCTATTTGAGGATTTTCAACAGCTTCTTTGATATTAAATATTGGACCACAAGGAATTTTCTCTTTTTCCATATCCTTAACCCATTCATTAGTTTTTCTTAAAGATAATTTATTTTCTAAAATTTTTTTAAGTTCATCCATATTTTGAGCTCTTGATGAATTATCAGAAAATTTTGGATCTTGAATTAATTCTGGTAATTTTAAAAGAGTGCAAAGTTTTTCAAACAGTTTGTCGTTACCAGCAGCAATAATTATATAGCTATCTTGAGTTTTGAAAGCCTCAAATGGTGCAATTGATGGATGTCGAGAACCCATTGGCTTTGGAATTTCATTTTTTGCGAGATAACGAGCTATAGCATTTTCTAAAATAGCTATCTGACAATCAAGCATAGAAACATCTATGTACATACCTTTACCAGTTTTCTGTCTATCATAAAGTGCAGCATTAATTCCAATAGTTGTAAATAAACCTGCTGTAATATCCCCAATAGATGTTCCAACTCTTGTAGGTTCAGAGTTAGGTTGACCTGTTACACTCATTAAACCACCCATACCTTGCACAACCATATCATAAGCAGGTAATTCTTTTAAAGGACCTGTTTGTCCGAAACCAGAGGCAGATGCATAAATTAATTTTGGATATTTTTTATTTAGATCTCTCCAACCATATCCCCATTTTTCAAGAGTACCAGGTTTAAAGTTTTCAACTAAAATATCTGCTTTAGATAAAATTTTATCAAATATTTTTTTATCATCTTCATTTTTTAAATTAAGTGCAATACTTTCCTTACCTCTATTTAGTGACATGAAGTAAGCAGAATAATCTTCAATAAATGGACCAAATTTTCTAGAGTCATCTCCAATTTCTGGAGCCTCAACTTTTATCACTCTTGCACCAAGGTCTGACAATATCATAGTACAGTAAGGACCCACCAATACTCTTGTTAAATCAACAACTAATAGGTTTTTTAAAGGTCCATCCATAGGATTCTATATATTTAAAGTTCTTTTGCCGGCTTGACTCTTATTAATAAGTTCATTTTAATTGAATTATTAAAAATAACAATAGAGGGAAAAAATAATGTTAAAAAAAATATCTTTATATTTAACTTCATTAGTTTTTGTTTTCACTACTGTTGGTTCTGCTTTTGCGGTTACGTTAAAAGCTAGTCACCAATGGCCTGGAACTCCAAGAGCTGATGGATCATTCGACCCACGTCACGAAATGGTTCAAATCATTGCTGACGAGGTTAAAAAAGCAAATGTTGGAATAGATATCAGAATTTATCCAGCTAAATCATTGTATAAACCTAAAGAACAGTGGAAGCCAATGACAACTGGTCAATTGGACATTTCTGCATTCCCATTAGCATATGCATCAAAGTTTCATCCTGAGTTTGATGCTACGTTAATGCCAGGAACTGTTAAAAACCATGATCATGCATTAAGATTTAATAAAGGTCCAATGATGACTGAAATTAAAAATATAATTAATAATGCTGGTGTTGTAGTTTTATCTGATGCTTGGTTAGGCGGTGGTTTTGCTTCAAAAACAAAATGTATTAAAAATCCTAGTGATGCAAAAGGACAAGTCATGAGAGCTGCTGGAAAAGCATTTAACCAAATGTTAGAAGCTGCAGGAGCAGGAATTCAAAGTATGCCATCATCTGAAATTTATACTGGATTACAAACTGGTGTATTAACAGGTGCAAATACTAGTTCAGGAAGTTTTGTTAGTTACAAAATATATGAACAAGTTTCATGTGCAACTCCTCCAGGAAAATTTGGTTTATGGTTTATGTATGAACCAATTCTAATGTCTAAAAAGTCTTTTGATGCATTAAATTCTAAGCAACAAAAAGCTTTAATGAAAGCTGGAAAAGTAGCTGAAAAATACATGACAGCACAAGTAGAAAACTTAGATAAAAAGTTTGAAGATGCTTACAAAGCAGCTGGTGTTAAGTTAGTGTATATGAATGAAAAAGATCATGCTGCATGGGTAGAGATTGCTAAAAAATCTTCTCACAAGGCATTTGCTGATAAAGTTCCAGGTGGCGATAAGCTAATGGAAATGGCTTTAGCAGTTAAATAAAATAATATATAAAGAACCCCTATTTATTCTTTTAAGTAGGGGTTTTTTTTATGAAAAATAGATATCTTAAATTTTGTGATTATGTTGCAAAAGCTTGTGGTGCATTTGCAGTTTTAGCTTTGCTTTTATCAATTTTAGTAATTGTAGAACTTGTATTTGAAAGATATTTTTTTCAAAGGGCAATCACTTGGCAAACAGAACTTGTTACAATGCTTTTAGTAGCTTCCACTTTTATAGGAAGCGCTTACGTTCTTAGTGAAAAAGCTCATGTTAGCATGGAATGGATATATGATTTTTTATCAAAAAAAAATGTAGTTAGATTAAAAATTTTTACATCTCTTTTAAGTTTATTATTTTTTTTAATTTTATTTTATTTTGGTTTTTTAATGGTTGAAGAGGCATTTACAAAAAATTATTCAACAGGAACAGTTTGGGATCCACCATTATGGATACCTTATTCCTCAATGATGTTAGGGGCTATATTGATGATATTACAATACATAGCTGAAATTATTAAATTAATTGATGAAAAGGATTTAAATTAATGGATCCATTAATAATTGCAATAATAGTAGCAGTTTTTACTTTGATAGTTCTTTTTTCAGGAATACCTATAGCTTTTGGTCTAAGTTTTGTATCAATAGTTCTTTTAGTATCATTTGAAGGTTTTCAAATGTTAGATGTGTTTGCAGAAACATTTTATGCTGGATTGAATTCATTTGTTTTGCTTTCGATACCAATGTTTATTTTAATGGGGATGGCAGTTGCCAATTCTCCAGCAGGAAAAGATTTATATACAGGTTTAGATAGGTGGCTTTGGAGAGTTCCAGGAGGATTGGTTATTTCAAATATAGGTGCTTGTTCAATTTTTGCAGCTCTGAGTGGTTCTAGTCCCGCAACTTGTGCCGCAATTGGAACTATGGGAATTCCTGAGATGCGAAAAAGAGGATACTCTGATCAAATAGCTACAGGCACTATTGCTGCTGGAGGAACATTGGGGGTGTTAATTCCTCCAAGTATTGTCTTAATTGTTTATGGTATTGCGACGGGTACTTCAATTGGAAGATTGTTCTTATGTGGGCTTGTACCTGGCTTCATGTTAGCAGGTATGTTTGCTGTATGGGCTCTCATACATAGTTATTTTATTGATAAAGACTCTGCCAAAGCTTTAAAAAATAGAACACCTCCAACTTTAAAAGAAAAACTTGAGGTATTACCAAGAATTTTTCCTTTTTTAGCAATAATAGTTGGTGTCTTATATGTTTTGTATGGTGGTGTTGCAACACCGTCTGAAGCTTCAGGTGTTGGAGCATTTCTTGTTTTCGTATTAATCGCTGTCGTTTACAAAATTTATCAGCCAAAAAAAATATGGAACATTGTTAAAGTTTCAATGAAAGAAAGTGTAATGATTATGTTCATTATTGCTGCCTCTTATCTTTTTGCATTTACTCTTTCACAACTTTACGTAACACAGTCTTTAGCTCAGAGCATGGTAGAATTAAGCTCAAATAAGTGGGTTGTATTTATTTTAATCAACATATTTCTTTTAATAGCTGGTTTCTTTTTACCTCCAGTTGCCGTGATTGTAATGACCTCAGCAATATTATTACCAGTTATAACAACCTTAGGGTTTGACCCTTATTGGTTTGCAATTGTATTTACGATCAACATGGAGATAGGATTAATCACACCACCTGTGGGATTAAATCTTTATATAATTAAAGGAATTACCCCAGATGTTAGTTTGTCAGAAATTCTAAAAGGATCTATACCGTTCATGATTATCATGGCTTTAGCTATATTAATCCTGTGTATTTTTCCAGAAATAGTGACATGGCTTCCAGATAAAATAATGGGTAAACCTCTTGGATACTAAAAAAAGAATTAACAGAAAAGTTTCAGTAGCCCCGATGATGGATTGTACTGATAGACATGATCGTTTCTTTTTAAGATTAATGAGCAAAAATGTGATGCTCTATTCTGAAATGGTAGCTACTAAATCTGCAATTCATGGTGATAGAAAAAAAATCTTATCTTACAGTCCAGAAGAAAAACCATTAGCCTTACAAGTAGGAGGATCAGATAAAAATGAATTAGCGGAAGTGGCTAAAATTGCAGAGGATATGGGATATGATGAAATTAATATTAACTTAGGCTGCCCTAGTAAAAAAGTTCAAAAGAATATGTTTGGTGCATGTTTAATGAAAGAGCCAGACTTAGTAGCTGAATGTATAAATTCAATGGTAAATGCATGTAAAATTCCTGTAACAGCAAAAACTAGAATTGGTTTTGATGACACAGAAGAATTTGACTATCTAAATAATTTTATTCATAAAATGCGAGATGCTGGATCAAAAACATTCATCTTACACGCAAGAAAAGCTATGCTTTCTGGTTTATCTCCAAAACAAAATTTAAATATACCTAAATTAAATTATGACATGGTTTACAATATTAAAAAAGAGAACGCAGATTTAGAAATAATTATTAATGGTGGTATCACAAAAGTTGATGAAATAAATAATCATTTAAATTTTTGTGATGGGGTAATGATTGGTAGATCGATTTATCAAAACCCTTATTCCTTAATTGAAATTGAAAAAGAAATATTTAAAACAATAGACAATCCATCTCGGGAACAAGTAGCAGAAAAACTTTTAGAATATTTAGATAAAGAAGTTAAATTGGGCACTAAGGTAAATCATATTATGAGACATACCGTTGGACTGTATCATGGTCAAGTAGGATCAAAGGAATGGAAAAGATATTTAAGCGATAATATGATGGCACGAGACTCAGATTTTCAAAAAGCAAAACATATTATGACAATTGTTCAAAATAACGAAAAAGCTAATCAAGTTAGCTCTTAGATGGAAATATTAAACTCATCTGAATTAATTAACTTATTAATTGTTCTAGCATCTGCAGCAGCAATTGCTGGTTTTATGGCAGGGTTACTTGGCGTAGGGGGAGGAATTATAATGGTGCCAGCATTGTATTATGCTTTTACAGTCTTAGATTTTGATATTGTAACACGTATGCACCTATCAGTTGGAACATCTTTAGCAATCATTATACCAACATCTATTATCTCAACCAAAACACATATGGAATATGATGCAGTTGATTTTAAAATGGTTAAATCATTTGGTATTTTTATTCTTCTAGGTGTAATTGCTGGAACTTTTTTAGCAGTAAATTTAAAAACACCAGCTCTAGTTTTATTTTTTTCAATATTTGCATTTATTGTAGGATTATTTTTTATTTTTGTTAGAGAAAAACTCATGGAAAATCCAAAAAAAATATCTGATTTAATAAAAAATATTTCTGGAATAATAATTGGTTTTATCTCAGTTCCACTTGGAATTGGTGGTGGTTCTTTAATGGTTCCTTTTATGAGAACTTTTGGATATGACATTAGAAAATCAATAGGTACTGCCGCTGCTGTGGGTTTTTTGATAGCTGTAAGTGGAACCATTACAATGATTACAGGAGGAAAAATAATTGATAATAATAATACTCCATTTAGTATTGGATATATAAATTTATTAGGTTTTATAGTATTTGTTCCTGTGACGATGATTATGGCTAGAATTGGTGCAAAAGCAGTGTATAAAATTAACAAAAAATTATTAAGTAAGATATTTGGAACTTTTCTAATTATAGTTTCAATCAGATCTTTTTTTGAGTACTTATCAATTAATTAATAATTTGGATAAATATTTTTTATGTTTAATTTAAAAGAAATTATCTCATCAATTGCTGACGTAGGTCAAAAACTATTCAAAAAAAGTATAGTTAAAAAAAATGATTTAGAATCAATTATTTCATTATGTGATGATTTAATTTCAAATAAAGGAGCTGCATTTGGTATTACTGTTGCAAGAGATATTACTGACTTATATCAAACATTAAGTCCTGAAAAAAAACTTTTATTTTTTAAAAAGATAAATGAAAAATTTAGACCTAATCACACCAAAGTAACTGAGGCTATAGATCTCTATAAAACAGAACAAAATGATAAGAATCTTTTTAAATTATTTATTACATCTGAAGGTCAAAGAAGAGAATTATTTAGAAGAATGAATATGTCACCTAACGGAATTTCAACAATTGTGTCTCTTAGAGAAGACCTTCTCAAAATACTAAATGAGAATAAAGACTTAAAACCATTAGACAATGATTTAAGAGAATTATTTAAATCTTGGTTTAACCCTGGATTTTTAAAACTTACTAAGATTACCTGGGATACTAAAGCAGCAGTATTAGAAAAAATAATCCAGTATGAGAGAGTACATAAAATAAAAGATATGAACGAACTTAAAAGAAGACTTGGAGAAGATAGAAGGTTTTTTTCTTACTTTCACCCAGCGCTTGATGATGAACCAATAATATTTGTACAAGTTGCACTTACTAATGGCTTAGGAAAATCAATTCAAGAAATTATGAAACCAAGCTCAGAAGGTGCAAAAAAATATGATACAGCAACTTTTTATTCTATTAGCAATTGTCAAGATGGACTTTCAAGAGTTACACTTGGAAATTTTTTAATTAAAAGAGTTGTTTATGAAATTCAGGAAGAATTACCCAATATAAAAAATTTTGGAACTCTTTCCCCAATTCCAGGTTTTAGAGACTGGTTTACTACTTTAGATGAAAAAATTATTCAAAATATCTTAGGAAAAATACCTTACAATAATGTTTCATTTTTAAAATCTTCAAATTTGAAAGTTGGAGATGGGCGAATTGTATCAAATAAAAATGCAATAATTAAATTAGTTGCTCATTATTTAATGAATGAAAAAAATAAAAAAGGTCTACCAATCAATGATGTTTGTAGGTTTCACTTAGGCAATGGAGCAATTATCGATGATATAAATATTAATGCTAATGTTTCAGAGGTTGGATTAAACAGATCTTTTGGTGTAATGGTAAATTATCTTTATGAACTTAAAAATATTGAAAAAAATCATGAAGATTACATAAATAACAAAAAAATAATTATTTCAGATCAATTAAAGAAAAAATTATAAAGTTATTCTTTGTCTGTATCTGTTCCCCATTTTACTTGGTTCCAAACTCTTTCATGAAAGTAGTAAAAGAAAAGTGGGATTATAGAACCAATACCTAATATACCTGCTATTTTAATAGATCCTGTAAAAATATAACCAAATAACATCCAATATAAAAATATTAAAAATCTCCAAGAAAATGTTTTTGCAACTGATCTGATTTTTTTATCTGCCATTAAAAATTATAATTTAACGAAGAGGGTTGGGGTGGTTTCAGTCTCCCTCTACCACCCTTAATAAAAACTTAAGCGATTCTTATCAACATTCAAAACTCTTAATAATTGAAAATTAAGGTTTTACTAATTTTTTAATAAAAAATTTTAAGGTAAGGGTTCTGGCTCTATTACATCAGATATTTCGATTTTTGAAACTTTGTACGCAACTAATACTAGGGGATTTCTATTATCGGTTGATAAATCAGATGTTAATGAATTCATTTCCTGAAAACTATTTTGCTTCACTTTTTTCATTTTATCAATAATTCTATTACTACCATAAGATAAAGTTGCTTGATAAACACTACCAGTTTTAGCTCCAGTAAAAATTGGCCCTAAAAACGCAGAAGTAGGAGTAGTGCAATTAGATAAGAGTAGAATACAAGTTAATATAAATAAATTTTTAAACATAAATCTAAATTGCTAGTACATGATTCTTGTTTCAAAAAAATTAATTTATTAGAAAAATTTAGACTTTAAATTACACGTAAAAATTGTATTTTATTAATTTTCTAATAATACGGACTTTTAATTAAAATTTTAAACTCAATTTAAACACATGTGATCTATTTAAAGTATTTTAAAATTGTTAAATTTTTTGTATGGGTTTAAAAAAAAACAATAAGAAAAAAAACAAAAATTTTAAAAATATTCAGTCCCTAATAAATAAAAATATCAAACTAGATAAGATTAAAGTTAATCCTTTTGAAGTAATAGAGGAAACTAAAAATAAATTAGGTAATTTTTATCATAATCTTAAAAAAGAAAGAGAGAAACAGAAGAAAAGACAAGAGAGACAGAGAGAATTAGATGAAAAAAGAGATTTAGAAAATCAAAAAAAACAAGCACAAAAAGATAGACTAGACTTAATTAGAGAAGAAAAAAAACAAATATTAGCACAAAAAAAATTAATTCTTGATAATGAAAAGCAAGTTCAAAAAAATGAGGAAAAAAGAAAAAAAATTGAAGCTAAAAGACTCAAGATTGAGAATCAAAAAATTAAAGATGAACAAGCTAAAAAAATAAGAGAAGACGCTCGAA
The DNA here is from genome assembly GCA_902598825.1 of uncultured Pelagibacteraceae bacterium. Taxonomy (GTDB): domain Bacteria; phylum Pseudomonadota; class Alphaproteobacteria; order Pelagibacterales; family Pelagibacteraceae; genus Pelagibacter. The sequence continues at coordinate 84,703 of CACKDD010000002.1, read as the reverse complement.
AGCTTAAAGAGGAAGAGCTTAGAATTAAAATGTTAGAAAGACAAAGAATTAGATCAGAAAAAATTAAAGCTAAACAGGAGGCTATTAAGGCTAAAGATATAGAAGCTGAAAAAATAAGAGAGATGAGAGAAAATGAAAGACAAAAACAACTTGAAATCAAAGAAGCTGAAAGACAACAAAGATTAGATGAAGAACAGAGAATAAGAGAAGCTGCTAGAAAATTAAAATATGAGGAAGAAAAATTAAGGGAAACTGAAGATAGATTACGCCAATTAGAATCTGAAAGACTACAAGAAATAGAAAGACAATTATTAAAAGAAGAAGCAGAGCAAAGGGTAAAAGAGGAGGAGTTAAGATTAAAAGAAGAGAAGATTAAAGCTGACGAAAAAGAGAGATTTTTAAGAGAAAAAGAGGAAAGAGAGCGAGCTATAGCACTTAAAAGAGAGCAAGAAGAGGAAAAAATAGCTGAACAAGAAAAAGAACTAGCCCTTAAACAAAAAGCTGAAGAAGAAGAGAGAATTAAAGAAGAAAATCAAAGAATTAAAGAATGGGAACAAAAATTTGATTTAGAGCAAAAAATTAAGGAAGAGCAATTAATAAAAAAATTTTATAGTGATCAATCTACTAATCAAACCCAAAATGAGTCTCAAATAGATAATACTCCAGAAAGTGATATAGATAATAAGAATTAATTATTTATATCTTTTGATCGTATTCTCCAATTTTTCCTGTTTTTTTTAATAACTCGTCAATAAAATAAAATATTTTAAGCTTTCTTTCATCAGAAGTTGGACTTTCAGTTACTACAACTAAAGATGGTTTATTGGATGAAGCTCTAATTAATCCCCAAGATCCATCTTTGAATGAAAATCTTATACCGTTAACAGTTAATATTTCACTTATTTCTTGGTTATCAATCTTAATTTTTTCTTTTTTACTTTTTTCAATCTCTTTTTTTATATCTTCAACAACTTCATATTTTTCTTTATCTTCACAAAAAGGTGCCATAGTTGGTGATTGAAAAGTTTTTGGTAGTTGATTTACTATTTCACTGACTTTTTTGCCTTGATCATCTATTAAATGACAAACTTGGATTGCTGAGTTAATACCATCATCATATCCATATCCTAAAGGTTGATTGAAAAAAAAGTGTCCACTTTTTTCAAATCCTGCTAAAGCTTTTTCATTATTAACTTTCCTTTTAATGTGTGAGTGACCAGTTTTCCAATAAATTGTTTCACATTTATTCTTAATCAGTACTTTGTCATTTGAATACAAACCGGTAGATTTAACATCTACAACAAATTTAGAATTATTATGTTTATTGGATAAATTTCTTGCAATTAATAAACCTATTTTATCAGAAAAAATTTCATTTCCTTCATTATCTATTACTCCAACTCTGTCACCATCTCCATCGAAGCCAAAGCCAATATCAGCGTTATTTTCTTTAACAGCTTTTGCAATTTCATGTAACATTTTTAAATCTTCAGGATTTGGATTATATTTTGGAAAAGTCCAATCAAGATTACAATCTAATTCAATTACTTCACAACCAATTTGTCTTAAAATATCTGGTGCAAAAATTCCTGCAGTTCCATTACCACAAGCAACTACTGCTTTTATTTTTTTTTTAATTTTATTCTTTTTGATTAGATCTTCTTTATATATTCTATCAAAATTTTTGATTTCTTTTTTGTTTCCTTTTCCTTGAACAAATTTTTCTTGTAATGTAATTTCTTTTAATTCTTTCATTTCTTCCGGTGCGTGGGTTAATCCCTTTTTGATTCCCATTTTTACCCCTGTCCAACCATTTTCGTTGTGACTGGCTGTTACCATTGCAACTCCATCAGCATCTAAATTGAATTGTGCGAAGTAAACCATTGGTGACAAAGATAAACCTATATCTTCAACAAAACATCCAGTTGAAATTAATCCACTTATTAGTGCACTTTTAATTTCTTCACTATATGATCTATAATCATGGCCTACAATTATTCTTGGATTATTTTTATTTGTATGTTTTATAATCTGTGAACCTAGCCCTTTACCTAGATTCGTAATTCCTGAAAGATTAATATCTTTTTTATACAACCATCGGGCGTCGTATTCTCTAAATCCGTAGGGATCAATTTTTAATTTTTCTGACATTATTGTTAATTACTTACCTTTTTTTCTCTTTTTTTATTGATATTTTTTTCATTATGTTCTATAAATGTTCTATTGATTTAATGTTTATATAGTATATTAACTTAAAGCGCATACAACATATAGTTGTTTTCGTATAAATAACAAATTATAATACTTTAAATATGAATAAAATTCTATCGCAGGCCCTGAAGAAAGCTGTCTCTGAATATAGCCCAGAAGTCAAAGAAGTAGAAAAAAATAACAGACCTGATCTTTTTTCACTAAATAGTGAAACAGAGCTTTTTCAAAATGAAAAAGGAATAATTATCAAGATCGACCGATCTAGAGACTCTAACTTAACCGATTTTGGTAAAGCAACTTTGAAAGATAGATATCTTGGCCACAATGAATCTTTCCAAGATTTATTTGCTCGTGTCGCAAGCTCTTATGCAGACGATAATTTACATGCTCAAAGAATTTACAATTACATAAGTAATTTATGGTTTATGCCAGCTACGCCAGTATTATCTAATGGTGGAACTAAAAGGGGATTACCAATTTCATGTTTTTTAAACGAAGCGTCAGATAGTCTTGGTGGCATTTTAGATCTTTGGAGTGAAAATGTTTGGTTAGCTGCAAAAGGTGGAGGTATTGGAAGTTACTGGGGTAATTTAAGATCTATAGGAGAGAAAATTGGTAAAGTTGGAAAAACTTCTGGAATAATTCCATTTATAAAAGTAATGGACTCTTTAACAATGGCGATCAGCCAAGGTTCATTAAGAAGAGGTTCTGCTGCTTGTTATCTTCCAGTTGATCATCCTGAAATAGAAGAGTTCATAGAGATGAGAAGACCCACAGGCGGTGATCCAAATAGAAAAGCATTAAACTTACACCATGGTGTTTTACTTTCAGATGCATTTATGCGTGCAGTTGAAACAGACGATCAATGGGCATTAAAAAGTCCTGCTGATGGCACAGTTCAACAAACCGTTTCAGCTAGAAATTTATGGATTAGGCTTTTAACAGCTAGAATTGAAACTGGAGAACCTTATATTATTTATATTGATACAGTTAACAGATTAATTCCTCAACATCATAAACTTGCAAACTTAACAGTTAAAACATCGAACTTATGTAGTGAAATAACTTTACCTACAGGAATAGATAAAGATGGCAATGATAGAACAGCTGTTTGTTGCTTATCTTCTTTAAACTTAGAAAAATATGATGAGTGGAAAGATGATCCAGATATGATTGGAGATGTAATGAGATTTTTGGATAATGTTTTATCTGATTTTATTAATAAAGCTCCAGACCAGTTTAGAGATGCTAAATACTCAGCTGAAAGAGAAAGAAGTGTTGGTTTAGGTGTAATGGGTTTTCATTCTTTTTTACAAAAAAATAGAATTCCGCTTGAGTCTGTAATGGCAAAATCCTGGAATAAAAAAATATTTAAACAAATTGATGAACAGGTTAATAAAGCATCAAAAAATTTAGCTGAAGAGAGAGGTGCGTGTCCTGATGCAGCAGAATATGGTTTTCAAGAAAGATTTTCAAATAAAACTGCAATTGCTCCTACAGCTTCTATTTCAATTATTTGTGGTGGAGCTTCACCAGGTGTAGAGCCTATTGCTGCTAACAGTTATACTCATAAAACTTTATCAGGGTCTTTTAATGTTAGAAATAGATATCTTGAAGAAATCTTAGATAGTCATGGAAAAAATGATGATGAGACCTGGTCTACTATTACAACTAATCAGGGTTCAGTTTCACATCTAGATTTTTTAACTGATTTAGAGAAAGATGTTTTTAAAACTGCATTTGAGTTAAATCAAAAATGGATTATTGAATTAAGTGGAGATCGAACACCATTTATTTCTCAAGCTCAATCAGTTAACTTATTTTTACCAGCAGATGTTCATAAAAAAGAATTACATAGAATTCATTTTGATGCATGGAAAAAAGGTTTAAAAAGCCTTTACTACTGTAGATCAAAATCAATTCAAAGAGCTGAAAATATCAATGATTCAAAATTAACTGATGTTACAGCCAATGTATATAAGTCTAAAAATCAACAAACTAACGAAGAACCAGAGTACGAGGAGTGTTTATCATGTCAGTAGCAGAAAAAATAAAAACAGAAAAAAAAGAAATAATCCAACCAAAGAAAATGGGACTATTAGTTGAAAATCCTGTTTATAAGCCGTTTAGATATCCATGGTGTTATGATGCATGGCTAACACAACAAAGAATTCATTGGTTACCGGAAGAGGTTCCATTAGGTGACGATGTTAGAGACTGGCAAAAAAATTTGTCGCAATCTGAAAAGAATTTATTAACTCAAATATTCAGATTTTTTACTCAAGCAGATGTTGAAGTTAGTAATTGTTATTTAAGACATTACACAACAGTATTTAAACCCACTGAAGTTTTGATGATGATGACTGCTTTTGCATCAATGGAAACAGTTCATATTGCTGCTTACTCACATCTTTTAGATACAATTGGTATGCCTGAATCTGAGTACTCTGCTTTCATGAAGTATAAAGAAATGAAAGACAAATATGATTACATGCAAAATTTTGATATGAGTTCGAAAGAAGACATAGCGAAAACTGTTGCAGTTTTTAGTGCATTCACAGAAGGTCTACAGTTGTTTGCAAGTTTTGCTATTCTTTTAAATTTTCCAAGACATAACAAGATGAAAGGTATGGGCCAAATAGTTACATGGTCTGTTAGAGATGAAACTCTTCATTGCAATTCTATGATAAGAATTTTTAAGGAATTCATTAAAGAAAACCCAGAAATATGGAATGCAAAATTAAAGAAAGAACTTTATGAAGCATGTAGAACTATTATTGAACATGAAGATGCTTTTATAGATCTTGCATTTGAAATGGGACCAATGGAAGGTCTTACTGCAAAAGAAGTTAAAGACTATATTAGATTTATTGGAAACCGTAGATTGGTCCAGTTAGGGTTAGAACCAATCTATGATGTTCAAAAAAATCCATTAGGATGGCTAGATACTATGTTAAATGCTGTAGAACACATGAATTTCTTTGAAGGTAGAGCAACAGAGTATTCTAAAGCATCAACGCAAGGAACTTGGGTAGAAGCATTTAGCTAATAAAATAATTAGTGCATGATTTTGGATTAGTTGTTATTGGAGCACATTCAGGTATTCATATAAAAGATCTTATATCTGAATACGCTAATAGTAAGATTTTGTTAGTCGAACCAGTTCCCTATAATTATCAAATACTTGAAAATGATTATAAGAATAATGAAAATATTTTTATAAGCAGAAATGCAATATTTGATGAAGCTAAAAAAGATAACTTTTACCACGTCAAAAAAGAGTCTATAAAAAAACTAGGAAAGCATTGGGCCAGTCAAATAGGCTCTTTTGATAAAAACCATATTCTTAATCATAAAAATAAAAGATTCGACATTAAAGATGATGATATTCAAATAACAGAGGTTGAATTTATTACTTTTCAAGACTTAGTAAAAAAGTATTCAATTAATTCAATTAATAAATTACAAATTGATGTTGAGGGTGCAGAGTATAAGATTATGAATTCAATTGATTATAATAAGATTAAGATTAAAAATATTTTTTTTGAGTCAAAACATTTCGATGGAACATTTACCGAAGGAGAAAAACTAAAAGAAATTAAAGATAAATTGATTTTAAATGGCTATAACTTGAAACAAATAGACAAAGAAAATATTCTTGCAACTAAATAGTTACCTTTGGTTTAGCTGAACAACTTTTCTATGTTGATTACCTTTATAACTTGCTAAAGGTCTTATCAATTTATTAGCCGCGTGTTGTTCCATAATATGTGCTGACCAACCTGTAATTCTAGAAATAACAAATATTGGTGTAAAAAAATCTGTATCAAAACCCATTAAATGATAGGTAGGTCCAGTAGGGTAATCAACATTAGGATGAATATTTTTTCTTTCAATCATTACTTTTTCAACAATGTTGTAAATTTTTTCAAATTTTTTATCCTTTTTTATTTTTGCTACTTTTGCAAAATATTTTCTCATGGTTGGAACTCTAGAATCTCCTGACTTGTAAACTCTGTGACCAAATCCCATCACAACATCTTTATTATCTAAGGCTTTATTTATCCATTTAAGTGCATTTTCAGGTTTCTTAATCTTATTCATCATATGCATTACTTCTTCATTAGCTCCACCATGAAGAGGACCTTTTAAACTTGCTATCGCACCAGTAATAGCCCCATGAATATCAGATAAGCTACTTGTAATAGTTCTTGCTGTAAAAGTTGACACATTAAAACTATGCTCAGCATAAAGAATTAAAGAAACATCAAAAGCTTTTACTATTTCTTTTTGTGGAACTTTACCAAAACACATATAAAAAAAATTTTCAGCCATAGTTAAATTTTTCTTAGGCTTAATAATATTTTTCCCTTTTCTTAATCTGTAAAAAGCAGCTAATGCAGTTGGGGTTTTAGCCAAAATTCGTATAGCTTTTCTTGTATTTGCCTCTTGAGAAGAGTCAGTGGTTTCTTTATCCTCAAGTCCCATTATGCTGACAGCTGTTCTAGCAACATCCATTGGATGAGATTTCTTTGGCATTTTTTTGATGATTGAGTAAAGATCTTTAGATAAATCTCTATTGTTTTTTTCTTCCTTTTCAAATTTTCTTAATTCTATTGTATTTGGTAAATCTTTATTTAAAATTAAATAGGCTACTTCTTCAAACCTACAATATTCACATAAATCCTGCGCAGCATATCCTCTATAAGTTAAAGAATTAATTTCAGGCATAACTTTTGAAACTTCAGTTTCATCAACTACTATTCCAAGCAAACCTTTTTTAATTTCATCACTCATCACTCATGTCCTTCAGTACTAAAGTTATAAATTTTTTCATCTAAACTATTATATTTTTCATAATCAACAAGCTCGTAAAGTCTTTTTCTAGTTTGCATTTTATCTATAATGTTGTTTTGGTGTCCATTTGCATAAATGTCTCGTAATCCGTCCTCAACATTTTTCATTGCTAAACGTTGTGTTGTAACTGGATAAATAACAATATTATAACCAAACTTTTCTAATTCTTTATAGTTGAACAATTTGGTTTTTCCAAACTCAGTCATGTTCGCGAGTAGGTAGCATGATAACTCTTTTCTCACTTTTTCAAAATCTTTTTCATCATGTAAAGCTTCAGGAAAAACTATTTCAGCTCCAGCGTCCACATATGCTTTACATCTTTCAATCATTTTATCGATACCCTCAACACTTTTTGCATCTGATCTAGCAATAATCTTAAAATTCTCATCTTTTCTTGAAGTAACACATTCTTTAATTTTTTTAACCATAGTTTCAGTAGTTATTAATTCTTTATTATCTAAGTGCCCACATCTCTTCCTTTCAATCTGATCTTCTAAATGTACAGCAGTAATTCCAAACTCTTCAAATGTTTCAACAGTTTCTTTACAAGATTTAAATCCTGTATCTATATCAACGATTGTAGGAAGATTTGTAACTCTTGATATTAAATAAGATCTTGTACTAACATCTTGTAAAGTTGTTAGACCAATATCTGGAAATCCAAGATCATTAGCCATTACTCCCCCTGAAACATAAACAGCATCATAACCTATTTCCTCAATTAACTTTGCTGTTAAAGGATTATAAGCTCCTGGAACTCTTAAGATTTTATTTGATTTTAATTTTTCAACAAAATCAGATCTTTTTTGCTTAGGTTCTTTTTCAACAAAGTGCATTAAAAAATACCTTTCCTTAAATTTCTTTTTAGTTTACTTTTTTTGACTTCAATATTTAATCTATCTAATTGTCCAGGTTTTAGTTTTTTTAAATTTTGTACAGTCTTTAAAAATCTATCACTTTCTTTTTTATCTAAAATATTTTCAGTTAAAGTTAGAAATTTATTGATATAATTTTGTCTTTTAAAAGGTCGAGAACCATATGGATGAGCATCAGCTCTATCTTGCTCTTCAATTATTTTTTTCCCATTTTTTAAAGTAATTACTACTTTAGCACCAAATGATTTTTTTCTTGGATTTGGATCATGATATTTTTTTGTCCATTTTTTATCTTCGTGAGTTTTAATTGATCTCCAGATTTTAATAGTACTTTTTCTTTTAGCTCTAGCTTTTGTATAAGATTTGACATGGTGCCAACTACCATCCTCTAAAGCTACTGCAAATATGTACATTATAGAGTGATCTAGTGTTTCTCTGCTAGCATTTGGATCCATTTTTTGAGGATCATTTGCACCAGTTCCAATAACATAATGGGTGTGATGACTTGTATAGATATCAATTTTTTTAATTTGATTTAAATTTTGAACTTTATTTTTAAGTTTTTTAGCTAAGTCAATCAAAGCTTGAGACTGATATTCAGCAGAATACTCTTTAGTATAAGTTTCAAGAATTGCTTTTTTTGTTTGACCTTTTTTTGGTAAAGGAACTTTATATAAAGCTTTTTTCCCATCTAGAATTCTAGCAATCACACTATCTTCACCCTCATAGATTGGACTTGGTGCACCTTCACCTCTCATCACTCTATCAACAGCTTCAATAGCAAGTTTTCCTGCATGAGCAGGTGCGTAAGCTTTCCAACTCGAGATTTCACCTTTTCTTGATTGTCTTGTAGAAACTGTTGTATGCAATGCTTGTTGTACTGCTTGATAAATTGTTTCAGTATCTAATCTTAACATTGTACCAAGACCTGCAGCAACGCTTGGCCCCAAATGTGCTATGTGGTCAACTTTATGTTTATGTAAACAAATACCTTTAACCAAATTTACTTGGACTTCATATGCAGTTATAATTCCTCTCAGAAGATCTAAACCACTTTTTTTATTTTGTTGAGCAACACTTAACAATGGAGGAATATTATCTCCAGGATGACTGTAATCTGCAGCTAAAAAAGTATCATGAAAATCTAGTTCTCTTACTGCAGTTCCATTAGACCAAGCTACCCACTCACAATCAAATTTTAATTTGTTGCTTACACCAAATAATAAAGCCCCATTTTTTCTTGAGTGTTTTAAAGCCATTTCTCTTGAAGAAACAACAGGTCTTCTGTTTAAAGAAGCTATAGCAACTGAAGCGTTATCAATAATTCTATTAATTGCCATTTCAATTGCATTTTTATCTAATTTAGTATTGTCACTCGCAATCTCTGCAATTTTCCAGGCGAGCTGATTTTTTTTGGGTAGATAGATCTTAGATGGATAAACTTTAACTTTGTGTACTATCAAAATAACTCCTAATTTACGGAATTGTTTTTAATAGTTAAAAAAAAATAATCAATCTTAAAGATATTTTAATACAATTTTTTCAATTCCTACAAAGTCTCTTATCAGGTGATTATGATATATTTCACTAGTATTTTTTTCTGTATAACCATCTTCTAATAGAATTATTGGCATACCAGCTTTTTTTGCTGCATTAGCATCAGTTTCACTATCACCAATCATTAAGGATCTTTTTATATCTCCATCTAAAATTTCTATTACTGACGTTAGATGTCGAGGATCAGGTTTGCAGTAATTGAAAGTATTATGACCAGCTACATATTCAAAAAAATCATAAATGCCAATTTTTTTTAAAAGATCAACAGCCAGATGTTCCTGCTTATTTGTACAAACACCCATTGAAATATTTTTATCTTTAGACCATATCAGAAAATCTTTAACACCATTTATAAGAGTACTTTCATTAACAATATTTTTTCCGTAAAAATCTACAAAATCTTTTACCATTTCTTTCTTAATTTTTTCATCTTGTACTTTTCCAAATTCTTTTTTAGCTTGTCCCCATATGGATCTTCCAAGCATTGCCCCAGCACCTTGACCAACTAAATTTCTGATTTCCTCAGTTGATTTCGTCGGGTAACCAAATTTTTTCATCACATGATTATGAGCTCGCATTAAATCTGGTGCTGTATCAACCAAAGTACCATCTAAATCAAAAAGAATTGTAAAATTTTGTTTCATAATCAAAAGTATTTTTAAGAAATATTTTGTGAATTAAGAATTGTATATACTTAATATAAAGATTTTCCTAGATGAAACAAATAAATTTAAAAAAAGACCAAGATAGATTAAGAGATAAATTTTTAAAGTCAGGTGTAAAAATGACTGGACCAGAAACAATATATTTCTCTAAAGATATAAAAATTGGAAAAAATGTAACTATAGAACCGTATGTAGTTTTTGGCTCAAAAGTTAAAATTGGTAACAACGTATTGATTAAATCTTTTAGCCATTTAGAGAGCTGCATTGTTAAAGATAAAGTTACAATAGGACCTTATGCAAGAATTAGACCAAATTCTATTTTAGAGAGAGGTTCAAAAGTTGGAAACTTTGTTGAAATAAAAAAAAGCAAGATTGGAAAAAATTCTAAAGTTAATCATTTAACATATATTGGTGACGCAAATATTGGTAAAAATGTTAATGTTGGGGCAGGTACTATTACTTGTAACTATGATGGCATTAAAAAAAGCAAAACATTTATAAAAGATAATGTATTTATTGGATCAAACTCATCATTAGTGGCGCCCTTAACCCTAGAGGAAGGTAGTACTATTGGTGCTGGTTCGGTTATAACTAAGAAAGTAAAAAGAAAATCTTTAGCTCTCACTAGGAGTTTACAAACTGAGGTAAAAAATTATAAAAGAAAAAGAAAATAAATATGTGTGGAATTATTGGCATAAATAGTAGCAAACCAGTTTCAGCAACAATAATTAACTCTCTTAAAAAATTAGAATACAGAGGTTATGATTCAGCTGGTATAGCCACACTTGATGATGGTTTAATTAATGAAGTTAAATCTGAGGGAAGAGTAGATAACCTTGAAAAAAGTTCTTTAGTAAAAAATATGGAAGGGACTGTAGGTATTGGCCATGTAAGATGGGCAACACATGGATTACCAAATAGTATAAATGCTCATCCTCATTCATCTCAAAATGTTTCAGTTGTTCATAATGGAATAATTGAAAACTCAACATTATTAAAAAAGTTTTTAGTAGGAAAAGGTCATAAATTTAAATCCCAGACTGATACTGAGGTGATAGTTCATTTAATAACAGAAAATTTAAAAACAGAAAATATTGTTGAATCAATCAAAAAAACATTAAAATCTCTTCATGGAAGTTTCGCATTAGGAATTATATTTAAAGATGAACCAGACTTAATTGTTGGAGCAAGAAGAGGTTCTCCTCTTGCTGTTGGATACGGTCCTAATGAAAATTATTTAGGTTCAGACTCATATGCACTTAAATCGATGACAAATAAGATCACTTATTTAAATGATGGAGAATTCTGTATTATTAAAAAGGATCATGTGGAATTTTTTAGTGAAGATGGAACAAAAATTAATAAAAAAGTTTTAGAATTATCCTTAGAAGAAGAAAAATATGACAAAGGTGACTTCAAACATTTCATGGCAAAAGAAATAGAAGAACAACCAATTACAATTAAAAATGGAATTAAAGAATATATCGATACATCAAATAATGACATCAATATTCATAATTTTCCTTGGAAAATTAATGAGATATCGTCTGTTACTTTAATCGGTTGTGGAACAGCATACCATTCTTGTTTAATGGCAAAATATTGGTTCGAGGAACTTACCTCTTTAGATGTTAATATAGATATAGCATCAGAATTTAGATACAGAAAAAACAGATTCAAAAAAGATACTTTATATGTATTTGTATCCCAATCTGGTGAGACAGCAGACACTTATGCAGCACTAGATATATGTATTAAAAATAGAATGAAGACTTGTGCAGTAGTAAACGTCATTGAAAGTTCAATAGCTAGAGATAGTGAATTTGTTCTACCAATACATTGTGGAACTGAAATTGGAGTTGCATCAACAAAAGCTTTTTTAGGTCAAATTTTAATTCTTTATATTTTAGCCTTAAAACTAGGGCTGTTAAAACAAGATATAGAAAAAAAAGTATTTACAAAAAAAATTAGAGATCTTCAAGATTTACCAAAATTAGTTGAGAAGACATTATCTATTGATAATAAAATACAATCAGTATGTGGTACATTTAATGAGGCAAAAGGATCAATGTTTTTAGGAAGGGGTTTTTCTTTTCCAATTGCACTTGAGGGAGCGCTCAAATTAAAAGAATTATCTTATGTACATGCTGAGGGCTATCCAGCAGGAGAAATGAAGCATGGTCCATTAGCTTTAATTGAAGAGGGAATGCCAGTTGTAGTTTTGGCTCCAAGAGACAATTATTACAAAAAAACAATCTCAAACATGCAGGAAGTAATTGCAAGAGGAGCGAAAGTTTTATTAATAACTAATAAAAGTAAAGATGAAGTTTTATCTGAAAATGTTTGGGAAACTATAGAGGTAGAAAGTTCGAATGAGGATCTTTTACCTTTCCTTTTAACAATACCTTTGCAAAAATTAGCTTATTATTCTGCACTTAAAAAAGGTTTTGATATTGATAAACCTCGTAATTTAGCTAAATCTGTCACCGTTGAATAATAAAAAAACTCTGATACAACAATCTTAGGTTGAACATGAAAAATTGGAAATTAAATAGTTGGAGAAAATATCCTGTTAAGCACATACCTACGTATGATGATGAAAAGGAACTTAATGATGTGTTGAATAAGTTAAAAACTTTTCCTCCGATGGTATTTGCAGGCGAAACTAGACACTTAAAAGAACAATTAGCAAAGGTGGTTGATGGTAAAGCTTTTCTTCTTCAAGGAGGAGACTGTGCCGAAAGTTTTGCAGAATTTCATCCGGATAATATAAGAGATACTTTCAAAGTTATACTACAAATGTCTTTAGTGTTAACTTATTCAGCTTCTTTACCTGTTGTTAAACTTGGAAGAATCGCTGGGCAGTTTTCAAAACCAAGAAGTGCACCAACTGAAAAACAAGGGGATAAAGAATTACCAAGTTATTTAGGTGACAATATCAATGCAATAGATTTTACCGAAAAAGCTAGAAGACCCGATCCAAAAAGATTATTTAAAGCTTACTCGCAGTCAGCTTCTACTCTTAATTTACTAAGAGCATTTTCAAAAGGAGGTTTTGCTGATTTAAATAAAGTTCATTTGTGGAATTTAGACTATATTAAAAAAAGTCCTCAAGCTAAAAAATTTAAAGAACTAGAAGATAAAATTGCTGATGCCTTGGGTTTTATGGAAGCGTGTGGGATAACATCAGATTTCAATAACAGAATGTATACAGTAAATTTTTGGACATCACATGAGGCTTTACATTTACCATTTGAAGAAGCTATGACCAGAGTTGACTCTACTACTGGGGAATATCATGATACATCTGCTCATTTTGTATGGATTGGTGACAGAACAAGACAATTAGATGGTGGACATGTAGAATTTTGTAAAGGAATTGAGAATCCAATAGGTATTAAGTGTGGACCAACTTCAAAACCTGATGAAATTGCAAAAATTTGTGAGGTTTTAAATCCAAAAAATGAAAAAGGTAAAATAACTTTAATTTCAAGATTTGGTCATCAAAATGTTGAAAAGTTTTTACCAAAACTAATTAGAGGAATTAAGAAAGAGGGATTAAACGTTGTTTGGTCATGTGATCCAATGCATGGAAATACGATTAAATCTACTACTGGTTTTAAAACAAGACCTTTTAATGATGTTGTTAACGAAGTAAAAAATGTTTTTGGGGTTCACCAATCAGAAGGTTCATATGCAGGTGGTTTACATATTGAAATGACTGGGCAAGACGTTACAGAATGTACTGGTGGAGCTAGAAAAATATCTGATGCAGACTTATCAAGCAGATACCATACACATTGTGATCCAAGATTAAACTCAGAGCAGGCTATTGAACTAGCTTTTTTAATTTCAGATGAGATCAAAAAGAATACCAGCTATTCTAAAAATGCCATTCAAGCGGCATCTTAAGCCATTGTTTTAGGAAAAATAATTATTAAATATAGCACTATGAATTCCTCTGAAAAAGTAAAATACATATCAAATTGGATAAAAACCTATGTTGATAAAATGCCAAATAAGGCTGAGTCTTTAGTTATAGGTATTTCTGGTGGTATAGATTCATCTGTTTCTAGCACCTTAAGTGCTATGACAGGTTTAAAAACTATAGTTTTAACTATGCCAATAAAACAGAAAGAAAATCAGCATGATTTAAGTTTGAAACATCAAAAATGGTTAACACAAAATTTTAAAAATGTAGAGGCCCACACAATAGGCTTAGACAACTTGTTTGAAACATTTTCAACAACACTTAATAAATTTGATAATGAACATGGTTATGCAAATTCAAGAGCAAGATTAAGAATGACTACTCTTTATCAAGTAGCTGCTGCTAATAAAGGTATCGTTGTAGGTACAGGTAACAAAGTTGAGGATTTTGGTGTTGGTTTTTATACAAAATATGGTGATGGGGGAGTAGATATTTCACCAATCGCCGATTGTAATAAAACTGAAGTTTGGGAACTAGGAAAAGAATTAGGAATATTAAAAGAAATTATTGATGCTCCTCCAACAGATGGTCTTTGGGATGACGGAAGAACTGACGAAGGACAGCTGGGATTTAATTATAATGAATTAGAAGAGGCAATGATCAATCCCGACTCACCTCATAGAGCAGAATACGAAAAGATAAGAAAACAAAATTTGCATAAAATGGACCCCATTCCTGTATGCAAAATTCCAAGTTAATCAATTAGATTAACAAATCCCAAAATAAGGTATATTTCTTAATCAACTATAATGGAAATTTATTTAACAAATAATTTAACTAATAAAAAAGAACAGTTTGTTCCTCGAAATAACAAAGAAGTAGGAATGTATGTTTGTGGTCCAACTGTTTATGATGATCCTCACATTGGAAATGCTAGGCCGTTAGTCATATTTGATATTTTATTTAGAGTACTTAAAAATAAATTTAAGAACGTAAAATATGTTAGAAATATTACAGACATAGACGATAAAATTATTAAATCGTCTCAAGATCAGAATATATCTACAAAAGAATTAACAGAAAAAGTAACAAAAAGTTTTTTAGAAGATTGTTCATATCTAAATTGTGAAAACCCCTCATTTCAACCTAAGGCAACTGAACATATAGATTTAATGATCAAAATGATTAGTGAATTATTAAAAAAGGGTTTTGCTTATGAAAATAACAAACATGTTTATTTTGAGGTTAAAAAATTTTCTGATTATGGAAAGTTATCAAATAAAAAATTAGAAGATTTGATAGCTGGTTCAAGGGTAGAAATAAGTGATAATAAACAAAATTCTGAAGATTTTGTCTTGTGGAAACCTTCAAAAAGTGATGAACCCTCATGGAACTCACCATGGGGAAAAGGTAGACCTGGTTGGCATCTAGAATGTTCAGCTATGTCAAAAAAGTTTTTAGGTAATGAATTTGATATTCATGGTGGAGGTATAGATTTATTATTCCCACATCACGAAAATGAAATTGCTCAATCAAGATGTGCAAATGAAACTAGTACTTTTGCAAATTACTGGATCCATAATGCTTTTATAACAATGTCTAATGAAAAAATGGCAAAATCTCAGGGAAATATTTTAAAAATTAAAAATTTTAGAAAAAAAATTAGTGGTCAAGTTCTAAGATTAGCTTTAATGAGTGCTCATTATAAGCAACCTTTAGATTGGAATGATAAACTTTTGAGCGAATGTGAAAATACTCTTGATAAATGGTATCGTGTATACTCAAATAATTTTAAAACTACCAAAATCTCTAATGAAATTTTAAAACCTTTGTTTGATGACCTTAATACTCCAGGATTCATTGCTAATTTACACCAACTTTATGAAAAAGCTTCAAAAGGTCATGATCAGGAATTATTTGTTTCTGCATGTCAGTTTATTGGATTACTAAATGAAGATTATGAAAATTGGCAACAATATAAAAAAGATAAAGCTTCGATTAATGAAACAGACATACTAAATAAAATTGAGTTAAGAAATAAAGCTAGGAAAAATAAAGATTATGAGGAATCTGACAGAATAAGAAATGAGCTTTTAGACAAAGGTGTTTTAATAGAGGATAAAGATGGTAAAACAATTTGGAAATTTAAATGAGTAAAGAACGATTATACATATTTGATACTACATTAAGAGATGGTGCTCAAACTCAAGGAGTGGATTTTTCACTTGAGGATAAAGAAAAAATTGCATTGGCCTTGGACTCTCTCGGTGTAGATTATATTGAAGCTGGTTGGCCTGGGGCAAATTTAACAGACACAGAGTTTTTTCAAAAAAAACATAACTTTAAAAATGCTAAACTTACTTCTTTTGGAATGACAAAAAAAACTGGACATAGTGCAGATAATGACACGGGTTTGTCAGCAATATTAAACTCTAATACTCCAGCAGTTTGTTTGGTGGGAAAATCTTGGGATTTTCATGTTGATGTAGCACTTGGTATATCAAATAAAGAAAATTTAGAAAATATAAGTGAAAGTGCTAAACATTTTGTTAAAGCT
The DNA here is from genome assembly GCA_902598825.1 of uncultured Pelagibacteraceae bacterium. Lineage (GTDB taxonomy): Bacteria > Pseudomonadota > Alphaproteobacteria > Pelagibacterales > Pelagibacteraceae > Pelagibacter. The sequence continues at coordinate 68,050 of CACKDD010000002.1, read as the reverse complement.
AAAAAAGAATTTATGTTTGATGCTGAACATTTTTTTGATGGTTACAAAGCTAATTCTAAATATGCGATAGAGTGTATTAAATCAGCTTATGATAATGGTGCTAGGTGGATAGTTTTGTGTGATACAAACGGAGGGACATTACCGCATGAGATTACTAAAATTGTAAGTGAGGTATCAAAGATTATCCCTGGTAAGAATTTGGGTATACATGCTCATAATGATACTGGAAATGCAGTAGCTAATTCCTTAGCCGCAGTATTATCAGGTGTTCGTCAGGTGCAAGGAACCATTAATGGTTTAGGTGAAAGATGTGGAAATGCAAATCTAATGTCTTTAATACCAACATTTTTTTTAAAAAATGATTTTTCATCAAAATTTGAAATTGCTATTAAATCTGAAAATATAAAAGATTTAACTAACTGTTCTAGACTTCTAGATGAAGTTTTAAATCGAAAACCAAATATGCATTTACCATATGTTGGAGCAGCAGCTTTTTCACATAAAGGTGGTTTACATGTGTCTGCTGTACAAAAAGATCCTAAAACTTATGAACATATAAATCCTAAAGAAGTTGGAAACATCAGAAATATAGTTGTTTCAGATCAGTCAGGTAAATCTAATATTATCTCTAGATTGAAAACAATAAACATAGAAATAAATGAAAACGATCCAAAAATTAAAAAACTTTTAAATGAAGTTAAGGATAGAGAATTTATTGGCTATAGTTATGATGGAGCCGATGCTTCATTTGAATTATTAGCAAGAAGAATTATTGGAGAAATTCCAAGATATATATCGATTAATGAATATGATGTTTCTGTAAAAAAAAATAAGTCTGGAGAGATAGTTTCTTCGGCAAAAGCTCAGTTAGAGGTTGATGGAGAAAAAATTGTTTGCGAAGGAGAGGGTAATGGACCAGTAAATGCTCTCGATAACGCCATTAGACAAAATGTTGACCGACTAGCAAAATATTCAGAATATTTAAAAGATTTAAAGTTAGTCGACTATAAAGTCAGAATTTTAAATACAGGTACTGAAGCTGTTACTAGAGTATCAATTGAAAGCACAGACTCTCAAGGAAAAAATTGGTTTACTATTGGTGTATCTACAAACATAATTGATGCTTCATTCAAAGCATTAGTTGATAGTTTAGACTACAAACTATTTAAAGATAATGCCCCTGCTAGTAAATAAATGAGTAAAAATCATATTTCTTTTATTCTTCATAAACCTCAATTATCAGAAAATATTGGTGCATGTGCTAGAGCAATAAAAAACTTTAATTTTAAGAAACTAATATTAATTAATCCAAAACCAATTTTTCCTAATGATAAAATTTTAGCTACGTCTGTTGGAGCTAAAGATATTATTACTCAAAGCAAAAAGTACGATACTCTAGAGCAAGCCCTTAGTAAAATTGACATTGTTATTGCTACATCAGCAAGATTTAGGAATAAAAATATAAAACACATTAATTTAAAAGATTTAGAAAAGATAAATTTTAAAAAAAAAATTGGTTTTTTATTTGGTTCTGAGGCATCAGGTTTATCTAATGAAGAGATTAGTTATGCTAATTACACATTACAGATACCAACTAACCCTGATTTTAAATCTCTTAACTTGTCTCATAGTCTAATAATTATTGCTCAATATGTGGCTAATACGATCAAATTAAAAGGTGTTCCGTTTAAAAAATCAAAAAAAGTTAAATCTGCAAGTAAAAAAGAAATTCAATCAATGTTAAGCCTTTGTATTAAAAATTTAGATGAAATAGATTTCTTTAAGCCTAAAGAAAAGAGACCAAAAATGCTTGAGAACTTAAGAAATATTTTTTATAAAATGGACTTGTCTGACAAAGAAACACGTATTTTATCAAGTGTATTTGCTAGTTTGAGTAAAAAACGTTGATTGACAAAGTAAGGAGTAAGTTTATAAACCCCCCTATTAAATGACAAAAAGATTAAACTCTAAACACAAAGTAGATAGAAGACTAAAGGTCAATCTATGGGGAAGACCAAAAAGTCCTTTTAATACTAGAGCTTATGGACCTGGTCAACATGGTCAATCAAGACAAGGTAAGCCATCAGATTATGGAATTCAATTACAGGCTAAGCAAAAATTAAAAGCTTATTATGGTAATATCAATGAAAGACAATTCAGGAATATTTATAAAAAAGCAAGCATGCTTAAAGGTGATACTAGTGAAAATTTAATTGGTTTATTAGAAAAAAGGCTAGATGCAGTAATTTATAGAGCTAAGTTCTCCACAACGATTTTTTCGGCAAGACAATTGATTAATCATGGTCATGTAAAAGTTAATGGCAAAAAAGTTAATATTGCTAGTTATTCCGTTAAGGAGGAGGACTCAATTGAAATAAGAGATAAATCTAAACAATTAGCTATCATCGATATAGCCTTAGCTAGCAAAGAAAGAGAAACTCCTGAATATATTCAAATGGATGAAAAAAATAAAAAATTTAAGTTTGTTAGAACACCAAAACTTGAAGAAGTGCCTTATCCAATAGTTATGGAACCTAACTTAGTAATTGAATATTATTCTAGATAAAATTATTTTTTATAATTAATACCTTTATCATCGAAAACTTTTTTAATTTCACCACTCTCATACATTTCTTTGATAATATCGCATCCCCCAACAAATTCTTTCTTTATATAAAGTTGAGGTATAGTTGGCCAATCACTAAAGATTTTTATTCCTTCTCTTAATGTTTGATCTTCTAAAACATTAACAGCTTTAAAGTTAACTTCTAAAATTTTTAGTATATTTGTAACTGCCATCGAAAAACCACATTGAGGAGCATCTGGTGTACCTTTCATAAATAAACAAATTTCATTATTATCAATATGATTTTGTATTAAATTCTTAACTTTATCATCCATTATTGTTCCTTTGTTTTAATTGCTAAAGCATGCAGTTCATTACCCATTTTACCTTTTAATGAATCATATACCATTTTATGCTGTTCAATTTTACTTTTACCAGAAAATTTCGCAGATGTTATGGTTGCTGAGTAATGATTATTATCTCCAGCTAAATCTTGAATTTCTATCAAAGCATCAGGTAAAGCTTCTTTGATGTGTCTCTCTATTTCTTTTAAATCCATTGCCATTATGCACTCATAAAATTAGTTAACCAATTATTATTATAAGATTTTAATTCGTCAATTGTAACTTTTGTCTTTTGATTAATTATCATATCTTTTTCAATAATGATGCCCAATTCTTCATGATAAACTGAATTTTGATCTAAAATTTTTGTAACTTCTTTTAGATCTTTAGGATTTATTTCTATTATATATCTTCCCTGATCCTCTGAAAAAAGGTAATCAATTTCGTTAATCAAATTTTTAGATTTATTAAATTTAATACCTTTATTACCCTTAATAGCCATTTTGCTCACTGCAATTATTATACCACCTAGTGAGATGTCATGAGCACTTTTTATATGTCCTTTCTGTATTAAATTTAATAGTGACTCTCCGTTATTTTTTTCATTAAAAAGGTTAACTTCTGGTGGAGGGCCATTTTTTTCATCTAAAATTGATCTAGCAAAAAGGCTTTGATCGATATGTCCTTCAGTTTTTCCAATAACCATAACTATATTATTAATTTCTTTAAAATTCATAGTAACCATTTTGGTGTAATCTTTTATTAGTCCAACTCCACCTATAGAAGGTGTTGGCTTGATTCCTATTTCCTTTGTTTGATTATAAAAAGAAACATTTCCTGAAACGACAGGAAAATTTAAGTATTCACATGCCTCTCCAATACCTTGAACACATTCAACGAATTCACCCATGTTATCCTCATTTTCTGGACTTCCAAAATTTAAACAATTAGTTATTGCTATTGGCGTAGCACCAACAGAAATTAAATTTCGCCAACTTTCTGCTACTACTTGTTTTCCACCAGTTAAAGGGTGCGCCCAACAATATACTGCTGATGAATCTACTGAAGCTGCTATTGCTTTATCTGTTCCATGAACTCTTACTACACCAGAGTCCCCGCCAGGTTTTTGAATTGTATCACCCATTACTGTATGATCATATTGTTGCCAAATCCATTCTTTGCTACATATATTTGGGTTTGATAAAACTTTTTTTAATACATCTTTAATTTTAAGACCGTTAAAAGTGTTCTTTTTTATTTTAATTTTTTTTGGCAATTTAGATTTTTTCCATTTTCGATCATACATAGGTGAGTTTTCAACCAATGTGTTTACTGGAATATTCACAACTTGTTTATCGTCAAAAAATAATTCAATATTTTTTGTATCAGTAGTTTTACCAATTATTGCAAAATCTAAATTCCATTTATCGAATATTTTTTTTGCTAATTCTTCTTTACCATTTTCTAATATAATCAACATTCTTTCTTGACTTTCAGAAAGCATAATTTCATATGGTGTCATCTTAGTTTCTCTACAAGGAACTTTATTTAGATTTATTTCAACTCCTAAATTCCCTTTTGATGCCATTTCAATACTTGAAGATGTAAGACCTGCTGCACCCATATCTTGAATAGCAATAATAGAGTCACCAGCCATTAATTCCAAACATGCTTCTAATAGCAGTTTTTCAGTAAAAGGGTCTCCAACTTGAACAGTTGGTTTTTTTTCTTCAATCTTTTCATCAAAACTTGCGGAAGCCATGCTCGCACCATGAATACCGTCTCTTCCGGTTTTAGAGCCTACGTAAATAACTGGTTTATTTAATCCTGCTGCTTTTGAATAAAATATTTTATTTTTTTTAACCAACCCTAAAGTCATCGCGTTAACCAAAATATTCCCATTGTAAGAGCTGTCAAAGGATGTTTGACCAGCTATTGTTGGTACACCCATACAGTTACCATAACCTCCAATTCCATGAACAACACCTCTTAAAAGATTTTTAGTTTTTTTATGCTGGGGAGAACCAAAGTGAATTGAATTTAAATTAGCTATTGGTCTAGCACCCATAGTAAATACGTCCCTCATAATTCCACCTACTCCAGTTGCTGCTCCTTGATAAGGCTCAATGAAAGAGGGATGGTTGTGACTTTCAATTTTAAATACTATAGCATCACCATCTTCAATATCTATAATTCCAGCATTTTCACCAGGTCCTTGAATGACTTTTTTACCTTTTGTTGGCAATTTTTTTAAATGAAGTCTAGAAGATTTATAGGAGCAATGTTCGTTCCACATTGCTGAAAAAATTCCAAGTTCAGTTATATTTGGTGTTCTTTTTAAAAGATCACAAATTTTTTTATATTCATCAGATTTAAGACCATGTTCTATGGCAATTTTCTCATTAACAATCATTACTTCAAATTATTAATTAGATTTTTAAAAAATAAAGAACCATCTTCACCTGATAAACTTTGATCAATCATTCTTTCAGGGTGTGGCATCATTCCTAAGACATTTTTTTCTTTATTGAATATACCTGCAATATTTTTCATTGAACCGTTTGGGTTATATTGTTCCTCTGTTTGACCATTTTTATCACAATAATAAATTGCTATTTGATTATTATCTTTAATTTCGTCTAGTTGATCTTTTGTACAAAAATAGTTTCCTTCATTGTGTGCTATATGAAATTCAAATATTTCTTTATCTAAATTTTTAAAATAAGGATTTTGTCTATTATCAACCTTGACGTAAACATTTTTACAAATAAATTCTAAATATTTATTTCTTAATAAAACACCAGGAAGCAATCCTGTCTCAACTAATATCTGAAAACCATTACAAATACCCATTACTAACCCACCTGATTTAGCAAAATTAATTACTGAATGCATTATTTTAGATTTTGATGCCATACTTCCACATCTGAGATAATCACCATAGGAAAAACCTCCAGGTAAAACAACAAGATCACTTTTTGGAAGTTCTTTATCGTTATGCCAGACCATTTTGTTCTTAAATCCAAATTTACTTAAAGCTACATCCATATCTCGATCGCAATTTGAACCAGGGAAGGTAATAACAGATGATTTCATTAATTATTGTGTCTCAATAATTTTATAATTTTCAATGACAAGATTAGCCAAGAGTTTTTTGCACATATCTTCAACTATACCTTTAGCTTTGGTTGGGTCGTTTTCATTTACATCAATTTCAAAATACTTACCTTGTCTTACCTCGTTTACATTTTTAAAACCCATACCGTCTAATGTTTGATGAATCACCTTACCTTGAGGATCTAAAACATCTTTTTTTAAAGTTATTATTGCTGAAACTATCATTTATTTTTTTTCTTAACTGAAGATAGTTGAGTTACGTTGACAGCTGAAACATTTGATTGTTCATGAAGTATGCCTAGTCTTTTTGCTACTTCAGTATAAGCTGGTATTAAATCTCCAAGATCTTTTCTAAATCTATCTTTATCAAGTTTTTTATCAGTGATTGAGTCCCACAATCTACAAGTATCAGGACTTATTTCATCTGCTAGAATTATTTCATTTTTACCATTAATCTTTAATCTTCCAAATTCTAATTTAAAATCAATTAACTTAATTCCTATTCCTCTAAACATGCCAATCATAAAGTCATTAATTCTAAGGATCATTTTTTTTACTTTTTCAATTTCTTTTTTATTAGCCCATTCAAAAGCATAAATATGCTCTTCTGCAATTAAAGGATCACCAAGTTTGTCATCTTTTAAACAGTATTCAATTAAGGGTTCTTTAAGAACAGTACCATCTTCGATGCCTAGTCTTTTAGTAAGAGAACCAGTTGCAACATTTCTAATTATGAATTCAATAGGAATTATTTCAACCAACTTTATGATCTGTTCTCTCATATTTAATCTTTTAACTAAATGATTTTTGATACCAATTTGAGCTAAATTTGAGAGGATATGTTCAGAAATTCTATTATTTAAAACCCCTTTACCCTCAATAGTAGTTTTTTTTTGATTGTTAAATGCCGTTGCGTCATCTTTGAAGTACTGAATTACTAAATCTTTATCTTGAGTAGCATAAATTATTTTAGCTTTTCCTTCGTATAATTTTTTACCCTTTTTCATTATTTAAAAACTCTCCTAAAAATTAAATTCACATTCTTAAAGTGTTTAGAGTAACTAAAAATAGATTTAAGCTTTTTTGGTGAAATATTGTTCATTATATATTTATCAGATTGAATTACAGTAAACAAATCTAAATTTTCAGCAAAACATTTTTTTGCATAGCTCTGAACCATTTTATAAGATTTTTCTCTACTTAAACCAGTTTTTGTAAGTTCAAGCATTAGTTCCTGAGAAAAAATTAATCCTTTTGTAATATTAAGATTTTCTAACATTTTTTTTGGATAAACTATCATGTTATCTAAAATATTGGTTAATCTTACTAATGCAAAATCCAGATTAACATTCGCATCAGGACCTATATTTCTTTCAACACTTGAATGAGAAATATCTCTCTCATGCCACAAGGCTATATTTTCAAGAGCAGGTGTCACTGCACTCCTCACCATTCTTGCAAGACCTGTTAAATTTTCACTCAATATTGGGTTTTTTTTATGAGGCATTGCAGAAGAACCTTTTTGATTTTTTGAAAAGTATTCTTGCAATTCATAAACCTCTGTCCTTTGCAAATGTCTTATTTCAATAGCGACTCTTTCAATTGAACCAGCAATAATACCTAAAACCGAAAAATAGAAGGCATGTCTATCTCTTGGAATTACTTGTGTTGAAATAGGTTCAACTTTTAAACCAAGTTTTTTTGCAACATATTTTTCTACGTTTGGATTAATATTTGCGAAAGTTCCAACCGCACCCGAAATAGCACAAGTTGAAACTTCATCTATAGCAGCAACTAATCGTTTTTTATTTCTTTTAAATTCTTCGTAAAAGGAAGCTAGTTTTAAACCAAATGTTATTGGTTCAGCATGAATACCATGACTTCTACCCATACAAGGAGTAAATTTATATTTTCCAGCTTGTTTTTTTAGAACTTTTAAAATTTGATCTAGGTCTTTTAGAATTATATTTCCTGATTGAACTAATTGAATATTAAAACTTGTATCTAATACATCTGAGGAAGTCATACCTTGATGAAGGTATCTAGCTTTAATACCAGCTTTTTCTGTAACTGAAGTTAAAAAGGCAATAACATCATGCTTAACTTGACTTTCAATTTGATGAATTCTTTTAACATTTATTCTAGCTTTTTTTCTTACTACCGAGGAAACACCTCTAGGTATTTGACCTAGTTTTTCCATTGCTTGTGCCGCAGCTACTTCAACATCTAGCCAAATTTTATATTTATTTTCTTCTGACCAAATATCAGTAACTTCTTTTCGCGAGTATCTTTTTATCATTAATTATAAGTACGGAGGCTTGGAATAACCTTTAGCAGATTCTGTAAAGATTTCATAACCATTTTCTGTAATACCTATTGTATGTTCAAATTGCGCTGATAAAGATTTATCTTTAGTTACTGCAGTCCATCCATCATTCAGCATTTTAGTATCATATTTTCCAGCATTAATCATAGGTTCAACTGTGAATGTCATTCCAGGCTTAAGTTCCATTCCCGTATTTTTATTCCCGTAGTGCAATATGTTAGGTGGCTCATGAAATGTCGTGCTAATTCCATGACCACAGAAATCTCTAACAACTGAAAAACCTTTTTTTTCGACATAAGATTGAATTTCATATCCAATATCTCCAAGTTTAATTCCTGGTTTTAAAATCTGTATTGCTTTCATCATGGACTCGTAGGTTGCGTCTATTAAATTCTTTAGTTTTACTGAAGTTTGTCCAACACAAAACATTCTAGATGTGTCTCCATAATGATCGTTTATAATTGCTGTAACATCAACATTTACTGCATCACCATCTTCTAAAATTCTATCTCTTGAGGGTATACCGTGGCAAACAACATGATTTAGTGAAGTGCATAGTGATTTACTAAATCCTCGGTAAAATAAAGGTGCTGAGTGTCCACCATTATCTCGAATGAACTCATATCCAAGTTTATCTATATAAGCTGTTGAAATCCCTTCTTTGATATTATCAGTAAGCATATCTAAAGTTTGAGCTGCAAGTTTTCCTGCAATCCGCATTTTTTCAAATTTTTCAGAATAATCAGTCATTAATAATTTTTAATTTTTTTTCTATTAAAATTTCTTTTGAATTTATTTTACATCTATAAGCTAAAAAGTTAACACCTGCCTTTTTTGCAGCTAAATAATTTCTATAATATTCGCTATCTATATCTTTCGCTATCTTAAATTTTTCCATATTTTGTACTTGAACAAGGAATATTAAGTACGCTTTATAACCTTTTTTTATGGCATCAATAAGGGTAATTAAATGTTTCGAACCTCTTGTAGTAATTGCATCAGGAAATTCAGCAGTTTTTTCATCTCTAAAAAGTGTCACATTTTTAACTTCTACAAAACTTTTTTGACTATTTTTTGCAATGAGAAAGTCAAATCTAGTTTCTTTATTAAAAAAAACCTCAGGTATAATTGAGTCATTATTTTTTAATTCTTTTATTAAATTATTGGATAAGCCATGACTTACAATTTTATTAGCCATATGAGTATTTACACCAACTAAATTCTTTTTTGCTCTTATTATTTCAAGACCATATTTCAGTTTTCTTTTTGGATTATTATTTTTAAGGAGGTAAACTTCGTTACCTTTATCTAAAAGACCCTTCATTGATCCAGTATTTGGACAATGAGCTGTTACGATTTCATTTTTTAATTTAACATCAACAAAAAAACGTTTATATCTTCTGATTAGTTTGCCTTTTATTAAAGAATTGGTAAATTGCATAATTAAATTATACATTTTAAAATGAAAAATAATACAAAAGTAAATGCAGCTATATTAATTATAGGTAATGAGATTTTATCTGGAAGAACTCAAGATACTAATACCAGTACATTAGCTAAATGGTTAAATTCAATGGGTGTTAAAATAAGCGAGGTAAGAGTTATTCCTGATATTGAAATGACAATAGTTGATACTCTTAATTTCTTAAGAAAATCAAATAATTATGTTTTTACCACTGGTGGTATAGGCCCAACTCATGATGATATTACTGCTAAGTCAGTTTCAAAAGCTTTTGGTTTAACATATGAAATCCATAAAGAAGCTTTTGAAATTCTAAAAGCATATTATAAGACAGGTGAATTTAATGGCGGTAGACAAAAAATGACATGGATGCCCAAAAATGCAAAATTAATTTTAAATCCCACTAGTGGTGCACCAGGTTTTAATGTTGAAAATGTTTTTTGTCTTCCTGGGGTTCCTTCAATTTTAAAATCTATGTTGGGTGGATTAAAAAATAGAATTATAGGCGGAGAGCCTATTTTAAGTCATACTGTTAACCTTAAAACTGTTGAGAGTGAAATTGCAAATTCTTTATCAAAGATTCAAAATCAAAATAAAGATGTAGAAATTGGTAGCTATCCTTTTTTTCATGCAGGTAAATTAGGGGTTTCAATTGTTATTCGCTCAGAAAACCAATCTGAAATTGATCATTGTAACTCTCAAATTTTAAAATTTGTTAAAGAAAAAAAAATTGAAATTGTAGATCGATAAATGCTTTATTTTGCCTACGGAAGTAATTTAAATCATTTTCAAATGAAACGAAGGTGTAAAGATAGTGTTTTCCTTAAAAAAATAAACCTAAACAATTTTAGATTAACCTTTAGAAGTAAGTACAGGGCCGCTGATATTGAGCCAAAGAAAAACTTTAAAGTCGTTGGCGGGCTGTTTGAAATATCAAAAAGTGATGAAAAAAAATTGGATATTTATGAAGACTATCCATTACTTTATAAAAAGTATTATTTTTATTATTATAGTAAAAAAGTAATGACATATACTATGGCAAAAAAAACTCCTTTTACCTATCCCACAGAAAGATACCTAAATATTGTCATAAAAGGCTATAAAGACTGTAAGTTAGATAAAAATTACCTTATTAGAGCACTTAGAAATTAGAGAATTTAAAAAATATCAATAAAATCAATACTTTTTTGTTGTATTATTACAACAATTTAGTTTTTTTTTCTTTAATAACTTAAATATGGGGATTTTTAATTTGTAGAATCGCCATATTTAACTATGGTGCTTTCTGTACGTAAATAATTAATTATTTAAATATAGGGTTAAATATGAAAAAAATACTATCTATATTATTCGGAGCAAGCTTACTTTTAGCTACCTCTGCGCAAGCTGAAGGTGTGATTGGAATTAAGTATGGTACTGGAGAATTAGACGCTACTAAAAATGCTTACACTGCAGGAAATAATACTTATGCAGCCGCAAGCAAAGCGAAAGACCATGAGTATGGTGCAATATTTGCAGAAATTGAACTTCCTGCATTAGATGGTTTATCGCTTGGTGTAGAGGTAATTCCTTTTACAGCTACGATAATGTTGGAGAATGCTAAAGAAGCAATGACAGGTGCTGAACTTAGTGATCACAGAACTTTTTACGGCCAGTACATGTACAGTACGGGTAATGGTGGAGTTTATGTGAAAGCTGGCTACGCAATGGCTGATATTGGTACTATCACTCAGACAAAAAACGATGGAGTGGAAACACCAACAACTACAGTTAACTCGCAAAGTACTAAATTGGAAGGTCCTATGATTGGAATTGGTTTCCAAACTAACGAACTTGCTAATGGTTTAGTTGCTAGGCTTGAAGCTACTTACACAGACTATGATGATATTAGTGTAACAACTAGTTCAAATGGTTCTGATAATGTAAAAAAGACTGCTGAAGCTGAGTTAACAACTTTCTCCATATCTATAGCTAAATCATTTTAGTTAAAGAATTAAAACAATTTAAAAAGGACCCTTAGGGGTCCTTTTTTTTTGTTAAAAATAAAATTGATAGTCTATAGTCTGTAAAAAAATGAGTCATGATATAAAAAAAAATAAACTATTAAAAAAATTTTTAGGCTTATTTGGTTATAAAATTTTACCCAAAGAAACAGTTAAAACAGAGAGACTTATTGAATCATACACATTTAGCTGTTCTGACTTAATAAAATTTTTAGTTAATGAAAAAAAAATAGATCAAATTATTCAGGTAGGAGCAAATGATGGAAAAAGTGATGATTTTTTACGAAATTCTATCAACCAGGATACAAAAATATTACTAGTAGAACCAATTAAAAGTGCATTTCTAGAATTAAAAAAAAATTACTCTGATTATAATAATGTAGAATTTATTAATAAAGCTCTTGATACAAAACAAGGTAAAAAGAAGATATACTCAGTTAATCCAGATTATTATGAAAATTATAAAAAAAAGTATGAAAGTAATGACGTAAGCTGGTTGACTGTTTTAGCTTCGTTTGAAAAAGATCATCTAACAAACCATGGCATAAAGATTAATCATATACATTCACATGATGTTGATTGCATAACCTTTAATGATTTAATATTACAATACAATTTTGACAAATTAGGCCTTATAGTTATGGATACTGAGGGTTATGATAGTGTTCTTGTAAAAGATTTTATTGAAAATTCAAAATTAAGACCTGTAATAATTTTTGAATGGATACACATGAAAAAACAAATAGCTGAAAACATAATTAATTTATTAAAAGTAAACAATTATGAATTTATCAAAATCGACAAAGATCTTATTTGTTTTCAACACAATTCTTTATTTTCAAAACACATTAATTAATTAAATGGTAAAAAAAACATATTTTAAAAATGATAAGGTATTTTATGTTTTATTAAGCTTATTATTTGTATTAACAGTTCAAATATTTGATGTTTATAAGGGTAATGCCGCTCATTTGATTCATTCTATTAAACATTTTGACGATAATAAATTACAAAATGATTGGATTGCAAATCAGGAACATCACCTTCCTCTTTTTACCTATTTTAACTATATCGTAATAAAACTTTTTTCTAGCAAAGTTGTATATATTGTTCACTCATTATTATTGGGAATATGTACTTTATCTTTGTTTTTAATATCAAAAAATTTATTTCCCAAACTGTCGAATAGAAATCTTTATATATTATGGTTTGCTACATATATTGTTTTATTTCATGAAAATAGTTTTTTTACTGGTGTAGCTGGTCAAAAAGTTATTGATGCTGGTTACCAACCTGCAAGCTTTGGGATATTTATTTTTTTAGGAATTTATTTTTTTTTAAAAAATCAAAACTTATTAACTGTATTTTTTATTTGTTTAGCTGCATCATTTCATCCAACTTATGTTTTACACTCAGGTTTTTTAGTTGCTGGAATTCTAATTTCTAATTTGATTTTTAAAAATTATAAAGATTTTTTAAAAGTCTTATTTTTTTATATTTGTTTAATTTTACCAATTACGACTTTTGTAATGATAAATTTTATGATGATTGATAAAGAGTTAGCTATTATTGGTCAAAAAATAATGTTTAATAGAATACCTCATCATGCTGATATCCACTATTGGTTCTCTTATAAAGATATAATTTTTTTGCTAATTTACTTTACCTCTTTATATATAATAAGAAAAAATCAACGTTTTTTTATCTTATTTTTTATATTTGGATTTAGTTCAATTTTACTTAGTTCAGCTCAATTTTTTTTGAATAGTGAGTCATTAGCTTTGACTTTTCCTTGGAGGAGCTCAGTTTTTATTGCACCAATTTCTTCATTAATCATAATATCATATCTAATTGTCAGATTAAGAATGGATATGACAAAAGTAAGCGTATTCATCTATGGTTTTTTAATTATATCTACAATTTTTTTTGGATTAAAATCACATGTAGTTAAAAATCTTAATTCAGATTTTAGGGAAAAACTTCAACTAACAAAAGATTTAAAAAAGATGTCTGGATCTATCGAAAGAATCTTAATACCTGTAAATCTAGATTATGTAAGAATGTATAGTGGTTTACCAATTTTTGTTGATTGGAAACATCCGGCTTTCAGGTATGATCAAATCATTGATTGGAAAAATCGAATGGATTTGGCAAGTATTTTCTATAATAGTAAATCTTTAGATGAACAAATAGATAGTCTTAAAAAAATACAAAAAATTGAGAATAATTCACATATAATTATTAAAAAGAATAATCTTTTTGTAGATTGTGAGGATTTAATCGATCATGATATATTTATGCTTATAAATATAAATAATTGTTACGGTAATTATTTTTAAAATAATTTATTTGAGTCTAATGATAAATTTTCTTTATAAAATAAAATTGTTATTTCTAAGAATTTTGTGTTACGAAAAGCCTTTGCGTGTAGCATTAATTAAATATTTAAGTCTTAAATTTCCTACTTTTAGACCACATTATGAGTCATTAATTTTTGAAACTTCTAAAAATGCAATTAAATTAGGTTTTAATGAAATAGATATAATTGAATTAGGTGTAGCCGGTGGTAATGGCATTAAATCAATTCTTAAATACAAAAGAAAAATTGAAAAAATTTTAAAAATTAAGATTAACATAATTGGTTTTGACTCAGGAACTGGCTTGCCAGAATCGGGTATAAAAGAGGACCTACCTTTTTTTTGGAAACAAGGAGATTACACTAATAGAAATATTAAAAACTTAGAAAATGAGGATAGGTGTATTAAGATATTTGAAGGAAATATTTCCTTAACATTAGATCAATATATATCTGAAAAAAAATCAAAAATAGGATTGATTATCTTTGATCTAGACCTTTATTCATCAACCAAAATTTTTTTAGATAAAATTCCTGAATTATCAAAAAGGAATTTATTATTACCAAGAGTGTTTTGTTATTTTGATGATCTATTTGTTAGCGATTATGTTTTAAATGATATAAATGGTGAACCATTAGCAATTAAAGAATTTAATAATCAATTTGAAGATTTAAAATTAGGAAAAACACTTGATCATATTACAGACTTTAAATTCCCTTTAGGCAAAGGTCTTATTTATACACTCCATGATTTTAAAAATAAAGATTATGGCAGATATATAGGTATTTATTCGAAAGATTCTCTGTCAGAAACTAATAATGATAAGATTAGATCTTTATTAGATGACTAAAAAAAAAAATTTATATTCTCTTTCAATTATAATCCCTATAATGGATGAAATAAATTCATTAAAAAAAACTATTAAAATTTTGGAAAGAATTAAAGTTAAAAAGGAGTATTTAATTATTTATTCTCAAAAGTTTACACCTTCAATAGTTAAAAAACAGCTTTTATATCTAAAAAGTAAACATAAAAATTTAAATTTTTTCCCCCAAAAAAGACCTTTTGTTGGTGGAGCCATAGACTTAGGGATCAAAAACTCGAAAAATAAATATTTAGCAATTATGGCAGCAGATTTAGAAACTAATCCATATGAATTAAAAAATATGATTTCAATGAGTAAAAAAAATCCACAATCAATTATTTCTGCAGATAGGTGGATTAGCAAAAAAGGTTTTTCTAATTATGGAATAGTTAAGTTTTTAGCAAATTTTTTCTTTCAAAAACTAATTAAATTATTTTTTAGTTATGAAATTTTAGATTTCACTTTTGCTTATAGAGTTTATCCAAGTAAGGTGTTTGAAGGATATAAAATTAATGAACTGAGACACGGATTTGCATTGGAAATGTTATTAATACCTATAAAAAAGGGTTATAATGTTGTAACTATACCAGCCAAATGGAAAAAAAGAACAGAAGGAAATTCTTCAATAACTTTACAAAGTTATATTTCTTATTTAAAGGTTCTATTTAAAAATATATGATTTATATCGCTACAACTACAATTAATCCTCCAACTAAAGCTTTAAAACTTTTTGCAAAAAATAAGAATTGTAAACTTATTGTCGCTTTGGATAAAAAATCTAAAAGATTTAACTTAAAGAATTCAGTTGTACTTAGCACAAAATATCAAGAAAAAAAATGGCCCAAGTTATCAAAACTAATTGGATGGAATTGTATACAAAGAAGAAATTTTGCAATATTGGAAGCCTACAATAGAGGTGCTGAAATTATAGCTTTAATAGATGATGATAATATTCCATATAAAAATTGGTTTAAAAATATTTATGTTGATAAAAAAATAAATTGTAAGGAAATTCTAACTAATAAAAAAATATTTGATCCTGTTGGGTACACAAACCACTCAAATCTTTGGCACAGGGGACTTCCATTGGAACTAGTTAATAATCGAAAATATAAAATTGGTAAAAAAAATCTAATTAGACCGGATATTCAAGCAAATTTTTGGAATGGTGACCCTGATATTGATGCAGTTTGTAGAATGATATTTAAACCTGAATGTAATTTTAAAAAAAGTCTGTTTCCTTTTTTTTCTAAGAAAATATCTCCTTTTAATTCTCAAAATACCTTGATATCGAGAAAAGTAGTTCGAGATTATTTTTTATTTCCTCATATTGGAAGAATGGATGATATTTGGGCTTCTTTTTATGTTACTTCAAAAAAATATAAAGTTATTTATAATGAACCTACCGTTTATCAACAAAGGAATGTACACAATTTGATTAAAGATTTTAAGGATGAGTATATTGGTTACACAAATTCATTAAATTTAGTTGAAAATTTATATAAAGACTCAAATAATATTTATAAATTTTTACCAAAAAAAAGTTCTCTTGCTTTCGATGAATGGAAAAAAATAACAGATTAATTTTATGAGTATTTTAATTTTAGGAGGTGCTGGTTTTGTAGGTAGATATTATACAGAATATTTTCTTAAAAAAGGCAAGAATGTTGAGATTGTAGATAACTTAGCTCCATTATCTGGCGGAATACATCCAAGAAAATGGAAGGTGTTTAATCCAAATAAATTTAAAAAAAAATTTAAATTTTCTAAATTAGATTGTCGAAAATTTTTTAAGAAAAAATTAAATAAAAATTATGAGCTTGTAA
The DNA here is from genome assembly GCA_902598825.1 of uncultured Pelagibacteraceae bacterium. Taxonomy (GTDB): domain Bacteria; phylum Pseudomonadota; class Alphaproteobacteria; order Pelagibacterales; family Pelagibacteraceae; genus Pelagibacter. Next base: position 51,184 of record CACKDD010000002.1, on the reverse strand, counting down.
TTAATCTTGCTGCAATAGTAGGGGGTAGAGAAGTCATTGAGTATAATCCACTTGCTGTAGCTGAAGATCTAGAGATTGACACAGCTTTTTGGAGATGGGTTGTAAAAAACAAAAGTAAAATCAGACATATTATAACTTATTCATCTAGTGCAGCATATCCAATAAATTTACAAAAAAAGGGTAGATATAGATTATTAAAAGAGTCAGATATTGATTTTTCAAAAAATTATATGGGCAAACCCGATCTTTCATATGGTTGGGCTAAATTAAACAATGAATATTTAGCATCACTAGCTTATGAAAAATATGGAATTAAAAATACAATCTTTAGGCCTTTTACAGGATATGGCTCAGATCAAGATTTAAATTACCCTTTTCCCAGCATTATTAAAAGAGCCTTGAGTCATAGAGGAAATAAAAAATTCATTGTTTGGGGCAGTGGGTATCAAATGAGAGACTTTATACACATTAAAGATGTTATAAGAGGTTCATTATTAATTGCTAAAAAAGTTAAGAATGGAAAAGCAGTAAATCTATCTTCAGGAAAATTTTTAAGCTTTATAAATTTATCAAAAAAAATTCTTAATATCTTAGGGAAAAGAAACATTCAAGTGAGAGGAAATTCAACAAAACCAGAAGGCGTTTTTGCAAGAGGTGGGTCAAGATCTTTACAAATTAAATATAAATTTTTTCCCAAAATATCAATTGAAAATGGAATAAATGATGCAATTGATTTTTTAAAGAAAAATTCTTAGATTTATTTACAACAATGATCAAATTTTTAGTTTTATTTTTTCTTGATTTAGTTAGAGTCTATTGGCACCAACCAAATATCTTAAGATCCTTAAGACATTTAGATATTAAGAATGCTTTTGATGTTGGAGCACACAGAGGTGAAACAATAGATTATTTATTAAAGATTAGAAATATAAAAAAAATATATTCATTTGAGCCACAAGTAAATATTTTTAAAGATTTACAAAAAAAATATAAAAAAAATAAAAAAGTTGTATTAAACAATTTAGCATTTAGCAAAAATGAAATTGATAAAACTTTTTATATTAATGAACTATCTAGTACTTCTACATTCTCTAAATTGAATAAAGACTCCACATGGTTAAAAATTAAAAATAAGATATTGAATAAAAAAAACCCAATAAAAAAAAAAATTATCATTAAACCCAAAACAATTGATAATTATATTAAGAAAAAAAAAATAAAAAATCTAAGTCTTTTAAAACTTGATACAGAGGGCCATGAACTTGATATATTAGAAGGATCATTAAAAAGTATTAGGAAAAGTAAGATCAAATATTTACTTATTGAGATTCATTTCTCAAAAATGTACAAAGGATATTCTAGTCAAAAAATTTTAAAATTTTTGAAAAAAAACAATTTTTTATTGATAAAACAGTTCAGATTTCCTTTTTTGTCTTTTGTTGATAACTTATACCAAATTAGAGATTAGAAAATTAGACTTAACAAACTAGTTTAAACTAATGTTAATCTTGTACTCATTGAGAGTTTTATAAAAAATAATATTTATTAGATATTAGATAACCATATTGTTTCAAATGGTTTGAGTTCAAAATATTTTTTATCTTTTATTTTTGGAATTGGTTTTAAGAGGTTTTTCCATTTAATAAAATTTTTATCAATTTTAGGAAATTGATTTTTAGAGGATAAGTTAGTTATACAAATAATAGTTTGTTTTTTATCTAAACTCTGTCTCTTAAAACAAAATATTTTTGGACCCATATTGATATTAGATCTTAACCCATTCGGATGAAAAGCCTTTTGTTTTCTTCTTATTTCTAACAAGTCGGTAATATTTTTATAAAAAATACTTTGTTTTGATTTCGTATTTTTCAATTTTTCATTAATGTTTTTATGGTTCCACCTGTATCTATTTAAATCTCTATTATTTCCAGTTATTATATATTTAGCCTCATCATTAGATGTTCCAAATAAAGAGTTAAAATATATTGCTGGTACTCCTTCGAAAGAAATCATAATCGAGTGAGCTGAAATAAATCTTTCCAAAAAGAATTTACCTTTTGGGTCATTGTCTGATTTTTTTAACGCATCAAAAACTGTAATATTTGCCTCATAAACTTTTTTCGATTTACTTTGAACTTTCCTATATGAAAATTTTGAGCCGTTTTTTTTTAATCTTTTAAGAAACTTGTCTTTATTATTTTTATTCATAATACCTTCAACTGGTCTCATTCCAATACCATCGTGTGAAGCAATGAAATTTAGATAGCTATTTCCTTTTTTGGTTTGTGGTAAATTTTTGTTCCAACTGTTAAGGTATGAGCTATTTTCAAATAAAAAACTATGAATTAGTAGGGGAGGTAGTGAAAAATTATAAATCCAATTAGCTTCATCAGCATTTCCAAAATAACTTATATTTTCTTTTTCTGGCAAATTTGTTTCAGTAACAATAATACTTTCAACATTTAATAAACTACAAATTATTCTTAAAAGCTTTATTATTTCATGTGTTTCTCTTAAGTTAATACATTTAGTTCCACTCTCTTTCCAAAGGTAGGCAATCGCATCTAATCTAAAGATTGTTACACCATGATTTATAAGATTAATCATAATTTTTATGAATCTCAATAAAACTGAAGGATTTTTAAAATTCATATCCAATTGATCTGGACTGAAAGTTCTCCACAAATACTCGGACTTTTTAAAAATATTAATTTTTTTAAGCAATTGATGATCTCGAGGTCTAATTACTTTTGATACATTAAAATTAGAATTAACTGTTAAGAAATAATCCTTTCCTGGCTTTTTCTTTTTGAGAAAGTTTTTAAACCACAGACCTCTAGCTGATGAATGATTAATTACTACATCTGCCATTATATCATTTTTTTTTGAAAATTTTTTGATATCTGACCAATTACCAAGCCTATTATCGATTTTGTAATGATCTTTTACTGCAAAACCACTATCACTACTTGAAGGATAAAAAGGTAAAAAGTGCACTGTATTAAAATATTTACTTAACTTCTTTTGAAAAAAACTTTGAAAATTTTTTAATAAATGTCTTTGTGAGCTAGAAAAAAGACTATCTCCATAGGATATAACTATTGAGGTTTTTTCTGAAATTATCTTTTTTTTTTTATTTCTTTTTTTATTAAATTTATTAATTGATTTTGTAATTTCTTTGCAACAATCACTAATCTCAATCTCTGATAAATGGTGTCTATATATATTTTTAAGCTTTAATTTAATTTTTTTTTGATCTATCTGAGATAACATTATCTATATTTTTTGTTATCTTCATTTACTGTTTCTTTTAATCGAGTTAAAAAGTTTGGAATAGCACTCTTCACTCTACTCCAAGTCGGTATAAACGGTGTATCCATTGGATTTAAGATAAAAGCTTCTCCAGCTTTCATTATATTTATTGCAAATAGTTCAACAGCTTTTTCTTCAGTATGAGAGTCAAATTTAAGCCCATTCATATCAGCATCACTTCTGTATATATCAATTAAATCTAACGCAGATCTATAATAGGTTGCTTTTAGAGATCTGAATTTTTCTCTACTAAAAGAATTACCTTGAGTAGCTAGTTTTTTGATAAAGGTTTTTATTATATCTATAGACATCCTTGATAAACCTTTAGTTTCGTCGTCCATAGATAAAACTTGATGTTTATGGTCATAAGTATCAGCCAAATCTACCTGACAAATATTTTGAGGAGAGAAGCTTCTTTGCATTTCAGAAAGAATTCCTACTTCAATACCCCAATCTGAAGATATTCTTAGTTCAGGTAAAACGTTACGTCTAAATGAAAACTCACCAGCTAATGGATATTTAAAAGACTTCATAAACTCTAAGTAATCGCTTTTACCAATGGTTTTTTCTAAAGCAGTTAATAAAGGAAAAACAAGTAATCTAGCAACTCTTCCATTCATCTTATTATTAGCAACTCTTGGGTAATATCCTTTACAAAATTCAAAGTTAAAAAGAGGATTTACAACTGGATAAAAAAGTTTAGCTAGCATTCTTCTATCATAAGTTTTTATATCGCAGTCATGCAATGCAACTGAACGAGCAGTATCTCTCGCTATAGACATGCCAATACAATACCAAACATTTCTACCTTTACCCAACTCATTTGGAGATAGATCATTTTTCTTTAATTCTTTATCAAGTTTTTTTAAACCTGGTCCATCATTCCATAAAATTGAGAAAGAGGTTTTTAATTTTTTAAAAAATTTCCAAGCTTTTTTGGCTTGATTTTCATTAGCTCTATCAAGACCTACGATGATATGGTCTAGATATTTTGTCTTACTAATTTCTTCGACTATATTGGGAAGTGCCGTACCTTCTAATTCTGAATAAAGACATGGTAAAATTAACTCCATCTTTCTTTCTTTTGAAAATGTAAAAAGATCTTTTTCAATTTCGGTTGTTGACCTTGTACCAAAGTCGTGCAGGGTAGAAATTATTCCATTCTGGGAAAATTCGCTCATTTTAAATTTTAATCACTATATCCTATTTTTCCTAGCGCTATTTTTATCACATCAGCCCAGCCCTCAGGTGATGGCTTGTTAGAAAATATAATATTATCAATATTAATTCTGTCCATTTTAAATTGATCATTGAAAACTAAACATGGTATGTCACTATTTTTTAACATTTCGAGATCATTATAGTTGTCTCCAACAGCAATAGTCTTAATTTTATCCTCAGTTTTTTTTAAGATTTTAATTACTCTATTCATTGACTTTATTTTATTAATGTTATCACAAAGATTTAAAACACGACCACCTTCCTGTAATGATAAAGAATTATAACTTAAGACTTTTAATAATTTATTTTTTTCAGAATTATTCCCATTAAATAAAAAGGGTAAAGTATACTTTCTTTGTAATGCGTCTTTAAGTCTATCATCTTTTTGTCCAAATATTTTTTCTTGTTCTTTTTTACTCAGTTTAGAAATTTGAACACATTTATTTAATAATTTTTCAGGAGTCTTTTCATTAAAAATTTTTAGTAATTCTTCTTTTTCTCTACTAAGAATTATTTTATTTGGAAAATTTTGGTTAATTAAGTTTAGTCCACGAATAACTGAACCATTTTCTGAAATATAGGGAAGTTCAATACCAAGCTCTTCATTAAATTTTTCAATTTCCTTTTCAGTTTTACTAGAATTCGGAATTATGATTATTCCAATATTTATTAGACTTTTAATATAGTCTTTAATTGAGTCGAACTTAAAAGTATCTCGATGTAAAAGAGAACCATCTAAATCTGTAAATATTACTACCAAAAGTTTTTATCGATTAATAAGCAAAGTTTTTTTATCTTTTTTAATTTTTAATTCTTTTTTTTTATCACAATATCTCTTAAAAGCATAAGCTGCTGACACACCACCAATTAGTACAAATTTTAATATCTTTAATTTAATGAGTTTTTTAATCATAATTAATTTTCAAACTTTTCTAGTATAAAGTGTATTACTAAATTGTAGAAAAATACAAAACAAGAAATGTAGAATAGAAAAATTATTGATTTAGAATTAAAGATGTATCCAGTAGAGGTTAAAAGCACAATAAATAGACTAATTGATAAAGCAAGTTTTGATTGTGCTTTTTTTTTTAAGTGAGATTTAACAATATCTTTTTTCATTATGCACTATGATAATTATTAATGATATTTATTCATTGTTAATTTTGTCCTAATTAGACATTTTAATTTTGCCTAGACTATTAAAGGACTATTAAACATGAAGATAATTATATACGAATAATTAATGGAATTTTTTATTGATTTTATTAATTTTGTAAGCTTATTTTTTTAATTTCCTACTTTAATTGTAAAGATTAGTTCCTTTACTTTTTTACCATTTTTATTTCCTACTATTCTGATTTCAGCTCCACTATTTGGAACAAAAAGTAGATAAGTAAATGTATTATCACCATTAATTATTTCTTCTTCCTCATTAATAATAATTTGATCTATTTTACCTTCTTGAATAGCCCCGCTAATAGAAACTGTGCCCTCGGCATCTACTAGTATCAATTTTCCTTCTTTGGCCCATTTAGGTTCATTAATTTCAATTAATTTAGGACCAACTTTTACAACAGTATCCTCTGAGTCTTTTTTAACTAAATATTTAGACTCTATATATCCCTCTGCACAAATATCATCTTTTCTTATTTTTACCCTTGAGAAATTTTTATCTTTTGTAGAGACAGCATAGAATAATAATTTTTGACCTTTATTAACTTCACCAATAACTTTACTATCTTTGCTTGCTTTAATATAAATTTTTGATTTTTTGGATGCTTTATGATTAAATGGAAGATCTCCACAATCGCCCACACCTTTTAATTTTTCTACCTGTTCAGCATTTTCTTTTTGTAATTTCTCTATTTCTAAAATTGCACAATGTTCATCTTGTTTACATAAACGATGGGATTTAATAGCAACTTTGCAAAGATATTTTTCTACCATGTTTCTTTCTTCTTGTGGTATACATTTTATAGGTTCATGCTCCACCATCCTGCCGTTTTCATCTTTTACTTTATGTGCAAAAGTATTGTTTGTACTTAAAATTAAAGCTATTACAATTATTGATAAAAAAAGGAGTAAGTAATTTAAAAAAACGTAAAATCTATTTTTCATAATTATTTTAACAACTCTTTAATATGATCTGAAGAAACTGCAATATTTTCAGCCGCAGTGTCAGATATTAAAGTGTTTAATCCTATAATATAACCATCTTTATCAAACAAAGGTCCACCTGAACTACCAGAGTGAATTTTAGCACCATGGACTATAAATTTTGTATCTTTATCGAACTGTTTTAATATAGTTGGGAAAGTATTTTGCATTTGTTCTGCAGTTCCTAACCATTGTATATCCCCAGTAGATGTATGACCAATTAATCCTCCAGGTGACCCCATTGCTCTAACAAAGCTCCCTTTTTTTAATTTTTTAAAGGATGTAAATTTTTCTATTGGTTTCATTGAAACTTTGAATAGCTCTTTTGGATTGTGTTTTATTATACAAATATCTTTATTAACATCTTTTTTTGTCAGCTTTGCTTCAGCCCAATCTTCACCATTTAATAATTTAATCCAAATCCTTTCTTGTAAATCATCACTAGCTGTGTTCCATTTAAGTTCATCTTGTGCATATTTAAGAACTTCCTTATCTGCTTTAGCTAATGCTACATGACAATTCGTTGCTATTTCTGTGTCAGTTATTATTACACCTGAACCTGTGCCATATACCATTTCTCTCTCTTTGGTATAATTTGTTAAAACCATTTCAATATAAACTACAGATTCTTCAAGATCTTCAATATTGTTTTTAGGTTTGGCAGCAAATTTCTTTTCAAACAATTTACCATCTAATGCAGCAGTTTTATATTCACCTAAACAATTATTATAAGTTTCAAGACCAAATTTTTTAGATCTAATACATTCCATTTTTATTTTTCTAATCTGATCATCATTTAGTTCACCATCATCCAATATAATAAATTCATTGCCGTCTTCTAAAAAGTTTTGTCTAACCTCAAGTCCACAAGCTTTAGGATCTGATGAGTCCTCACATTGAATTTTGATGGCATCTCTATGCCCTTTAGATAGTTGACTACCGCTATCCCCACATGAAATAAGCAATAATAAAGGTAAAATAAGAGTCAATCTTGAGCAAATATTTATAAATAAATTCATAATTATCTGGTTTTTATTATATATTTTTGAGCTTAGCTTTTATTCTTTACATAGGGAAGTATTTAAATCTAAGATCTATTTTATAGAAATTAAATCATAACGAGTATGAAAAGAATTTTTGTTAGAATTTTAGTGGCTTTTTTGTTGGTTTTCTCAACATCGGTAAATGCAAAAGATACTTGTTACCCTGAGTTTGAAATTTCAAAGTCCACAACATCAAGTCAATCTGCAGAGGAAAGTGAAGATAAATCAGTCTTTATATACTTTGATCAAAGTTTGAGTATGCAAGGTTATGCAAAGGACCAACCAGGACAAAATAATCTTTATGTAAATGTAATCGATGACTTACAACAAATAGCTGAAAATGTAGGTAGCAAAACCTATTATCATAGCTTTGGAAAAACAATTAAACCAATTAAAGAAAATAAAATTGCACAGGTAATTAAACCAGGATTTTATGAATGTACAGGTGCTGCATCTGAATGTAACAACCAAGAATCTAAAATTCATTTACCTTTTAAGATGGCAAAAGCTAATCCTGATGGAACATATATAATTGTAACAGATTTATTTTTGGCTGATAATCAATTAGTAGGCGGAACATTAGGTCAATTAACAAAACCTTTAAAGTCTATATTAAAAAAAGGTAAATCAGTTGGCATTATAGGTGTGATGAGTTCATTTAATGGAACTATTTATGACATTCCAACAAGAGAAGGTGGAACTGTATCTTATACCGAAGCACAGAAGAGGCCATTCTACATTATTATAATAGGTGATCAAAAAGAAATAAATCAAGTCAAAAAAAATTTAGAGGAACAACATTTCACAGATCCAGAGGATAAATATAAATTTTCTTTAATTACAAGCACACCCATTTTACAAAATTTAAATGACAAAAAATTAATTTCAGAAAAATCTATAAAAAATATTTCAAATGCAGAAAAATTTAAGTTTGATTACTCATCAAATAATTTGCCAATCTTCACATTTAATACAAATAAAAAAAGAAAACTTAATTTTCTAATTAAAAATTCTGAAATAATTGTTCCAGGATCTACTGGAGTTTCAAATTTTAAAGTTAAAGAAAGCCTTTGGGTCAGTCAAGAACCAAAATGTAAAGATATCAATTGGAGAAAATCTAAATTTGAGCAAATAAGTAAATGGGAACAGAATGAAAATACTTTAAGACTTCAAATGTTTAAAGAAGTTTCATTAAAGAAACTATTTAGAGGTATGAGATATTTTTATGTTGCAGAAATTTATGCTGAAAAACCAGGAACCATATCTGAAGAAACATTTAAAGAATGGTCGATTAGACCATCTGAGGCAGAGGAATTTAAAGATGGAAACCCTGTAGAGTTTAAAACCTTAAACTTAACTAAATTAATTAGACAACTAAATTCTGTTGCAAACAATGAATTTGAACCAACATTAATAGCCAGTATTGCATTAGATTTTAATTTAACAAAATAAATATGAAAAATATTATTCAATCAATCATTTACACTCTTGCTGGTCTGGCAAGTTTTGGATGGATTAGTATATATTTGATAATTAGATCATTTTCTGATCCAGGACCTGATAGCAATATAGTAGCTTTTTTTGATGATAAAATAATAGCTGCTGAAAATTATGAAAATTTAGGATTTGAAAGTTTTGCAGAAATTTCGACTAATTTTTTTACTGAATTATTCTTTCATATGAATTTAACTCTAATAATTTTTACGACCACAATGACTATTGCTTGGTCTGTTGTTAGTCATTATTTAAATATTGATGCCCCAGGTAAAGCAAAAATTTATGCCTTGCACTGGTTAGTTTTTTCAGGAATATTTGTTGGGTCAGTTTTTGGTATAGTTTGGTATTTTACAGGCACCACAATGTATTCCACAGCTGATTTAATTGGTACTGGTGGACATGTTTGGATTTATTCAATGTCTTTAATTATTTATGTACTACCATATTATTTAGGTGTGCTTTTAGGAACTGCTAGATTTGCTAGATCTTCTGTTTTATTTGCAAATAAATTACCGGGGGGATTTTGAAAAATTTTATAATTGGAATTGGTGGAACAGGTGCGAAATGTTTAGAGCATTTACTACACAGTTGTGCATCAGGTCTTGGTCCAAGAAACCTTTGGGTTGGAATGGTTGATCAAGATGAAGCTAATGGAAATGTAAGTAGAACAAAAATCTTACTTTCTAAATATATGAATTTAAGAAGCACGCTTAGAGATGAGGGTAAAAATGATTTAGCTGAAGATAGTGATCTTTTCAAAACTAATATCATTACAAATAATGATTCTGTTTGGTTACCTTTGAAGGGTGCGGACCCCACTTTAGAAGAAGTAATTTCTTATAATGTATTAAAACCTGAAGTTAAGGGTTTGATGGATTGTTTGTATGATCCTGAGGAGAAAAAACAAAATCTATCAGAAGGCTTTAGAGCAAGACCTAACATTGGAGCAGCAGCAATGCTTGCAACAACTGCTAATGAGGATGATCCTTTTTGGTCACAAATATATAAAGCTATAGATGCTGCAAGAGGTGGTGAAGAAGTCCGAGTATTTATAATCAGTTCAATCTTTGGTGGAACAGGTGCTGCAGGATTTCCAAATATAGCAAGAAGAATTAAACAAATTCAAAAAGAAAAAAACGTAACATCAAACTTTCATTTAGGTGGGGCATTGATGCTTCCTTATTTTAATTATCAAGTTCCTGAAGAAAATATGGAAGGTGAATTGTTTGCAAGACCTGAAGAATTTTTAGATCAAACCAAAGGAGCGCTTCAATATTATTCTAAATTATTTGAATATGATAAAATTTTTGATCAAGTCTATGTAACAGGATGGGATCCTCTATCAAAACTAGCTAATTTTAAAATGGGTGGAAATTTACAAAACAATCCTCCTTTATTCCCTGAGCTTTACGCAGCTTTAGGTGCTTTAAAATTCTTTAGTGAAGATAATAAGATTAATGATACTCAAGAGATATTTCATATTGGTAAAAATGAGACATCAGATATTTTATGGAGTGATATTCCAAATGTGTCTGCAGATCTAAATTCAAAAGAAAGCTTATCAAAACTTATTAGGTTTGCTTTTTCTTATAACTGGATGTATGGCCCAGCATTAACTGGAAGTTGGAGTAAAATTAAGAAATATCAAAATGAAAACTGGTTTAAAAGATTAGTTTATAAAAATACTTATAATGATGAATCTAAAGCTTGTGAAATAGGGCATGAACATAATCAGGAAATCATTTCTTCCATGCAAGAATATTGTCAAGATGTTCTCATTTGGATTACAGATATGCAATACTCTACAGTTGTCAATACTGATCAAAAAATGGATCTAATAGCTGCTGAGTTTTTCTCAGAGTTTTCAGCTAAAAATACTTCTAAGAGAGTTAACATAAAAGAAAAACTAAATTCATCTGAAAAAAATCAATTCAATACATTAATTAATGACAGTAAAAATTTAAAACTTTTAAATGTTATGAGTAACATTTGTTATAAAAAAGTTAATAGAGATCAAAAGGGTTTAGGTATTTTTATGGATATTCTCTTTAGATCATGTGAGCTATAATTATGGTTAGAAAAGTATTACCGCCGTTAAATGATCAGAACCAAGTTCCAAATATAGCTAGTTCTGGTGAGTGGAAAGCAGAAGATGCTACATTTTTAGAAAAATTAGCTAAAGGCTTAAAGATGGGTGGTGAAGAAGTGGTATCTGCGGCAGATATTAATTCAGTTCCTGATGTTTGGGCAAGAGTTTTAATTGTTAGAAATGGATTAGTTGATGGCAGTAAATCTATTGTAGATGAGTGGAGAGGAACATTGGCTTTACTAGCACTAGCTCCTTACTACAAACATATTTATGAATTAAACTCCAGCATAGTAAACATTCAAGACATTAAAAATAATCCATTTACAGGTGGTGCACCTGCTGGTTCAAATTATGCACATATTGGAAAAATTTTATTTGATGTAATTCCGAAAGATACTATGGCCCAAGGTCAAGATTGGAATGCTATTGGTGTTCTTAACTTTAACAAAAGTGCTATAGCAGTTATCAATCCATATACGATGGTTGCAGCTGCAAGGGACTATACGTCTATTGAAAGTATTCGAAAATTACCCTGGTATGAAGATGGTTTTTTAAAAGATCCTTGTAACGCTAAAGATATGAGAAATGAGCAATATGCTGTTTTATCTCATTACTTAGGAAATTTAATTAATGGCATTCAAAGCTTGAGCCCTTCTAACATGGAAGTATTTAATGCTGTAATGGGTAGACTTCAGGAATTTAAAAGTTCTTGTGATGCAAAAGTAGGGAATGTAGAGTTTTCTAGCTGGACACCAACTAAAGTGAACCTTAATTTACCAGCTCAACCTGTTTACGATCGTTTAGCACAAATCTTTATTGGAGCTACAGATCAAAATGCTAAATTTGATTGTGGTTTAAAAATTAGACCAGAGTTTGAAGATCAAATTAAAGGTGGAATATTTGCAGACTTTAGGGTTGCTCAATCAACAGGAAAAACTTTATCTGATATTAGAGTGTGGAATAATTATTCTCTTAACTCTTTAAGACAAGACGAAAATCTTTCTAAAACATTAAAAAATGAGTGTGAGAAAGAAGGTTACATATATCTAACACCAGAGACAATATTTACTGAAAAATTAGTGGTGTTTGCAGGAGATAATAGAAAATTAAAAGAACATTCAAGCGACGGTAACCAATTTGCTTATCCAGTAAATAGTGCTTTGTTAATGTTTATGGATCCAAAATCACTATCAACAAACTGCATAGTTACACCTGATGGTGATAACTATAAAGTAGTTATTTATTTAGAGTTCGTAAGTGAAAAGGGTAACACTATGAATTATACTTTAGAAAAGATTTATAAAGCTAAAGATGTAGTTAAAAATAGAGGGGTACCGCTTGGATTTAGTGTTTGGCCTGATATTAAATTTGAAAATTGGGATCAATATTTCTTTTTCTATGATGGTAATGCTCAGGTAAACATTTTGCCTAAAAATATTTTTGCAGTAAGTGATATTAGAAATAAATTAGAGAGCTTGTCTGGAGATGACAAAGTTAAGTTTATTGATAATATGATGCATTCACATCAAGTAATTGGTGAAGAAATTCCAATTCAACAAACAACTGCAGTCACAGAGCTTAGAACTTTAAGATCTTCACCAGAGGCCATTCTTTGTAACGTTGCAACTCAATCAGGTGGAAAATCTTATACAGAACATAATAAGAGGGTAGATGTTGGCTTAATTTTATTTCCAGATGCTCAAGAAGTTCAAGAAACAAGTAATCAATGGTCTGTTGGTATAGACTTTGGTACAACAAACTCTTGTGTCTATTTTAAAGAGAACAAAGAAAACCCTAAGGAATTAAACTATAAAAATAGAGTAAATCTTCCATATGAGCCTGGAACTGATGAAGAAGAGATTGAAGAAGTTATGCAGGCCCATAAAGAGTTTGTTCCAAGTAGACTAGTTACTATTCCTTTCATGACAATCCTTAGAGAAAGAGCGTACAAAGAGTCTACAGTTGAAAATTTACCTTTCAGAAGTAATTTTATTTACTACGTAGATCAAGTTTTGTATGCAATCCAAGATTTACCTGATGATAAAAGACCACTTAAATTTAATTTAAAATGGGATGAAGCTGAACAAAGTCGTACAAAAGTACAATATTTTGTTTCTCAAGCAGTATTACAAGCAGCTGTAGAAGCTGCAGCGAATGGGGTTAAAAGAGAAAATTTAACCTTTAATTTTTCTTATCCTGAAGCATACAATACTGACCATTTAAGAGCTTTTAAAAGGATAACAAGAAGAGCTGTTAATATTGGCTTACATGATGAAAATTATAAAACTCAAGAAAAAACAGGTTTTGAAACTGAAAGTATTTCTAGTGCACTATATTTTGCAAAAGGACAAGAAGTTCCTTTCACAGAAAATGTAGTCACAATTGATATAGGAGGTGGGACTTCAGATTTATCAATTTGGCAAGATACTAAACTACTATGGAGAAACTCGTTTAAGCTTGCTGGTAAAGATGTTTTAATAAATTATTTAACTAACAATTTAACATTAATTAAAGAAATTAGTGGAAATGATGATTTATTATTAGAAAGTTATCAAACTTTACAAAGTATTAAAACCAATAAAGCTAAATTAGCTAATGGTATTGAATTATTAGTTAACAGCCCACAATTTGGTGAAGCATTTAAAAAGAAATTTGATATTTTTAGTGGTAAAGAAAAAGGGAAGGAGCTTAAGGATTTAACTGAATTAGCTTTATCAGGAATTCTTTACTATGTTTCACAAGTTCTTAATCATTTAATTGAAAATGGAGAATTTCAATCTGGTGCTAACAAATCTAAATCACTTAGAATTTGTTTAGGTGGAAAAGCAAGTACACTTTATAAAGTTGTTTTTGAAGACAGTGAAGATCAGGAAAGCCTATCTAAAATGGTTTCTAAAGTAACTAACGGAATTTTTACTAGTATTGGAATCGTATTTACGGATACCCCAAAACATGAGGTTTCTTATGGTTTACTTGTTGATAAAACTGGTGCAACAGATCTTGATTTAACAGATCGATCTCATGAAACAGTATTGGGTGAAGATATTGTGGTTGGAAAAGATAAAATAGGAACAGTTTCAGGACTTAATAAAGTTGTAGATAGTGCATGGCGTGTAAAAGATATTTCACAATTAAAAACTTTCTTAAAATATTTACAAGCTTATTCAAAAATACCAGTCAAACTTACAAAAAAATTTGAAGGTGATTTAGAAGGAAAAATTAATGCAGAGTTAAAAAATGGTCAGGCTAGAGCTCAAGATCTTAAAAAGAATATGCAATCTGTCGAAGGTGATGACAGTTTAGCTGAATTACAAAAAACATCTTCAATAATTGAACCAGTATTTATCCAAGGTTTAAAACAATTAATTAATGAAGTTACTAGTGGTAAATTAAAACTTAAGTAAAAATGTACAAATCTTTAATAAAAATAACTTTAACAATATTTTTATCAATCTTATTAATTAATTCTAACAGTTTTGCTTTTCATAAAAATGGAACTTCCTCAATATCAATAGACAAAAACGAAGGAGATAAAAAAAAAGATTATCAAACTAGATATTGTACTGCAGATGTAGATGAAAGAAAAATACCCATCATAGATAAATCTGAAAATGAAGAAGAACAAAGTAATAAAAAGGTAGAGAAAAAATCAATTTTTGAAATAAACTCATATCATTCTAATAAATTTCAAAATGCCCCTGATACTTTAAATTTTTCAATATTAAAAAACATTAAAAAAATGCCCTACATAAGCTCACAGTATTCTGTTGAGCAATTATTGGCTTATTATTGTGTCCAAGAAAAACCACAAGAAGGTAAATTAAAGGTATTTAAGATTTCTCAAAATTCATCTACGGCAAAATTATATGACCAAATTGCAATTATCAATGGAAGAGAAAACAGAAAATCAGAAATTGGAAATGATATATTTGAAATTGGAGCAATTAGTTTAGCTGTTGAAGATACTAAATTGATATATTCAAAAGCACAATTCATTATTGATGAGGAAAAAAGAATTAAAGTAGAGGAAGAAAAAAAAGCAGAGGCAAATAAAAAAGCTAAAGAGGAGAAGGATTGGTTAGCAGCAAACCAACAGAAACTTTTAGATAAAATTGATAAAAAAATTAATACTTTTGACGATCAAATTGCAGAAATCAATAACGAATACAAACAATTAAAGATTGATTATGAGAAATTTGAAAATGATTTTAAAGAAAAAATAATAGAAGTTGAGGACAAACTAGAGGACGTTGATAGATCAAAAAATGAATTAAAAGAAAAAGCCAAAGCCTTAAGATCAGCTAAAAGGGCGTTTTTATCAGAAAATATTTTAGATGATTTTAAAACCAAATTCAAAGCAACAAAAAGAATTAAAGGTAAAAATTATAAAAATTATAAAGATTTAGAAAATCTTAGAGATGATGTGGCCAAAGGAAAGAAAAAGAGACAATTCACGAATAAAAAGAAAGGGTTTTTTGTTCGTTGGGAAAGATTAGAAAATTCAAAACTCAATATAAAACAAGGTGATAAGATTGGTGCTTTGAGTGCTGAGATTAAAGAGGCTGAAACTAATATAGTTAACAATATTGATACTTTAATTTTAGAAATTAATAACTTGGAGGAAGAATTTGGAAGTCAGCTTCCATGGAATTTAATTATTATTGGTATTATTGTATTTCTAGTTATTAGTGGTGTTGGTGCTTATGTTTATTTTAACAATCGAAGAATACAAAAATTACAAGAAGAAGCGGATAAAAAGGTTGGATCATTAAAAAGCGATTTTGAAGGAAAATTAAAAGATACATCAGAACAAATTAAATCTGTAGGTAGAGCTGCAGCTAGATCGGGACAATCTGGAGCTTCACAACAAGAGCAAGTACTTGAAGAAAAACCTAAATCACAAGAGGAAATTATAGCTGCAAAATATGATGAATTAGTTTCCGACTACAGAGAGGCTTTAGATGATTTTGCTAAAGTTGCTAAATTTAAACAAAAGTGGAATGGTTTAGCTTTAAGTAGAAAAGAAAGACAAGATGGAACTAAAACTATTTTAGTAAGTTCACCAAGAGCATTTGAAAAAGCAGATATATGGTGTGTAACTTTTAGTGATAAATACTTTGCATTTGCTGGATCTACTGTGAGATCAAATATGGCAACTTATATGAATTTAGATTTTGAAAAAGCTAGTAGAGAATTTAAAGGCGTGTTTTCTATTTCAACTGGAACTAATTATACATGTGAACCATCTGTATTAAGAAAAGGTGGTGCTGGATTTGTAGTTGAAAGAGCAGGAAAAATAGTTTTCCCAACTTAATATGATTTATAAATTTATAGATAATAATGGTTCAGAAATTTCAGTTAATTCTTTAGAAAGTTTACAGAGTTTGGTTGATAGTGATACTATTAATGAAAGCACTAAAGTAAAAGCTGGATTAAGAGGGAAGTGGACAAAAGCATCAGAAATAGAGGGATTGAGCTTTATTAAAGAAGAGGAAATTCAAAATACACCAGAACCAGAAGAAGATATAAAGTCTTTTATAACTCAATCAGAAAATTCTGCACCTCAAGAAGAAATCAAAAAAGAGTCAAAAACAAAAGCTCAAGATGATGATGAATATGAGTATGTTGAAGAAATTGTAGAGGAAGAAGTAGAGGTGGATGAGGACAATAATGAAGACACTGGTGATAATTCAGATTATTATACAGAAAAATTTAATAAAGATAATGAGGAAGAGGAGGAAGATATGGGATTAAATTTACCTGAATCTGTAAAAATATGTTTTAAAAAATATTTTGATTTTAAAGGAAGAGCAAGTCGATCTGAATATTGGTATTTTGTTCTTTTTATAGTAATTGGTTATGCCATTGGATTTGGTTTAATATTTGCTGCTAGTCAATTATTTTGGTTATTAGCAATTTTTATAATAGCAATTATAATTCCTTGGATTAGTGTTGCAGTAAGACGCTTACACGATATTAATAAAAGTGGGTGGTTCGTAGCACTTCCTTTACCAGCTGGTGTTATTGAGGCAATATTTTCTGTAAATCGTCAAACAACTTTTGAGATAATTTTTGCAGTAATAGGATTTGGTTGTTCAATTTATCTTATTGTTTTGTATTGTACAGCTGGTGATAGTAAACAAAATAGATTTGGTAAAAACCCATTAAAAATAAAAAGATAAGTATTAAAATTATATGGCAGCATTTGGTGTTTTAGGAGGAATATTATTTCTCATAGTTGGTATAGTTCAAATCTATGTTGGGTTCATTGGTATTGAATATCATTTAGGATCAGGATTTGCTTTTGGTGCTTTATTTATAGGTTTTTTCTTTAGAATAATGTTTCCACTTACTATTGGAACTTTTTTTGGCGCATTAGATGTTTGGGGATGGCCTTGGTATGGTGCTTTAGCTTTTGCTGCACCGGGACTTCTTTTTATAGTTCCAGCATTGGTTACTGGCGCTATTTCAACATTAGTTGACAGGAAAAATGAAAATAGTTTTTCGAATAATTTTAGCTCAACAGCTGCTTCAAATGATGAACCTATAAATGTTACACCTAAAAAAAAGACTAAGAAAATTTTTAAAAAAGTAATTAAAAAAAGAAAAAAAATTAAAAAGAGATGATGAAAATTAAGTTTTATAGCGTATTAGTTTCAATTATTTTTATTCCAGTTACGATATTATCCCAAGGGATAGGCTTTTATATAGGCGAAGTTTTATACTATATTTATGATAAAGTTATGGGTTTAAGATTACCAGATTTTATTATTAATACTGGACCGACTGTTATCTCCGGTTTAATTGCAGGATATGTATCTGCATTAGCAGTTACAAAAATTTATAAGAATTATGATATAATTTTTGTAACAATATTACCCCTCATCACTATTTTGTTAGTACTTATTGGAGATATATCTTTAGCAAATGAAGCTGGGTGGAATTCAAAGTCGATTGGTGTAATAATTAGAGAAATATTAACAATTTATTTTTACTATTATTTATTAAAAGAGAAAACTATTTAAAAATAAAAAAAATTTACTTATTAGTCT
This sequence comes from uncultured Pelagibacteraceae bacterium, assembly GCA_902598825.1. Classification (GTDB taxonomy): domain Bacteria; phylum Pseudomonadota; class Alphaproteobacteria; order Pelagibacterales; family Pelagibacteraceae; genus Pelagibacter. The sequence goes on along the minus strand of CACKDD010000002.1, from coordinate 32,813 downwards.
TGTTCAATTATAAATATTAGCATAAATACTCATGAAATTCATTAATGCCCTCGTGGTGAAATTGGTAGACACAAAGGACTTAAAATCCTTGCCGCTTGCGGAGTGCCAGTTCGAGTCTGGCCGAGGGCACCACTCCTGATGAAAAATATTCAAATAATTTCTGATACAAATCAAAAATCATTAAAGATTAAAACACAACTATTAAATAAATTTAAGAAAACTCAAATTATTAGACCTAATACAGTAATTGTTATTGGTGGAGATGGTTTTATGCTTCAAACATTAAAGAAGAATCAGAAATCCAAAAAAATCTTTTATGGAATAAATTCAGGTAATTATGGTTTTTTGATGAATAAGTTTTCATCTAAAGCAATTATTAAAAATTTATTAAAAGCAAAAATGATTAGCATTTCTCCATTACAAATGATTGTTAAGAATAATAAAAATCAAATTAGAAAATATTTAGCAATTAATGAAGTCTCAATTTTAAGACAAAGTAGGCAAGCTGCTTCATTATCTATAAATTATGGGACTAAACAAATTATTAAAAAATTAGTATCTGATGGTGTACTCGTTTCAACACCAGCTGGAAGTACTGCGTATAATCTCTCAGTTCATGGGCCAATATTGAGTCTGAATTCAAAAAAATTATCTATTTCACCCATCAGTCCTTTTAGACCACGTAGATGGAAAGGAAAAATAGTTAGTGATAAATCAAAAATTGTTATTAAAAACTTAAATCCAAAAAAAAGACCCATAAGTGCTGTAGCTGATAATATTGAAGTAAGAAATGCAAAAAATGTAACTATTAAAACTAACCAAAAAATTAGTTTTAATCTTTTATATGATAAAACTAAAAGTCTTCAAAAAAAAATTAAGATTGAACAGCTAAGAAGAGAAACATCATAAGATGGTAGAACCGAAATGAAAAAAGGCTTTTGGTTCGCTATCATAATTGCCCTAATAGCTGGTTATTTTATTAACGATAATAATCAAAAATTAAAAGAGGCAAATAAAGCAAAAAAAATATGTTTAGAGCATTTTAAAACTTCTGACCAAGAATGTTTAGATAGCTATTCTAGTTATGCATTTAAGATTTCAGAAAAAAAATCTAAGGAAAAATGGCCAGAATATAAAAAACAAGTTCAGAAAATTGAAAATAAAATTGATGATTTAAAAAAGCTGGAACCTAATATAAATTTGTTAGAATATTCATACACATCAGCAAATGAAATAACTGATTTTAGATCTGGGGAAAGCCTTAAAAATAAAAAAATATTAATTGCTGGTGGTGAAACAGAAAGAAGTTTTTTTGGTGCTAGTTGTTATGCTCAAGGATATTATGTGTGTTTAAAACAGCAAACACTTAATGATGATGGTAATACCAATGTAAGAACAACTGAGGTAATAATTACAAATATAGATGAATTTCCTAAAATAAAAGATTTGATTGATAAATTAGACTCGTATGCATTCTATTATTATAAGATTGTTGTATATGGAGTTCTAGAAGAGAGTGGAATCTTAGATAAAAAGATTAAAGCTGATTATATTATTTTAGAAAGAAATAATGATGTTAGTGATGAGATGTATGAAGATTCTTTGATGAGAGGAATATATAGTATTAAAGCAAAAGAATATCGTGAATATATGAAAAATAATTAGTATTGATTTTATTAAGTAATGGTGCCCCCGCACGGATTCGAACCGCGGACCTATTGATTACAAATCAATTATCATTTTTTGAATAAGTATTATTTTTCAACGTTTAAATAAATTTTCATTCAGTTTGACTGCAATATATCTGCAGTGATAAAGTTTTTTTAGTGAATATAGATACTAGCTTTAACGTTTATAGTGATACACCAAAAGGTAGGGACCCTGATAGTCATAGTCCCACTCTAAGAAATTATCATAAATTCTTGTGGAGCAAAAAACTCCCAAATGGTTTGTTATTTAAACTAGATGAAACTATTCCAATGCGACTTCATCATAAATCAGATCTAGGTGAATTTGTTTTATCGAGTGACTCAATTGCACATACTTATAGCAATATAAAAAGTACAACGAATATTGTTAAAAAAATAGATACAAAGGAGTTAGAGAAATTCGTTTCTTTATGTAGCACAATAGGTGGCTATATAATTTTTCCATCTGAAAGAATTAATAATCAAATGACAATTAATGGAGCAAGAGGGGTTAATAAAAAGATAAGAGATAGATTTGATTTAACACTAGAGTGTATTAGAAGATATTATATTAAAGAGGACAGTCCATTAAATGAGACTTTTGAGAGGTATAAACAATTCTTTAATTTGTTTGAAAGTTTTCAGGGATATGTTGATTTTTTTCTACTTCAAGATTTAGTCTCTAATGATTATTCATCTATTAAATATTTTATACCTTTTAAATCTTTCGAGAATTATCCTTTACCAAATGATATTGAAGAATATAAGCAATATAAGTATAATTTATCGAACTTTGTTTTGGCTCGAAGTCAAAGAATGAATAATTTAGATAAATGAAAAAACTTTTAGCGATCGTGGTTCTGGGTTTGCTGTTGAGTGGCTGTGCTACAACAGAGAGTATTGTCTCAAGTGGAAAAATCAAAAAAAATATTTCTAAAAGCCAGCTACAGGATGCGTTCATAGTTTCTTACCCTGGTGATGATCCGTTTATCCCTAGTGGAGGGTCTGAATTTTATTCAGATATAGATACTGAAATTATTTGGGGAGAAAATACAAAAAAATATTATGTATTTAGATATGTTTCTGAACCTGTTTCTTGTGGAATTTTATTATGCAAACTTGGAAATGGAACTCTTGAATCTTGGCACGATACATTGGTTGAGGCAAGAGCATCTTTACCAAAAAAAGAAAATACAAAAGCTAATGATTCATCATCACAAACATCATCAAATCAAAGCTCAACTTCATCCTCGAATAATTCAGAAGCTGAAAGAAGAAAAGCATTAGTCAAGAGATGGTATGATCCTGGTTATACTGAGGCTGGTTTTCCTCAAAAGGAGTCTTTCTGGATATTTTTGAAAAGCCCACCACCAAACGCAGATCTTTATGCAGAGTTAGCCTGTAGAATTGCAAAGTCAGAATATAATCTCAGAGGATTTACAATTACAGTTTGGGACTTTAATAAAAAAAAATATGGTAAGGCAAGATGTTATTAGTGGAAAAACTTTTCAACGACTACTTGATTGATACACAATCTGTCTGCACTATGTCTGCACTTAGTGTTAAAATTTAATAAAATATTTATTTTGCAAAAATAATTAGTGTTGATTTTATTGAGTGATGGTGCCCCCGCACGGATTCGAACCGCGGACCTATTGATTACAAATCAATTGCTCTACCAGCTGAGCTACAAGGGCATGTGCAACAATTATTTTGAATTTACAAAATAATCAACTCTTTTTTTTTAAATAATTTAAATGATGGAATACAATAGCTGCACTATTTGATATATTCAAACTCTCAATTTTTTTATCTATTTCTATTTTAACTAAAAAATCAGCATATTTGGAAGTATGTTCGTGCATACCAGAGCCTTCCGACCCAAAAAGTAAAACGTTGTTTCCTTGCCATTTAATATCTGTAAAATCTTTATCACCATATCCATCAAAACCATAAACCCAAAAATTTTTGTTTTTTAAATTTTTTAAGGTTGAATTAATATTTGATACTTCAAAAATATTCATATATTCTATAGATCCGCTTGCTGCTTTATACATGAGTTTACTTTCGTTTGGAAAGTGTCTTTCTTTAATTATAATTCCATCGATTTTAAATGAAGCTGCACTTCTTATTAACGATCCAATATTTCTTGGGTCAGTTACTCCATCCAAACAAACAAGAGTTGTTTCTTTTTTTTCCTTTATAAAATCTTTAAGGATTGGCTTTTCAAGATGCTCGACTTCTGCCACATAACCTTGGTGTAATAAATTTTCCTTGGTACTGTATTTATCTAATTCTTTTTTGGTCTTAAAGTACACTTTAACATCTTCTAGTAGATTTTTTTTTTGGACTTTTTCGATGAATATTTTTTTTACTTTCTTCGGTTAAAAAAACTCTTAAAACCTTCCTTTTTGGATTTCTTAATGCTTCTATTACAGCGTGCTGACCAATGATAAAAAATGATGATTTATTCATAAATTTATCCTAGTTTTACACGTTTTTTTGAATATTTTCCCACTAAATCACGTATTGCATTTGCACAAATAAAATATATAAAACGCATGTTGTTTGAAGCTTTATTGAACAGGGGACACTTCCCCAAAGGAGGGGTTCCAGAGCGGTCAAATGGGGCGGGCTGTAAACCCGTTGACTTCGGTCTTCGAAAGTTCGAATCTTTCCCCCTCCACCATTCAATAAATTTTTAATTAACACTGGAGTGTTACTCTTGGGGTTGTGCGGGTGTAGTTCAATGGTAGAACGCTAGCCTTCCAAGCTGGATGTAAGGGTTCGATTCCCTTTACCCGCTCCAAGAATTAAGAAATTATTAAAAAAAAGAAATGTGAGGAAATAAGTAATGTCAAAAGAAAAATTTGTAAGAAATAAACCGCATTGTAACATAGGTACAATTGGTCACGTCGACCACGGTAAAACAACCTTGACTGCAGCTATCACTAAAGTTTTGTCTGAAACAGGTGGTGCTCAAGCAGTAGCGTATGATCAAATTGATAAAGCTCCAGAAGAAAAAGAAAGAGGTATTACAATTTCTACTGCGCACGTTGAATATGAAACTGAAAAAAGACACTACGCACACGTAGATTGTCCTGGACACGCAGACTATGTAAAAAACATGATTACAGGTGCAGCTCAAATGGATGGAGCAATTTTAGTTGTTAACGCTGCAGATGGTCCTATGCCACAAACTAGAGAACATATTCTTTTAGCAAGACAAGTTGGTGTCCCCGCTATATGTGTTTACTTAAATAAAGTTGATCAAGTTGATGATAAAGAAATGATTGACCTGGTAGAGGAAGAAATAAAAGAACTATTAACTTCTTATAAATTTCCAGGTGACAAAACTCCAATTGCTAAAGGTTCTGCACTTGCAGCAGTAGAGGGAAGAGATGATGAAATTGGAAAGAATTCAATTTTAGAATTGATGAAAAATGTTGATGCTTTTATTCCACAACCTGACAGACCAAAAGATAAACCTTTTTTAATGCCTGTGGAGGATGTTTTTTCCATTTCTGGTAGAGGTACAGTTGCAACAGGAAGAGTTGAGTCAGGCGTACTTAAAACTGGTGATGAAATTGAGATAATTGGTATTAGAGAAACTAAAAAATCAGTTTGTACTGGAGTAGAAATGTTTAGAAAGCTTTTAGATTCTGGTGAAGCTGGTGATAACGTTGGAGTACTTTTAAGAGGTGTTGAAAGAACTGATATCGAAAGAGGTCAAGTTCTTTGTAAGCCTGGTTCAGTTACACCACATACTAAATTTGAAGCTCAGGCTTACGTGCTTAAAAAAGAAGAGGGTGGAAGACATACTCCATTTTTTACAAAGTACAGACCACAGTTTTATTTTAGAACAACAGATGTAACTGGAGAAGTAGAATTACCAGCTGGTACAGAAATGGTTATGCCAGGTGATGATGCTAAATTTACAGTTAAATTAATTACACCAATAGCTATGTCAGAAAAATTAAATTTTGCAATTCGTGAAGGTGGTAGAACTGTTGGAGCTGGAGTAGTAACTAAAATTATAGAGTAAGCTCTATATAGGAGTGTAGCTCAATTGGTAGAGCGCCGGTCTCCAAAACCGGAGGCTGAGGGTTCGAGTCCCTCCGCTCCTGCCAATCAAGAGTTAAATTTTTATGAAAAACCCGTTTAAATTTATTCAAGAAGTAAAACAAGAAGCTTTTAAAGTAACTTGGCCAACTGGAAAAGAGACGCTTCAAGGTGCATTAATGGTTTTTGCAATGGCTGTTGTAATGTCATTATTTTTTTTACTTTTAGATCAGGTTTTAAAGTTCTTTCTTGAGATTTTACTTAAGGTGAGTATTTAATGAAAAATTGGTACATAGTTCAATCACATTCAAGTTTTGAAAACAAAGTAGCTGGACTAATTAGAGAAGAAGCTGATAAGGCTAAAATTTCAGATAAATTTGAAGAAATTATAGTACCTACTCACGATGTTACAGAAGTTAAGAGAGGGAAGAGAATTCAAAGAAAAAAGAAATATTTTCCTGGATATGTTCTAATTAAAAGTGAAATGGACAACAACATTTATCATATGATAAAAAACATAAAGAGAGTTAGTGGTTTCTTAGGAACAAAAGGAATGCCAGTTCCAGTATCTGATAAAGAAATTGACAAGATTTTAGGCCAAATAAAAGATGGTGTAGCTCAGCCAAAATCTGCTATAGAGTACGCAGTTGGAGAAAAAGTTCAAGTTATAGACGGACCATTTGCTTCATTTAGTGGAATGGTTGAAGAGATAGATGAGGAAAAATCTAGATTGAAAGTTTCAGTTTCTATATTTGGTCGACCAACCCCTGTTGATTTAGAATATAATCAAGTGGAGAAAGCAAGTTAAAACTATGGCAGCAAAAAAAGAAATAAGTGGATTTATAAAATTACAAATTAAAGGTGGCCAAGCTAATCCTGCACCCCCAGTTGGACCTGCATTGGGACAACGTGGTGTTAACATTATGGAATTCTGTAAGGCATTTAATGATAAAACTAAATCATTAGCTGGTAAACCTGTTCCAGTTGAAATTACAGTCTATAAAGACAAAAAATTTGATTTTAAAATAAAATCTCCACCAGCATCATTTTTTATCAGAGAAGCTGCAAAATTAAAAAGTGGATCTAAAGAACCAGGAAGAAATATAGTTGCATCAATTACAAAAAAACAAGCTGAAGATATAGCTAAACAAAAAATGTCAGATTTAAACGCAATAGATTTAGAGCAAGCAGTAAAGATTATTTCAGGTTCAGCTAGATCAATGGGTATAGAGGTTAAAGAATAATGAAGTCTAAAAGATTTAAAAAACTTCCTGTAAAAACATCTGATCTTCCATCAGAAATGATTGAAAATCTTTTACCTGTTGTTAAAAAAAATTGTACTACAAAATTTGATGAGTCACTTGATATAAGTTTCCAAATTAATAATAAACAAAAGAAAAGTGAAATTAATATAAGAACCGTTGTAAATCTTCCAGGGGGTACTGGAAAAAAAGTTAAAGTAGCAGTTGTTTGTGAAGATGTAAAATCTTCTGAAGCAAAAACTGCTGGTGCAGATATTATTGGAGGAGATGATTTTATTGAAAAAATAAAAAATGGTGAAATGAATTTTGAAAAATTAATCTGTACGCCTTCAATGATGATTAAATTATCTAAATTAGGTAAAGTTCTTGGACCTAAAGGCTTAATGCCTAATCCAAAACTAGGTTCAGTTACAGAAGATTTAAAAACTGCAATTTTAAATGCTAAATCAGGTCAAGCAGAAATTAGAAATGATAAAGATGGAAATATTGGTGTTAGTATTGGAAAAAAATCTTTTAATGACGAACAACTAATTAAAAATTTTAATGCAGTGTTAGATACACTAGAAAAAGAAAAATCTAATAATACTGTTAAAGGAGATTTAATAAAATCAGCGTTTATAACTTCAACTATGGGTGTTTCTTATAAATTGAAATTGGGTAAAAATATTTAATTATTATGATGAATAAAGAACAAAAGAAAAATTATATAACTGAGATGACTTCTCAATTTGAAAATAGTAAAGCAATCATGGTCACTCATTATCAAGGTTTAACAATGGTACAATTAGATGAATTAAGATCTAAAATGAGAGAGCATGGGATTATTTTTAAAATTACAAAAAACAGAATTACTAAATTAGCTTTAGAAAAAACTAAGTGTAAAGGTTTATCTAATTTATTTACTGGACCTACAGCTGTTGCTTTCGGAGAGGATGCAATTATGTCTGCTAGAATTTTATCAAAATTTGCTAAAGATAATGAGAATCTCAAATTAATTGGTGGAATAATGGATAATGAGGTTCTGGATCAAGCCGGAGTATTAAATGTCGCTAATTTACCTACATTAGATGAAGCCAGAGCAAATATTGTGGGAATTCTGAATGCCTCAGCTTCAAAATTAGTGAGTATTTTACTTGCACGATCGGAAAAAATGAGTAATTTACCACCAGAAAATTCTGAAACACAACCTAAAGAGTAGACATTATGCCAGACCTAAATAAAATTATAGAAGATTTATCAAGTTTGACTGTAGCAGAAGCTGCAGATCTTTCAAAACAACTAGAAGAAAAATGGGGAGTAACCCCAATGGCAGCAGCAGCTCCAGCAGCAGCAGGTGCAGCAGCAGCAGCAGAGGATAAAGATGACTTCACAATCATGTTAGTTTCTGCAGGAGATAAAAAGATTAATGTCATTAAAGAAGTAAGAGCAGCTACATCCCTTGGTCTGAAAGAAGCAAAAGATTTAGTTGAAGGTGCACCGAAAGAAGTAAAAACTGGTGTTCCAAAAAAAGAAGCTGAAGAGATAAAAGCTAAGTTAGAAGCTGCAGGCGCAAAAGTAGAACTTAAGTAAATTAATAGGAAATTTTTAATTACTGATTAATTTTTTAATCAGTATTGAACATAGATGCAAATATCTTTTACGGAAAAAAAGAACGTAAGAAAAAGTTTTGGTAAACTAAAAGAAAGTTTATCTATTCCAAACCTTATAGAAGTTCAAAAAAATTCATATGATGAGTTGACTTTTTTTGACGCTAATGCAGGAGATTTAACAAAAGGGTTTGATAGAGTTTTTAAAAGTATTTTTCCAATAGAAGATCTTAACGATAAAGCTACTTTAGAATACATTTCGTATAGATTAGAAAAGCCAAAGTTTGACGTTGAAGAATGTATAACTAGAGGACTAACTTACTCGTCTGCTTTAAAATGTACTTTGAGACTTGTAGTTTACGAAATTGATCCTGAAAATAATACTAAAGATATATTGTCTGCTAAAGAACAGGAAGTTTACATGGGTGAAGTTCCAATGATGACAAATAGTGGAACATTTATTACAAATGGTGTTCAAAGAGTAGTAGTAAATCAAATGCATAGAAGCCCAGGTGTGTTCTTTGACCATGATAAAGGAAAAACACATGCTAGTGGAAAACTTTTATTTAATTGTAGAGTAATTCCTAACAGAGGATCTTGGTTAGATTTTGAATATGATGTTAAAGATTATTTATATTTCAAGATTGATAGAAAGAAAAAAATCCTTGCATCAACATTATTACTTGCATTAGGCTTTACAAAATCAGAAATTGCTAATGAATTTTATGAAAATGAAAAATATACTTATGATACTAAAACAGAGAAATGGAAAACTAAATTTAACCCAGAAAACTATAAAGCAAAAAATTTTTCTGAGGAAGTAGTAGATGCAAAAACTGGAAAAGTAGTCATCACTTTAGGTGAAAAAATTAATTTTTTAAATGCAAAGAAGTTAGCAAATGATGGTTTAAAAGACATATTTGTTTCAAGAGAGTCACTGTATGGTAAATTTTTACATGAAGATATAAAGATAAGTGATGAAGAGGAAGGAATTTTTAAAATTGGTACTGAGTTAAATGATACCGTTATACAACAAATATTGGACGCAAACATTCATTCATTAAATATTTCGGTTACAAACTCTATCAATAAAGGACCCTATTTATTAACAACAATACTTAATGATAAAAATAATAATAAAGATGAAGCTATAACAGAAATATACAAAATGCTTAGACCCGGTGAACCACCTACAATTGAAATAGCTGGACAAATTTTTAATAATTTATTTTTTAGTTCTGATAGATACGATTTATCTGATGTAGGTAGAGTAAAAATGAATTCCAGACTTAATTTAGAGTCCTCTGATAAAATTACTATTTTAAGAAATGATGATATTATTGCAATTATTCATAAAATGTTAGACCTCAGAGATGGCAAAGATGAAGTTGATGATATTGACCATTTAGGAAATAGAAGAGTTAGATCAGTTGGTGAACTAGTTGAAAACCAAGCACGTATTGGTGTTTATAGAATGGAAAGAGCCATCAAGGAAAAAATGACTACTCTAGATATTGAGTCAGCAATGCCCCAAGATCTGATTAACGCAAAACCACTCACTGTTTCCTTAAAGGATTTTTTTGCAAGTTCACAACTTTCTCAATTTATGGATCAAACAAATCCACTTTCAGAAATTACTCATAAAAGAAGAGTTTCTGCATTAGGACCTGGTGGATTAACTAGAGAAAGAGCTGGTTTTGAAGTTAGAGATGTTCATCCAACTCATTACGGAAGAATTTGCCCAATTGAAACACCAGAGGGCCCAAACATTGGTTTAATTAATAGTCTTTCTACTTATGCAAAAATTAACAAATATGGTTTCATAGAAAGTCCATATAAAAGAGTTAAGGATGGGGTAGTTCAAGATAATGTTGAATACTTATCTGCTATGGAGGAAACCAAGTTTACTATTGCTCAGGCGAATACAAAAATTGATAAAAATGGAAAAATTATTGAAGAATTAGTTTCTTGTAGAGAAAATTTAAATTTTCTTTTGTCCAAACCAGAAACAATTGATTACATAGATGTATCTCCTAAACAATTAGTTTCAGTTGCTGCTTCATTGATTCCTTTTTTAGAAAATGATGATGCAAATAGAGCTCTTATGGGTTCAAATATGATGAGACAAGCAGTTCCTCTTTTAAAACCAGAAGCACCTTTGGTTGGTACTGGTATTGAAAGTGATGTAGCTTTAGACTCAGGAGTTACAATTGTAGCAAAAAGAGATGGAGTAGTAGATAAAATTGATGGTAAGAGAATAGTAATTAAAGTTACTGAAGAAACTGATTTTTCAAAATCAGGTGTAGATATATATAATCTTCAAAAATTTAAAAGGTCTAATCAAAATACATGTATCAATCAAAGACCGTTGGTAAGAGTTGGAGATAAAGTTAAAACTGGTGATATAATAGCAGATGGACCTTCAACTAAACTTGGTGAATTGGCTCTTGGAAAAAATGTGACAGTCGCATTCATGCCATGGCAAGGTTATAATTTTGAAGACTCAATCTTAATTTCAGAGAGATGTGTTACAGATGACGTATTTACATCAGTTCACATTGTTGAATATGAAATTATGGCGAGAGACACTAAATTAGGTGAGGAAGAAATTACCAGAGACATTCCTAATGTAAATGAAGAAGCTTTAAAGAATTTAGATGAGTCTGGTGTAGTTTACATAGGAGCTGAAGTTAATGCAGGTGATATTTTAGTTGGTAAAGTAACACCAAAAGGGGATTCAGCATCAGGACCAGAGGAAAAATTATTAAGATCTATTTTTGGTGAAAAAGCAATTGATGTTACTGACACTTCTTTAAGAATGTCTAGAGGCAGCAGTGGTACAGTCGTAGATGTTAGAGTTTTTAATAGACATGGAATTGAAAAAGATGAAAGATCAATAACTATTGAAAGAGCTGAAATTGAAGAAGTTCAACAAGATAAAATAGTGGAAGAAGAAATTTTAGAGAGAAGTATTAAACAAAGAGCATCTCAAATCTTAACTGGTTCATCTTTAAACAAGAAAATAAAAGATATTGAAGCTGGAACAAAATTAGATTTTGAAATTATCAGTCAAATTAATATTAATGATGTTTTTAAGATAATACCAAGTAACACTAAAGATGAAGCAACTTTAGCTCAATTAAAAGAACAATATAATCAAGCAAAACAAGATATTACAGAAAGATTTGAAGATAAAGTTCTAAAAATCAGAAGTGGCGATGATCTTCTGCCTAGCGTTATGAAAATGGTAAAAGTTTTTGTAGCTATAAAAAGAAGATTAAGACCAGGTGATAAAATGTCAGGAAGGCATGGTAACAAAGGTGTTGTTAGTAAAATTGTTCCCGTAGAAGATATGCCATATAGAGAAGATGGTAGACCTGTTGACATAGTATTAAACCCATTAGGAGTTCCAAGTAGAATGAACGTTGGTCAAATATTAGAAACACACCTTGGCTGGGCGTGTAAAGAATTTGGGGAACAAATTAAAAAATTAGTTAATGAAAATAACAAAAAAATTGAAAGAAATGAAAAAATAGAATGTTTTTTAAAATCTGTTTATGGAGAGGAAATATTTAATCAAAAAGTTGACAAACTAAGTAAAACTGAATTTAGAGACTTATGTGAAAATTTACAAAATGGAATAGCTATCTCAACACCAGTCTTTGATGGTGCTAAAGAGAAAAATGTAACAGAAATGCTTGAACTTGCTAATCTCCCTAAATCTGGACAGACATATTTATGGGATGGAAGAACTGGAGAAAAATTTGATAGACCAGTTACTGTAGGAATAATTTATATGCTTAAACTACATCACTTGGTGGAAGATAAAATTCACGCAAGATCTACAGGTCCATACAGCTTAGTTACTCAACAACCTTTAGGAGGAAAAGCACAACTGGGTGGTCAAAGATTTGGTGAGATGGAAGTTTGGGCTTTAGAGGCATACGGTGCATCATACACTCTTCAAGAAATCTTAACTGTTAAGTCAGATGATGTCGCTGGAAGAGTTAAAGTTTATGAAACTATTGTAAAAGGTGAAGAAAACTTTGAATCTGGTATACCAGAATCTTTCAACGTATTAGTAAAAGAAATTAAATCTTTAGCATTAAATGTGGAGTTAAACTAGTTATGAAAAAAGAATTAACAGATCTATTTAAAAACTCAGAAATTTCTGAAGCACAAAATTTTAATAGCATCAAAATATCTTTAGCTAGCCCTGAAAAGATTAAGTCATGGACTTATGGTGAAATTAAAAAACCTGAAACAATAAACTATAGAACTTTCAGACCTGAAAAAGATGGTCTTTTTTGTGCTAGAATTTTTGGCCCAATAAAAGATTACGAATGTTTATGTGGAAAATATAAAAGAATGAAATTTAGGGGGATAATATGTGAAAAATGTGGTGTTGAAGTAACAAAATCAAATGTTCGAAGAGAAAGAATGGGTCATATAAATTTAGCAACACCAGTAGCACATATTTGGTTTTTAAAGTCATTACCAAGCAGAATAGCTCTTGCTGTGGATATGAAATTAAAAGAAGTAGAAAGAGTATTATATTTTGAGAATTTTATTGTAATTGAACCTGGTTTAACTGGCTTACAAAAAAATCAGATTTTAAGTGAGGAAGAATTAGCTAAATATCAGGACGAATATGGTGAAGAGGCTTTTACTGCTGGCATTGGAGCTGAAGCTGTTCTTGAAATGCTCAAAAATCTTGACTTAGAATTAGAAAGAAAAAATTTAGCAAGTTATATTAAAGAGACTAAATCAAAAGTTAATGAGGAAAGAGCAATAAAAAGACTAAAATTAATTGAGTCTTTTATTGAGACTGGACAAAAACCAGAGTGGATGATTATGACTGTTGTTCCAGTAATTCCACCTGAATTACGACCATTAGTTCCTCTTGATGGTGGTAGATTTGCTACCTCTGATTTAAACGATCTTTATAGAAGAGTTATTAATAGAAATAACCGTTTAAAAAGATTAATGGATCTTAAAGCTCCAGATATAATTGTAAGAAATGAAAAACGGATGCTGCAGGAATCTGTAGATGCATTGTTTGATAACGGTAGAAGAGGCAGAGTAATTACAGGAACAGGTAAAAGACCACTTAAATCTTTAGCAGAAATGCTAAAAGGTAAACAAGGAAGATTTAGACAGAACCTACTAGGTAAAAGAGTTGATTATTCTGGGCGTTCTGTAATTGTAGTTGGCCCAGATTTAAAGTTGCATGAATGTGGATTGCCAAAAAAAATGGCACTAGAATTATTTAAACCATTCTTATATGCAAGACTTAATAAATTAGGTTTAGCGTCAACTATTAAACAAGCAAAAAAATTAGTTGAAAAAGAAACAAATGCTGTATGGGATGCTTTAGAATTAATAGTTAGAGAACATCCAGTTTTGTTAAACAGAGCACCAACTCTTCATAGATTAGGCGTTCAAGCCTTTGAACCAAAATTAATTGAAGGTGATGCAATTGAATTGCACCCTCTGACTTGTGCTGCATTCAACGCTGACTTTGATGGAGATCAAATGGCTGTTCACGTTCCATTAAGTTTAGAAGCTCAATTAGAAGCTAGAATATTGATGCTTTCTACAAATAATATTTTATCTCCATCTAATGGAAAACCAATTATTGTACCTAGTCAGGATATGATCTTGGGAATTTATTATTTATCTCAAGAACCAGTGACTGACAAACCTTCAGGATATTTCTTAGATGCAGATCAAATAGAGTTTGCATTATCTTCAGGACAAATAAAAGTACATAGTACAATTATATCTAGATTTGAAACTGTTGATGAAAAAGGAAATAAGAAATTTGAAAAATACACTTCTACAGCAGGAAGGTTTTTGTTAGCGAATTTACTTCCAAAAAATAAAGATATCAAATTTTCATTAATTGATAGATTACTTCCTAAAAAAACTGTTTCAGAAATAATTGATATAGTTTTTAGATTTTGTGGTCAAAAAACAACTGTTATTTTTTGTGATAAATTAAAAGATTTAGGTTTTAAACATGCATTTAAAGCAGGAATTTCATTTGGTAAAGATGATCTGGTTATTCCACCAAACAAAACTCAATTAATTGATGATACAAAAAAATTAATTGCTGATTATGAAACACAATATTCTGAAGGTTTGATCACAAGAGGTGAAAAATACAATAAAGTTGTTGATGCCTGGTCTAAATGTACGGATAAAGTTGCAGGAGAAATGATGAAGGGTATTTCAGCGACAGAAAAAACTTCTGAAGGACTTAAGATTAATTCAGTATTTATGATGGCTGATAGTGGAGCTAGAGGATCTGCTGCCCAGATGAAACAATTAGCAGGTATGAGAGGATTAATTGCTAAACCGTCTGGAGAAATTATTGAAAGTCCAATTACTTCAAATTTCAAAGAAGGTTTAACAGCTCTTGAATATTTCAATTCTACTCATGGAGCTAGAAAAGGATTAGCTGATACAGCACTTAAGACTGCAAGTTCAGGATATTTAACAAGAAGACTTTGCGATGTTGCTCAGGACTTAACTGTAACTAAAAAAGAATGTGATTGTAAAAATCCAGGATTTATTGAACTTTCTGAAATATTAGAGGGTGGTAATGTTGTAGTAAGTTTATCAGAAAGAGCCTTAGGAAGAATTACATTTGATGATGTAAAAAATCCACTTACAGGTGACATTGTTATCAAAAAATCAACAATGATAGATGAAGCTGGTTGTGACAAAATAGATGCAGCAGGAGTAAAATCAATTAAAGTTTACTCTGTAATGACTTGTGGAAGTAAAGAAGGTGTTTGTGCAACTTCTTATGGAAGAGATTTATCAAGGGGTAAAATGGTTCATGTTGGAGAAGCAATTGGAATGATTTCAGCCCAATCAATTGGAGAACCAGGTACTCAATTAACAATGAGAACGTTCCACGTTGGTGGTACAGCCTCAGTCAAACAAGATTCTCAAATAGTAAGCAAAAGCGAGGGTACTTTAAAGATATTAAATTCAAACATTTTAGAAGACTCAAAGAAAAATTTAATTGTTATGGGTAGAAATACTCAGCTGTCAATTGAAGATGACAATGGAGTACAAATAGCAGTTTATAAAGTAGCTTATGGTTCAAAAGTATTTTTTAAAAATGGAGACAAAGTTAAAGCAAATACAAAAATTTGTGAATGGGATCCTTATACAACACCTGTTATCGCTGAGAAAAGTGGTATTGCAGGTTTTGTAGATTTAATAGATGGTGTTTCAATTCAAGAAACAACTGATGACGCAACTGGTATATCATCAAAATCTGTTGTTGATTGGAGATCGCAATCTAAAAGTTCAGACTTAAAACCTAGAATAACTCTTAGAGATGAAAAGGGTAACGTAATTAAAAAAGCTGATGATAATGAAGCTAGGTATTATTTAGTACCTGACTCAATTTTATCTGTTAAAGATGGTCAAAAAGTTTCTGCTGGAGATGTAATTGCTAGATTACCAAAAGAAACCACTAAGACTAAAGATATTACTGGAGGATTACCTAGAGTTGCAGAATTATTTGAAGCAAGAAAAGCTAAAGATAGTGCAATCATTGCTGAAAACGATGGACAAGTTGTTTTTGGTAAAGAAGTAAGAGGGAAACAAAGAGTATCAATAGTACCAGAAGATGGAGCAGAACCATCAAATTATTTAATTCCAAAAGGTAAACATATTAATTTTAACCAGGGTGAAAAAATTAAAAAAGGTGAATATTTGTTAGACGGTCAACCTTTACCTCACGATATATTGCGTATTTTGGGTATAAAAGAATTAACTGAGTATTTTGTTAATCAAGTTCAAGAAGTTTATCGACTTCAAGGTGTTATAATTAATGATAAACACATTGAAACTATTTTAAGACAAATGTTGAAAAAAGTTGAAGTTAAAACTACAGGAGACTCAAGCTATCTTCCTGGTGAGATAATAGACAGAATAAAATTTGACAATGTAAATGAGAAATTAAAAGCTGATGGAAAAACTCCAGCAACAGGTGAAAGAGTGCTAATGGGGATTACTAAAGCATCACTACAAACAGAGTCTTTCATTTCAGCTGCTTCTTTTCAAGAAACAACAAGAGTTCTTACAGATGCTGCAATTAAAGGTAAAGTTGATCCATTAAATGGTCTTAAAGAAAATGTAATTGTTGGACGACTAGTCCCAGCCGGAACTGGAAACATTAAGAACAAATGGAATAAAAAAGCCCTTGAAGATGACAATAAATTTCTTTCTGAGCAAGAGAAGATTGAACAGTCAGAAACGCCTACAAATCAATAAAAATAACACATCAGTTTCTTAGTTTTAGTTTGACAAAGTCAAATTAATAAGTAATTTGGCGATATTTTTGGTTGGAATGTAGTGTTAACTTATCACACTAAACGCTGCCACAAATAACCTGTCAGTTATTTCACTCAAAAATAAACTAATATTTAAAACAGAATTTATGCCAACTATTAACCAGTTGTTAAGAAAAAAAAGAACTAAACCATTAGCAAGGAACAAGGTTCCTGCATTGCAAAAGCAACCTCTAAAAAGAGGTGTTTGTGTTAAGGTTTACACAACGACACCAAAAAAACCAAACTCAGCTTTAAGAAAAGTTGCAAGGGTGAGATTATCAAATGGTTTTGAAGTAACTGCTTATATTCCTGGTGAAGGTCACAATCTACAAGAACATTCTGTTGTATTGATAAGAGGTGGAAGAGTTAAAGACTTACCTGGTGTTCGTTATCATATTTTAAGAGGAAATCTAGATACACAAGGTGTTGCAAATAGAAAAAAAAGAAGATCTTTATATGGAACGAAAAAAGGTAAATAATTATGTCTAGAAAAAAAACTCAACCTAAAAAAAATATCGTTCCAGATCCAAAATTTAACTCAACTATTATTCCAAAATTAATTAATAACATTATGTACGATGGCAAAAGAGGTGTAGCTGCTAAAATAGTATACGATGCTATAGAAAAAATTAAAACAAAATCAAAAGATGAGCCAATAAATATTTTTAACGAAGCCATAAACAACATAAAGCCAACCGTAGAAGTTAGATCTAGAAGAGTTGGAGGAGCTACTTACCAAGTACCTGTTGAGGTAAAAAGTAAAAGAGCTCAAGCTTTAGCAATCAGATGGTTAGTAGATTCTGCTAGAAAAAGAAAAGATAAACATATGTCAGATAAAATTTTTAATGAACTTTACGATGCATATGAAAAAAAAGGTGCTGCAGTTAAAAAAAGAGAGGATGTGCATAAGATGGCTGAGTCAAATAAAGCTTTCGCACATTTTAGGTGGTAATAGATTATGGCTAGAACTCATACATTAGATAAGTATAGAAATATTGGTATCATGGCCCACATTGATGCTGGTAAGACAACAACTACTGAAAGAGTTTTATACTATACTGGAAAAAGTCATAAGATTGGTGAAGTGCATGATGGTGCAGCAACAATGGATTGGATGGAGCAAGAACAAGAGAGAGGTATCACGATTACCTCAGCCGCTACAACTTGTTTTTGGCAAGATCACAGAATTAATATTATTGATACCCCTGGCCACGTTGATTTTACTATTGAAGTTGAACGATCTTTAAAAGTTTTAGATGGTGCGGTCGCTGTTTTTGATGGTGTAGCAGGTGTAGAACCTCAATCAGAAACTGTCTGGAGACAAGCAGACAAATACAAAGTACCGAGAATTTGTTTTGTTAATAAACTGGATAGAACTGGTGCAGATTTTTTTAGATGTATTGACATGATTAGAGATAGACTAGGTGCTAAACCATTACCAATACAAGTTCCTATTGGTATTGAGTCCTCTTTAACTGGAGTTGTGGATCTAGTTAAAATGAAAGCTCAAGTATGGAAAAATGAAGCTTTGGGAGCTGAGTGGGAATATAAAGAAATTCCTGATGAACTAAAAGAAATATCTCAAAAATATAGAACAGAATTAGTTGAAATGGCTGTTGAGCAAGATGAAAAATTAATGGAATCTTATTTAAATGGTGATGAAATTAAAGAAGAAGATTTAATAAAATGTATTAGAAAAGGTACACTTAATTTTAGTTTTGTCCCAATTTTAACTGGTTCTGCATTTAAAAATAAAGGTGTGCAGCCTTTACTTGATGCTGTGATTAATTATTTACCAAGCCCAATAGATATTGGTTCCATAAAGGGAACAAAACCTGGTTCTGAAGAAGAATTAGAAATGAAATTTGAGGATGCAGCTGGTTTTTCTGCATTAGCTTTTAAGGTAGCAAACGATCCATTCGTTGGTTCTCTGACTTTTATAAGAGTTTATTCAGGTACAATTAAAACTGGAACAGGAATTTATAATTCATCTAAAGAAAAAGAAGAAAGAGTTGGCAGAATGCTTCTAATGCATGCTAATTCAAGAGAAGATATCAAAGAAGCTAATGCAGGTGATATCGTGGCTTTGGCTGGATTGAAATATACTATTACAGGTCACACTTTGTGTGATGAAGAAAAACCCGTTTTATTAGAGCCAATGGAATTTCCTGATCCGGTAATTGAAATTGCTGTTGAACCAAAAACTAAAGCTGACCAAGAGAAAATGGGTGAAGCTTTAGGTAGATTAGCTAAAGAAGATCCCTCATTTAGAGTAACGTCAGATGAAGAGTCTGGACAAACTATAATTAAAGGAATGGGAGAACTTCATCTAGATATAATTGTAGATAGAATGAAAAGAGAATTTAAAGTAGAGGCTAATGTTGGAGCTCCCCAAGTTGCTTATAGAGAAACATTAGAAAATGCTTCTGAGGTTGAATATACTCATAAAAAACAAAGTGGTGGTGCAGGTCAATTTGCTAAAGTTAAACTTTTAGTAGAACCTCAAGAGCCAGGCGCGGGTAGATCTGTTGAAAGTAAAATTAAAGGTGGAGCTATTCCAAAAGAATTTATACCTGGTGTTGAAAAAGGAATTGAAACAGTTTCTGATGGTGGAATTTTAGCTGGATTTCCAATGATTGATTATAAAGTAACAATTTTAGATGGATTACATCACGATGTAGACTCTAGTGTGTTAGCATTTGAGCTAGCTAGTAGAGCATGTTTTAAAGAAGCATGTACTAAGGGAACTCTTAAATTATTAGAACCAGTTATGAGAGTTGAAGTTGTAACACCTGAAGACTATATGGGTGACGTAATTGGTGATCTTAATAGTAGAAGAGGACAAATAAGCACTCAAGAACAAAGAGGAAATGCTACTGTAATTACTGCGATGGTTCCTCTTGCCAATATGTTTGGATATATAAATAATTTAAGATCAATGTCTCAAGGAAGAGCTCAATATTCTATGTTCTTTGATCATTATTCAAAAGTACCACAGAACGTTCAAGATGAAGTAACTAAAAAGATTGCAGGTTAATAATGGAAAAACAAAATATTAGAATTAAACTTAGAGCGTATGATAATAAGATATTAGATGCTTCAACAGAGGAAATTGTTAATACTGTTAAGAGAACTGGCGCTACTATAAAAGGACCAATACCATTACCCACTAGAATTGAAAGATATACAGTTTTAAGGTCACCACACATAGACAAAAAAAGTAGAGAACAATTTGAGACTAGAACACATAAGAGATTAATAGATATAATTGAACCAACACCCCAAACAGTCGAAGCATTAATGAAACTTGATTTAGCATCTGGTGTTGACGTGGAGATTAAAATTTAATTATGAGTGAGATAGCTTTATTAGGAAAAAAAATAGGAATGACTAGAGAATTTTATAAATCAGGTCAGTTAGTTCCTGTAACTGTTTTAAAAATGGAAAAAGCAAGAGTTATTCAAGTTATTGAAGAAGATAAAAGAGGGTATAAAGCTGTTCAACTTGGGTATGGAAAAATTAAAAACTCAAAGTTAACAAAAGCTATGAAAGGGTTTTTTTCTAAAAAAAACACAGAAGCTAAAAAGAAATTGAAGGAATATCGGGTTACAAATACCGAAAACTTTAAAGAGGGAAATGAATTTGGACTAGAGATATTTAAAGACATTAAATTTGTAGATACAAGGTCTAAAACCATAGGTAAAGGTTTTGCTGGTGCAATGAAAAGACATAATTTTGGTGGTTTAAGAGCCACTCACGGTGTTTCTATATCTCATAGATCTCATGGATCAACTGGTCAAAGACAAGATCCAGGAAAAGTTTTTAAGGGAAAAAAAATGGCTGGTCATATGGGTGATAAACTTAGAACTATGCAAAATATAGAGATAATCAAAACAGATTTAGAAAATGAACTTCTTTATTTAAAAGGTTCTATACCTGGAGCAAAAAATGCTGAAATCTTAGTTAAAGGATCAGTTAAAAACATAAGTAAATTGACAATGAGTGAAAAAATTAAAAAAGCAGAAGAAGCAAAGAAAACACCAGAAAAAAAGAAAAAATAATGAAAATAGATAAATTAGATTTAAACGGTAAAAAAAATAGTATTGAAGTTTTAGATAATATTTTTTCTGCAAAAGTTAATAGGAAGTTAGTTGAAACTGTTTTGTATAAAACAAATGCTAATTACAAAGGAAGACATGCAAAAACAAAACAACAAAATGAGGTAGCTGGTCCAACATCAAAAATTTATGCTCAAAAAGGTACAGGTAATGCAAGACACGCAAGTAGAAAGGCTCCAATATTCGTGGGTGGTGGTGTTGCCCATGGACCAAAAGGTCAATTAGCTTATAAAAAAAGAAAATTGAATAAGAGTGAAAAAAAACAAAGTATAGTATCTCTAATAAGTGACAAAGTTAAAAATAACAACTTATTAGTTTTTAATGATTTCAATTCAGAAATAAAAAAAACTAAAGAAATGGATATTATTTTAAAAAAATTTCAAATAACAAACTCAATAATAATATTAGACAAAACATCAAAAGAAAAAATAGAAAAATCAATAAGGAATATCCCAAATATTAAGATAACTGATATAAATCATTTTAGTGCTTTTGATATTGTTAAATTCAAAAAAGTAGTATTTACAGAAACTTCAATAAAAGAGTTAGAAAAAAGGTATTCATAAAATGCATAAAATACATTTATACGATAAAATTTTGTCTCCCTTGGTTACAGAAAAATCAACTAATTTATCTGAGCAGAATAAGATTGTTTTTAAAGTTCCCTCAAATGCTAATAAAAAAAATTTAAAAACTAACATTGAAAAAATATTTAAAGTAAATGTTACTAAAATTAATATAATCAATAAACAGAATAGAATTAAGCTAACAAGAGGAAAAAAAGTAAAAGTTTCAGGATTTAAAAAAGCTATAATTACACTTAAAAAAGGTCAAAGTATCGACCTAACTACAGGAATTTAAAAATGGCATTAAAAACTTTTAAACCGTACACAAAATCAACTAGAGGTACCATTCTAGTAGATAGAACAGGATTATGGAAAGGTAAACCTTTTAAATCTTTAGTATCTCCAAAAAATGCAATGAAGGGTAGGAATAATAATGGACATATTACTTCTATCAACAGAGCTGGTGGACATAAAAAGATGTATCGACAAGTTGATTTTTATAGAAAAAAAATTGATATGCCTGCAATTGTAGAAAGAATTGAATATGATCCAAATAGGTCTTGCTACATAATGCTTGTTAAATTTGAAGACAATTCTCACGCATACTATTTAGCTCCTCAAAAAATTAAAGTAGGTGATAAAATAGAAAACGGATCTAAAAAAGAAATTAAAGTTGGAAATTGTATGCCATTACAAGACATACCTGTTGGTATTGATATTCATAATGTTGAAATTCAACCAGGTGCTGGTGGAAAAATTGCTAGATCAGCTGGTACCTCTGTTACTATAAGTGGTATTGATGGTAATTATAGTCTGATAAAGCTAGCTTCAGGTGAGGTAAGAAAAATTGACTCTAGATCTTTAGCCACAATTGGTGTCTTAAGCAATCCCGATCAAAAAAATATTAAAATAGGAAAAGCTGGAAGATCTAGATGGCTTGGAAGAAAACCTCATACAAGGGGTGTAGTTAAAAATCCAGTCGATCACCCACATGGAGGTGGAGAAGGTAAATCTGCAGGAGGAAGACATCCAGTGTCTCCAACTGGTCAATCAGCCAAAGGTCTCAAAACTAGAGATAATAAAAGAACAGATAAATTTATTGTGAGAAGAAGAAACAAAAGGAAGGATACAAAATAATGGCTAGAGCAGTTTGGAAAGGACCATTTGTCGAAGAGAGCTTAATAAAAAAAGTCGATAAATACAAGACTGATCCTAAAAAAATACCTATTAAAACTTGGTCAAGAAAATCTACTATAATCCCTGATTTTGTTGGAGTAAGTTTTTTAATTTATAACGGAAAAAAATTTATACCAATAACAGTTTCCGAAGATATGGTTGGACATAAATTAGGTGAATTTGCACCAACAAGAACTTTTTTTGGACATACACCTGCAGATAAAAAAGCAAAGCCGGCTGAGGCGGCTCCTAAGAAGTAATTATGAGTAAAAAAAAGAAAATTGATAAAAATAAAGATAAACTAGTTAAGTCTATTAATAACAATGTTAGATCTAGTGTCAGAAAACTAAATCCTATTTTAAAAGGTATAGTTGGAAAAAAAGTCGATATAGCTATTAGAGATCTACAATTTTCTGAAAAAAGAATTACTCGAGATATAAGAAAAACAATAAGCTCAGCAGTTGCTAATGCAGAAAATAATTTTCAATATGATATTGATAAATTGATTGTTAAAGAAGCATATTGTGGAAAAAAAATTACAATGAAAAGATTCAGACCTAGAGCCAAAGGAAGAGCGGCGCCAATATTAAAACCATATTCAAGTGTAACTATAATTTTATCAGAAATAAAAAAAATGGAGAGTCATGGGACAAAAAGTTAATCCAGTTGGATTTAGATTAGGTGTCAACAGAGGTTGGGACTCTGTTTGGTATGCTAAAAAGAAAGACTTCGGAAACTATCTTATAGAAGACTTCAAGATAAGAGAATATATCAAAAAAAATGTTATAAACTCTGGTGTATCTAAAGTTATGATAGAAAGAACAGCTAATAAGTGTTACGTAACTATTTACACGTCTAGACCAGGATTTGTAATAGGAAAAAAAGGTAGTGATATAGATAAAATCAAAAATAATTTATCAAAATTTACAACTAATGAAGTCACATTAAATATTAAAGAAGTTAAAAAACCTGAGACCAATGCATATCTTGTAGCTGAAAATATTGCTCAACAATTAGTAAAAAGAATTTCATACAGAAGAGCAATGAAAAGAGCTATGCAATCTTGTTTAAGATTAGGAGCAAGAGGGATTAAAGTATCTGTTAGTGGTCGATTAGGTGGAAATGAAATAGCTAGAACAGAATGGTTAAGAGATGGAAGTATACCTTCTCATACATTAAGAGCAGATATAGACTATGCAGAAGCAGAAGCATTAACTACTTATGGAATAATAGGGATAAAAGTATGGATCTATAAGGGGGAAGTATTTGCAAGAGAATTTAGTCAAGAAACTAATAAGGTAACACCAAAAGAGGATAGAAAATAAATGTTGCAACCGGTTAGAACAAAATGGAGAAAAGCTCATAAAGGTAGAATCCATGGAACTGCCTCAAGAGCTAACTTTATAAACTACGGAGCTTATGCTCTAAAAGCGTTGTCACCAGAAAGAGTAACAGGGAAACAAATAGAAGCAGCGAGAGTTGCGCTTACAAGACATATGAAACGACAAGGTAGAGTCTGGACTAGAATTTTTCCAAATATTCCAGTTTCTAAAAAACCTATTGAAGTAAGAATGGGAAAAGGTAAAGGTTCACCTGAATTTTATGCTTGTAGGGTTAAACCAGGAAGAATTTTATTTGAGGTTGATGGAGTCTCAGAACAAATAGCTAAAGAAGCTTTATATAAAGCATCTGCTAAATTACCAATTAAAACAAAAACTATTAAAAGATTTGCTTAAAATGAAAAAAAAAGAGATTAAAAAATTATCAAAAGATGAAATTATGAAAAATATAGATAAATCTAAAAAGGACTTATTTAATTTTAGGTTTCAAAAAATTAATTCTCAAATAACAAACTCTGCAAAAATTAGTGAAACAAGAAAAACAATCGCAAGATTAAAAACAATGCTAAAAGGAAAATTAAATGCCTAAAAAAATTTTAA
This sequence comes from uncultured Pelagibacteraceae bacterium, assembly GCA_902598825.1. Classification (GTDB taxonomy): domain Bacteria; phylum Pseudomonadota; class Alphaproteobacteria; order Pelagibacterales; family Pelagibacteraceae; genus Pelagibacter. Next base: position 8,058 of record CACKDD010000002.1, on the reverse strand, counting down.
CCGGTATAGTTGTAAGTGATAAACCAAATAAGACTATTACAGTTATGGTAGAGAGAAAGTATTCACACCCTTTATTAAAAAAAGTAATTAAAGTCAAAAAAAAATATAATGCTCACGATGAAAATAATAAATTTAAATTAGGGGATAAAGTTTCAATCATAGAAAGTAAACCATTTTCAAAAAATAAAAAATTTCAAGTAATGGAGAATTCAAAATAATGATACAAGTTCAAACAGAATTAAATGTAGCTGATAATACTGGTGCAAAAAGAATTGAATGTATTAAAGTTTTAGGTGGATCGAAAAGGAGATATGCTAGTATTGGTGATACAATTGTTATTGCTGTAAAGGAAGCAATTCCAAAAGGTAAAGTTAAAAAAGGTTCTGTTCATAAAGCAGTAGTCGTAAGAGTAAAAAAAGGGATTCATAGAGATGATGGGTCAAAAGTAAGATTTGATAATAATGCAGCAGTTTTAGTAGATGACAAAGGTGAACCAGTAGGAACAAGAATATTTGGTCCGGTTACAAGAGAATTAAGAAATAAAGGACAAATGAAAATTATTTCATTAGCTCCAGAGGTTTTATAATGATTAAAAAAGGTTTAAAAGTTAAAATTTTAGTTGGAAAAGATAAAAAAAAAGAGGGTGAAGTAATCGAAATTGATAGATCTAAAAACAGAGCTAAAGTTAAAGAAATAAATATGGTTAAAAAACACGTTAAAACAACAAAAGAAAAAAAGGGTGGAATTATCTCAAAAGAAAGCTTTATTCACATATCTAACTTAAAATTAATTACTGAAAAAAATAAAAATAAAAAAACTGAGGCTAAAAAATAATGACTCCAAGATTAAAAGAACTTTATTATAAAGAAATACAACTTTCATTGAAAAACCAATTTGGTTTTAAAAACTTATACATGGGTCCAAAAATTGAAAAAGTTGTTTTAAATATGGGTCTTGGCTTAGATGGCAATGATTCCAAAATTCTAAAATCATGTGAAGAAGATTTAGCTAAAATTACTGGACAAAAGCCAGTTATAACGAAATTTAAAAAATCTGTTGCTAATTTTAAAACCAGAAAAGGGTCTAATGCTGGATTAAAAGTAACTTTACGTAAAGATAAAATGTATGAGTTTCTAGATAGATTAGTAAATATAGCATTACCTAGGATAAAAGATTTTAGAGGTTTATCATCTAAAGGTTTTGATAAATTTGGCAATTATACGTTTGGTGTAAAAGAACATATAATTTTTCCTGAAGTAAGTTTTGATAGAGCTGATAAAGTTAGAGGCATAGACATAATTGTAGTTATTACGTCAAAAAGCAAAGAACATAGTTTTGCTTTATTAGAAAAATTAAACTTTCCGTTTATAAAAAAAGGAGAAAACTAAAATGGCTAAGTTAAGTTCAATTAATAAAAATAATAAAAGAATTAAATTATCTAATAGATTGTATTCAAAGAGAGAAAAATTAAAAAAGATAGTTATGAATAAAAAACTTCCCTTAGAAGAAAGATTTAAGGCTCAACAAAAATTATCGAAATTACCTAGAAACTCAGCAAAGGTTAGAGTTATGAATAGATGTCAAATAACTGGAAGACCACATGGGGTTTATAGAAAATTAAAAATATCAAGAATAGCGTTAAGACAACTTGGTTTACAAGGAAAGATACCAGGATTAGTTAAATCAAGTTGGTAGAAAGGAATATATGAGTTTAAGTGATCCAATTGGAGATATGATAGCAAGAATTAAGAATGCTCAAGTGAGAAATCACAAAAAGGTAGACTTACCATCATCTAATTTTAAAATGAAAATAGCTGATATTCTAAAAAATGAAGGATTTATTAAAGATTTTAAAATCAATAAAGAAAATAATATATCACTTTTATCTTTAGAGTTGAAATATCACTCAGGCAATCCAGTTATAAGTACATTTGAAAGAGTTTCTAAACCCGGTAGAAGAATATTTTCAAGTGCTGATAGTTTGCCTAAAATAAATAATGGATTAGGTATTGCTATTGTCTCAACTCCAAAAGGAGTTATGACCGATATAGATGCAAGAAAACAAAAAGTTGGTGGTGAAATAATTTGTAAGGTATTTTAATGTCTAAAATTGGTAAAATAAATATTTCTATTCCTGAAAAAGTAAAAGTTGTTTTGGCAGGTAATAATTTAAACATAGAGGGTCCATTAGGTAAAAAAACAATAAATATCAATTTAGAGATTTTTAATCTTGATATTAAAGATGGTAAGGAAATTTCTATTAAACCTAAAAAAATTGACCAAGAAACAAAAAGATTATGGGGAATGAATAGAAGTTTGATCAATAATGCAGTTATTGGATCTAGTGCTGGATATGAAAAAATACTTGAGTTAATTGGAGTAGGATATCGAGCTGCCCTAAAAGGAAATCAGCTAAATTTACAATTAGGATATAGTCACGATATTAATTTTGATATTCCTGAAGGAATAAAAATTACAGTAGAAAAGCAAACAACTTTAAAAATTACAGGTGCAGACAAACAGCAAGTAGGAGCAATTGCTTCAAAGCTGAAAACTTTACGAAAAATAGAGCCATATAAAGGTAAAGGGGTCAGAGAAAAAGGACAATATGTTCTTAAAAAAGAAGGAAAGAAAAAATAATGAAATTAAACACAACTAAAAGAAAAAGGTTTAGAGTTAGTAATAAAGTCAAAAAAGTCTCTTCTAATGATAGGTTTAGATTAAGTATTTCTAGATCATCTAAAAACATCTCTGCTCAAATTATTGATGACCTAAAAAATATAACTCTTCTATCAGCTTCATCTATAGAAAAAGATATTAAATCTGGAACAAAAACTAATAAAACTGAATTATCAAAAATTGTTGCAGAAAAGTTAGCAAAAAAAGCACAAGAAAAGAAAATAACAAAGATTTATTTTGATAGAGGTGTTTACAAGTATCACGGGAGAGTAAAGATTTTTGCAGAAACTCTTCGTAAAAATGGAATGGAGTTTTAAAAATGGAAAATTTTAAAGACAAAAAAAATGACGACATACTAGAAAAATTAGTCCATATAAATCGTATTACAAAAGTCGTGAAAGGTGGAAGAAGATTTGGATTTTCTGCATTAGTTGTAGTAGGTAATCAGTCAGGTAAAATTGGTATAGCACATGCAAAGGCAAAACAAGTTCCTGATGCTATTAAGAAAGCAAATGAAATGGCAAGAAGAAAATTAATTCAAATTCCATTAAGAGAAGGTAGAACTATTCATCACGATGTTAAAGCAAAAGATGGATCGGGAAGAATTGTACTAAGAGCTGCATCAAAAGGGACAGGTATAATAGCAGGTGGTCCTGTAAGAGCGGTATGTGAGGTTTTAGGAGTAAAAGATATTGTTGCTAAATCAATGGGTACTTCAAATGCTCATAATGTCATAAGAGCTACAATGAAAGCGTTGTTAAAACAAAACTCTCCAAAACAAATATCATCAATTAGAAATAAAAAAATTTCAGAAATTATTGAAAAAAGAGGATAATGATAAGTTTAAATAACAGAACTAAAAGAAATAAAACAAAAATTAGAGTTGGTAGAGGTATTGGCTCAGGAAAAGGCAAAACATCAGGTAGAGGTGTTAAGGGTCAAAAATCTAGATCAGGTGTTGCAATAAAAAGTTTTGAGGGTGGCCAGATGCCTTTATATAGAAGATTGCCTAAAAGGGGCTTTAATCCAGTTAGTAAAGACAATATTGCAATTTTAAATCTAGATAAAATTCAATCATATATTGATAAAAAAAATATTAAGACTTCTGATATTTTGAATTCAGATCTGTTAAAAAAGTTGAGCTTGATAAATAAAAACTCAGTAAAATTAAAAATCTTAGGGTCAGGTGTGATTAAAGATAAAATTAATATTGAAGCAGATTTGGCATCTAAATCAGCTGTAGAGAAACTAGAAAAAATTGGTGGATCTATCCAATTAAAGAAATAAATATTATTAAATGAGCTCTTCACCCTCAAATAATGATTTAAGAAATAGAATACTATTTACTCTAGCAATTTTAACAGTGTATCGATTTGGTACATTTGTCCCTTTACCTGGAATTGATCCTGAACAGTTAAAAATTATGATGGAAGGTAATCAGAAGGGATTACTAGGTATGTTCAACGTATTTGCTGGTGGAGCTGTCAGCAGAATGGCTATTTTTGCTCTAGGTATCATGCCATACATTTCATCTGCTATTATTGTACAACTTTTAGCTGGAGTATCAGACTATTTTAAAAATTTAAAATCACAAGGAGAAACAGGCAGAGCTAAATTAACTCAAATTACTCGGTATGGTACTGTTTTGTTAGCGACTGTTCAAGGTTTTGGACTTGCAGTTGGATTAGAGTCTTCAGCAGGTTTAGTAATTAATCCTGGAATTTTTTTTAAAATTTCTACCGTTACAACTATAGTTGCTGGTACAATTTTTTTAATGTGGCTTGGTGAACAGATCACTCAAAGAGGAATAGGTAATGGTATTTCTCTAATTATTTTTGCTGGTATAGTTGCTGAAATTCCAAGAGCATTAGTAACAACTTTTGAACTTGGAAGGACTGGAGCTATTTCTACAATTATGATTTTAGCAATATTTGTATTATTGATTGTTACGATATTATTTGTAGTTTTTATGGAAAGGGCACTAAGAAAAATATTAATTAATTATCCCAAAAGACAAATGGGTAATAAAATGTATGGTGGTGAGTCATCACATCTTCCATTAAAAATTAATATGGCTGGAGTTATCCCTGCAATTTTTGCTTCAGCTTTACTATTGTTACCTGTGACTTTTTCGAATTTTAATATTTCAGATAATGAAACTTTTTTAAATATAAGTTCTTTCTTTACTCAAGGCCAGCCCCTTTACATGTTACTTTATGGATCAGGAATAATATTTTTTACTTTTTTTTATACTTCGATTACTTTTAATCCAACAGAGACAGCTGATAATTTAAGAAAATATGGTGGTTTTATTCCAGGAATAAGACCAGGTGAAAGTACAGCTTTATATATTGAAAATATTTTGACTAAATTAACTACTATTGGAGCATTATACTTAACATTAGTGTGTTTAATGCCTGAGTTTTTAATTGCAAACTATCCAATACCTTTCTATTTGGGTGGTGCTTCAATTTTGATTGTTGTTGTAGTAGCGATAGACACAGTTACTCAAATTCAAACAAGATTAATGAGTTCCCAATATGAACAATTAATTAAAAAAACAAAATTTGGTAGATAAGACAAGTGAATTTGATTTTATTTGGACCTCCTGGTGCTGGTAAAGGCACTCAAGCAAGATATTTAGTTGAAAAGTTAAATGGCTTTCAAGTATCTACAGGCGACATGTTGAGAAATGAAATTCAAAATAATACTGAAATAGGAAAATTAATAATTAATGATATGAATGATGGAAAGTTTGTAAGTGATGAAATAGTTAACAAACTTATAGATAAAGCAATATCTGATCCACTTAAAAAAAATAAGTTAATTTTCGATGGATACCCAAGGTCAATAAAACAAGCTGAAAATTTAGATTTGTTGTTAAGTAACTCAAACCAAAAAATAAATTTTATTTTTTTTCTAAATGTAAATAAAGAGACTATTATTAAAAGAATTAAAAAAAGAAAAGTCTTAGAAAACAGAACTGATGATGATTTGGATATTATTCTAAAAAGGTACGACAAATACATGGAAACAACTAATCCAGTCTTAGATTTTTACTCCAAAAATCCAAATTTTTATGAAATTGATGGCAGTCTTAAAATTGATCAAATAACTGCCAAAATAGAAGGTTTTCTTAATGTTTAATGCGTTGACTTTAAAAGATCTTCTTATATAAAAGGCTGAAATTTATCACTTATTTATGGCTCGTATTGCAGGAATTAACATCCCACAAAATAAATTAGTTCATATTGGACTTACATATATTTACGGTATTGGTGATAGATTTTCAAAACAAATATGCTCTTCTCTTGAAATACCCAAAGAAAAAAGAGTTAATCAATTAACTGACGAAGAGATTTTAAAGATTCGTGAGTATATAGATCAAAATTTTAAAGTAGAAGGTGATTTAAGAAGAGATTATTCTTTAAGTATAAAAAGATTAATTGATTTAGCTTCTTACAGAGGTTCTAGACACAGAAAAAAATTACCCGTAAGAGGTCAAAGAACTAGATGTAATGCTAGAACCAGAAAAGGTAAAGCAATCGCTATTGCTGGTAAGAAATTAACCCCACTTAAAAAATAATTATGGTAAAAATTGAAAAATCAGAGATAAAGGATCAAAACGTAGATAAGTCACCAAAAAAATCAAATAAAAGTTCTTATTCCAAAAAAAAAAAAATTAAAAAAAATATCTTAAATGGTATTGCATATGTTCAATCTACATTTAACAATACAATTATATCTATAGCTGATACTAATGGAAATGTAATTTCTTGGGCTTCAGCAGGTCAAAAAGGTTTTAAAGGTTCAAGAAAATCAACACCATATGCTGCACAAATAGCAGCTGATGCGGCGGCTTCAAAAGCTCTAGAGTTTGGAATGAAGACTTTATCTGTAGAGGTTAAAGGACCGGGTTCAGGCAGAGAAACTGCTTTAAGAGCTTTACAAGCAAGAGGTTTTAGAATTTTATCAATTAAAGATACAACACCAATGCCACATAATGGTACGCGACCACCAAAAAAAAGGAGAGTTTAATGGAAGTAGAAAATGTGAATATTAAAAATTGGAAATCATTAATCAAACCAGCAAAACTTGATGTTAAAATTAGTGATGATTTGACTCACGCAACTATAGTAGCAGAACCTCTTGAGAAAGGTTATGGACTAACACTTGGAAATTCTTTAAGAAGAATTTTATTATCCTCGATAAGAGGCGCAGCTGTTACTTCAATTCAAATTGATGGTGTTCTTCATGAATTTACGTCTATAAAAGGTGTAAGAGAAGACGTCACAGACATTGTTTTAAATGTCAAATCTTTAGCTCTAAAGTGTACTACTGAAGGAACTAAAAAACTTGTTTTAGACGCAAAAGGTCCAGGTGAAATTAAAGCTTCAGATATTACTTCAGTTGCTGATGTTGAAATATTAAATCCAGATTTAGTTATTTGTAATTTAGATGAAAATACTAATTTTCATATGGAAATGAATTTAAATACTGGAAAAGGTTATGTACCAGCAGATCTTAATAAACCTGAAGAACCACCATTAGGTTTAATAGCAATTGACTCATTATATAGCCCAGTCAAAAAAGTTTCTTACTCTGTAAGTACAGCTAGAGAAGGCAAAGCTTTAGATTATGATAAATTGACTATGGAAGTTGAAACTAATGGTTCCATTTCTGCAGAAGACGCTGTGGCTTATTCAGCTAGAATATTCCAAGATCAATTAAAAATGTTTATAAATTTTGATGAGCCGGTTGAAGTACCTGTGAAAGAAACATCATCTGAGCCCGAATTTAACAAAAATTTATTGAGAAAAGTTGATGAACTTGAGCTTTCTGTAAGATCAATGAATTGTTTAAAAAATGATAATATTATTTATATTGGTGATCTTGTTCAAAAATCTGAAGGTGAAATGCTTAGAACTCCCAATTTTGGAAGAAAATCTTTAAATGAAATAAAAGAGGTATTAACTGGAATGTCATTATATTTAGGTATGGAAATTCCTAATTGGCCTCCTGATAATATTGCCGAAATGTCTAAAAAATTAGAGGAAGCTATATAATGAGACACGGAATGGCGAACAAGAAGTTAAACAGAACTTCTGAGCATAGAAAAGCTCTTCTTAAAAACATGCTAAATTCACTTATAAAGTACGAACAAATTAAAACTACTTTACCTAAAGCTAAATTTTTAAAACCTCAAGCAGATAAATTAATTACTTTAGGCAAAAAAAATACATTACATAATACTAAAATTCTAGTCTCTCAGTTACAAGATGTTAAATCAGCTACTAAGGTAAAAAAAACTTTATCAAAGAGATATGAAAAAAGAGCAGGGGGCTATACTCGAATAATTAAAGCTGGCTTTAGATATGG
>CACKDD010000001.1 GCA_902598825.1 uncultured Pelagibacteraceae bacterium | reverse complement strand
AAGAATTTTATAGATCTGAAATCGATAAATTAGAGTTGTTTAAATCTAACTTAAAAGGTGAATTAACAATTGTTATATCAGAAAAAAATGAAGATAAAAAAATTTCCCAAATTTTAAATGAATCAGATAAAAGAATTATTAATAAAATGATCAATAAATTAAGTGTAAAAGAAATTTCAAGTATTATAAATGAGAATAATAAGATTCCAAAAAAAGTTATTTATGATTACTGTTTAACAATAAAAAATGAAAAATAAATTTATTATTTTAATATTAATTAGTTTAATTTTAAATAATTGTGTTGGTGTGTCATCAACAGGTATTTTTGGAACTGGAGTTAGTGTTGCGATTGATCCAAGATCATTAGGCACACAAATTGATGACTCTATCATGCAGAAAAATTTATCAGCTAGAATTCTTCTAATTGATAAAAATTATTTTTTATCTGTTAAATCGAAGGTTTTAGATGGTAGAATTTTTTTGACAGGTAAAGTCGAAGATCCTGAAGAAAAACTTAAACTGACAAAAGTAGCATGGGAAACAGAGGGGGTCAGATCTGTTAGAAATGATATAAAGATAAAAGAAGAATTTGATTTTAAACAATCTGCAAAAGACATTTTAATTACTTCCCAGTTGAGAACAGCATTAATTTTTAATAAAGAAATAAAAGCTACTAATTATCAAATTGATACGTATAAAAAGAAAATCTATATTTACGGTATAGCATCCTCAAAAAATGAAAAAGATTTAGTAATACAAGAATCAAAAGAAATTTTAGATGTTGAAGATGTAGTAGCTAGTATTTTACTTGTTGAAAACTTAAGAATTCAAAAAAATTAATTTTTTTTGTAATTAATGACATCTGCAGAATATGCAGCTATAGATGCTAAATTAATAATTTCCGATGTAGAAGATCTTAGTGGTGCTATTTCAATTGGAAGACCTAAACCAATTAGTAGTGGACCGATAACTTTTGCCCTACTCATAGATTTAATCATTTTATAAGAAATAGCCGCGCTGTGCTGACTTGGCATTATTAGTACATTTGAACTACCAACTATTTCAGAAAAAGGATAAAGCTCTTTATATACTTCTTCAAGCGCAACATCTGGCTGCATCTCTCCATCAAATTTGAAATCTACATTACTCTTTTTTAAAATCTCAACTGCATCGCTTATTCTTTTGGTTCTATCAGTCACTGGTTGGCCAAAAGTAGAGTGAGATAAAAAAGCAACTTTAGGATCAAAACCAAAAAGCTTAACAACCCTTGCAGCTGATTTAGCCATATCAGCTAGTTGATTTGCGTCAGGATATTCTATAACTGAAGTATCACATATAAATATTGTTTTACCTCTATTAACAACTAAATTTAAACCAAACATAATCTCTCCAGGTCTTGGGTCCACAACTTTTACAATTTTTTCTAAAGAGGAAGAGTATCGTCTAGTATTTCCGGTCACCATGGCATCTGCATCATTGCAAGCAACCATACAAGAAGCCCAAATAACTCTATCATTTCTAATGAGTCTATCACAATCCCACTCTAGCATACCTTGTTCTCTTTGAAGTTTTTTAAATAAGTATTTTACATATTTTTCTCTTTTAAGGGTGTCTTTTGAATTAATAATTTCAATATCGAAATTTTCATTATAACCAATTTTTTTTATTTGCTGTTTGATTAACTCCTCTTTTCCAATTAAAATTGGTGTTCCTAATTTTGAATTTTTAAAAGCTATTGCAGCTTTAAGAGTGTTCTCATCTTCACCGTCTGCAAAAACAACTTTTTTTTGTTTTTTTTTAATATAACTATTAATACCTTGCATTATAGTTACTGTTGGATCTAATCTTTGTTTAAGTTGATCTTTATAAATCTCAAAATCACTAATTTTGATTCTTGCAACTCCAGTATCTATTGCAGCCTGAGCCACAGCAGCAGGAATAACACTTATTAATCTAGGGTCAAATGTCGATGGAATGATGTAATCTTTGCCATAATGTGGTCTTTCACCACCCATTGCTGCAACAACTTCATCTGGAACATCCTCTTTTGCAAGATTAGCAATCGCATTTGCAGCAGCTACTTTCATTTCTTCATTGATTGTTTTAGATCTTACATCTAAAGCGCCTCTAAAAATATATGGAAAGCCTATTAAATTATTAACCTGATTTGGATAATCTGACCTTCCGGTTGCTATAATTGCATCATCTCTTACTTCCTCAATTTCTTCTGGTGTAATTTCAGGATCTGGATTTGCACAAGCAAAAATAATTGGGTTTTTTGCCATTTTTTTTACCATATCTTTTGTTAAAGCACCTTTTGCGGATAATCCTAAAAACACATCTGCATTTTTAATTGCATCATTTAAATCTCGATCTTGTGTTTCAATTGCATGACTTGATTTCCATTGATTTAAATTTTCTCTTCCTCGAAATATTACACCTTGTCTATCAATCATTGTTATATTTTTTTGAGGAACACCACTTTTTTTAAATAAATTTGTACAGGCCATGGCAGATGCTCCAGCACCATTTACGACAACTTTTATTTTATCAATTTTTTTTTTATTTATATCAAGAGCGTTTATTAATGCAGCTGTAGTAATTATTGCGGTGCCATGTTGATCATCGTGAAAAACAGGTATATCCAAAATTTCTTTGAGCTTTTCTTCAATAATGAAACAATCAGGAGCTGCAATATCCTCAAGATTTATACCACCAAAGCTTGGTGCAAAATTTTTTATACTATTTATAATCTGATCAGGATCATTAGAATCAATCTCAAGATCGATTGAGTCTATATCAGCAAATCTTTTAAATAAAACGGCTTTTCCTTCCATTACAGGTTTAGATGCTAAAGCACCTAGATTACCCATACCTAAAATAGCTGAACCATTACTAATAACAGCAACAAGATTTCCTTTACTTGTATAGTCAAATGCTGCCTCAGGATTATTGCTAATAGCTCTTACTGGAGCAGCAACCCCGGGAGAATAAGCTAATGCAAGATCTCTCTTGGTAGTCATATTTTTTGATGATGAAATTTCAATCTTCCCTGGTTTTTTATGACTATGAAAATCTAGTGCTTCCTTATCAGTGTAATGATCTATTTTTGTTTTTTTCATTTATCTTAATTAGGTGTACAAATGGGGTAAAATTAAGACTAATATGATTTATGAATTTAGTTAAGTCAACAGGCACTTTTGGTTTTTATACTATAATCAGCAGAATACTTGGTTATTTAAGGGATGTACTAATTGCAATTTTTCTTGGAACAAGTTTTTTAGCGGATACTTTTTTTGTAGCTTTTAGAATACCAAATACTTTTAGAAGATTATTCGCTGAAGGCACATTCAATGCTGCTTTTGTTCCAAGCTATACTGAAGAGTTAGTAAAAAAAAATTCTAAATCGATAAAATTTGCTAATCAAATTTTTAATTTATTATTTTTAGGTTTATTTTTTTTAGTTTTAGTTGTTGAACTTTTTATGCCTACCTTTGTGGGTTTAATAGCTCCTGGTTTTGTTGAAAATAAAGAAAAAATTGAACTGGCTATCAATTTAACAAGAATAACTTTCCCCTTTTTACTGTTTGTAAGCTTATCTTCTTTTTTTGCTGCAATACTTAATTCTCATAATAAATTTGCTGTAGCTTCAGCAGCACCTATTATCTTAAATTTAGTTTTAATAAGTATTTTAGTTTTTGGAAAATATTTAGGTGATGAATTAATTTACTTTCTTTCTTATGGAGTATCTGCAGCTGGATTGTTACAATTAATTTTCTTATATAGATTTGTTAAAAAATTTTATGTTATAGATTTAAATTTTAAATTTAAGATTGACAATAAAGTAAAATTTTTTTTTAAAAAACTTTTACCAAGTATTTTTTCTTCGGGAGTTACACAAATAAATATACTAATTGGAACAATTATTGCTTCTTTTCAAGCAAGTGCGGTATCATATTTATATTATGCTGATAGAATTTATCAAATAAATCTAGCAATTGCTGGGATTGCTATTGGTGTTGTTGTTTTACCTCAATTATCAAAATATGTTTATCTAAAAAAAAAGAAAAAAATTTTACAAGTTCAAAATAAAGCATTGGAATTGAGTATGTTTCTAAGCTTACCCGCATCTGTTGCTTTGTTTATTGGATCAGATGTAATTATTTCAGCTTTATTTGGTTATGGTTCTTTTACTGAAGAAGCTGTAACTAATTCTGCAAAAGCACTTTTTTATTTTGGTCTTGGTTTGCCAGCTTTTGCTTTAATAAAAGTTTTTTCGACCTTTTTTTTCGCAAATCATGATACCAAGACACCATTTTATATTTCTTTATTTTCAGTAATTCTAAATGTAATTATAAGTATTTATTATTTTAAAAGCGTTGGCTTTATAATTATACCTATCGCTACTAGTATTTCTTCTTGGTTCAATTCTATAATATTATTCATTTTTTTAAAAAATAGAGATTTGTTTCAATTTAATGAAATTTTTATAATAAGATTTATTAAGATATCATTTTCATCATTTTTAATGGGTATTTTTTTCAAATATGTAATTATGTTTTTTGAAAATCAATTGGTTTATGATTATTACTTTAAATCATTTTACTTGTTACTTTCAGTGATTTTAGGATTAATTTTTTACCTTTTGATTTCATTACTTATCAAAGCTTTTAAATATGATGATATTAAACTAAAGTATTAATTTATGGTAAAAAAAATTTTCTCTGGTGTTCAGCCAAGCGGCAATCTCCATTTAGGAAATTATTTAGGAGCTATAAAAAATTTTGTAGAACTAAATAATGAAAAAGAAAATCATTGTATTTTTTGTGTTGTGGATCTTCATGCTATTACAGTAAACCAAGATCCCAAAAAATTAAAAAATAATATTCGTGAAACAGTAGCAACCTTTATTGCAAGCGGTATTGATCCAAAAAAAAGTATTATTTTTAATCAATCTAAAGTAAGTGCTCATTCAGAAGCAGCTTGGATTTTAAGCTGCACAGCTAGATTAGGTTGGTTAAATAGAATGACTCAATTTAAGGAAAAAGCGGGAAAAGACAAAGAGAAAGCGAGCATTGGTCTTTATTCATATCCAGTATTAATGGCTGCAGATATACTTCTCTATGACTCAACACATGTTCCAGTAGGAAATGATCAAAAACAACATTTAGAGCTTTGTAGGGATATAGCTCAAAAGTTTAATAATGATTTTAAAGTAGATAATTTTTTTAAGATACCAGAACCTTTAATTAAAAAAGAATTTTCAAGAATAATGAGTCTTAAAGATGGTTTAAAAAAAATGAGTAAATCTGAAATATCAGATTTAAGTCGTATTAATCTTACTGATGGAAAGGATACAATAGCAAACAAAATTAAAAAAGCTAAAACTGATGCTTTACCCTTACCATCAACTATTGAAGAATTAGAAAAAAGACCTGAAGCAAAAAATTTAATTGGAATTTTTTCGAGTCTAGCAGGTTTAACTCTAGAAAATTCTCTAAATGAATTTTCAGGAAAAAACTTTTCGCATTTTAAAGAGAATTTATCTCAATTATTGATTGAAAAAATTATTCCTATTTCTTTTGAAATTAAAAAATTACTCAATGATCATAATTATTTAGACTCAATTCTTGTAGATGGATACAAAAAAGCAGACAAAATAGCGTCAAAAAAAGTTGAAAAAATTCATGAAATAATTGGTTTTTAAGATTTTTTCATTAACAAGTTTCATTTTGATGATTAATGACTATATATAATTTATGTTTGTACAGACAGAAATTACACCAAACCCAAATTCATTAAAATTTTTACCTGGAAAAGTTGTTTCTAATCAAGGCTCTTTTGAGGTAACCAAAAAGGAGGAAATAAATAATGAATTAGTCAAAGATTTATTGTCAATAAATGGAGTGGAAGGTATTTTTTTAGGTAAAGATTTTATATCAATTAATAAAGAAGACAAAATATCATGGGATGAAATTAAACACATTGTAATTTCTTTGATAAACGATTTTTACTCAAAAGGTAAGGAGTGTGTGATTGATAATGAATTAAAAGAAAAAAATGAAAATTTACAAGAGATAGAAAAAAAAATTGTTAAAATACTAAATGAAAAGATAAGACCAGCAGTAGCTAAAGATGGGGGAGATATTAAATTTAAAGAATTTAGAGATGGGATTGTAAAGGTACAATTACAAGGAAGCTGCTCTGGTTGCCCAAGCTCGACAATGACTTTAAAACAAGGGGTACAGAATCTTCTTTGTCATTACTTACCAGAAGTTAAAAAGGTTGAGGCTATTTAAATGCTAAAAAAAGATTTTTTTAATTTTAAATTGAATAAATTTAATTTCTTCAATCAAATTTTATTATTAAGATCGAAGCTTCTTTTCTTTAAAATCCAAAGAAAAAATTTAAAAATGTTTAAATTTTTTGATGATAGAAGAATTGGATCGCTACCAAGAATATTAATTGCTAGTATTTTAGTAGTTTTTTCTTTTTATTCATTGCCTTTGATATCGAGTTACACAAAAAAAAATTTTATAATTACAAATGAATTCCAAAATAATTCGAAATCTATTTTAGCTTACACCCTTAATAAAAAAAATGAGGGATCATACGATGGTAATGAATTAAATGAAAAAGATTTATTAATTGATATTTTCAGTTTAAACGACTTAGAGACCGATACAGTAAGATTGAATGCTTCAACAATTAAACAATTATTCGAAGATACTGATTATAAGTTAGATGATGTGAGACAAAAAAAATTAGTAAAACCAGTAGCATTAACTCTTCTACCTGCTGAAATTAAAATGATTGAAAATACTAAAAAAAGAAAAGAATTTTTTATTCAAATTGTTTTACCTCTAATTTTAAAAGAAAATAATAATATTAGATTAGATAGAAAAACCTTATTCAGTATTATTAACAAAAACAATAATACTAAATTAGAAAAGAAATGGTTAAAAAATAAATTTAAACAGTATGGTATTCCGTCTAAAGATCTATCAATTTTAAAAATAAGAATGGACGAAATTCCAGTATCATTGGCTATAGCTCAAGCTGCAAAAGAAACAGGTTGGGGAACTTCAAGATTTGCACAAGAGGGTAATGCTCTTTTTGGTCAATGGACTTGGTCTGGTGAAGGATTGAAACCTAAGGAAGCTGATGAAAATAAAGGTCATAAAGTAATGAAGTTTAATGTATTACAAGCCTCAGTTAGAGCATATCAAAGAAACTTAAATACCCATTCCTCATATGAAAATTTTAGATTAGCTAGGGCGCAATTAAGAGATTCTAAAAGACCCTTAGATAGTATTATACTTTCTCAATTTCTTAAAAATTATGCTGAAACAGGAAATCAATATGTTGAAGTTTTACAAAAAATTATTAAACAAAATAATTTAAAAGATTTTGATGATGCAAAGTTACTTCCCTCAAGTATTGAACTTGAAAGTTTAACTTAATTTTTATTTACTATAAATTGGGTACCAAACCAACGCCATTTACCATCATCATTTAAAGAACAATTAATTCTTCCCCTTCTTGGAAGGAAGGGTTCTCTAAACTCAATAAAAAGTTTAGAGTTATTAAATTTAATTTTAGATTTTTCCCAGACGCCACCCTCATTTGAGTAACAGTTAATATTATTTAAATTTTTTTGATTTGCAAAAAATTCTACACTAAATATTGGTGGATTATTTTCTTTTTTTAATTTTTTTTCTTCTGGTTTTAAATTTTTATATTCAAGAGGGAAATAATTGATAATTGATCTAAATCTTTTTATTTCTCCATATTTCTCATTGATGGGAAATCTAGGAAGTTCAAATTTATCCTTATTAACATCTATTACACCTGAATGTTGACCAAATGAAAGTTTAAAATTTTTAGAAATATAATCTTTCATGAACTTAGAGTATTCACCAAAAGGATATGAAAATAGGTCTGGAACATATCCTAAATTTTTTAAAAATATTTCATTTGCTTTTTCAATATCAGAAATGAATTCTTGATCTGTTTTATCAATTAGATAATCGTGTGTGTGTGAATGGTGTCCAATAATTGCAAAATCAGATTTTTCTATTTCTTTTATCTGACTCCAATTCATGTATCCATTTTTACCCACGGGCTCAGTTGATATAAACAAAATAAAAGGTATTTTTTCTTTTTTTAAAATTGGCCATGCCTCCTCATAAAATGATTTAAATCCATCATCTATAGTAATTAAAATTTCTTTATTTTTTTTTGGGATCATTAGATTATTTTCAAGATCTTCTGGGTTAAGGAAATTATAATTAGAATCCTTAATGATTTGAAGATGTTCTTTAAAAATATCAATCTTAATATTTGTTGATGGATATTTATTTTCATTAAAACGATGATACATAATAGACACTACACCCTCATCTTTTGAATAGTATTTGCTATTATTATCTTCTGCATTAGAATTTATGGCAAAATAAAAAATAAAAATGAATAGACTAATTGTTGATGCGGCAGGAGAGAATATTTTTTTTATGCTCATTAATAATACTGATATTTATAATGTTACCCACATAAATAGCAAAACTAATTATGAAAAATTAGTTATACTGATAAATGACTTTTTAAATTCAAATAAGATAAAAATAAAAGATATTTCAACCATTTATGTTAATAGAGGTCCAGGTAGTTTTGCTGGTATAAGAAATTCACTGTCTTTAATAAAAGCATTTCATTTAGCTTTGAAAATAGACTATTATTGTTTTAGTTTTAGAGATTTTAAAGATATCGATGAGGTTAAATATGAAAATATTCCCATTTTATGCGACAAATTCAAAATTAAAAAAAATTTGATTAATCCTATTTATATAAGTTAAAATTAAACTATGTCAGTTTCAATTGAAGAAAAATGTATATCTAAAGGTCTTAAACTAACTGATCAAAGGAGAGTAATAGTCAGAGTAATATCGGAATCTAAAGAGTCTTATGGGGAGTCTGATCATCCAGATGTAGATGAATTGTATAATAGAGTTTCAAAGATTGATCCAAAAATAAGTATTGCTACAGTTTATAGGACTGTAAAACTTTTAGAAGAGGCAGGTATATTAGCTAAACATGATTTTAAGGGTGGCAAAGCAAGATACGAAGCGATGATCGAAAGTCATCATGATCATTTGATCGATGTAAAAACAGGAGAGATAATTGAATTTGTAGATGACGAAATAGAAAAACTTCAAATTAAAGTAGCAGAAAAATATGGTTACACTTTAGTAGATCATAAACTAGAGTTATATGGGGTCAAAAAAAAACCTCAATAAATGAGTAAAAAAATTTTTATCAAAACTTTTGGATGTCAAATGAATGAATACGACTCAAATCGTATTTTTGATACAGTTAAAAAAATTGGTTACAATAAAACAAATAATTATGAGGAAGCTGATTGTTATTTTTTAAATACTTGCCACATAAGAGATAAAGCTAAAGAAAAAGTTTATCATGAGATAGGAAGGGTGAAAAAAATTTTTAGATCAAAAAATAAACCGTTAGTTATTGTAGCAGGGTGTGTTGCTCAAGCAGAAAACCAAGAAATGTTGAAAAGAGAACCTTATATAGATTTGGTTATTGGACCACAGTCATATCATGAAATTAATAATAAGATATTAAATTTCATAAAAAAAAAGGAAAAATCAGAAACTATTGAATTTGAAGCAGATGATAAATTTGATTACTTGAGTAAAATAAAAAATGAGATGAGTGAAGTTTCATCATTTTTAACAGTACAAGAGGGGTGTGATAAGTTTTGTCATTTCTGTGTTGTACCCTATACAAGGGGACCAGAATACTCGAGACCGTTTCAACAAATTTTAGATGAAGCCAAACATCTGGTTGATAACGGTGTAAAAGAAATTATTTTGCTTGGTCAAAACGTAAATGCTTATAAACACAATAATTACAGATTATCTAATTTGATTTTAGAAATTGAAAAATTTTCAAAAATTGAGAGAGTCCGGTATACAACGTCTCATCCAAAAGATATGTCAGAGGATTTAATTGAGGTTTATAAACACTCAAAAAAATTGATGCCTTTAGTTCACCTTCCTATTCAAAGTGGCTCAAATAAAATTTTAAAACTCATGAATAGAAAACATCTAATAAGTGATTATTTGAAAATATTTGAAAAATTAAAAAGAATAAATTCAAAAATAGAATTTTCAAGTGACTTTATTATAGGCTACCCAGGAGAAGAGGAAAAGGATTTTAATGATACGCTTGATTTGATTAAAAGAATTAAATTCATTAATTCATATTCTTTTATTTTTAGCCCAAGACCCGGTACTGCTGCTGAAGATTTAGATTTAATTGATAAAAGTATTTCTGCCTCAAGATTAGAAAAAGTACAAAATCAATTATTTGAAAATCAAATTAATATGCACAAGTCTTTAGAAAATAAAATATTAAGAGTTTTAGTAGAGAATCTAACAGAAGATAAAACCCAGTTATTTGGACGCTCAGAATATATGACACCAGTTATATTTAATGGTAAAAAAGAGGATATAGGAAAAGTTATGTTAGTAAAAATCAAACAAAGCAATAGAACTACTTTATTTGGTGATATAGTTATTAATTCTAATAAAAAGGTAGCATAAAAATTGGGCGGTTTAATTAAAAAGAATTTAGAAACATCTCTTAAATTTGTTTATTCAGATAATAACACACTTAGTGTTATTTTTCATGATAACGATTTATTAATGGGTGTAGTTGGAGAATTTAATAAAAATTTAAAACAATTAGAAAAAATTACTAAATCTAGTTTATATTCAAGAGGCAACTCGATATTAATTAAATCAAATTCTCAAAAAAATGAGATAATTAAAAATGCTATTCAATTTTTAGCAAATCAATTTATCAATAATGGCAGTGTAGAGACTAAAGATATAGTCTCATCAGTTGATAAATTTATGATTAATGAAAAAGTTAAAAACAACAATGTAACCGATATAATTAAAACACCAAAAAAATCAATTATTCCAAGATCAGAAAAACAAAAAGGATATGTAAGAGCTTTAAGACAAAGTGATATAATAATTTCGGCTGGTCCAGCTGGAACAGGGAAAACTTTTTTAGCAGTAGCAGTCGGTCTTACAATGTTATTAGAGAAAAAGATTGATAGAATAATTTTATCAAGACCTGCTGTAGAGGCTGGTGAAAGATTAGGTTTTTTGCCCGGAGATATGAAAGAAAAAGTCGACCCATATTTAAGGCCTTTATATGATTCTCTTTATGATCTATTTGATTTTGAAAAAATACAAAGAATGATTGAAATTGGTGATATTGAAATAGCACCATTAGCGTTTATGAGAGGAAGAACTTTAAAAAACTCTTTTGCTATTTTAGATGAAGCTCAAAATGCTACTGATACTCAAATCAAAATGTTTCTGACACGTATAGGAGAAAATTCAAAAATAGTTGTTAACGGAGATCCTACACAAATAGACTTACCCAATAAAAGCATGTCAGGACTTGTTAGATCTAAAGAACTGTTAGGTCATTTAAATGAAATAGCAGTTGTTGATTTTGATCATTCAGATGTAGTAAGACATCCTCTTGTTTCAAAAATAGTAAAAGCTTATTCTAACAATGATTAGCGTTGATGTCGTCTCAGAAGAGAAGGCTTGGTCAAAAAGATTAAAGAAAAAAGAACTTTTTTTTAAAAAAATTTGTAGATCGTTTCCAAAAAAATATAAATTTTTACAGAAAAAAGTAAGTTTTACACTTTTACTTTCTAACAATAAGAGTATTAAAAAATTGAATAAAAGTTTTAGAAATAAAGATAAACCTACCGATATTTTATCATTTCCATCCAATAAAAAATTAAAAAAAATAAAAGAAAATTATATTGGAGATATCATTATAAGTTATAATTTTATTGATAAACCAAAATCTCAATCACTTAAATTTTTTAAAGAAAAATTAATTAAGATTTTTATACACGGTTTTCTGCATTTGTTAAATTTTGATCACATAAAAGATAAAGATTATATAAAGATGTTAAAAGAGGAAGAGCTAATATATAAGTCTGTAATTTCAAAGTTGAATTAAATTGAAAAAAAAAATATTTACTGAAATCATTTTTTTGGCTTTTATAGGTATGCTTTCTTCTTTAAGCCTATCTCCATTTAATTTATTTATAATAAATTTTTTTACATTTTCATCTCTTTATTTTTTTTTAAGTAAAAAATTAAAACAAAAACAAAATATGAGGATTTTTTTTCTTTATGGTTGGATATTTGGTTTTGGTTATTTTGTAACTAATTTATATTGGATATCAATTTCTTTAACATTTGATCAAAGTTTTAAATTTTTAATTCCCTTTACTTTAGTCTTGATACCTAGTTTTTTAGCTGTATTTTACGGTTTAGTTTCTTATTTTTTTGCAGTTTTAAATCCGAAAAGTATCATTAGTTCTTTTTTTATTTTTTCTTTAATTTTTGGGGTTATAGAATTTTTGAGAGGAATAATTTTAACAGGATTCCCATGGAATTTAATTGTCTACAGTCTTTCTAATCAAATAGAAATTTTAAGCATAACTTCAATCATAGGTACTTATGGATTAAATTTATTTTGTATCTCTTTATTTACAAGCCCAGCAATAATATTTTTAGGTAAATCGAAAAAAAACATTGCAGTATGTATTTTTTTTGTAATTACTTTAATATCTTTTTATGTCTATGGCTCCTCTCAAAAAGATACTTTTTATAAGGCAGATAATAAAATTTATGAGCAAAAAATAAGAATAATTGGTTCTAATATTTCTTTAGACAGATTTTATAAAAATGCAAATACTGTCTCTATTATAAAGGATTTGATAAAATTAAGCTCACCAAAAAGTAGTGAGAAAACAATATTTATATGGCCGGAAGGAATTTTTCCAGATATTTCACAAAAAGAATTAAAAGAATATAGATCATTGTTTGATCCAAGTTTTAATGAAAATCATTTGTTTGTAATCGGTATAAATCACAAGGTTTCTAATAATGGGTCTACAAATTTTTTTAATTCATTATCAGTATATGATAATAAATTAAATATTTTAGATTCGTACAATAAAATAAATTTAGTACCTTTTGGCGAATTTTTACCACTTGAAAATATTTTAAAAGTTTTAGGATTAAGATCTTTAACCAATAATTATCAATCTTTTTCAAAAGGTAAAAAAAGGGAACTAATTGAAATAGAACATGGAAATTCTACTTTAAAAATATTACCTTTAATTTGTTATGAAATAATTTATTCAGGCAGGTTATTTAAAAATTCAAGTTATGATTTTATAATTAATATCTCCGAAGATGGATGGTTTGGTAAATCAATAGGACCAAAGCAACATTTTGACCATAGTATTTTTAGAGCAATCGAAAATGGTAAATATATCCTTCGCTCTTCAAATAATGGTATAGCAGCCATAATTAATCCAATAGGAATTGTGGAACAAACTGTTGAATTTGGTGAATCAGGCTATGTAGATTTGGTAGAAATGCGAAAAATACAACCAACAATATTTTCCAATCATGGAAATAAAATTTTTGGATTACTAACTTTATTGTATATTTTGTTAATATTTTCATTTATTAGAATTAAAAATGAGTAATCTTAAAAATTATCTTTTTACTAGTGAGTCTGTATCAGAAGGACACCCAGATAAAGTTTCAGATAGAATTTCAGATATGGTTGTAGATAGCTATCTTTCTAGAGATCCATTTTCAAGAGTAGCGTGTGAAACACTTACTACAACCAATAAAGTTGTTTTGGCTGGTGAGGTAAGAGGTCCAGAAATTAAAAAAGATGAATTAATAGAAAAAGTTAGGAACTGTATAAAAGATATTGGCTATGACCAAGAGGGTTTTACTTGGAAAGAAGCTACAAAGATTGAAAGTCACTTACATTCTCAATCTGCTGATATTGCTATGGGAGTAGACTCATCTGGAAATAAAGATGAAGGAGCTGGTGATCAAGGAATTATGTTTGGATATGCTTGCAATGAAACTGATGTATTAATGCCAGCACCAATTCATTATTCTCACAAAATTCTAAGATTAATGGCTGAGGATAGAAAAACAGGTAAACTTAAAAATATTGAACCAGATTCTAAAAGTCAGGTAACCTTTGAATATATTGATGGTAAACCAGTTAAAATTAAGTCTGTAGTTATATCTTCCCAACATTCTAAGGATGTAAATCAAGCTCAAGTAATAGATTTATTGAGACCTTATATGATTAAAGCAATACCAGAAAATTTTCTTGGTGGTTTTAATGAAGAAGAGTTTTATGTTAACCCAACTGGGAATTTTGTAATAGGTGGTCCAGATGGAGATTGTGGGTTAACAGGAAGAAAAATAATAGTTGATACTTATGGTGGAGCGGCTCCACACGGTGGAGGGGCTTTTTCAGGAAAAGATCCTACTAAAGTTGATAGATCAGCAGCTTATGCAGCAAGATATATTGCAAAAAATATTGTAGCTTCAAAAATAAGTAATAAATGCTTAATTCAGCTAGCTTATGCCATTGGTGTTTCCAAACCTTTGTCAATTTATGTTGATTTGTTTGATAATGATTTGGATAAGAATAAATTTGTCATAGAAAAAATTAAGGAAAATTTTGATTTAAGCCCAAGAGGAATTAGAGAGATGCTTAAATTAAATAAACCCATATATGAAAAAACATCTGCCTATGGTCATTTTGGTAGAACACCAGAAAATAATGGTTCATTTTCATGGGAAAAAACTGATAAATTAAGCATTTTTTCTAAATAGTTTTTATTGAATTAGTGAGAAACTTTACTATATTCACAACACATTGTTGAAATATCAAAATGGGCCTGAGCCCATTTTTTTTTGGAGCAAACAAAATTATGTTAAATAAAAGAGCTGATAAACTTGAATTATTGAGAATAGCAGAAGCAGTAGCTTTGGAAAAATCTATAGATAAAGAATTGATAATATCGTCAATGGAAACAGGAATTGCAAAGGCTGCTAAATCTAAATTCGGCCAAGACAACGAGATTAAAGTTATCATTAATAGAGATAATGGTGATATAGAAATTTTTAGAAAATTAATTGTTTCTGAAAATCCAGAAAACGCAAATACTGAAATTAAATTAGAAGACGCAATCAATCTCAATCAAACAAATAAAGACAAGTCGATTGGTGATGAAGTTTTACAACCCTTGCCATCATTTGATTTTGGAAGAATTGCTGCTCAAACAGCTAAACAAGTAATTAACTCGAATGTAAGAGAAGCCGAAAGAGAAAGACAGTTTAATGATTTTATAGAAAAAAAAGATACTATTTTAAGTGGGATAGTAAAAAGATTAGAATTTGGAAATGTGATTGTTGATCTTGGAAGAACAGAAGCAATCATCCAAAAAAATGAGATTATCCCAAGAGAAAATATTAAAGCTGGAGACAGAATAAAAGCGTACTGCCACGATGTAAGAAGAGAACCTCGTGGACAACAAATATTTTTATCTAGAGCCCACCCAAAGTTTATGGAAAAACTTTTTGTTCAAGAGGTTCCAGAAATTTATGATGGTTTAATTGAGATTAAATCTTCCGCAAGAGATCCAGGAAGTAGAGCGAAAATTTGTGTAAAAGCTGTCGATACTTCACTTGACCCTGTTGGAGCTTGCGTTGGTATGAGGGGTTCTAGAGTTCAAGCTGTAGTAAATGAGCTTCAAGGAGAAAAAATTGATATTGTAAACTGGTCTGAAGATCCAGCGATTTTAGTTTCAAGCGCGTTATCACCCGCAGAAGTTCAAAGAGTTAATATTGATTTAGAAAGAAAAAAACTTGATGTAATTCTTACAGAAGAAAATTTGAGCAAAGCAATTGGTAGAAGAGGTCAAAATGTAAGACTTGCAACTAAACTATTAAATTATGAAATTAACATAATGACTGATGCTGAGGACTCTGAAAGAAGACAGCTTGAATTTAAGGAAAAAACTGAGAATTTTGTTAAAAATTTAGAATTGGATGAGACACTTGGACAATTACTTGTTGCTGAAGGATTTTCTACAATAGATGATATTAAAGATAGTTCATCAGAAATTTTAGGAAAAATTGAAGGAATAGAAGAAGATACAGCTAAAGCACTTATTGATCGAGCAAAAGAATTTTATCAAAAAGATCAAGAGCACATCTCTGAAAGAATAAAAGAATTGGGTTTGGAAGATGCATTGATAACTTTAAAAGGTTTGACTCCAGGGATGCTCGTTACGCTTGGAAATCAAAAAATTTTAACATTAGAGGATTTTGCTGATCTTGCATCAGATGAATTAACAGGTGGATTTGATATCGTAAAAGGAGAAAGAGTTAAAGTTCACGGGTATTTAGAAGATTTTGCTCTTTCAAAAGAAGAGGCTGATGGACTAATTATGTCAGCAAGAGAAATTGTTTACAAAGATTGAGAGATGAGCTATGGAAAAAAAAACAAAATTAAAAATATCTGGTATAGCCAAAAGATCAATCCAAAATATTGAGAAAGCAAAAACTCAAGGTAAAAATTCTGTAATAATAGAAAAGCAATCAAACAAGTTTTCAAATAAGGGTAGTTCATTTAAATCCAGTTTTAATAAGTCAAAGTCTACCTCACCGTTAAACAGGGGAGCTTCATTTAAACCAAGTTTTTCTCCAAAAAGCACACAGTTACCAAGTGATTTTGAAAGACGTAAACTAGCTGAACAAAGAGCTACAAAAAGACTTAAAGAAGACAATGAAAGTAAAAATAAAAAAAGTTTGAAATCTGGAACGAAGAAAAGAGAACTAAAATTAACTGTTTCAAGAGCCTTAAGTGATCAAATAGAGGCAAGAGAAAGAAGTTTAGCGTCTGTAAAAAGGGCAAGGCAAAAGGAAAATAAAAATTTATCAAAAGATGATGTTCAAGAAAGCTTAAAACCCATTAAAAGAGATATTAATATTCCAGAAACAATTACAGTTAGAGAGCTTGCTAATAGAATGGCTGAGCAATCTAGTAACGTAATAAAGTACTTGTTTGGTATGGGTGTGACAGTGACTATCAATCAAAGTTTAGCAGCAGATACTGCAGAGTTTTTAGTTAAAGAATTTGGACATAACCCAATTAGAGAGGAGAAGACAGAAGAGATAATTCAAAAGATAAAGGCGTCAAGAACAGAAAATTTAAAAAATAGACCTCCTATAATAACAGTTATGGGACATGTAGATCATGGCAAAACTTCAGTTCTTGATGTTTTAAGAAGTGCTAATGTAGTTTCTGGTGAATTTGGAGGAATTACACAACATATTGGAGCTTATCAAATTGAAAATAAAAATAATAAACTGACTTTTATAGACACTCCGGGCCATGCAGCATTTACCGAAATGAGAGCAAGAGGTTCAAAACTTACAGATATTGTAGTTTTAGTTGTAGCAGCTGATGATGGTGTAAAACCTCAAACTATAGAGTCAATTAAGCATGCAAAAGCAGCAAATGTTCCAATCGTAGTTGCAATTAATAAATGTGATCTGCCTGAAGCAGATCCACAAAAAATTAAAAACCAGTTATTAGAATATGAATTAATAGCTGAAGATTTATCAGGAGATACTTTAATGGTTGAGATTTCAGCTAAGACAAAATTAAACCTAGATAAATTGTTAGATTCAATAATACTCCAGGCTGAAATTTTAGATTTAAAAACAGATTTTGAGTCCAAAGCAACAGGGATTGTTTTAGAGTCCAAAATTGATGTTGGAAGAGGGCCAGTAGCAAATATAATTATAACAGCTGGAACCTTAAAAAAAGGAGATTTTTTTGTAAGTGGATTGAGATGGGGAAAAATTAGAGCAATAATTGATGATAAAGGGAAAAATATCAACGATGCTCCACCATCAACACCGATAGAAATTTTAGGAATTAATGGAGCTGCAAAATCTGGAGATGATTTCATTGTCCTTGATAACGAAAAAGAGGCTAAAACTCTGAGCGAAAATAGAGCTCACGAATTTAAAGAGGGAAAAAATCCTTTAACATTTGCCACACAAGATAGTGCCTTTTCAAATAAGTCATCTGAAGAATTAAATTTAATAATCAAATCTGATGTGCATGGATCATCAGAAGCAATTAAAAGTGCTATTAGTCAAATAAAACACGATGAAGTAAAACCAAAAATAATTTTAGCTGATATTGGAATGGTAACTGAGACTGACGTCACGTTAGCGAAAGCTTCAAATGCTGTTTTAATCGCATTTAATGTTAAACCAAGCAAAGAGGCAAAAAAACTTGCAGAAAACGAAAAAATTAAGATTTCCTCATATAATATTATTTATGAGGTCTTAGATCATGTTAAGCAAAAAATGTCTGGATTATTAGCACCTGATATTCAAGAAAAAATTACAGGAACTGCTCAAATTTTAGAAATTTTTAAAGTTTCAGGCGCAGGCAAAGTTGCAGGTTCGAAAATTACAGATGGAGAAATTAATAGCACTTCTGATGTAAGAGTGATTAGAGATGGTTCCATAATCTATACGGGCAAAGTAGGCACGTTATTTAGGGAAAAGAATCAAGTTAAACAAGTTAGTAATGGACAGGAGTGCGGAATAACAGTCAAAGATTATATGGATTTTCAAAAAAATGACACAATAGAGGCTTTTAGTGTTACATCTACAGAAAGGTCGATATAATGGCTGATAGAATAGGAAAACCGATTTCACAGAGACAGCTTAGAGTCGGCGAAATGATTAAACAGTCTTTAAGTATGATTTTTATAAGAAATGAGGCTAAGGTCCCGAATTTAGAAACAAATACAATAACTGTGACTGAGGTGAGAATGAGCCAAGATTTAAAAATAGCAAAAGCGTATGTTCTTCCTTTAGGAGGAAAAAATGCTGAAGAAATTATAAAAATTTTAAAAGACTATTCATTTATGATTAGAAAAATTTTATCTCAGAAAGTTAGTATGAAATTTTTACCAAAGCTGATTTTTCGAAAAGATGAGTCATTTGAATATGCTGAAAAAATCGAAAATTTAATAAAACAAACAAACAAATAGGAATAAATAAAATGAACAAAAAAATACAAGAATTGGCAATTCATGATAAAGATACTGGATCTTCAGAAATTCAGATTGCTTTGCTAACAGATAAAATTGAAACTCTTTCAATTCATATTAAGAAGTTTAAAAAAGATAAACATTCTTCAATTGGATTATTGAGAGCCGTCAATAGAAGAAAGAAATTGTTAGAATACCTAAAAAAAAATAAAATGGATTCTTACAAGAATGTGCTATCGAAATTGAATTTAAGAAAATAGAAGATCAAGTTAGATAGAATGAAATGGAATGAAACGAACGAAAAGAAATGGAAATGAAATGTTTAAAGTATACAAGAAGGAAATTGAAGTAGCAGGGAAGAAAATAAGTTTAGAAACAGGTAAAGTAGCAAGACAAGCAGACGGAGCAATTATAGCAACATCCGGTGAGACAGTTATTTTAGCAACAGTGGTAGGTGCAAAGAAAGTAAATCCAGATATGGATTATTTTCCATTATCAGTAAACTATCAAGAAAAGTATTATGCGGGTGGAAAAATTCCTGGTGGATATTTTAAAAGAGAAGCAAGACCCACTGAGAGCGAAACGTTAATCTCTAGATTAATTGATAGGCCAATTAGACCTTTGTTTCCAGATGAATTTAAAAATGAGGTACAATTGTTACCCACAGTAATTTCCTATGATAAAGAAAACCAACCTGATATTTTAGCGATTACTGCTTCATCGGCAGCATTAGCTATTTCAGGAATGCCATTTATGGGTCCAGTAGGAGCATCTAGAGTTGGTTTTGTTGATGGTAAGTATATTCTCAATCCATCAAAAGTTGAATTAGAGAACTCAAGTTTAGATTTAGTCGTAGCAGGTACCAAAGATGCTGTGCTGATGGTTGAGTCAGAAGCTAATGGTTTATCAGAGGAGGAAATGCTAAATGCTGTAAAGTTTGGACACGAGGGATTTATCCCAGTGATCCAAATGATAGAAGAGCTAGCAAAAGAATGTAGAAAACCAGAATGGAATGTTGAGAAAAAAGACTTATCTGAAGTTAAGAAAAAACTTGAATCAACATTTACAGATGATCTTAAAAAGGCTTTTGCAACTAAAGATAAACAAGATAGATCAAATCAAATTTCAGAGATTACAGATAAAGCAAAAAAACTTTATGAAGAAGACGAAAATTACACTGATCTTGATGTGAACAGCCAATTAAAAAGTTTAGAAAAATCTATTGTAAGAACTGACATTCTAAAAAATAAAAATAGAATTGATGGCAGAGGTTTATCTGATGTAAGAGCTATTTCGTGTGAAGTTGGTGTCTTGCCAAGAACTCATGGCTCTGCATTATTTACCAGAGGCGAAACTCAAGCAATAGTTGTTACTACTTTAGGAACTTCTGACGATGAGCAAAGATTAGAAAGTTTGGATGGACAACACAGAGAAAGATTTATGCTACACTATAACTTTCCTCCTTTTTCAGTTGGTGAAACTGGAAGAATTGGAACTGGTAGACGTGAAATTGGACATGGTAAGCTAGCATGGAGAGCAATTAACTCTTCACTACCATCAAAAGAGTCATTTCCATACACCTTCAGAATTGTGTCAGAGATAACTGAGTCTAATGGATCATCTTCAATGGCTACTGTTTGTGGAGCATCTCTAGCATTGATGGACGCTGGTGTTCCAATTAAAGAACCAGTTGCAGGTATTGCAATGGGTTTAATTAAAGAGGGTGATGATTTTAGTGTTTTATCAGACATTTTAGGTGACGAGGATCACTTAGGAGATATGGACTTTAAAGTTGCTGGAACTAAAGATGGAATTACTTCACTACAAATGGATATCAAAATTACTGGTATTACTTTTGAAATTATGGAGCAAGCTTTGAAACAAGCTAAAGATGGAAGAATTCACATTTTAGGTGAAATGAATAAAGCTTTGGGCAAATCAAGAGCTGATGTTGGAAAACACACTCCAAAAATGGAACAAGTAAATGTTGATAAAAAAGACATTGCTGCAGTAATCGGAAAAGGTGGAGCAACAATCAGAGAGATTGTTGAAAAATCAGGTGCAAAAGTAGATGTTAATGATGAAGGTGTAGTAACAGTTGCTGCTCCAGATGAAGAGTCCAGAAACATTGCAATGCAAATGATTAAAGACATCACTGCAAAAGCTGAAATGAATAAAATCTATTCAGGTAAAGTAATGAAAATTATGGAGTTTGGTGCATTTGTTAATTTTTTGGGAAAACAAGATGGACTTGTTCATATTTCAGAACTAGCAGACAAAAGAGTTGCAAAAGTTACTGACGTTGTCAAAGAAGGTGACGAAGTAAAAGTTAAAGTGATTGGTTTTGATAGAGGTAAAGTTAAACTTTCTATGAAACAGGTTGCTGAATAATCAAAATGAGGGGGTGACAGGTCCAAATCCTGCCGCTTCATTAAGTTATATTCTTAGGATCTGGCATCCCAACTTTATTATATCCAGCGTCTACGTAGTGAATTTCACCAGTAACACCGTTTGCAAGTTCACTTAATAAATACAATGCTGAATTTCCAACATCATGAATATCAACGTTTCTTTTGAGTAAAGAGTGGTCTTCATTCCATTTATAAAGAAATTTTGCATCTCCGATTGCAGATGCTGCCAGCGTTTTAATAGGTCCAGCACTTATGGCGTTTACCCTCATGCCTTTTGCACCTAAATCTCTAGCCAGATACTTGACACTTGACTCTAAAGCTGCCTTACATACACCCATTACATTATAATTTGGAATAGCTTTATTTGCTTCATAACTTAATGTGATTAAGCTTCCACCCTTTTTGATTACTTTAGATGCTTCTCTAGCAACTTCCGTAAATGAAAAACAAGAAATTAACATACTTCTTAAAAAATTTTCTCTAGTTGTATTTAAATATTCTCCTGATAATTCTGATTTATCAGAAAAAGCTATTGCATGAACTACAAAATCTATTTCGCCCCATTGTGATTTAACATCTTCAAATAACTTTTTTACATCTTCTTTTTTTTCTACATCACAGCTAAATGTAACTTTTGAATTTAATTTTTCAGCTAACGGGATAACTCTTTTTTTCAAAGCATCCCCTAAATAGGTAAATGCAAGCTCAGCACCTGCCTCAGCTAATTTTTGTGAAATACCCCAAGCTATGGATCGTTCATTAGCAACGCCCATGATTAATCCTCTTTTACCCTTCATTAAACTCATAATCAAACTTTTTCAAAAATTAAAGCAGCATTGGTTCCACCAAAACCAAAACTATTAGACATGACTGTATTCAAAGTTGTTCCAGTTTCTGTCTTAGCAACTATTGGAAATTTTTTAGCTTCGTCATCCATTTCATTAATATTAGCAGATCCTGCTATAAAATTATTTTTCATCATAATTAAACAATAGATCGCTTCGTGAACTGATGCGGCCCCCAAAGGGTGACCTGATAATGACTTAGTTGAACTAATTTTTGGAATATTATCTCCAAAAGTATTTTTCACAGCGTTTAATTCTGTAATGTCTCCAACTGGAGTAGATGTTCCATGAGTATTGATATAATCAATTTTATTTTTTGATGTTGCCATAGCCATCTTCATACATCTCACAGCACCTTCTCCTGATGGAGCCACCATATCGTATCCATCTGAAGTTGCTCCATAACCGGTTAATTCTGCGTATATTTTAGCTCCTCTTGCTTTAGCATGTTCGTATTCTTCTAGCACTAACACTCCACCACCACCAGCAATTACAAATCCATCTCTATTTTTATCATATGCTCTTGATGCTGTCTCTGGTGTATCATTATATTTTGAAGATAAAGCTGTCATAGCATCAAACATTGCAGTCATCGCCCAGTGTATCTCCTCACTACCACCTGCAAAAACAACGTCTTGTTTTCCCATTTGAATTAATTCCATTGAGTTTCCAATACAGTGGCCACTTGTTGCACAAGCAGAACTCATTGTGTAGTTCGTCCCTTTAATTTTAAACGGAACAGCAAGTGTAGCTGAAGCTGTGCTAGCCATTGTTCTTGGAACAATAAACGGTCCCATTAATTTTGGAGTTTTAGCTCTAGTTTTATCTGCTGCTAAAATGACATTTTCAATTGATGGACCACCCGAACCCATAACTATTCCTGTTTTAAAGTTACTAACTTCACTTACCTCTAATCCAGAGTCTTCGATTGCTTCTTTCATTGCTATGTAGTTGTAAGCAGAACCTGATCCCATGAATCTTATTGTTTTTCTATCAATATGATCTTCAAGCTTTATATTTGGTTTACCATGGACATGGCTTTTTAGATTATGTTCTTTATATTCTTCACTAAATGATATCCCAGATTTAGAATTTAATAGAGATTGATGAACTTCTTCTTGATTGTTACCTAAACAAGATACTACTCCCAAACCTGTAATTACAACTCTTTTCATTATTTAAATAAACCCACTTTTAAACTATCTGCTGAATATATCTTTTTATTATCTGCTAATACCACTCCATTAGCAAGACCTACAGTTGTACCTCCAGGAGACATAATTTTTTTCATATCTATCTCATATCTGACATTTTTTACACTTTGTAAAACTTCACCAGTAAATTTTACAGTCCCAACTCCTAGAGCTCTTCCTTTTCCTGGATTTCCAATCCAGCCTAAATAGAAACCTACCAATTGCCACATAGCATCAAGACCAAGGCAACCAGGCATAACTGGGTCTTCTTTAAAATGGCAATCAAAAAACCAAAGGTTTTTTTTTATATCCAATTCAGCTTTCAAAGAGCCTTTTTTAAAAGCACCTTTGTCATCAGTAATTTCTGTAATTCTATCAAACATGAGCATAGGTGGAAGGGGTAATTTAGCATTACCTGGGCCAAATAGTTTTCCTTCACCACAATTAATTAGCTCATCATATGAGTAAGAGTTTTTTTTCATAAAATTGAGTAACCTTATTTACTTGATTTTGTGGTTATATAATATAGTTATAATACTAGTTTAGAATAATTATAACTAACAATATGGTTAAATAGTGAAATATATCGAAAAATTAAGAAATTCTGGATTAAGACCAACCAAGCAAAGGCTTCAAATCTGTGAGGTTTTATTTAATACTGACAAAACATTTCATTTCACAATAAATGAACTAGAGCAAAAAATTAAAAAACAAACAAATAACAAAATATCGTTAGCTACTGTTTATAATACAGTCCATGCTTTTGAAAAAAAAGGATATCTTAAACAAATCCCCATTAATTCTAGTGAAGCATATTTTGATACAAACGTTAGTGATCATCATCATTTTTATGATTTAAAAGAAGAAAAGTTGATTGATTTAGAGAATTCAGATGTAGGACCAATAAATATTTTAAAAAAAATTAATGGAAAAAAAATAAAGTCAGTTGAAGTTCTAGTAAAGCTAGAAGACTGATTTATTAATCAATTTAGCGTCATTTTAAACCAATTGACACTTTTTTAGAATCATTATAAACTACTCAAATCACAAAAATTTACTTACGGAGAACTAAATGAGCACTGAAAATTTTAAAAATAAATCTTTTAAAACCGATCAATTGAGCAAATGTCCTTTCACAGGAGCTGGAACACCTGCAAAATTTTCTGCAGGAAGAGGTCAATCTGTAAGAGATTTTTGGCCAAATAGTTTAAATCTTAAAATACTTAGTCAACATTCTAATTTATCAAATCCGATGAATAAGAAATTTAACTACTCTAAAGAATTTAAAAAGCTTAATTATAAAGCTCTTAAAAAAGATTTAAAAAAATTAATGACAGATTCACAAGAATGGTGGCCAGCTGATTATGGTCATTATGGACCTTTATTCATCAGATTAGCTTGGCACGCAGCGGGCACATACAGAACTGGTGATGGTAGAGGTGGAGCTGGAACAGGAAATCAACGATTTGCACCACTTAATTCTTGGCCTGATAACGTTAATTTGGATAAGGCGAGATTACTTCTTTGGCCAATTAAAAAAAAATATGGAAATAAGATTTCTTGGGCAGATTTATTTATACTAGTAGGTAATGTTGCATTAGACTCAATGGGATTTAAAACATTTGGTTTTGGTGCTGGAAGAACTGATATTTGGGAACCAGAAGATGATATTTACTGGGGATCAGAAAAAGAAATGCTGGGCGTGGAAAGGTATACTGATAAAAGAGATTTAGAACAACCACTTGGTGCTTCACATATGGGCTTAATATATGTTAATCCACAAGGTCCTGATGCTAATCCAGATCCAAAACTTGCAGCACATGATATTAGAGAAACATTCGGTAGAATGGCAATGAATGATTATGAAACAGCAGCTCTAGTGGCTGGTGGACATACATTTGGAAAATCACATGGAGCAGCGCCTGAGTCACACAAGGGTCCAGACCCTGAAGCTTCAAGAATTCAAGATCAGTCAACTGGATGGAATAGTGGATATAAATCTGGAAAAGGTGCTGATACAATCAGTAGCGGTATAGAAGGTGCTTGGACACAAAATCCAATTCAATGGGATATGGGCTATTTAGACTGTCTTTATGATCACGAATGGGAGCTTACAAAAAGTCCTGCTGGTGCTCATCAGTGGACACCAAAGAAAAATGGACAAAAGATAAAAATGGTACCTGATGCACACGATAAAAATGTTCTTCACCCTCCAATGATGCAAACAACAGATATTTCTATGAAAGTTGATCCAAGTTATGGGCCTATTACAAAACACTTTCACCAAAATCCAAAAGAATTTCATGATGCATTTGCTAGAGCATGGTTTAAATTAACACATAGGGATATGGGACCAAGAGTTTGTTATCTCGGCAGCGATGTTCCAAAAGAACAATTAATTTGGCAAGATCCAATTGATAAACCAAAATATAGGTTAAAAACAAAAGATATTAATGATTTAAAATCAAAAATATCGAAATCCAAACTATCAGTTTCTGATTTAGTTTCCACTGCTTGGGCCTCAGCTTCGACTTTTAGAGGTTCTGATAAAAGAGGTGGCGCTAATGGAGCAAGAATAATGTTAGAACCACAAAAAAATTGGGAAGTTAATAATCCTTCTAATCTCTCAAAAGTTATCTCAGCGTTAAAGAAAATTAAGAAACAATTTGATAACAAAAAGAAAACAGTTTCAATGGCCGATTTAATAGTTTTGGCTGGGGGAGTGGGAGTTGAAATGGCTGCTAAAAAAGCTGGACATAAAGTAAAGGTTCCATTTTCTCCTGGTAGAGGAGATGCAAGACAAGATCAAACAGATGTAAATTCATTTGGATTATTAGAACCTCAAGCAGATGGTTTTAGAAATTATCTAAATGGTGGTAAATCAATTGTATCTGCTGAAGAAAAGTTAGTTGATAAAGCACAATTAATGGGTCTAACCGCTCCAGAAATGACAGTGCTAATGGGTGGAATGCGTGTTTTAGATACTAATTTTGATAACTCAAAGCATGGAGTTTTCACTAAAAAACCTGGTGTATTAACGAATGATTATTTTACAAATTTATTAGACATGAATACAACATGGAAAGAAACTGATAAATCTGAGCAAACATTCGTTGGAATAGACAGAAAGACAAAAAAAACAAAATGGAAAGGCACAAGAGTTGATCTCATCTTTGGATCAAATTCTCAACTTAGAGCTTTAGCGGAAGTTTATGCATGTGAGGACTCACAAGATAAATTTGTATCTGATTTTATTGCAGCATGGGTAAAAGTAATGAATGCTGATAGATTTGATTTAAGACTTAATTAAAATAGATTACTAGAAAAATATGGAAAAAGCTATTTTTGAAGATTTTTATGAAGTACCTAACCTAAATTTTGATATTTCAAGACTGAGGTCAGATTTAGACAAAATACTAAAAAATAAAAAGTTCAACTCACCAGGAGTTACACATTTTGGTGCAATACCAATAAATCAAATTCCAAATGATGAAAATTCTATTAAAGGAAATAATATAAGAGGTAAATATTGGACAATCGCTGATGATACTGGAAAAGAAGTTTCAAGGGATGTGGATATAGATGAGTCTAAATATACACAATTAGTTCCAGAGTTTGAAAAAACTTATTTTAAAGAAGTATTTGAAATATTAAGTAAAAAATATAAATTAGGAAGAGTTAGACTTTTGTTAAAAGAACCAAGATCAACTTTAAGTTGGCATAAAGATCCTGAGTGTAGGCTTCATGTGCCAATTATAACTAATAAAGGTTGTTCGATGGTAATTGAAAATGTTGCAAAACATCTTCCAGCTGATGGTAAAGTTTGGATAACAAATAATACTAAATATCATAATTTTTTTAATGGTGGTGAACAGGCAAGAATACACTTGGTAGCGTGTGTTCTAGAAAGTCCTTTCAAAAAATAAATGGAATTAACTAGCGGCATATTTAAAGCAGCTGGAAATATCTATAATAATAATAAAGGTTCAATCTTAAGAACTATTATTTATACAATTGGTCATTTTGCTATCGCTATTACAGTTTTAATGTTGGTTGCAGATGTGTCTTTTTCTATAGCGTTGACAGATGCAATTGTTGAACCAATCGCTAATTCAGTCTGGTACTTTATTTTAGATAAGTGGTGGGCAAGTAAATCAAAGTAATAAATTTTTTAATTTTTTTTTCAGATAAAATTTGAGATTAATAATTATTCTCAAAAAAAATACGCTAATGATAATTATTCTCACATATTTATCTTGAATGAACTTTTTATCATATTTATTCTCAGACAATGCAAATCGAAAATTTTAATTGTAAAAAATGTGGTCTCACAATTTCTTCAACTTGTTCTAAATGTAATAAAGTTGTTGATGTTGAGGTTCTTGATGATGGTTGTATTGTACAAAAAACTAAATGTGGTGATTGTGCAAATATTCCTGTAATCAAAGACGTTTGTTCACAACAAAAATAATAAATAAATATTTTAAAAAAAGCTAATTAACCTTACCCCAAAGGTTTTTATTATCAACCCAGCCTTTTAAATTTTCTGTCTGAACTTTACACCAGTTACCATCACATTTTTTAACAACCAAAACTCTACCTTGTTTTATATTTGCTAAAGGTCTAGAGAAATTAGATGGTTTTTTAAATAAAATTTTATCCTTTAGTAGAATAACAGAATTTATTGGTTTTAATTGTGACCAATGTATCCAACCACTATTATTTTTGGAGTCTATAATTCTCCTCCAATTTTCCTTTTTATCTATTTGTTTAATCGGTAAATTTATTTTTTTATAAATGAACTTAATTGGCGACTCAAGGCTGGGACCATATCTAACATTAACTTTATTTTTCTTGAGTGATAAAAAAATCTCCTCAGAATTAACAAATGAAAAAGGGGATAATAAAAAAAAAGTTACCAGAATTTTAATAAAAAATATTTTTCTAAACATTCTTTAATTTGTTTAATTTGACTTTTCTAAAATTTAAATTTAGTAAATCTAAAATTAGGATATAACCATTTAAATTTTCACCAATATTCAAGATTTTTTTTAAAATTTCGTTAGCTTGAATAGTACCAATGATACCTGCCACAGTCCCCAAAACTCCTTCGTATTCACAGTTAAATATATCATTTGATATTTTTTTTTCTTGAAAAAAACTTCTTATGCAAGGAGTTTTGATATCTTTAAAATCAAAAGTAAAAATATGTCCATTAAATTTACTTATAGCTCCAGTTACTAAAAATTTCTTAAATTTCTTACAAGCATCATTTATTAAAAATTTAGTTTCAAAATTATCTGAGCCATCTACAATATAATCATATTCTTTAATAATTTTTTTAAGATTATTTTTATCTATTCTTATTTTATGACAAATAATATTTATTTTTGAATTGATTTTTTTTAATTTTTTTTTAGCAACCAAAACTTTGGATTTTTTTATATCACTTACGTTATAAAGACTTTGACGATGAATATTTGATAAATCAACATTGTCATAATCAATAATTCCCAAGGTCCCAACACCAGCTCTTGTTAAAAATTCTGCGACAGGGCATCCTAAACCACCCATACCAATGATTAAAACTTTTGATTGGATTATTTTTTTTTGACCAGAGGTACCAATGTCTTTTAAGACTATTTGTCTTGAAAATCTCTCAACTTGATTTTTATCTAATTTTGAATTCATTTACCTGTTGAACCAAATCCACCCTCTCCTCTTATTGTTTTAGGTAGATCTTTGACTTCTTCTAATTCCATCCTAATAACAGGAGATAATACCATCTGAGCTATACGATCACCATTATTTATAACAAAATCAGTATCCCCATGATTATAGATGATAACTTTAATTTCTCCTCGATAATCACTGTCTATAGTACCCGGTGTGTTTAAAACAGTTATGTTACTTTTTGCTGCTAAACCTGATCTAGGTCTAATTTGAATTTCATAATTTTCATGAAACGCAATTGATAATCCAGTAGGAACTAGTGAAGACGTTTTTGGCTTAACGTTTATAGGTTTTTCAGTGAACGCGGTAAGGTCCATACCAGACGCTCCACCAGTTTTATATTCTGGTAATTGAACTGTAGGATCTAACTTCTTTATTAATACTTTAACCATTAGTTAATTTGATTAACAATTCTATCCACAATTTCTTCTGATATTTCTGATTTTTTTTTAAGTGAAAGTTTTTCTTTTTTATTTAGGGTATTTTTATAATGTATAGTTACTTCATTATAATCAGACTCAAAACCAATATCTTTGTTAGACACATCATTTGCTACAATCCAGTCACAATTTTTATTTTTTAATTTTGATATTGCATTTTTATCCAAATTACTAGTCTCTGCTGCAAAACCTATAACTAGCTTAGGTCTCATAGAATTATGATTAGAAACATAATTTAATATATCTATATTCTGTTCTAAGTTTATATTTAAATTTTCTTGTTTTTTTATTTTGTTTTGACTCTTTTTATTTATCTTATAATCGGCTACTGCAGCAGAAAATACTGCTATGTCTGCCGGTAAATTTTTTTGAGTAGCTTTAAACATTTCCTCGGCGGTCTCAACTTTAATTAATTTAATATCTTCATCAATTTTTAAGTTAGTAGGTCCTGATATCAAAATAGTATTAAATCCTCTTCTAGATAAGGATTTTGCTATTTCATAACCTTGTTTTCCACTTGATTTATTTGTTATAAATCTAACTGGATCAATATATTCATTAGTTGGACCTGCTGTGACCAAAGCTTTAATTTTTTTATTTTTAAATTGAGAAGATAAAAAATTACTAATTTCATTAAAGATATCGTATGGATCAGACATTTTCCCTTCCCCATATTCTCCACAAGCCATATCACCTGTTACAGGACCTATAAATTTATATCCAAAGCTTTTAAGGATTTTTAAATTGTCTTTAGTTGAAGGATGTTCCCACATTCTAACATTCATTGCTGGAGCTAAAAATACTTGTTTGTTAGATGCTAAAATTACAGTTGAAGCTAAATCTTCAGAAGAACCTTGACTTAATTTTGAAATTGTATTTGCAGTTGCTGGAGCAATAATTATTACATCAGCCCATCTTGATAAAGCAATATGGTCCATTTCAGTTTCATTTTCTACATTAAATAGATCATCGTAAACTTTACCTTGTGATAAAGATGCTATTGATAAAGGTGTTACGAATTCTTTTGCACTTTTTGTTAAGATAGTTTTTATTTCAGCATTATTTTTTTTAAATAATCTAATCGTTTCAAGGCTTTTATAAGCAGAAACGCCACCGCAAATTACAAATAGAATTTTTTTTGTTGTTAAATCTTTCATCGGCTGAATTAAAATACCAATAAACCCACAATTACAAGGGCTAATAATCCAATAATAGATTGATTTCTAAAAGCAATCATTTCAGATTTTTTAGTATTTAAAGCCGTGTAAGAATTTGAGTTTTGAGGTATTTGTCCGCTTGCTAAATAAGTAAGAGCTTGATTTGCTTTATCCATTATTTCAGGAAACTCTGGTAATCTTTTAATTACCTCCGATGTACTTTGAAGTGTTTCATTTATAGTTGTCATTGGATCCTTTGTTTCTTTAAGCCAACTTTCAAGCACAGGCTTTGAGGTTGTCCAAATATTAGTATTAGGGTTAAGTTTTCTTGCAACACCTTCAACTACAACCATTGTTTTTTGTAACATCAGAAGTTGAGGTTGAGTTTGCATATTAAATTTTTCAGTAACATCAAATAATTGTTTTAATAATTTTCCACCAGAAATATCTTTTACGGCTTGCCCAAAAATGGGCTCACCTATTGATCTTAATGCTTGAGCCAAATCATCAATTGGAACTCCTTTTGGAACTAGTCCTGCAATTAAGTGAACTTCTGCGACTTTACGATAATCTCTTTGAATAAACCCAAATAATATTTCAGCCAAAAATCTTTTACTCATTTTATCTAATCTACCCATAATTCCAAAATCTATAGGAACAATATGACCGTTGTTATCTATAAATATATTTCCTTGATGCATATCAGCATGAAAAAAACCATCTCTAACAGCGTGTCTTAAAAAATTTTGTATAATATCTTCAGCAATCTTTTCTGTATTTAAATCTCTTTTTTTGAGTTCCTCAGTCTCTCTTATAGAAATACCTTCTACCCAATCAAGTGTCATTACATTTTCACTTGTAAAATTCCAATAAATTTTAGGCACTCTAAACCCAACATCGTTTTTAGTATTTTCTGAATATTCATTAGCAGCAGCAGCTTCAAATCTAAGATCCATTTCAAGATTTGTTATTTCCTTTAATAAGAAAACGACTTCAACTAATTTAAGTCTTTTAGTTTTTTTAATCAGTGACTCAACTATAAAAGCAAATAACATCATTGCATCTATTTCTTCATTAAACATTTTTTTAATGTTTGGTCTTAAAATCTTAATTGCTACATCCTTTATTGTGCCATCATCGTTAATTTTAGCTTTATGTACCTGAGCTATAGAAGCTGCTGCCACTGGTTCACTTAAATCAATTATAGAATTATATGTATCATTACCTAAGTCATTTTTTATTATTTCTTTAGCTTGAATTAATGAAAATGGTGGCAACTTATCCTGAAGGTTTTCTAATTTTTTTGAAAGTTCTTCTCCAATAATGTCTGGTCTTGTTGCTAGAAATTGACCTAGTTTTATAAAAGTTGTTCCCATTGATTCCAATGAACTAGATAAACGTTCACCTTCATCTTGATTAAAATTTGTTTCCTTTTTAGTGAAAAATGAAAAAGATAAAATTTTAAATAAAAACCTTACAGCTAATGGAGGTTCCTGAAATTTTGAAATTATACTTAATATATCTGACCTAGCTACCTTTCTTCCAAGTTGAAATAAAGTAATTATTTTTTTTAACATTAAATTTTCCATCCACTATGTATGGCAACTATTCCGCCAGATAGGTTTCTGTAAGTACAATTTTGAAAACCATTTTTTTTCATTAAATCAATCAATTCATCTTGGTTAACGAAGTTTTCAATACTCTTCACAAGATATTTGTAAGGTTCATTTTCACCAACAATCAATTTTCCAATTGAAGGAATAACTTTTGAATATTTTTTATATATAAAATCCAATCCAGAATTTTCTATTTTCGAAAATTCCAGACATAAATATCTCCCACCAGGTTTTAATACTCTATATGCCTCACTTAAAGATTTATTTAAATCTTTTGTATTTCTTAAACCGAAACTAATAGTATAAAAATCAAATGAATTTATATCCATAGGAAGTTTTTCTGCTGAAGCCGTAACCCAGTTTAAGTTATTAAATTTTTTTAGTTTTTCTTTGCCTTTTTTTATCATACTGATATTTGGGTCAACGCATGTTACATAAGACTTTTTATTTACATTATTTAGAAAGAGCTTAGCTATATCTCCAGTTCCACACGCCACATCAATTAGTTTTTGATTTGATGATGGATTCATCATATTTAACAGATCTTTTTTCCACAATCTATGAACCCCTAATGACATAAAATCATTCATTAGGTCGTATTGATCATAAACTTGATCAAAAACATTTTGCACTAATCCTTTTTTATTTTGTAGATATTGTTGCATAATAATTAATATATATTGAATATAGTATCAAATGCCAGAATTACCAGAAGTAGAAATTGTAAGACAATCGCTAGATAAAAACATTAAATACAAAAAGGTTAAAAATGTAATAATAAGAAATAGAAACTTAAGATTTAAAATTCCTTTAAAATTTGAAAATTCTTTAAAAGGTCAGAAGATAATTAAAGTAGATAGATTTTCAAAGTATTTAATCCTATCTTTATCAAACTATAGTTTTTGTTTATTACATCTTGGTATGTCAGGGACAATACATTTGGTATTCAATAACAAAAAAAACTTTTTAACAAATACTAGCTTCTATAATTCTCCAATTTTACCAAATAAACATAATCACATAGAAATAATTTTTTCAGATTTAAAGATTATTTATAATGATCCAAGAAGATTTGGTTTTTTACAAATTATAAGGGACTCAAATTTATTAAAAAAAAGATTTGAGCATCTTGGCCCAGAACCTTTTTCCTCTAATTTTAATTTAAGTTATATACTTTCGTTTTTTAAGGGTAAAAAAAAAAATATTAAAAATTTTTTGTTAGATCAAAATTTTGTATCAGGTATTGGTAATATTTATGCAAGTGAAATTTTATTTTTGAGTAAAATTAATCCTACCAAAAAAGTACGTTTATTAAAAAATAAAGATTGTAAAAAAATTATTATCAATTGTAAAAAGGTTCTATCAAATGCGATTAAAAAAGGAGGCTCAAGTATAAAGGATTTCAAGAATACAGAGGGTGATATGGGTAGCTTTCAAAAAGATTTTAATGTTTATGAAAGACAAGGATTAAATTGCAAACGTTCTAAATGTAAAGGTATTATTAGAAAAAAAACTATTTCAAATAGATCAACTTTCTTTTGTAATTTTTGTCAAAAATAATCAATTATTTAATTGACCAATATTAATTCTCAAGTTATACCCCTGCGCATATGGCTAATACCAAATCTGCAATCAAAAGAATAAGAAGAATTTCTAAACAAACTTCTGTCAATAAAGCAAGAAAAAGTAGATACAAAAATGCTTTGAAGAAAATGAACCTTTTAATAGAAAAAAAAAATAAATCTGAAGCTGTTAAATTCTTACCTAAGTTGAATTCTGAATTAATGAAAGTTGCAAAATCTGGTATAATCAAAAAACAGAACGCATCAAGAAATGTTTCGAGAATCTCTAAAAAGATATCTTTAATTTAAATTATAAACTTTAAGTTGATTCAACTTTAAGCATACACTTCATATATACTTTGATAGCTTGGTTAAACAATATTTAGATTTAGTAAATATTTAAACATATTAAATTCAATTATAAATTTTATTTCTTAAAATTGTAAATAAATTTTCTGTCAAGTAATTTTATATTTTAATAAATAAATTTACACAATCCTAGATTTTATTTTTTTTATTTTTTTTTAAAAAATTTGTTGCAATAATCTCATTATGGCTCTAACTGGAGTCTCCCCAATAAATATGAATAGTTCTTACACAAATAAAAATTTCAGCAATTCAAAAGTAGAAATTTTTGATTGGCTAAAAGTCCAGACAGAAATGAAAAATAAATTAGGGGCTGATATCTATGAAAGTTGGCTTAAAAAAATTAGTTTTGAGGAAGAAATAAATAATTACGTACTGCTTTCTGTTCCTACAAGATTTATACGAGATTGGATTACCTCAAGATATCTAGACCAAATTTTAAAAATTATCAAAGATCATAAAAAAGATATAATTCGAATTGAATTTAAAATTGTTGAAAAAAACAATGACAACATCAGTGATAATCAAAATACCAGACCTCTAGAAAGTAAAGAAAATGTATCTTTTATAAAAGACTCATATCTTCAATATAATCGTATAGATCCAAATAAAAAATTCGGAAATTTTATTACTGGATCGAGTAACAATCTTGCTTATCAAGCTTCCGTAAAAGTTTCAGAAAATATTTCTCATTATAACCCGCTCTATATTTATGGTGGTGTTGGGATGGGTAAGACGCATCTCTTAAATTCGATAGGCCTAGAATTAAAAAAAAATAATAAAGTGATGTTTATTTCAGCAGAACGATTTATGTATCAGTTTGTTAAGTCTATTAAATCAAATGATATGGTTAAATTTAAAGAGTATTTTAGAAATACTGACATTTTATTAATAGATGATATCCAATTTATGAATGGTAAAGAGGCAATGCAAGAAGAATTCTTTCATACTTTTAATGCTTTGTTAGATAAGGGATCTCAAATTATTGTTTCTGCAGATAGATCTCCAAATAAATTATCAAGAATACAAGAAAGAATTAAATCTAGATTTTCAGGGGGATTAGTTGTTGATATTCAAAAACCAGATTATGAACTAAGAAAAAAAATTGTTGAAAATAAAATTAAAGATTTAAATAGTTTATACGCTGAAGAATTTAAAATATCCCAAGAAATTACTGATTTTATCAGTTCAGAAATAACAAGCAGCGTAAGA
Source organism: uncultured Pelagibacteraceae bacterium (assembly GCA_902598825.1). Lineage (GTDB taxonomy): Bacteria > Pseudomonadota > Alphaproteobacteria > Pelagibacterales > Pelagibacteraceae > Pelagibacter. The sequence goes on along the minus strand of CACKDD010000001.1, from coordinate 81,638 downwards.
GAACTAGTTGGAGCAATCAATCGAGTAGTATCATTTTCAAGAATTTATAAGAAATTACCAAATCTTGCTGAAACTAAAGTGGTACTGAAAGATCTGCTAAATTTATATGAGAATAAGGTGACTATTGATCAAATTCAAACGGTTGTATGTAAATTTTTTAAGATTAGTAAAAATGAAATGTTATCTTCAAGAAGATCAAGATATTTAGTGAGACCAAGACAGACAGCTATATATTTAACAAAAATCTTAACTTCAAAATCTTTGCCTGAAATTGGTAGAGAGTTCTCAAATAGAGATCATACAACCATAATACATTCTGTGAAAACTATTGAAAAATTAAAAGTTAAAGATCTAGATATGGTTGACAATATAAACAAACTTAAAAATCAAATATTGTATAATAATACGGAAAATGAAATTTAACCTTAACCAGCAAGATTTACAACAAGCACTAAATTACTGTCAAGGAGTGATAGAAAAAAGAAGCACTCTTCCAATATTGTCAAATATTTTATTAAACGCAGAAAAGTCAAAACTTACTATTACAGCTACTGATTTAGATTTAATTTTTATACATCAAATAGATAACGTTGAAGTTTTGGAAGAAGGTAAAATAACAACAACATCAGCAATTATGTACGATATCGTGAGAAAATTTTCTTCTGGAAAAAAAATCAATTTAACCTTAACAAACATAAGTAAATTACATCTAGAGTCTGAAAAATCTGTTTTTAATCTTAACTGTATAAGTGCTTCAGAATTTCCATTAACAGATGAAAACTTTAATCAAAATGAATTCTCAATAAAATCAAAAAGCCTTTTAAAATTATTAAATAAATGTAAGTTTTCTGTTTCAAATGACGAAACAAGACATTATTTAAGTGGGATCTATTTTCATCAAACAGAATTTGAGAATAAAAATTATCTTACAGCTGTTGCCACAGACAGTCACAGGATGTCTATATCAAAGATAAGACTAGATCAAAAAATAGACTTTGATCCTATAATATTGCCAAAGAAAACTATTTTTCAATTATGTTCATTATTAGAAAATTATGAAGGAGATGTAAAAATTTCAAACATTAAAACTAAAATAAAGTTTGAATTAAATAATAGTATTTTGATTTCAAAATTAATTGATGGAAAGTTTCCAAATTATATTCAGGTAATACCAAAAAATAATCAAAAAAAATTAGAAATAGACCTTAAACTTTTTTTAGACTCTGTTGATCGAGTTGCTTCTGTATCGCTTGATAAAAAGGATGGTGTAAAGTTTAATTTAGCTAAAGACACTTTGAACTTGTCTGTAAATAATACTAATAGTGGAGATGGAAAAGAATTACTTTCTGTACAATTTGATAATGAGCTAGAAATCAGTTTTAATTCGAGATATCTATTAGATGTAGCATCTCAACTTGATGGAAGTAAAATAGAGTTATTTTTTAATGATACTGGATCTCCAGTATTAATAAAGGATCCAGGCGACTTTGACAGCATTTTTGTAGTAATGCCTATGAAAGGTTAATTTAACAAATCTAATTCTGAATAGATATCATTTTCTAAAATTCTCATAAATTCTTCTTTAGAATACTTGGGCTCTATAGGTTTTAAGATTGAAATAGTTATATTTTTGTTTGAATATTTTAAACCCTTTTTAGGCCAAACGTAACCAGAATTAATAGCAACAGGTTGGCAAGTAATTTTTAATTCTTCATAAATTCTTGAAGCACCTTTCTTAAAAGGTGGTCTTTCATTTGGCAAAACTCTTGTTCCTTGTGGAAATATTATAAGTGGTTGATTTGAATTTGAAATTTTTTTTGAAATATTTTCAAAGAATCCTAAATTATCCTTAGTTATTTTATCTCTTTGAATAGAAATTGATCCAATTTTTTTTAAATACCACCCAAATATAGGTATAAGAAGTAATTCTTTTTTCAAAATAAATATTGGTGAATTAAAAATAGTTTGTAAATAAAAAGTTTCAAACATAGATTGATGTGAAGCAGCTATAAAAAACTTCTCATTTGTAATCATATTTTCTTTACCTTTAATGGTAATCTTAGTAGATAAAAAAACTTTTAAGCAAAAACCAGTCCAATACCCCATCAACCTACCACCAATTAGTACTATTTTTTTTGGTAAAAAAAATGCAGGCAAAAAAATTAAAGAAATAATTATTATTCCTAAGAAAAAGAAAATTGAAAAAATTATATTCCTAATCATTTTTGTCAAAAGCTACATCAAGTCTTTGTGCTTTTGTCTTTTTCTAATTATTTTAATTTTTGATCCTTTTATTAATAGCTCTATTGGTTTAGGCCTTTGATTATAATTTGAGCTCAAAGACATTCCATATGCTCCAACATCACAGATAACTAAAAAATCGTTTTCTTCAATCTCTTGAAATCTTTTTAAAGTAGTAAATCTATCAGTACTCTCACAAATTGGCCCTACAACTTCATAAGTTTTTTTTGAATTAATATTTTTTTTGATAGAAGGCAACATTTTATGTGAAGCTCCATATAATGCTGGTCTCATAAAATCATTCATAGCAGCATTAATAATAACAAAATTTTTTCTTCCACTTTTTTTTATGTAAATTACTTTTGAAACTAGAGTGCCAGTATCACCTATAATTGATCTACCAGGTTCAAATATAATTTTCGATTTGCTATTTTTTAAAAATTTTTTAATAGCATTATTATATCTTTTGTAATTTAGTTTTTTATCATTATTATTATAAGAAATTCCCATTCCTCCACCTAGATCTATAAATTCAAATTTATGATTAACTTTATTTATAATTTTAACAAGTATTCTAAGCATTTTTTCATATGGTCTATGATCTAAAATTTGACTCCCAATATGAACACTTAAACATTTGAGGATTATATTTTTAGAGCTTTGACAATATCTAACTAGTTCACAAAAAGTTTTTTCATTAACACCAAATTTATTTTCTTTTTTTCCAGTTGAAATTTGTTTTAAAGTTTTTGCGTCAGTATTAGGATTCAATCTTATACCAACATGAACTTTTTTCTTTTTAGATTTTGCTATTCTTTCAATTTCTTTAATTTCACTTTCAGATTCAGCATTTATTAATAGTATATTTTTATCAACTGCATAGCCTATTTCCTTTGATGTTTTTCCCACTCCAGAAAAAACGATTTTTTTGGGCTTTATGCCTGCTTTAATGGCTATCATTAATTCACCCATCGATACAACATCCGCCCCAAGACCGAATTTACTAATTTCCCTAATCAAATTAACATTTGTGTTAGATTTAACTGAAAAACATATTAATGGAGAAAAGGATTTAAAATTTTTCTTAAAATTTTCAATATTTTCTTTTAATTTTCTGTAAGAATAACAATAAGTTGGAGTTTTATATCTTTTAGCAATATTTTCTACAGCAACTTTTTCAATTGAAAGCTTTTTATTAATGTATTTCATTATGCTTTGTTTTTAAGAACTGTTTGTAGATCAGTTTTTTTTTCAGGATCTTTGTATATAGGGTCCCCTTTTTTTCCACATGAAACCATTAAGCAACTTAGAGCTAAAAAGAAAAAAATTTTTTTAATCATTTATTTTTTTATACTTCATTATCATTTTTTTAATATTATCAAAAGATGTTCCTCCATAAGATCTTTTAGAATTAACAGAATTCTTTAAATCAAACACTTTTAAAACATCACCTTGAAGCCCCGGTACAATTTTCTTCATTTCATCTAAACTTAATTCATTAAGATTTTTTTTCTTTTTTTCTGCTAGATTTACTATTCCCGCTGTCTTTTGATAAGCTTTTCTAAAAGACATGGAGTGATTTCTAACAAGATAATCCGCTAAGTCTGTCGCTGTAATGTAACCATTATTTGCAAGATTAAGCATTTGTTCTTTGTTTGGTCTTAAGTTTTTTACAACTTCCTCAAAAATTTTTAAGCAACCAATTAAAGTATCATAGGATTTAAAAACTATTTCTTTATCATCTTGAAGATCTTTAAAATACGATAATGGTAATCCTTTTAAAATTGTTAGCATAGAAAATAAATTTCCATAAGTACTACCTGATTTTCCTCTTAAGAATTCTAAAAGATCTGGATTTTTTTTTTGAGGCATTATAGATGAGCCAGTAACAACTTTGTCTGATAAATTTATTAAGTTGTAAGCATCAGAATTCCAAATAATAAGTTCCTCTGCAATTCTAGAAATATGCATTGAACAAACTGACACACTGTAAAGAAAATCTAAAACAAAATCTCTGTCAGAAACAGTGTCAATTGAATTGTTAGTTGGTTTATTAAATCCTAATTTTTTTGTAGTATAGTATCTGTCAATATTAAATGATGTTCCAGTAAGTGCAGCTACACCTAAAGGATTTTCATTTAAATTATCTAGATTGTTATTAAATCTTTTTTTATCACGGCTAAACATTTCGACATATGCCATAAGATAATGTGAAAAAGAAATTGCTTGCGCATTTTTGAGATGTGTAAAGCCTGGCATTATGGTGTAAATATTTTTTTCAGCTAATTTAAGCGAAGTTTTAATTAAAGAATTTAATTTTAAATTTATTTCTTTATTCGCTGATTTAATCCATATTTTAAAGTCAGCTATAACTTGATCATTTCTCGATCGGGCCGTGTGCACATATCCTGCTTCATCACCAATGATTTGAAAAAGTCTTTTTTCAATATTCATATGAATATCCTCATATTTTTTGCTAAATTCTAATTTATTTTTTGATATTTCTTTTTCTATTTTATTAAGTCCATAAATAATTTTATTTTTAATTTTAAAAGTTATTATTTTTTGTTTAAATAACATCTCTACATGAGCAATGGATACAGCTATATCTTCCTTATAAAGTCTTTTATCAATATTTATAGAGCTCCCAATTTTTTGAAAAAGATTAGATGTATTGTCTTTTATTCTTGTATTCCATATTGCCTGGTTGTTTTTATTTTTTGCCATGATAATTAATTATACCTGTTTAACATGAGATTTTTAATAATTTTAATTTTTTTAATATTTAACTCATTTGGCATAGAGGCATCTGATATAAAAAATCTCGTTATAAACAAAGATTTAAAAAAATACAAAGATTTAACGTTTTTCGATGATCAAAATAATCAAATAGACTTAAATGATTATCAAGGAAATTTGATCTTATTGAATTTTTGGGCAACTTGGTGTGCTCCTTGCAAAGAAGAAATGCCATCTTTAGATTTATTACAAAAACGAGAAAATTTGGATAAATTAAAAATTTTTCCAATAAATGTTGGTCAAGATAATCTTGAAAACTCATTAAAATTTTTTGAAGATTTAAAAATAAAAAATTTAAAAATTTATTTTGATTCACCTGTAACTTTGGCTAAAAAATTTGGCCTAAGAGGAATACCAACTTCAATTTTATTTAATAAGGATGGGTTAGAGTTTGCTAGAATAATTGGATCTATAGATTTTAATGATCAAAAGTTTATTGATTGGTTAGCAAACTATAATTAATTTTTGAAAAAATAGGCAAAACTAACTAAAATTATAATTGCAATGAATTGAAGCAAAACTCTTAATTGCATCAATTTGTTGGAATATTTTTTACTTGTTTCCCCACCTTTAAACAAAGTACCAATACCTAGAATTAAAACTACTCCAACTGCGATCAAAAATGTTATAGATAAAATTTTTACAATTGTTCCGGAAATCATAATAGTATTGTAGGGTATTTTAAAAATAAAAAAACATAATTAATAAAGTATGACATTCTGCCTAGATACAACAATCATAAAGCCGGAGAATAACGTTGAGATTAAAAATGCTATTATTTTACTTCATGGTTATGGAGGAGATGGTAAAGATATAAGTGTATTATCATTGAATTGGAGAAGACATTTACCAAATACAGTTTTTATTTGTCCTAATGGTCATGAGAGGTGTCATATAAATCCATCTGGATATCAATGGTTTGATTTATCGAATGAAGATCCAAAATATATTTTGACCCAATCTCAAAGAGCCGAAAAAAAATTGAGTCAGTTCATTGATGAAGTTAAAAAAGAATATAATTTAGACAATGATAAAATCTGCTTATCTGGTTTTAGTCAGGGATGCATGATGTCTATAAATTTGGGATTGACGGCCGATAAAGAATATAATTGTATTGTAGGTTTTTCTGGTAAAATAATTGATCCAGAAGATTTAAAATTAAGAAAAAAAGTCGCAACAAGCACATTACTAATTCATGGTGATATTGATCAGGTAGTAATGCCTAATTTTTTATTAGAGGCAAAAGATTTTTTTATTAGAAATGATATAGAAATTGAAACACATCTAATAAAAGGCTGTGATCATCATATTCCTATAGAAGCTTCAAGTATAGCATTAAATTATATTCTAAAAAAATTTTAATATTCCTAATCATTGAAAATTTTTTTTATTTAAGCTAATCTTAAAGAATGAATAGTTTTATTGAACAAGATGTCTCATTAGAAAAATGTCCAGCATTAGTTTTAAACGCTGATTACAGACCCTTAAGTTATTATCCTTTATCCTTATGGTCATGGCAGGATACTGTTAAGTCTGTATTTTTAGATAGAGTTATTATTGTAAGTAATTATGATAGAGTTGTAAGAAGCCCATCTTTTAATATGAAATTACCAAGTGTGATTGCACTAAAAGATTATATTGTACCTCAATCCAAACCGAGTTTTACAAGATTTAATGTTTTTTTAAGAGATAAATTTTCATGTCAGTATTGTGGAAGTAGTGAGGAACTTACATTTGATCATTTATTACCAAGATCAAAAGGTGGAGAAACCCATTGGGATAATGTCGTGACAGCTTGTTCAGCATGCAATGTTAAAAAAGGTGGAAAATTACTCAAATCATCTGGAATGAAACTTCATCAATATCCCTATCAACCTTCTACTGAAGATCTACACCGTAATGGAAAAAACTTTCCTCCCAATTATCTTCATAAAAGTTGGATGGATTATTTATATTGGGATGTAGAGTTGGAAGCTTAAATTTAAACTTTCTCAGAAATATTAATAGCTATTTTTGAACCAGTTTTAATAATTTTATCCATAATAGAATAGATACCTTTTTTTGTTGCTCCTTCCTCATAAGCAATATCTTTATGTTGCAATTCGTCGTCTCTAAATTTAGTAATCTTTTTTTTTAATTCTTTTTCATCAGGACCTAATTGATTAATTTGATCTAAATAATGCTTGTCTATAACCTCCTCTACAGAAGCCGTACAGAGCATTGCTGCTTTTTTTCCAAGTAAAGTTGAGCCAAAACCAAGACCCACACCTAATAAGTCCCACAGAGGTAAAAATTTGGTTGGTTTGATATTTCTTTTTTTAATTTCCTTTTCAAAAAATTGACAATGTTCTATTTCGTGAACTTTCATTTCCTCAATTGTCTTTTTTAAATCTTCATTTTTAACAAGAGTATTTAGTGCTAACAATTGACCTTCATAAATTTTCACTGCACCACGTTCACCAGCATGGTCAACTCTTATAAATTCCTCTACTTTGCTACTTGTTTTTTTCATATGAAATATAAATTTTTGTAAGCAATGTTATTAATATAAAACTTAATAATATATTAATACTTGTCAGAGATAATCCAAAAATTCTAAATGTCACATCTTTACAACTGACAGACTTTTCCAGCAATTGTTTTAGTATTTCTTCTTTTGAGATAATTCCAGTCGTATTTTTTAAACCACAAACTGCAGATTCTTCAAATAGGCCCTGTTCTATACCCAAATGATAGACTGAAATAACAAAAGAAAAGCAGAATGTTAGTATTAATAATAAAATTATAAATTTTTCATTTTTTTTTAAAAAATAATTTAAAGTTATTAAGATTATGCTTAATCCATAAGGTATTCTTTCTATCAAGCATAGATTACAAGGCTGGTGTCCAAGAGCATATTCAATAAAATATGCGGAAATAATTGAAACTAAACTGATTATAAAAATTAATATTAAATAAAACTCGATTTTTAAATTAGTCATAAAATTTTTTAAATTAAATAAATTATTACTCCAATTATAGCTATTAATATTCCAATAATCGTAAACCATTTAGATCCATGTTTGTCCATAAATTCAGTAAATAAATTTCCAAATTTATAAGATAAATAAGAAACAATAAAAAAACGTAATCCTCTAGATATTAAACTTATTACTATAAAAATTAAGATATTAAATCCGATTAAACCACTAGCTATAGTAAAAACTTTATAAGGCAATGGGGTAAAACCAGCTAAAAAAAGTATACTTAGCCAAGCATAAAATCCTTCACTATTTATTAAATTATTTTTTAGGCTAATTAATCTATCTTGATATCCATAAAAGGTCATAACTTGCATTCCTATGTCAAAAAAGAAAGCTCCGATGAAATAACCTAATATACCACCTAATACAGAAAATATTGTTGTAATAAGAAATATCTTTAAAAAATCATCTTTTTTTGAGATGACCATAGGTATAACCATTACATCTGGTGGTATTGGAAAAAATGAACTTTCTATAAAAGATACAATCGCTAAGTAATATTTAGAACTTTTATGAGCCGCTAAATCTAAACATTTTTTATAAAGAGTATTAAACATTTTTTGGTTTTAATATAATTTTAGTTCTTATACTATTTAATAAATAATTTAACAATCGAGGGCGAATGGCGGAACTGGTAGACGCGCACGACTCAAAATCGTGTTTCGCAAGAAGTGAGAGTTCGATTCTCTCTTCGCCCACCAAACTATGAAACTAAAAGAGATTAACAGCTTAGTTGAGCTTTTTTTTAAGAAATTTGAAGAAAAATTTCCAAATGTTTCTGAAAAAAAACATGAAGAGATTTTTTTAACATCTCTTAAAAACAAAGAATTTCCAGATACAAATTCAGGACCGTATACTTACTCTTGGGGGAATATTGAAACAAAAATAAAGATTTTATCAAATTATTTAAATAATATTATTTCAAAAGGTGATAGATGTATTTTATTGTCTGAGAACCGACCTGAATGGTTAATCTCCGATATAGCAATAATGAATGCAGGTGGAGTAACAATCCCACTTTTTACGACTTATTCTAAAAATGATTACGAATATATTATAAAAGATTGTGAACCAAAAGTATGTATTGTTTCGGATATTGACCAATTAAAGAAAATTAAAAATTATATCGCAGAAAACACCATTCTTATTTCAATCGATAGAATTGATGAAACAATAGAATTTTTTGAAAATATTTTTTTGAAAGATAAAACTATTATTCAAAAATCAATCGAGTATGTGGATTCTTATAATAAGGATTTAAGAAGAAATGATTTAGCTTGCATAATTTATACATCTGGAACCACAGGAAACCCAAAGGGAGTAATGCTCAGTCATGGAGGAATTTTGTCAAATTGTGAAGGAGCACAAGAAATTTTAAAATCATTAACTAAAAAAGATCCTCCAGTTTTCTTAACTTGGCTTCCATTGTCTCACTCATATGAACATACTGTTCAATATGTTCAAATATTACTTGGAGCAAAGGTCTTTTACGCTGAAAGTTTAGAAAAATTACTGCCTAATATGGCTATTGCAAAACCTACTATCATGACTGCGGTTCCAAGATTTTATCAAAACTTATATACAAAAATTTCTTTAAATTTCTTAAAACAAAAGGGAGTTAAGAAATTTCTTATAAATAATACTATTTTACTTGGGACTAAAATATTGAATAAAGAACCACTTAGTTTTAAACAAAATTTTATAAATTTTTTCTGTGAGAAGTTGGTAAGAAAAAAAATCAAAAAACAATTTGGTGGTAAACTTAGGGCCTTTGTTTCAGGAGGGGGTGCTTTAGATCAAAAAATTGGAGAATTTTTAAATTCTATAGGATTACCGACTTTACAAGGATATGGGTTAACAGAGACCTCCCCAGTTGTGAGCTGTAATATCCCAGGAGAAATCAGAATTGAGACAGTTGGACCACCTTTTAAAACCAACCAAGTAAAAATAGCTGAGGATGGTGAAATTTTAGTTAAAGGTGAAAACGTTATGCTTGGTTATTGGAAAATGAAAAAAGAAACAGAACAAATAATCAAAAATGGTTGGTTGCATACAGGAGATATAGGAGAGATAACTAAAGAGGGAAATTTGAAGATAACTGACCGAAAAAAAGAAATTATTGTAAATTCAGGAGGTGATAACATATCACCTTCTAAAATTGAAAATTTATTGTGTCTTAATGAAAAAATTAAACAAAGTTTTGTTTATGGAGATAAAAAAACTTATCTTGTAGCTTTAATTATAAGTGAAACAGATGAAAATAAAAAAGAAATTGATTTTTATTTAGAAAATTTAAATAAAACTTTGTCTTTAGTAGAAAAAATTAAAAAATTTAAACTAATTAAAGAAGAATTTACAATTGAAAATGGAATGTTAACACCAACATTAAAACTAAAAAGAAAAAAAATTTTAGAAAAATATAAAGAAGATTTAGAAAATCTTTATTAATAAGATTTTATTATTTGATTATTAAGCGCATAAATACTAACTTTTTTACTCATTAAAATTATAAAATATTTTTTTTATTTAAAATTTTTTTATAAAATTTTATCTTTAATTAAATAATTGACATAACGCGTATAAAAAAATAAAAATAAGGTAATAGCGAATCATTTTGATTCGTTTAACTAAAAAAGGGAGCTAAAGATGCCTAAGAGAAGAAAAAAAGCAAAGAAAGCTAAGAAAAAAGCTAAGAAAAAAGCTAAGAAAAGAAGAAGAAGATAGTAACTTAGTATTCTTTATTAAAAACGCTTCTCATAACGATTTCGTGTGAGAGGCGTTTTTTTATTCCTCTAAAGCAACTTCATTTTCATTCGCAACTTCTTCTACAGGTAATTCCGAAGCGGCTTGTTTTGAAGTCTCAGTATTTGGCTGTGGTTGTGACGTTAAATTTCTTTTTAAAGCTTTATCTAATTTTTTTTGAGTATCTTCTAAGGAAAGATTTAATATTATTTGAAATTCTGTCATTATTCTTTCATAGGCTTTTTCAAATAACTGTCTTTCACTATAAGATTGATCAACCATTAGATCGTCACCTTTATTCAAATCTCTTACTACTTCAGCGAGCTCATAAATTTTTCCTGATGAAATTTTTGCCTCATATTCTTGAGCCCTTCTACTCCACATAGATCTTTTAATTTTAGGTTTACTTTTTAGAATTGAAATACATTTATTAACTTGATTAATTGTTGCTAATGGTCTCAAGTGTGACTGCTTGTTAACTGGAACCATACCGTTAGCTTTATCTTTTTCAAATTTGATTATATAAGTTTCAACATCTATCCCACCTATAGTTATCTTTTTAAATTCACTAATTTGACCAACACCATGTTTAGGATAAACAATATAATCTTTTATTTTATACTCTCGTTTCTCAGAGTCTTGTTTTTTTACTTTTTTTATTTCTGGTTTTGTTTCATTATTCTTAGAAATTCTTAAATTTTCAGTTTTTAATTCAGTATTTTTTTCTCTTTTTTTGATATTTTTTTTGACTATTGATTTTTTAATTACTGATTTTTTAGTTTTAGTATTAATAACTTTTTTTGTAATTTTTTTTGAAATTTTATTTACTTTTTTTGGAAGTACTTTTTTTTTTGTCTTTTTAGATTTTTTTTTATTAAATGTTTTCTTTAAAATATTTTTCAAACTTATTTTGCTCATTTTTATATTTTTCATGATCCGTTGGGGGATCTTTTTTTTCAGTTATATTAGGCCAGATTTCAGAATATTTTTTATTGATCTCTAACCACTGTTCACTCCCCTTTTCTGTGTCAACTTTAATGGCATCAACAGGGCATTCAGGCTCACAAACGCCACAATCTATACACTCATCCGGTTTAATTACAAGCATATTTTTTCCTTCATAAAAGCAATCAACTGGACAAACTTCAACACAATCCATCAATTTACATTTTATACATTTATCATTAACTATATAAGTCATTATGAAATTTCTTTTTTAATCTTCTCTTGGATGCTCCCCATTATTTTATTATCAATATACATCAATCCTGCAAGTCTTCGCATCAAATTAGTTTCATAAATATCAGCATTTTTATTCGAATATATTATTCTCCATAAAGTTTCTATAATTTCTATTTTCTTTTCATTATCCATCGCTTTCACTTCTTTTGTAAAATCTAAAATTTGATTTGCATTTTCTTCAATTATTTTACTTTGCTCAATGATTTCTTGTATATTTTCTTTATTTGCACTCATTTTTAATAAAGCTTGTTTAATTATCATTTCTTCTTGTTCTGAAAAATTTTCGTCAATTTTAGCAGCATGTATCATTAAAGCTGCTATTTTAATCAATTGTTTATTATTCTGTTTCTCTTTTTTTTTTTTAAAAAACATGATTTAGTTAAAATTTAAATTTTTTAAGACACCAAAAGGATTTTCCTTTTCTATCTTTTTATCTGCTTTTCTAAATATTTTTTTAGGTTTATATTTAAAATAAGTTTCATCATTTTTTTCTAAAACGATATAATTCATACTTTTAAGAAGTCTTTTAAAATTTTCTTTATTACATCCTAATAAATTTAGCATTTCTGGCATCATTTTAACTTGTTTTTCTTTTTCAGAACTAGAATTAATGATTTGAACAAAAAGTCTCTCTAAAATATCAATTCTTATAAAGAAGTTTTCAAATTTTTCAAATCCACAAAGTAACATAAAATTTTTATCTTTAACTTTATTATTATCTAAAAAATTTAACCCAAATGTAGGTGGTTTAAGAGTAAAACTTTTTTGGTTATAATTTTTCCAAAGTAAAGTTCGTAACGAAACAGCATCAGGTTTTATTAATCTATGTAAAAAGACATGATATCTTCCAAATTTAACACCAAGATCTCTTAAAATCTTTCTTTCATTTTGTCCTAACTTCTTCAAATATTCAGACACTTGGTCTCTTTTAAGAACACCATTATTCTCATAAAGTTGATAAGCTAAAGCTTTCATAGAGGAATTTTTTTCTTTTAGATTTTTTAAATCAACAAGACTTTTTAAAGTTATATTAATTTTATTTTTTAACCAATTTTCTAGAAATTCTAGTAATTTTTGACTTTGATTTTTTTCTAAAATATCGTCAACTATTAATTCAATACTTGGATTTAAGTAGTCTTTTCCTGGTAATAATCTTGCAATAGGTGAATCTTTCCAATAGATTTTGAAATCATTTTCAAGATTAATTAAACCTGTTTCAACTATAATTTGAATTCTTTTTTCAAGTTCTGGACTAACTGTTTGCCTTGCTGCCTTTTTAAGAGATTTAATATCAGTTTCTAGAGCTCCTTTTTTTAAATCAAGCTCCAGTTTAAGACCATTAATTTTACCGATGAATTGATCATCAATCATAACTTCATTATTATCTAAAATCTTTGTATCAAATTTCATATCCTGTTTTAGACCTCTTGCAAGAATACTAGCTCTTTTATCAATAAAGGTTTTCGTAAGTTCTTCATGTAGTCTATCCGAAAGTTTGTCCTCCAATGATTTTGTTTTTTCTATCCAATAGTCTTGATTTTCTATCCAATTTTTTTTATTTGAAACATAAGACCAAGTTCTAACATTTGCAATTCTATTTGACAAAGAATCTACATTTCCATCTAATTTATCTAATTTCATTAGTTGTAAGCGCATGTAATTATCACTTATTTTAGCTTTTTTACTGTTTAAATATTTAAATACATTTGCGATAACATCGTAGTGATTTCCATAAGTTTTTTTAACAAAATCTGGTATTTGACAACATTCCCATAAAAGAATTAACTTTTCTCTATTAAATTCGATATTTTTTAAATTTATATCTCTCAAGAAAAATTTAAGAGCTTTTTCGTCTTCACATTCATGTATTTTTCTCAACCATTTTTTTTTTGGTTTTTCATCTAACGAATTTATTAAAGTTGAAGGATTATTAAAATTTAAATCAGAGTTTCTCCAAAAAAGCGATTGAATTTCTTCAAATTTATGATTTTCTAATAAATTAACCTCTTCAGCATTAATTTCTTTACATTGACCTGTAATACCAAAATTACCATCATTTAGATATCTACCAGCCCTTCCAGCAATTTGTCCAATTTCAGATAGATTAAGTTTTCTTAATTTTTTTCCATCAAATTTTTTTAAATTTGAAAAATAAACCTGATCTAAATCCATATTAATCCCCATGCCTATTGCATCAGTAGCAACAAGAAAATCTACATCACCTGATTGATACAATTCAACTTGAGCGTTCCTTGTCTTTGGACTAAGAGAACCCATAACTATTGCTGCTCCTCCCTTTTGTCTCCGGATTAATTCTGCGATTGCATAAACTTCTTCTGCTGAAAAAGCTATAATTGCAGTTTTCCTCTGTATTCTTGAAATTTTTTTATGTCCAGCATATGAAAGTTTAGATAATCGGTCTCTATTAATAAATTCTACATCATCATCTAATTTTGAAATAATATTTTTAATAGTATTTGAACCCATTAGCATTGTTAATTTAGTTCCTCTCATATTAAGAAGTCTATCCGTAAAAATATGTCCACGTTCATGATCTGCACACATTTGTATTTCATCTACGCCCACAAAATCTAAGTATTTATCTATAGGCATAGACTCAACAGTGCATAAATAATATTTTGCATTTGTAGGTATAATTTTTTCTTCCCCAGTGATTAAAGCAACTTTATCTAAACCAATTTTTTTAACGACTTTGTCATAAACCTCTCGAGCTAATAATCGTAAAGGAAAACCAATCATTCCACTATCAAAAGACAACATAGTATCTATTGCTAAATGGGTTTTTCCCGTATTTGTAGGACCTAGAACAGCAGTAATTTTAAATTTAGTCATTTCTACTTTTGGTATACTTTTTTTTTTACCTACCAGATCTTGTTAGACATATAGAACAAAAATAGACTAAAACATGACCGAATCGGAGAATAAAAAGTTCTCATTTATCTTTTAGCTAAAATTTTCCAAACTCCTGAAGCTGAGGTAATAATTTTGTCATTACATTTTAATTCACAGAACAAAAAAACTAAAGTTTTCGTTTTCTTAAGTATTTTAACTTTTCCAATTATTTCATCATCAACTTTTGATGCCCCTATAAATTTTAAATCTAAAGAAATTGTTACACATGGTGCATTCTCAACAGATCTATGAGCAGCTGTACCAGCACCAGCATCAATTAAAGCAGATAGATATCCACCATGAGTGATACCAGCCATATTTAAATGATTTTTGGTAATTTTAGTTTTAAATTCATATTCATTTTCTGAAATATTTCTGAACAAAACACCTCCATTATGTTTCATAAATCCAGGATTTAAGCTAATTTGTTCAAAATCTTTAGTCATTATTTATTATAATACAAAAGTTAAAATTAATAAAATTATAAAAATTAATATAAAAAAATAGATTACAGATTTTTGTAGTGAAGATTTTATAAACCAATCAAACATATTTACCTTTTCTTGGTGCGCCTGCTAGGAGTCGAACCCAGAACCTCCTGGTCCGTAGCCAAGCGCTCTATCCAGTTGAGCTACAGGCGCATTTTTAATTTTATTTAATTATAATATAACAATTTTTAGTGTATTTTAACTACAAGAGAAAACTAAATTTCATGAGTGATAATTCAAAAGATGTAGTTATAGTAGAGGCAGCAAGAACTCCTATAGGTACTTATAATGGGTCCCTTAAAGACATAAGAGCACATCAACTTGGATCGATAGTAATTAATGAGGTTTTAAAAAGAAGCAATTTAAATCCTAATGAAGTAGATGAAATAATTATGGGTCAAGTTTTGACTGCAGGAATGGGACAGAATCCTGCTAGACAAGCTGCAATCAGTGCAGGAATACCTGTTTCAAAACCTGCTTACATTGTTAATCAAGTTTGTGGCTCAGGATTAAGAGCTATAATTTCAGGATTTCAATCAATTAAATTGGGAGACTCAAAAATAGTTATTTCTGGCGGACAAGAAAACATGTCAATCGCCCCCCAAATAACTCTTAAAGAAAATGAAAAAAAAAATTCAGAAAACAAATTTTTAGGTGTAATGATGAATGACGGATTACTTGATGCATTTAAGAATTATCACATGGGTGTAACAGCTGAAAATGTTGCAAAGAAATTCAATATATCGAGAGAAGAACAGGATGAATTTGCATTAAATTCTCAAAAAAAAACTTTAGCAGCAATAAAAAATAATAACTTTGAAAAAGAAATAATTGAGGTAAATCTTAACGGAAATACTTTAAAACTTGATGAACATCCAAGAAATAATTTAACCTTAAAGGATTTACAAAAATTAAAAACTGTCTTTCAAGAAGATGGAACAGTCACTGCAGGAAATTCATCAGGCATCAATGATGGAGCAGCCGCTTTAATGTTATTAAGTTTAGAAGAGTCTGAAAAAAAATCACTTGAGGCATTAGCTAGAATAGTATCTTGGGCGTCAGTTGGGATAGATCCTTCACTTATGGGATTAGGACCTATTGGAGCAATTAAAGAAGCTGTTAAAAAAGCAAACTGGAAATTAGAGGATATAGATCTATTTGAGATAAATGAAGCTTTTGCAGCACAAACTATTGCAGTTATTAGAGAGCTGAATATTGATATAAGCAAAGTTAATATTAATGGTGGAGCTATAGCTTTAGGTCATCCAATTGGAGCATCAGGAGCAAGAATATTAATTTCTCTAATATATCAAATGAAAAAACTTAATAAAAAAAAGGGATGTGCATCACTTTGTATTGGTGGAGGCATGGGTATTGCAATATGCGTTGAAAGAAATTAGGAACTAATTTTTCCGTATTTCTTCTCTAATAAAATTTTTTGAATCCATGTTTTAGCATCTATATAGGTGCTAACTTTTGGTTGAATAAGTACATTTAATAATTTTTTAATCATTTTATTAATTTGAACTTAAAGAATGTCAAAAAATTGAACAGAATGTGTTAAAATTTGCAATTTACTAAGCATTTATGGTGTATAAAACATAATTAATGACTGAAAAATTATTAGTTCCTGATATTGGAGAATTTGAAGGTGTTGAAGTAATAGAAATTCTTGTTCAAGAAGGTCAAGAAATAAAAAAAAAAGATCCAATAGTTACTATTGAAAGTGATAAATCGAGTGTAGAAATTCCATCAACTATTGAAGGTAAAATAGAAACAGTTAATGTAAAAATTGGAGATAAAGTTTCAAAAGGTGATTTATTACTTACGACAACAGGGACAAAAATTTCTACAAAATTAGCAGAGGATGTACCCAAAAATACTGAAAATTTAATAAAAGAAGCTGAAAATTCATTAAAAAAATCTCAAGAAGAAATAATTGAAAAGCCTGTAGCTCAAAGTCAAAAAACCACAAATAAAATTTTAATAAAAGAAGAAAGTAAAACTGATAATATTCAAGTTGTTAACAAAGGTGATATTGATCCAACTGAAACAAATGAGTGGTTGGAATCTTTGTCTGCAGTGATTCAAAAAGATGGGAATCAAAGGGCTCATTATTTAATAAAGGAGTTAATAAATAAAGCCTATAGAGAAGGTGCAAATATTCCTTATACGCAAAATACCCCTTATATAAATACTATACCAGTAAGTGAGGAAAAAAAATCTAATGGAGATCAAAATATAGAAAGAAGAATTAGATCTTTGATTAGATGGAATGCTGCAGCTATGGTAGTAAGAGCTAATAAAAAATTTCCTGAACTTGGTGGTCACATAGGTACATTTGCTTCAGCAGCAACTCTTTATGATGTGGGTATGAATCATTTTTGGAGAGCGAAAAATAATAAATTTGGAGGAGACTTAGTTTATTTTCAAGGTCATAGTGCTCCGGGTATGTATGCAAGAGCTTTTTTAGAGGGAAGACTTAGTGAAAAACAATTGGATAGTTTTAGGCAAGAAGTGAATCCTGGAGGTTTATCTTCTTATCCTCATCCTTGGTTAATGCCAAAATTTTGGCAATTTCCCACTGTTTCAATGGGTTTAGGTCCAATGTTAGCAATCTACCAAGCTAGATACATGAAGTATCTGATCAACAGGGGCCTTATTAAAGATGAAGGAAGAAAAGTTTGGGCTTTTTTAGGAGATGGTGAGATGGATGAACCGGAGTCTTTAGGCGCTATTGGTTTAGCATCAAGAGAAAAATTAGATAATTTAATTTTTGTAGTCAATTGTAATTTACAAAGATTGGATGGTCCAGTTAGAGGTAATGGAAAAATAATTCAAGAATTAGAGGGAATTTTTAGAGGTGCTGGTTGGAATGTAATTAAAGTTATTTGGGGATCTTATTGGGACTCATTATTAGCAAATGATAAGTCAGGCCATCTTGTTAAGATAATGAATGAAACAGTAGATGGAGAATACCAAGCAATAAAAGCAAGAGATGGTGCTTTTGTTAGAGAAAAATTTTTTGGAAAATATCCAGAGACAGAAAAATTAGTTTCAAGTTTATCTGACAAAGATATTTGGAGACTAAATAGAGGTGGTCATGATCCCCATAAAGTTTTTGCTGCATATGATAAAGCTTCAAAAAACATTGGAAGCCCAACAGTTGTAATTGCTAAAACAATAAAAGGTTATGGGATGGGTAAAAGTGGAGAAAGCGTTAACACTACGCATCAAACAAAAAAATTAGATATTGATGATTTAATGTACTATAGAGATAGGTTTGATGTTCCATTGACAGATGATCAAGTAAAAAATATTGAATATTATAAACCTGATACTAGTTCAGCTGAGATTAAATATCTTAAAGAAAGAAGACTTCAACTTGGTGGATTTATTCCTGAGAGGACCACTTATGCTAAATCTATAAAAGCACCACCTAAAAATATTTTTGATAATATGAAAGAGTCTACCGGTAAAAAGGAGATGTCTACTACAATGGCGTTAGTAAGAATGCTTACAAGTTTACTTAGGGATAAAAATGTTGCACCAAGACTGGTTCCAATTATTCCCGATGAAGCTCGAACATTTGGTATGGAGGGTTTTTTTCAAAAGGTTGGAATATATGCTCATGAAGGCCAAAAGTATGAACCTGAAGATGCTGCTCAATTAAGTTCTTATAAAGAAGAAAAAAGTGGTCAAGTATTAGAAGAGGGAATTACTGAAGCAGGAGCCATGTCTTCTTGGATAGCTGCAGGAACTTCCTACACAAATCATGATATAGAAATGGTACCCATATACTTATTTTATTCTATGTTTGGTTTCCAAAGAATTGGAGATTTTGCTTGGGCAGGAGCTGACAGCCAATCGAGAGGTTTTTTAATTGGTGCTACAGCTGGAAGAACAACATTAGCTGGAGAGGGACTGCAACATCAAGATGGCCACAGTCATTTGATGGCATCAACAATACCAAACTGTATTTCTTATGATCCAACATTCCATTACGAATTAGCAGTAATTTTTAGGGAAGGTTTAAAAAGGATGCATGAAAAAAATGAAAATATTTTTTATTATATTACTACAATGAATGAAAATTATTCCCACCCAGAAATGCCAAAAGATAAAAATTGTGAGGAGGGAATTCTTAAAGGTATGTACAAAATTAAAGAGTTTAATAAACATAAAAAAAGTAAAATTCAGTTTTTAGGTTCTGGTACAATTTTAAGAGAAATGATTGCTGGTGCTGAAATATTACAAAAAGAATATAATATAGATAGTGAAGTTTGGAGTGTTACAAGTTTTAATGAATTAAGAAAAGATGGATTAGAGGTAGAAAGATATAATCTTTTAAATCCTGATAAAGATCAAAAAAAATCGTACGTTGAAAAATGTTTAGAAAAAACAGAGGGACCAATATTAGCAGCTTCAGATTATATGAGAATGAATTCTGATCAGATAAGACCATATATAAATAAAAGCTTTTATTCTTTAGGAACAGACGGGTTTGGAAGAAGTGATACTAGAAAAAATTTAAGAAAATTTTTTGAAGTAGATAAAGAGCACGTAGTTGCTTATGGATTAAGTATATTGGCAAAAGAACAACTTTTACCATCTAAATATGCTTCAGAGGCTATAAAAAAATATAAAATCGACCCTAACAAACCAATGCCATCAAGATTATAAATGTCAAAAAAAGATTTATTAAAAATTGTTCCAGCATCACCAAAAGCAAGAAAATTTGCAAGAGAACTTGGTGTAGATATTAATAAAGTACAGGGCACTGAAAGAGATGGTCGTGTAATAGAAAAAGATATTAAATTATTTGTTTCTAATAAATCAGGTCAAAATGAGAAGGTTCATATTAATAAAAATGAAGAAAATAAATTAGAATATGCTCATTCAGAATTTGGTGAAATTGAAATAAAAGACATTCCTAGAGTAAAAAAAATTTCATCAAAATATTTAGTTAATTCCTGGACACAAATACCTCATGTTACAAACCATGATGAAGCCGACATCACTGAAATGGAAGAATTTAGAAATTCCCTTACAGATATATATACAGGGGAAAAAAAGAAAATAACGCCTTTAGCATTTATTGTTAAAGCTTTATCCGCATCTTTAAAAAAGTATCCTAGTTTTAATTCTTCAATAGATGAAATTGATAATGGAAAAATGACATTTAAAAAATATTACCATATTGGTATAGCAGTAGATACACCACATGGATTAATGGTTCCTAAATTAAGAAATGCTGAAAATAAAAATATTTCCTTAATTGCTGATGAATTAAAAAAGATAAGTGAAGAATGTAGAAATCTTAAAATTGATAAAAAGGAACTTTTTGGGGGATCAATGACCATAACGAGTCTTGGTGGAATAGGAGGTTCATTTTTTACCCCGATTATTAATTATCCTGAGGTCGCGATTTTAGGAATTGGGAAATCACAAAAAAAACAAATTTATTTAAATGGCAGATTTCAAATTCGTACAATGTTACCTTTATCTCTATCATACGATCATAGAATAATTGACGGTGCTGAAGCAGCTAGATTTAATAATGATTTAAAGGAAAATTTAGGAAAAAATTTTGCTTATAAATTAGCTGTTTAAATAAACTTATGTCAAAAACAGTATCTTTACTTAGCGCCCTATTGTGTACATTTATTTGGGGGACAACTTTTATTGCTCAAGACACTGGTATGGATGATATTGGTCCATTTACTTTTAATGCTGTAAGATTTTTTGTTGGTTTCTTGGCGATACTTCCTCTTGTATTTTTATTTGAAATAAAAAAGTTTAAATCTGAATTTAAATTAGATATCAAAACATTTGTTATATTCTCTGCATTAATTGGAATATCACTTTTTTTAGGCTCTGCTTTACAGCAAGTAGCTTTACTTCATACAGATGTGGCAAATGCAGCTTTCTTCACGATTTTTTATGTTCCAATGGTACCAATTATAGTTTTTTTATTTAAAAAAAAATCAATTCATTGGAGTGTATGGCCATCAGTAGTTTTATGTTTAATTGGAGGATATTTACTTACAAATTTTTATGATGCAACTGTAAGATTAGGAGATAGTTTAGTATTACTAGGGGCTTTTTTTTGGAGCACTC
This sequence comes from uncultured Pelagibacteraceae bacterium, assembly GCA_902598825.1. Classification (GTDB taxonomy): domain Bacteria; phylum Pseudomonadota; class Alphaproteobacteria; order Pelagibacterales; family Pelagibacteraceae; genus Pelagibacter. The sequence goes on along the minus strand of CACKDD010000001.1, from coordinate 60,070 downwards.
ATATTATTTTTACTGGCATGATTGTTGTCAGGTATAATCTTCCTCTTACAATAGGAGCTCTGCAAACATTAATTGTGGCAGTATTTTCTTTTATAATTGGTTCAATTTATGAAGAATTTATTTTAAACAATATTTTAAAAGAAATCGACTCTATTTTATATGCTGGAATTTTATCTGGAGGATTTGCATTTGTTCTTCAGATTTATGCTCAAAGAAGAATTGCACCAGCTCCAGCAGCAATAATTTTTTCTTTAGAGGGAGTATTTGCTACTTTTGCAGCTTGGTTTTTGCTTAATCAAATATTGGATATTAATAATATTTTAGGATGTTTTTTTATTTTATGTGGAGTTTTATTATCACAACTTTTACCTTTAATGAAAAAAACTGCCTAAGAATATATTATCAAAAATAATATTGAAGCAATAAAAATTCTATAAATAATAAAAATATTCAATGAGAACCTATTTATATAACTTAGAAAAAATTTGACTGTAACATATGAAAATAAAAATGATAAAATTATTGAAAGTATTATAAGATAATTTATTTCAAGAGGTTGATTAGCTGCATTTTTGAGGCCAAGAAAACTTGCACCTGCTAAAGCTGGGATTGATAATAAAAATGAAATCTTACTTGAGTCAACTCTATTAAATTTTAAAAATCGTGCTGCAGTTAATGTAATACCCGCTCTACTCACACCAGGGATTAATGCAAGGATTTGAAATAGACCAATAAATATTATAGATTTAATATTTAAATTTGTAGATATATTTTTATCAATTTTTTGCTGATCGGCAAAAAATAAAACTATTCCAAAAAACAATGTTGTCCATGCTATAACTTTTAAATTTCTGAGTAGATAAATAAGTTCAGTTGAGTGGAGCAAGTATCCAAAAATGATTAAAGGTATAGAGCCAAGTAAAATGAGTTGTAAAAGTTTTTTATTATTCTTTAAATTTAGTAGGTCTTTTCTGAAATAAAATATAATAGCAAATAAAGAACCTAAATGTAAACTGATATCTATTAATAAAGAGCCTGTTTTTAAATCATAGAAATTAGAAACTAAAATTAAGTGTGCAGAGGAACTAATTGGTAAAAACTCAGATATTCCTTGAACCGCGGATAGAATAAAGATTTCTATAAATTCTTGAAACATATAAGTGTCGTAACTTAAAAAATATTGATTTTAAACAATTCGATTTACTCATAATAGGTATGCAAAAATTGGAATTCTCATATATATGGCTATTAATTCATTTATTTAGGTCATATATATTGACCTAAATAATTCTTTTACTAATAAAAACAATGTATATTTTGCCTTAAATTTATAAAAAAACATGACTGATAAAATGCTAAAGTTCGTGAAAATAGGTCAACAAACTCCACCTAAAAGAGAGGTTGGCGCTAGAAAAGAAGATTTCAATGAAATTTATGATGAATTTATTAATCAAAAGGCCCAAGAACAATCAAGCAGATGTTCACAATGCGGGGTACCATTCTGTCAAGTCCACTGTCCACTTAGTAATAATATACCAGATTGGTTAAAGTTAACTGCGGAGGGAAGATTAAAAGAGGCTTATGAGTTATCACAAAGCACAAACAATATGCCTGAAGTATGTGGAAGAATATGCCCACAAGACAGATTGTGTGAGGGTAATTGTGTTATAGAACAATCAGGCCATGGAACTGTAACTATTGGTTCAATGGAAAAATATATTACTGACAATGCCTGGGAACAAGGATGGGTCAAACCTATTGAAGTAAAGTATGAAAGAGATCAAAGCGTAGGTATAATTGGGGCAGGACCCGCAGGACTTGCTGCTGCAGAACAATTAAGAAAAGATGGATATAAAATTACAGTTTATGATCGATATGATCGTGCAGGGGGATTATTAATTTATGGAATTCCTAATTTTAAATTAGAGAAACATGTTGTTGAAAGAAGAACAAAACTATTAAAAGATGGGGGTATTGAATTTATCCAAAATTTTGAAGTAGGAAAAGACGCCAATCTAGATCATCTTAGAAAAAAACATGATGCAATTTTAATTGCAACTGGAGTTTATAAACCTAGAGAAGTTGAGTTGCCAGGAAATGATTTAGATCATATTTTCCCTGCAATGGAATTTTTGACAGCTTCAAATAAAAAAGGTTTAGGTGATGAAGTTGAACTTTTTGATAAAGGGATATTGAATGCAGAAGGTAAAGATGTTGTAGTCATAGGTGGTGGAGATACTGCTATGGATTGTGTTAGAACTTCAATAAGACAGAAAGCTAAATCTGTTAAGTGCCTTTATAGAAGAGATAAAGAAAATATGCCAGGATCTGCTAGAGAAGTTGCTAACGCAGAAGAAGAAGGAGTTGAATTTGTTTGGTTATCAAGTCCTAAAGAATTTCAAGGAAAAAATAAAATTGAAAAACTAATAGTTGATCAAATCAAATTGGGTGAGCCAGACGATTCTGGAAGAAGAAGACCAGAAATTAAAGAGGGTTCAGAGTTTGAAATTAAAGCAGATATGGTTATTAAAGCCTTAGGCTTTGACCCAGAAAATTTACCACTATTATTTGATGCGCAAGAATTACAGGTTTCTAAGTGGGGAACTATTAAGACAGATTTTGATACTATGGAAACAAATTTAAATGGTGTTTTCGCTGCAGGGGACATAGTTCGAGGAGCATCATTAGTTGTTTGGGCTATCAAAGATGGAAGAGATGCGGCCTCATCAATGAAAAAATATCTTGAAAATATTGCAATAAAAAAAACACAAGTAGCTTAATGAAAAATTACAAAAATAATCTGGAACTACTCTCTAAAAATCACGTTTATGCTCACGAGATGGAACATGATGCTTGTGGAGTAGGTCTAATTGTTTCTACAGAGGGAAAAAAGTCAAGAGCAGTTGTTGAGTATGGAATCGAGGCTCTTAAAGCTGTTTGGCATCGTGGTGCAGTAGATGCAGATGGAAAAACAGGTGACGGAGCAGGAATACATTTAGAGATACCAAAAGATTTTTTTATAGAAAAAATTCAAGTTACTGGACATCACCATGATAATTCTGAAATTTGTGTTGGAATGATTTTTTTACCTAAAAATGATTATTCATCTCAAGAAAGCTCTAAAACTATAGTTGAAAGTGAATTAACCAAAAATGATTTTAATATTTATGGATGGAGACAAGTTCCTGTAAACCCAAAAGTTTTAGGTGAAAAAGCTTTACAAACAATGCCAGAGATTATCCAAGTTTTATTTAAATCAAACAATCCAAATTTACTTGACAAAGAACTTGAAAGAAAAATTTATGAAACTAGAAAAAAAATAGAAAACTCAGCTAATAGACTATCTTTAAATAATTTTTATGTATGTTCTATGAGTTCTAAATCAATAATTTATAAAGGAATGTTCTTAGCTGAAGCAATTTCGGATTTCTATTTAGATTTAAAAGATGAGAGATTTATTTCAAGATATGCTATTTTTCATCAAAGGTTTTCTACAAATACTGCTCCTAGCTGGAGTTTAGCTCAACCATTTAGGGCAATAGCTCATAATGGAGAGATAAACACTTATAAAGGAAATAAAAACTGGATGAAAGTTCATGAAGAGGAGATGAGTAGTCCTTTATTTGAAAATGTAGAAAATTTAAAACCTGTAATTTCTCAAGGAGTTTCAGACTCAGCTGCGCTAGATAACGTTTTTGAATTATTAAATAAGTCAGGTCAACCGGCTCCTTTAGCAAAATTAATGTTAGTTCCAGATGCATGGTCGAAAAAAAATAAAACTCTATCAAGAAATCATCAGCAGTTATTTAATTTCTTAAACAGTACTATGGAACCCTGGGATGGACCTGCAGCGATCGCAGCCACTGATAATGAATGGGTTATAGCTGCAAATGATCGAAATGGCCTAAGACCTCTTAGGTATGCAATCACCAAAGATAAACTACTTTTTGCTGGGTCAGAAACTGGCATGATAAAGCTGAATGAAAAAAAGATCTTATCTAAAGGAAGATTAGGACCAGGCGAAATTATTGGAGTAAGAATTGAAAAAGGAAAAGTTTTTTCAAACAATCAAATTAAAGATTTTTTAGCAAAAGAATTTAAACATTTTAACTCACAAATTATTGATTTAGATGAAAAAATCTTTATTGCTAAAGAGAAGCATAATTTTGCAGGAGAAGACCTAAGAAGAAGACAACATACCTTTGGAATAAGTTTAGAGGATTTAGAATTAATCTTACATCCAATGGCAGAAGATGCAAAAGAGGCAACTGGTTCAATGGGAGATGACACACCACTAGCAGTATTATCAGATAAATACAGGCCTCTTTATCATTTTTTTAGACAAAATTTTAGTCAAGTAACTAATCCTCCAATTGACTCCTTAAGAGAAAATAAAGTTATGAGTTTGAAAACTAGATTTGGAAACTTAGGAAATATTCTAGATTTTGATACGCTGACTAAAGAGAACATTTATGTTTTAAACAGTCCAATTTTGTCTAATTCTCAATTTAATAAATTCATAAACTATTTTGGAAAAAACTCTTTATCAATTGATTGTACATTTTCTGATGATGAAAATTTAACACTTGCTATTAAAAGAATTCAAAAAGAAGCTGAAATTGCTGTGAGACAAGGTGTATCACAAATAATTTTAAGTGATAAAGATCTATCATCAAAAAAAATACCAATGCCAATGCTTCTGTGTGTGGGAGCAATTAATACTTTTCTTATTGATAAAAAGTTAAGGGGATATGTATCAATAAATGTTCAATCAGGTGAGGCACTAGATACGCACTCATTTGCTACCTTGATCGGAGTAGGAGCTACAACGGTCAATCCTTATCTTGCTTTTGACAGCTTATATCAAAGACATGAAAAAAAGTTATTTGGGCAATACAGTTTTGATGATTGTGTACATAGATATATAAAATCAATAAACGCAGGTCTTTTAAAAATAATGTCTAAAATGGGTATATCTGTTCTTAGTTCTTATAGAGGAGGATGTAATTTTGAGACAGTTGGATTGAGCAGGACTATCGTTAATGATTATTTTCCTGGCGTAGTTTCTAAAATCTCTGGGATTGGTCTGATAGGAATTGAAAAAAAGATACGTCAGATACATAAAGAAGCATTCGAAAGTACAAATACAGTTTTACCTATCGGAGGTATTTATAGATATAGAAAGAATGGTGAAACTCATCAATATCAAGGTAAATTAATACATTTATTACAAAGTGCTGTAGGTTCAAATTCTTATTCAGCGTATAAAAAATATGCTGAAGGAATATATAATTTACCTCCAATCAATTTGAGGGATTTAATTGATTTTAGAAAAAAGAAAATTGGCCCTTCGATAGAATTATCTGAAGTAGAACCTATAGAAAAAATACTCAAAAGATTTGGAAGTGGGAGTATGTCTCATGGAGCCCTATCTAAAGAAGCACATGAAACCTTAGCTATCGGAATGAATAGAATCAAAGGAGCTTCTTGTAGTGGAGAAGGTGGTGAGGATGCAGAGAGATTTAAGATTATGGATGGAGGAGATAGTGCGAATTCAAGAGTTAAACAAATCGCATCTGCAAGATTTGGTGTAACTGTAAACTACTTAAATAACTGTAATGAAATAGAAATAAAAATGGCTCAAGGTGCAAAACCAGGAGAAGGAGGACAACTACCAGGTTTTAAAGTAACTGAGGAAATAGCTAAATTAAGACATTCTACACCAGGGGTTACTTTAATTTCACCCCCACCACATCATGATATTTATTCAATAGAGGATCTTGCACAACTTATTTATGATCTTAAACAAATAAATCCTAAAGCAAGAGTTGGTGTTAAGTTAGTTGCTTCTTCGGGCATTGGGACAATTGCAGCTGGAGTAGCTAAAGCAAAGGCGGATATTATTTTAATTTCAGGGCATAACGGTGGAACAGGTGCAACACCTCAAACTAGTGTTAAATATGTAGGAATACCATGGGAGATGGGCCTAACAGAGGCTAATCAAGTTCTTACATTAAACAACTTAAGACATAAAATAACTTTGAGAACAGACGGTGGAATAAAAACAGGTAGAGATGTTGTTATCGCAGCTATGATGGGAGCAGAAGAATATGGAGTTGCAACAACAGCTTTAGTTGCAATGGGATGTATCATGGTAAGACAGTGCCACTCAAATACTTGTCCAGTTGGTGTATGTACACAAGATGAAAAATTAAGAGAGAGATTTACTGGCACACCAGATAAAATAGTCAACTTATTTACATTTATTGCTTCTGAAGTCAGAGAGATTTTAGCCAAACTGGGCTTTAAATCATTAAATGATATTATTGGAAGAACTGATTTATTAATGCAAGTAAATAAAGGTTCACCTAATTTAGATGATCTAGATTTAAATCCGTTATTTGTCCAAGCTGATCCTGGTACAAATAAAAGATATTGTGAGATACCTGAAATTAATAAGGTTCCAGATACATTAGACCAAGAGATTTGGCCTGAAATTGAAAAATCACTTAATAATTCAGAAAAGATTGAAAAAGAATTTATTATTCAGAATACCAATAGAGCTGTAGGTACTAGAATTTCCCATCTTCTTTATAAGAAATATGGTTATGAAAAATTAAATGAAAATTTTCTCACATTAAATTTCAAAGGCTCTGCAGGACAATCTTTTGGAGCTTTTTCGTCTAAAGGATTAAAACTTAACCTCAAAGGAGATGCAAATGATTATGTTGGTAAAGGACTATCAGGAGCAACTATTTCTATAAAACTTTCCGATGAAAGTAATTTAGTTTCAAATGAAAATACAATTATTGGAAATACAGTCCTTTATGGGGCAACATCAGGCAAACTTTTTGCTGCTGGTCAAGCAGGGGATAGATTTGCAGTAAGAAATTCTGGTGCAATAACTGTTATAGAAGGATGTGATTCAAATGGCTGTGAATATATGACTGGAGGCACTGTAATAATTCTCGGACAAGTTGGTGACAATTTTGCAGCAGGTATGACAGGTGGTATGGCTTTTGTTTATGATAAACAAAAAGATTTTGAAAAAAAAGTAAATTCTGAGTCAGTTGTCTGGCAAAACGTTGAAACTTCATATTGGAAAAATTTTTTAAAAGATTTGGTTCTCGAGCATTCAGATGAAACCGGGTCTTTATTATCAAAAACTTTAATTTCAAATTTTGAGGATGAAATAAAAAATTTTGTTCAAGTTTGTCCAAAAGAAATGTTAGATAAACTTAAAAATCCAATTACTTTGAATGCTAAAGTAAAAGAAGTTAGTTAATAATTAATTTTAATTCTTTTTTTAACGTCGCTAAGTGTTTAGGTGAAGATAGACTGTGATCACCATTTTTAATAATTACTAATTTCTTTCTGCTATTTTTAAAAATTTTTAACACTCTTTTTGAGTAAGAAACCGGAACAACTTCATCTTTATGACCATGGACCATTGTAATATTTATTTTATAATTTATTTTTTTATTTAAAACCTTATTTTTCCTACCATCTTTTATTAATTGAAGAGTTATTGGATAAATATAGTTTCCATGTCTTAAATTATAAATCCTATTTTTTATTATCTCAACTTTCATTTTTTTTGAAAATTTATTCCACATTAAATTTTCTAGAAATTCTGGTGCTGAACCAATACCCAAGAAACCTTTAATCTGTTTTTTAAAAATTTTGAATTGGTTTAATGCTATCCATGCACCCATACTAGAACCAATAAAGATTATTTTATTTGTTTTAACTATTTTTTTAATTAGAATACTCGTTTCTTTAGTCCATTTAGAAATATTACCTCTTGTAAATTTACCTGATGATTTTCCATGGCCAGAATATTCTAATGCCAAAAAGCCTAATTTATTCTTTTTTGCAAATTTTAAAAATGATTTTGGTTTTTTGCCATCTAAATCAGACATAAATCCATGTAAAAAAACAATGTAGTCACGGTTTTTTTGATACAGTTTTAGATATCTTATCTTCTTAGCTTTACTTAATTTATAATAGTTAAATTTCGTCATTAAAGTTTATTAGTTTTATCTATTATTATATAATCTTATCTTATGTCGTCTAATATAAATGTTTTGCAGGTAATACCAAGATTAGGATATGGCGGAGCAGAAACAGGCTGTTATGATATTGCACATTATCTACCAGAAAATAATTGTAAATCTTTTATTGTTACTAGTGGTGGTGAGTTAACTAAGTTTATAGATAAAAAAAAAGTAAAATTAATTAGGCTACCAGTTCAAAGTAAAAATCCTATTCTAATGCTATTTAATTCAATAATTCTAATTGGAATAATTTTATTTTTTAATATTACAATAGTTCATGCTAGAAGTCGTGCACCAGCATGGTCATGTCTTTTAGCAACAAAATTGACTAGAAGAAAATTTGTAACAACATTTCATGGTACCTACAATTTTAGTGGTAAATTAAAAAAACTTTACAACTCTGTCATGGTTAGATCTGAGTTGATAATTGCTGGGTCAAATTTCATTTTTTCACATATTAAAGAAAATTATTCTGACCTTTTAACAATTAAAAAAAAATTTCTTGTAATATTTAGAGGTATAAATGTAGATTATTTTGATCCATCCTCAAAATTAGAGGAAGATGAAAAAAAACTTCTTACGAAATGGGAGATTAATAAAGAAAAAAAAATTATTTTAGTACCTGGTAGACTCACTTCTTGGAAAGGACAGGAAATGCTCATTGAAGCAATTAATTTAACAAAAGTTGAATTAGGCTATGAAGCTTTTCATCTTGTTATATTGGGAAGTCATCAAGGAAGAGATTTATATAAAAAAAAACTGATCCGTATTACTGAACAATATCGTTTAACCAATCAAATAAAATTTATAGATCATTGTAAAGATATGGCTTTGGCCTATCAAGTCTCAGATATTGTCATCTCGCCCTCAATAGAGCCAGAGGCTTTCGGAAGAGTCGCAGTTGAGGCACAATCTATGGAAAAATTGATAATTGCGAGTAATATTGGTGGTTCAAATGAAACAATAATAAACGAAAAAACTGGATTCTTATTTGAGGCTGGGGATGCTAATTCTTTAAGTAAAAAAATTATTCAGGCAATAACGATGGATGAGTCATCCCTTAAATTAATGGGCAAAGAAGGAAGAAAAAACGTAATAAAGAAATTTAATGTTGAAAAAATGTGTTTTTCTACTTATTCAGAGTATAAAAGATTAGTAAATTAAATGCCAACAATTACATTACCAGATGGAAACAGCTTCGACTTTCCAAATAAAGTCACAGGACTAGATGTAGCTGAAAAAATCAGTAAATCATTAGCTAAAGAAGCTATGGTAATAAGCGTAGATGGTGAGTTAAAAGATTTAGATTTTCAAATTGAAAAAAATTGTTCTATTAAAATATTAACTTCAAAAAATGAGGAAGGTCTTGAAACAATAAGACATGATACTGCCCACATTTTGGCTATGGCTGTTCAAGAACTGTTTCCTGGAACTCAAGTTACCATTGGACCTGTTATAGAGAACGGTTTTTATTACGATTTTGCCAGAAAGGAACCTTTTACTGAGGATGATCTAAACAAGATTGAAGAAAAGATGAAAGAGATAGTTGATCGAGATGAAAAGACAAAAAGAGAAGTTTGGGATAGAGATAAAGCAATAAAGCATTTTAAAAATAAGGGAGAATTATATAAAGCTGAACTTATTGAGAGCATTCCTCAAAACGAGGAGGTGTCAATTTACTTTCATGGTGCGTGGCATGATTTATGTAGGGGTCCACACCTATCTTCTACAGGAAAAATAGGTAAATTTTTTAAGCTTACAAAAGTTGCAGGAGCTTATTGGAGAGGAGACTCAAATAATGAAATGCTCCAAAGAATATATGGAACAAGCTGGGCTTCTCAGAAAGATTTAGACAATTATTTAAAAAGAATTGAAGAAGCAGAAAAAAGAGATCATAGAAAATTAGGCAAAGAAATGGATTTGTTTCATTTTAGAGAAGAAAGCCCAGGATCTGTTTTTTGGCATGAAAAAGGTTGGGCATTGTTTCAAAAATTAATTGATTATATGAGAATGAAACAAGAGATTGCAGGATATAAGGAAATAAATACTCCAGAGGTTTTAGATAGAACTCTATGGGAAAAATCTGGACACTGGGAAAAATTTGGAGCAAATATGTATACTTCAACAACACCAGATGAAAAGGTGTTTGCAATTAAACCTATGAACTGCCCAGGCTGTATAGAGGTTTTTAATCAAGGCCTTAAAAGTTATAAAGATTTGCCACTAAAGATGTCTGAGTTTGGAAAAGTACATCGGTATGAACCTTCAGGAGCATTACATGGGTTGTTGAGGGTAAGAGCATTCACTCAAGATGATGCTCATATATTTTGTACTGAAGATCAAATTACAAAAGAGTGTTTAATAGTTACAGATCTTATTTTAGAAATTTATAAAGACTTAGGTTTTGAAAATGTGATTTTAAAATACTCAGATAGACCAGAAAAAAGAGTTGGAGATGATAGTGTTTGGGATAAGGCTGAGAGTGCTTTGTTAGAGGCTGTAAAAGCAACTAAATTAGAATATAGTATAAACAAGGGTGAAGGTGCATTCTATGGGCCTAAAATAGAATTTGTTTTAAGGGATGCGATAGGAAGAGATTGGCAATGTGGAACATTACAAGTTGATTTTAATCTACCTGGTAGATTAGGTGCATCATATATAGATAAAGACGGTTCAAAAAAAATCCCAGTAATGTTACATAGAGCACTATTTGGTTCACTAGAAAGATTTATTGGAATTTTAATTGAAAACTATGCTGGTAAATTTCCCTTTTGGATATCACCACTACAAACAGTTGTAATTCCTATCTCAGAAGATTTTGAAGATTATGCAATTAAAGTATCTGATAAGATTAAAAAAATAGGCATTAGTTCATCAGTTGATTTAAAAAAAAATAACTTAAATAATAAAATAAAAGATCATTCATTAGCAAAAGTCCCTGTTTTATTAATTTGTGGTAAAAAAGAAGTTGACAGTAACTCTGTAACCATTAGAAGATTGGATTCTAAGAAACAAGAAAATATGGAACTAAATACATTTCTAAAAAAATACTCTGCTTTAAATAAAGCATCTTCAAATTAAGTGGCAGATTTCAAACAAAATTATTTTCAAAGAAGAACGAAGGACCGTGGTCCAAGATCCAATAATAGAATTTCTTCACCAGAGGTTCAAGTTATTACAAGCGATGGTGAAAATTTAGGAACTATTAATACAAATGAGGCAATTTCTATGGCCAAAAATCAAGGCTTAGATCTAATAGAGATAGCTGCAAATGCGAACCCTCCTGTTTGTAAGATTATGGATATGGGTAAATTTAAATATGATGCACAAAAAAAAGCTAATTTAGCAAAAAAGAAACAAAAAATTGTAGCTCTTAAAGAAATTAAGATGAGACCTGTAACAGAAACTCATGATTATGAATTTAAAGTAAAAAATGCTAAAAAATTTATAGCCAAAGGAGATAAGGTTAAATTTACAATAAGATTTAAAGGTCGAGAACTTCAACATTCTCATTTGGGCAATGAGCTAATGACTAAAATTAAAGAAGACATGAAAGATATTGGCAAAGTAGAATTACACCCAAAGTTTGATGGAAAACAAATGATAATGGTAATTCAGCCTTTATAAGCCTTAATATGGGTTGTAAATATTCTTTAATCTTTGTATAACCTCGCTCAATTATGCCAAAACTAAAAACAAAAAGCTCAGCAAAAAAACGTTTTAAAATATCAGCCAGAGGAAAAGTCATGATGGCCCAAGCTGGTAAGAGGCATGGTATGATTAAAAGAACAAATTCTCAAATTAGAAAATTAAGAGGCACTACTGTGATGTCAAAACAAGATGGTAAAATTGTTAAATCGTACATGCCATATAATTTAAGAGGTTAAAATGGCAAGAGTAAAAAGAGGTGTTACAAGTAAAGCTAAACATAAAAAAGTCCTAAAAGCTGTTAAAGGTCAATGGGGAAGAAGAAAAAATACAATCCGAGTTGCAAAGCAAGCTATGGAAAAGGCTATGCAATATGCTTACAGAGATCGTAGAAATAAAAAAAGAGACTTTAAATCTCTTTGGATACAAAGAATTAATGCAGGTGTGAGAGCTGAAGGTATGACTTATTCAAGGTTTATTAATGGATTAAATAAGTGTGGAATTAAAATTGATAGAAAAATTCTAGCTGAGATAGCGTATGATAGTCCAGAAGCCTTTAAAACTATAGTCCAAAAAGCACAATCTGCTTTAAATTAATCTTCACTATTGTTTTATTTTCCTGAAGAAATAATCTGTAAAGATGTCTGATCTAAAAAAAATAAGAGATGAATTTATCTCAAAACTAAAGGGTAAATTAAATCTCTCAGAGATAAATCAAATAAAATCAGAGTTATTTGGTAAAAATGGATTGGTTTCATCTCAATTTAAAAAAATTGGAACAATTGTTGAGTCTGAAAGAAAAAAATTTGCAACCGATTTAAATGTTATTAAGGATGAGCTACAAGATCTAATCAATTCAAAAATAGATGAAGTTGAAAATGCAGAAATAAATAAAAAATTAGATAAAGAAAAAATTGACATTACTTTACCTGAAAGACCTTTTGTTAGAGGAAAAATTCACCCAGTTTCACAAACAATTGATGAAATATCATCTATATTTTCTGAAATAGGTTTTAGTGTAGAAGAAGGTCCTGATGTCGAAAATGAATATAATAATTTTACTGCACTAAATACTCCTGACGACCATCCAGCAAGAGATATGCATGACACTTTTTACTTAGATGAAAAAAAACAAAAACTATTACGTACTCATACTTCTCCAGTTCAAATTAGAACTATGTTAAAAGACAAACCGCCATTTAAGATTATTGCACCTGGTAGAACTTATAGATCAGATAGTGATCAGACACATGCTCCTATGTTCCATCAAGTTGAAGGTCTACATATAGATAAAAATATAAATATGGGTCATTTAAAAGGATGTTTAAATTATTTAATCAAAGAGTTTTTTGAAGTAGATAAAATTAAAATGAGATTTAGACCTAGTCATTTTCCTTTTACTGAGCCATCTGCTGAAGTTGATATTGGATATGAAATGAAAAATGGAAAAATAATAATCGGAGAAGGTAATCAATGGTTAGAAATTTTAGGATGTGGTATGGTTCATCCAAATGTTTTAAAGAATGTGAAAGTCGATCCAACAAAGTTTCAAGGGTACGCATTCGGTATTGGCATTGATAGATTGGCAATGTTAAAATATGGGATCAATGATTTAAGAGCATTTTTTGATTGTGATTATAGATGGTTGAGTCATTTTGGATTTGATCCTTTAGATGTGCCAACAAACTATAGAGGTCTTAGTAGATGAAAATCACATTTGATTGGCTTCAAGATCATTTAAAGACTAATTTAAAAGAAAAACATCTTTTAGAACAACTTACTAATATAGGATTAGAAGTGGAAAGTGTGGATAGTCTCTCTGCTGATACTGAACTGTTTAAAATAGCAAAAATTGTTAAAACTGAAAAACACCCTAATGCAGATCGACTTAAAGTTTGTGATGTTGATGTTGGAGAAAAAGAATTTAAAAAGGTTGTTTGTGGAGCTGCTAATGCAAGAGAAGGACTAATTACTATTTATGCACCTCCAGGTGCAACTATTCCTAAAACAAAAACAAAATTAGTTGTAGCTAAAATTAGAGGTGTCACTTCTTATGGAATGCTTTGTTCAGAAGCTGAATTAAATTTGTCTAATGAAAGTGAAGGGATAACTGAATTATCAAAAAAATTTGAAAAAAATATTGGTAAAAAATTTTTTTCAAAATCAAAATCCAATCTTATTGATTTATCAATAACACCAAACAGACCCGACTGTCTTGGTGTTAGAGGAATAGCCAGAGATCTTGTTGCATCAGGTTTTGGAAAACTGTTGGAGTTAAAACAAAAAAAAATTAAATCAACAATAAAACAAACTCTAAAAGTTAAAATTAATAAAGAAAAAAACCAAGGATGTACTGCTTTTGGTAGCTGTTTAATTACAAATGTAAAAAATACAGAAAGTCCGCAATGGCTTAAAGATAAATTAATTTCAGTTGGTCAAAAACCAATATCAGCAATAGTTGATGTTACAAATTATGTTATGCTTGATATAAATCGTCCATTACATGCATATGATGTTGATAAAATTGAAAAAGGTATAATTGTTCGAAGTTCAAATTCTGGGGAAAAATTTACTGCCTTAGATAATAAAGATTATAAATTGGAGAAGGGCATGTGTGTGATAAGCGACCAAAAAGGAGTTTTAGGATTAGGAGGAATTATTGGAGGAACTAGATCAGGAACAGAATTAGATACTAAAAATATATTGTTAGAGTCAGCCTATTTTGAGCCAAGATCAATAAGAAATACATCGAAAAAATTAAATCTTGATACAGATGCAAAGTTTAGATTTGAAAGAGGTATTGATCCATCATCTATTGAAGATGGTTTAAATAAAGCAGCACTATTAATTAAAGACATTTGTGGTGGAAAAATTAGTAAAATTGATATTCAAAGAATTGAAACAAACAAAATTAAAACTATTAAATTTGACCCTAATTTATTTGAAAAAATAACTGGATTTAATATTTCAATTAAAGAAATATTTAAAATCTTGGAAGATCTTGGATTTAAAATTAAAAAAGAAAAAAATTATTTAAAATTGATTATTCCAACATGGAGACCAGATATTTCAAAAGAAATAGATATTGTTGAAGAGTTAGTAAGAATAACTGGATATGATAAGATCAAAATTATTGACCCAATTAAAGAGAGAAATAAATCTACTTTAACTCAATCACAAAAATTATTTCATTTCTTACAAAGAGCAATTGCTTCAAAAGGTTATTTAGAGGCAATAACATGGTCATTTACTGACTCAAATTATAACAATCATTTTAAAGATAAAAATAAAGAAATTAAAATTGTAAATCCAATAAGTTCAGATCTAGGAGTGTTGAGAAACTCAATATTTTCAAATTTAATTATGTACATGAATAAGAATTTAGATAGAGGTTTTAAAGATTTATCAATATTTGAAATAGGTCCTGTTTTTACTGGTTCTAATCCGGGTGAACAAAATACTGTAGTATGTGGTTTGTCGGCAGGTAAAAAATCAAGATTATCATGGATTGAAAAAGAGAGAAATGTTGATGTATTTGATGTTAAAAGAGATGTGGTTCAAACTTTAGTTGAAGCAGGGTACAACTCAGATAAATTTTTTATAGATAGTGAAACTCCAAATTATTACCATCCAGGAAAGTCTGGTAGATTGTTTTTAAATAGAGATAAAAATCAAGTTGTAGCTTATTTTGGGGAAATACACCCTAATATTTTGAAAAAGATAGATGTAAAAACAGAGTCTTTAGTAGGTTTTGAAATTTTAATAGATAATTTGGAATTACCAAAAAAAACACTTAATGATCAAAAAACTAAATTCGAAGTGTCTGATTATCAAAAATCAGAGAGAGATTTTGCATTTATAGTTGCTAAAGAGGTAAAAGCTCAGGATTTGATTAATGTTATTTCGAAATTGGATCAAAAATTAATTAGCAATATTAATGTTTTTGATATTTATGAGGGTGAAAATATTCCCGAAAACAAAAAATCAATAGCAATTAGTGTAACCATACAATCAACCGAGAAGACGTTAAATGATAATGATTTAGAAAACATTAATAATTTAATAATTAAAACTGTTGAAAACAAAACTGGCGCCAAGATACGTTCTTAAAATAAATGAGCAATATTGATAATATTAGAAATTTTGCAATTATTGCTCATATTGACCATGGTAAATCTACGATAGCGGATAGAATAATTCATAGCTGTGGTGGACTTACTGAAAGAGAAATGAAAGCTCAAGTTTTAGACTCAATGGATATTGAGCGTGAAAGAGGCATTACAATTAAAGCTCAAACAGTAAAACTCAATTATAAAGCGAAAGATGGCAAAAATTACACTTTAAATATTATAGATACCCCGGGTCATGTAGATTTTAGTTATGAGGTTAGTAGATCTCTTTATGCCTGTGAGGGTTCAATTTTAATTGTTGATAGCACTCAAGGCGTAGAAGCTCAAACTCTCGCAAACGTTTATCAGGCTCTTGATATTAATCATGAAATAATTCCAGTTTTAAATAAAGTAGATCTTCCAGCTTCAGATTTAGATAGAACAAAAATACAAATTGAGGAGGTGATAGGCATTGATACAGAGGGAGCAATTCCTTGTTCAGGAAAAACAGGTGAAGGTATAGAAGATATTTTGGAACAAATTATTAAAGTTTTACCCAGTCCTAAAGGTAAAAGTTTAGGTGATCTAAAATGTTTATTGGTTGATAGTTGGTATGATACATATTTAGGGGTAGTTATTCTTGTAAGGGTAATTGATGGTAAAATTTCAAAAAATATGAAAATTAAAATGATGTCCACTAATCAAGAATATATTGTTGAAAAAGTTGGTGTTTTTACACCAAAAGCTAAAGATATTAATGAGTTAAACTCTGGAGAAATAGGCTTTATAACAACTGGAATTAAAGTTTTATCTGAAACAAAAGTTGGTGACACAATATGTGATGCTGCAAAACCTTTGAAAGAGGCACTCCCAGGTTTTAAACCAAGTAAACCCGTAGTATTTTGTGGATTATTTCCAGTAGATAGTTCTGAGTATCAAAAATTAAAAGATGGTTTAGCTAAATTACAATTAAACGATGCAAGTTTTTCATTTGAACCTGAGTCTTCTTCAGCTTTGGGACTAGGGTTTAGATGTGGCTTTTTAGGATTACTTCATTTGGAAATTGTTACTGAAAGATTAGAAAGAGAATTTGACGTAAACTTATTAACAACAACCCCAGGAGTTGTATACAAAGTTCATATGAATAAAGGAGATATAATCGATCTACATAATCCTTCAAGTTTACCAAATCCAACATTAATCAAATTAATTGAAGAACCATGGATAAAAGCAACAATAATAACTCCAGATGAATATTTAGGCTCAATAATAAAGATGTGTCAGGATAAAAGAGGAGTACAAACTAATTTAAGTTATTCAGGAAATAGAGCAGTCGTAAATTATGAATTACCTTTAAATGAAGTTGTTTTCGATTTTAATGATCGTTTAAAATCAATGACCAGTGGATATGCTAGTTTTGATTATGAAATAATTAAACATAAAGAAGGTGATTTAGTAAAACTTGGAATTTTAGTTAATGCAGAACCAGTTGATGCATTAGCAATGATGATACATAAAGATTTTGCTCAAAAGATAGGTAGAGAAGTCTGTGAAAAATTAAAAGATTTGATACCTAGACACAATTTTATGATCCCAGTACAGGCTGCAATTGGTGGTAAAATAATAGCAAGAGAAACAATAAAAGGTTTTAAAAAAGATGTTTTAACGAAGATTCATGGCGGAGGTGCAACTGACAGAAAAAGAAAACTTTTGGAGAAGCAAAAAAAAGGTAAAGCAAGATCAAAACAGTTTGGTAGAGTAGAGATACCACAGGAAGCATTTATAGGGGTACTAAAAATACAAAAAGAATAATATGGAAAATATAAATTGGGGTATCTTAGGGTTAGGAGATATAGCCCATACATTTTCGAAAGGTTTTGAAGAAACATCAAATGCTAAACTTTTAGCTGTAGCAAGCAGAGATCCTGAAAAACTAAATAAATTTAAAGATAAATTTAATGTTGAGAATAAATTTTTATTTAACGATTATGAAGATTTAATTAATTGCAAGGAAGTAGACATTATTTATATTGCACTACCTAATTTTTTACATCATGATTGGGTATTAAAAAGCATCAGAAAAAAAAAGCATATTCTTGTAGAAAAGCCAGTTACTTTAAATCTTAAGGAAATCAAAAATATTAAAAAAAACCTTAACGACGAAAAAATATTTTTTGAAGAAGCATTCATGTATAGGTATCACCCACAGATTGAAACAATTTTAGATATTATTAAAAATAATGACATTGGTAATTTGATCAATATGAAATCTAAATTTGGGACAAATTTGTTATCAAAAAAAAAATTTTGGTTTTTTAATAAAAAAAAAAAAATTGACCCTAATAGTAGACTTTTTAGTAAAAAATTAGGTGGTGGTTGTATTTTAGATTTAGGATGCTATCCATCATCATTTAGTTTATTAATTTCATCTTTAGCATCAAATAAAAATAAATCAGAAATAAAACTATCAAATATTTTTAGAGAAATAGGTGAGACTAATGTTGATGTAGATTGCTATGCCAAAATTATATTTGGGGATAATTTTTTTTCAGAAATCTATGCCTCATTTAAAAAAGATTTAGGTAGAAAAACCGAAATTCATGGTGAAAAAGGTTCTATAGTTATCAATGATAGCTGGTTTGGTAGTAAAAGTATTATTAAAAAAGATTATAAAGGGGAACAGATTATTAATATAAACAATGTCAAAAAAAGTATTTATTCTTATCAAATTGAAAATATTAGTGAAGTTATACTTAATAATTTATACGTACCTAAATTTCCAGGTATAAGTTTAAATGAAAGTATAATGAATATGAAAATAATAGAAGATTGGCAAAATGCGTAAGAATAAAATTTATGACTGTATAACTTTTTTTCAAGAAAACTTTATTACAAATATTAGATTTGAGATTTTGAATAAGCATGTAGATTTCTTTATTGTTTGTGAAAGCATCTACGATCACAGAGGAAAAAAAAAGGAGATAAATTTTAAATTAAATAATCCAGATTTTAGAGACAAAGTAAGACATATCGTTTTAAGAGATCCATTTCCAGAAAAATTAAACTCATGGGAAAGACAAGCTTTTCAAAGAGAATATATTTTTAATGGAATTAAAGACTCTCATGATGAAGATTATATTATGTTTTCAGATCCAGATGAAATCCCAAGGCCAGAAGAATTAAAAAATTTCATTTTAAAAAAAAAATATGCAATTTTCCAACAAAAATGTTTTAATTATAAATTTAATCTCTTAAATACAAATGAAACTCCTTGGTCTGGAACTAGGCTGACAAAAAGAAAGTTTTTAAAATCGTTTGATTATATGAGACAGAAAATTTTAAAAAAAAATATGAAAAAATGGTGGAAATTTAATGTTGAGCGAAATATTCAAATTATAGATGATGGAGGTTGGCATTTTAATAATTTATTTTCCCCTGAGATGATATCAATTAAATTAAAGACTTTCGCTCATAATGAGTTTGCAGCAGAAGAGTTTAGTAATATTGAGGTTATAAGAAAAAAAATTGATCAAAAAAAAGATTTATTTAATAAAGATCATAAGTTAGAGAGGGTAGATATTGACGAAACATATCCTGAATATATTATTCAAAAAATGACAGAACTAAAAAAGTTTATATTATAATAATCTTTATTTACTTAAATTTTTATTTTTTTAGGATTTTCCTTAGATAATCTGAATAAGGACAATTGCCATAGAAATTTATATTTTTGATTAATTGATCTTTTTTTATCCAATTTTTTTTGTATGCTATTTCATCTAAACACGCAATTTTCAAGCCTTGAACTTTTTCAACGGAAGTTACAAAATTACTTATATTTGTAAAATCGTCTATTTTTCCTGCATCAGACCATATGGCTCCACGGCCCAATTTAATATGATTTAATTTCCTTTTTTTTTGATAGTATTTTATTAAATCCACGATTTCTGTTTCATTTCTTTTTGAAGGTTTTAGTTTGTGTGTTAATTTTATTACATCATTATCAAATAAATATAATCCAGTAATCGCTTTACTTGATACGAATTTTTTAGGTTTTTCAGTAATTAAACTTATCTTGTTATTTTTAATTTTTACTACTCCATAATTCTCTGGTTTTGGAACATCTTTTAAATAAATTGTACATCCACTTTTAAATTTTTTTAACTCTTCTAATTGGTCAATTAGTCCTTGACCATAAAAAAAATTATCACCTAAAATTAGAGCGACATTACTTTTTCCAATGAATTTTTTTCCTATTTTAAATGACTCAGGTATACCATTAGGACTAACTTGTTCTTTGTAAAAAATTTTTATTCCTAAATGACTTCCATTACCTATCGAATTATAAAAATTTTTTATTTGTCCTTTATTGACAATAATTAAGATGTTTCTAATATCTGCAAGCATCAAGTTTGAAAGTGGATAGAAAAATAGTGGTTTATCATATATAGGCAGAAGTTGTTTATTTGTACTCTTTGTAATTGGACTTAATCGTGTTCCCTTTCCTCCAGCTAGTATTATCCCTTTTTTAATCATAATTTTAGTCCTAGTCTATTAGAATATTTTTTCTTATTTATTTTTTGTATCCACTGAGTATTTTCTAAATACCATTTCATAGTTAAAAATAAACCTTTATTCAAATTAAGTTTTTTTTTCCATCCTAATTTTTTTATTTTATTACTATTAAGAGCATAGCGTAAATCATGACCAGGTCTATCCTTAACAAAAACAATTCTACTCTTACAATCTTTATTAATTTTCGTTTTAAATAATTCAATTAATTTTTTACTAATTATGTTATTAGACACTATATCACCTGACCCAATATTGTAGCTTTCACCAATTTTACCTTTTTTAAATATCTTTATTAATGCTTTACAATGATCATCAACATGTATCCATTCTCTTTCATTTATTCCTTTTCCATAAATAGGAAGTTTTTTATTTTGAATTAAATTTAATATTAATTTTGGAATTAATTTTTCAGGAAATTGCTTTGGTCCATAATTATTACAACAATTTGTAATAATTATAGGTAATTTAAAAGTTCTATAATATGATCTAATTAAATGATCAGCTGATGCTTTGCTAGCTGCATAGGGAGAACTCGGTCTATATGGGTCAGTTTCTAAAGAAGTTTTTCTTTTGGGTATATCTCCATAAACCTCATCTGTAGAAATATGTAAAAGTTTAATATTATGATTTCGTTTTTTATATTTTTTTAATTGCTCAAGCAAAACTAATACTCCATTAACATTAGATTTAACAAATATTTCTGGATTATCTATAGATCTATCTACATGAGTTTCAGCTGCTAAATTAAATATACCAATAGGATTATATTTTTTAAAAATTTTTGATATTTCTAATTTATTATTTATGTCAGAAATAATCAATTTGAATTGATTTCTTTTAATATTTTTTAAATTCATCAAATTTGATGAGTATGTTTTTTTATCTAATATGATAACAAAATAGTTTAATTTAATAAGGTGTAGCACTAGGTTACTCCCTATAAAACCTAGACCTCCCGTTACTAATACTGTTTTTCTTTTCATAAATATTTTTTTACTATATTTAAAGCATTTAGTGTTTATGTGCCAGAATTACTAATAAATTGATAGTTATTGTCATAATTATTTCAATCTAAGAAGTGAAAATGATAGTCTTAGACTTAAAAATTACAAGAGGAGAGATGGCTGAGTGGTTGAAAGCGCACGCTTGGAAAGTGTGTAAAGAGGCAGCTCTTTCGTGGGTTCGAATCCCACTCTCTCCGCCAAATCTAATTTTGAAATATTAAATGGATTTGCCTCTACAATATATATTCTTTTGTCATCATCATCAATTTACTTAACAAATTACGAAAACCTGTCCCTAAAAAGTGCTCCTACATATAAATCACTAGCACCAACACCAATATGAACATAAATCATCATATTTATTTAGAATCTTTTTGAAAAAAACTTCATCTAAAAAATCATTGATTTTAAACAACTTTTTAGTTTGTTTTACTGTGTAATTTAAATTTTAATTAAGTAATTTCTTTTAAAAAGTGTTATATTTTTTTTTTCCGAATTAAAAAAATGAATTCAAATAAATCATATCAGGCAGATTCTATAAAAGTTTTAAAAGGTTTAGAGGCAGTTCGAAAAAGACCTGGCATGTATATTGGTGACACAGACGATGGAACTGGCTTGCACCACATGGTTTACGAGGTAATTGATAATTCAATAGATGAATCGTTAGCAGGTTATTGTAAAAATATTGATGTTTTAATGAATGCCAACGGCACAATTACCGTAAAAGATGATGGAAGAGGTATTCCAATTGATATTCATAAAGGAGAAAAGAAATCTGCAGCTGAAGTAATTATGACACAGCTTCATGCTGGAGGTAAATTTGATCATGATTCATATAAAGTTTCAGGTGGATTACATGGTGTTGGTGTTTCAGTGGTAAATGCTTTATCAGAAAAATTAAAGTTGGAAATCAGTAGAGATGGTGAAAAATATTTTATAGAATTTGAGGATGGTGAAGCTAAAGCTCCACTCAAAAAAATTGGTAAATCTAAAGATACAGGTACTCAAATAACTTTTTTACCTTCCAAAAAAATTTTTTCTTCAATAAAATTTAGTCCAAATATACTTGTAAAAAGAATGAGAGAACTAGCATTTTTGAATAAAGGTATTAAAATTATATTTACTGACCTAACTAATAAAAAAGAAAAAACGAGTGTTTTTAAATTTGATGGTGGTGTTTTGGAGTTCGTTGAATTTTTAGATGAAAAAAGAGAAAAATTACAAAATAAAAATGGTAATGAATTATTTAAAAAACCTATCTACATAGAAGGAAAAAAAGATAATATAGAAATAGAATGCTCTCTTAAATGGAATGCTACTTATTCTGAGGAAGTTCTTCCATATACTAATAATATATATCAAAAAGATGGTGGGACGCATTTACTAGGTTTCAGAAGTGCTTTAACTAGAGTGATAAATAAATATGCTAATGAGCATAACCTTTTAAAAAAAAATAAATTTGCAATATCAGGAGATGATATAAAAGAAGGTCTTTCGTGTATACTGTCTACAAAAATTCCTGACCCTAAATTTTCTTCTCAAACAAAAGATAAGCTAGTTTCTTCTGAAGTAAGAATGATTGTTGAAACAATAATTAGTGAAAAATTATCAATATGGTTTGATCAAAATCCCTCTATCGCAAAAATTATTTTAGCGAAAATTATACAGGCTGCTTTAGCTAGAGATGTAGCAAGAAAAGCTAGAGAGAATGTCAGAAGAAAAGGTGCGTTAGAATTAAGTGGTCTACCTGGTAAGCTTGCTGATTGCCAAATTGGCAAACAAGAAGGAACGGAGCTATTTATAGTAGAGGGAGATTCTGCGGGTGGTTCAGCAAAACAAGGAAGAAATAGAGCTAATCAGGCTGTTTTACCGTTAAGAGGTAAAATTTTAAATACCTATGTTGATAATTTATCAACTAAAAAAAATGGAAATGGTAAATCTAATGGTGATGATCAAAGAACCAAGGCATTATCTAAAATGGTTTCTTCTAATGAGATTATAACTTTAATCAATGCTTTAGGACTAGATCCTAAATCTCATGAGATTGACCTAAAAGATCTTAGATACGGTAAAATAATAATTATGACAGATGCTGATGTTGATGGTTCTCACATCAGGGCGTTATTATTAACATTCTTTAACAATAAACCTTTTAATAAGTTGATTGAAAATGGAAATGTATACTTAGCTCAACCACCATTGTTTAAAATTAACAAAGGCACAAAAAGTATCTATATAAAAGATGAAAAAGAGCTTGAGGAGTATATAATAAGCAATAGCAAAGAATTAAAAAAGACTAAAAAAGGATCAAAAGATTTTCTAAAATTAGTAGAAAATGAAAAATCAAAAATGAATATCCAAAGATTTAAGGGATTAGGTGAAATGAATCCAGAGGAACTATGGGGTACTACACTTAATCCTGAAACTAGAACCTTATTACAAGTTCAATATTCAAAAGATTTGAAAAAAGACCAAGTACTTATTCATACTTTAATGGGTAGCGATGTATCTCTTAGAAAAGATTTTATAGTTTCTAACGCGATTAATGTTCAAAATTTAGATATTTAAAAGATGAAGTTGTTTGAAACTTCAAAGCAATACTCCTTAAAAAAATCAATATACATCAATCTTAGATGGATTGGAACTATTGGACAATTTATATCTGTATATTTAGTATATTTTTATTTTAATTTTGATTTTAATTTTTTATATTCAAATATTATTATAGCTATTGGAGTTATAAGTAATCTTTATTTAATTTTCATTTATAAAAAAACTCAACTAAGTGATAGATCGGCTTTAATTTATTTATTTATTGATATTATACAATTAAGTGGACTACTATATCTAACAGGGGGGATAATAAATCCATTTGTAATTTTTTTAATTATTCCAAGTGTTTTTGCCTCTTCAAATTTAAGTTTTAGAACAAACTCCATATTAGTGTTAATTACTTCCATATCAATTTTATTTTTGACATTTTACTCCCAGGAACTACCTGAGCCCTTAAATGATCATTTTCATGTAAGTCCATATTATTATTATTCTATACCTTTGGCTTTAATAATAGCCTTATTTTTTTTAAATTATTTTGCGATTATTTTTGGAGCAGAGTCTAAGCTAAGAAAGGAAGCTTTGAATAAAATGGAAGAAATAATGGCTAATGAGCATGAAATGTTATCTTTAGGTGGTCAAGCAGCAGCAGCAGCTCATTCATTAGGTACCCCTTTATCAACAATTAAAATTATAACTCAAGAATTGTCTAAACAACTTAAAGGACAAAAAGATGTAGTACAAGACATTGAACTTTTATCTAGTCAAGTCGAGAGATGTAATGAAATATTAAAAAAGTTATCGCTAAATCCTAATGAAGAGGACGAATTTATTGATGAAGATTTGTCTATGAGGGATTATCTTAAAGAGATTATTTTATCATTTAAAGAAACAAGTAAAAACGATTTAATTTTAAATTTTGATCAAGATTTTAATTCTAAAAGAATAACAAAATCTATTGAAATCGTTTATGGTTTAAGAAATTTTATAGGTAATGCAAACAAATTTTGTAAAAGCAAGGTTTTCATTAGTTTAAAAAGTAATATTGATTTTACAATAGTTGTGATCGAGGATGATGGGGATGGATATCCTAGTGACATATTATCAAAAATAGGTGAACCATACTTGAGTTCACCCAAGGTTTACAATAAGGAGAAAAAAGGATTAGGTTTAGGATTGTTTATAGGTAAAACCTTATTAGAAAAAAATTTTGCCTCAGTAAATTGTTCTAATTCTGAAACCAGAAGTGGAGCTGAAGTAGTAATTAAATGGAATAATAAAGATTTATTCAATCTTTAATGTAAATTTTTTTTATTCTTAAATAATTCACTTAGTTGTGAAATCATTACGTCACCCAATTCGTTTACATCTGTAATTTTTATAGCTCTACTATAATACCTTGATACATCATGGCCTATACCAATTGCTAAAATTTCTGTTTCGGTTTTATCTTCAATAAATCTAACAATTTTTTTTAGATGCTTTTCTAAAAAATCTCCTGAATTAACAGATAGGGTTGAGTCATCTACGGGAGCTCCATCTGAAATTACCATTAGTATTTTGCGTTCTTCTTTTCTTTTTTTTAACCTACTAAAAGCCCAGGAAATAGCCTCTCCATCTATGTTTTCTTTTAATAATCCTTCTTTAAGCATTAAGCCAAGATTATTTTTTGATTGTCTCCATTGTGTGTCAGCTCCTTTATAAATGATATGTCTTAAGTCATTGAGTCTTCCAGGTGTTTTTATTTTCCCTTCTTTATTCCATAATTCTCTACTTTTACCACCTTTCCAATTTTTGGTTGTAAAACCTAATATCTCAACTTTTACTGAACACCTTTCTAACGTCCTCGATAAAATATCTGCACAAATTGCTGCTATAGTTATTGGTCTTCCTCTCATTGAACCAGAATTATCAATTAATAATGTAACTACAGTATCTTTAAAATCTAAATCTTTTTCTTTCTTAAATGATAAAGAATTGTATGGATCTAAAATAATTCTTGGCAATTTAGAACTATCTAATAATCCTTCTTCCAAATCAAATTCCCAAGTTCGATTTTGTTTTGCTAGTAATTGTCTTTGAAGTTTATTTGCAAGTTTTGTTATTATATCTTGAAAACTGATTAATTGTTGATCCAATGTTTTTCTTAACTTTGAAGCCTCTTCAGCATTTTCTAGATTTTCAGCTTTGGTAATTTCATCAAATTTACTTGTGAAAATTTTATAATCTAAGTTTAATTCTGAGATATTTTTTTTTTGAAAAATCTGCTCTTTTTGTTGGTCAAAATTTGTATCAACTAATTGTTCGTCAAGTCTGTATTCATCGACCTCATAATCAGAATCAAGATTGGCGTCTGTTTCATCCTCTTTATTTTGATCTTTTTTATCCTCAGTATCGCTCTCTTGATCGTCATTAGAGGGATTGTTTTGACCATCTTCCTGGTTTTCATCATTTTTTTCTTCGTTATTTTCATTTTGAAATATTTCCATTTCTTGTAATATTTCTGAAAATTTTGAGGAATATTCATTTTGGAATTCCAAGTTTTCTTTTAAAAAATCTATATGTTCTTCAATTGCTTGATTGAAATCTTTTTCCCAAAAACTCAACATCGCTTTTGATTGTGTATTTAATTCTATTCCATGAAATTTTTTCAGCATATATAACTCAAAGGCCTCGTTTATGACAACATCTTCTTTATTTTTTAATTGATCTTCTCTTTTTAATTCAATTACTTGATTATAATTTTCTGTAAGATTTTTTTGTATTCCCTTAAGCATTTTACAACCTAAAGACTCATATCTTATTTTTTCAGCGATAGAATAAAGTGATTTACATGATAAATTAGATGGTGAATTTTTTTTAAAAATTTTATCATCAGAAAATTTTTTTTTTAAGGCCAAAGAATCAGCCTCAGCTCTTGCTTTTATAAAATCACTTTTTGAACTTAAATTTTCTAAATCAAAATTGTCAAAAAATTTTGACTTTTCATTCTTATCTGACTTGTCTCTGTTTTTGAAATCATCTGAAATTGCTCTTGCTGTAGATGTTAAAGCTTGTTTTAATTTTTCTTTTAAAATTTCATTCTTGTTGTCACTTTTCATCTAAATTTGAATATTTGCTAGAGACTCAGGAAGTTCTTCTCCAAAACATCTTTGATAATATTCTGCAATAGTGTTTTTTTCTATTTCGTCACATTTATTCAAAAAGGTCACTCTGAAAGCATATCCTATATCCTTAAAAATCTCAGCATTTTCTGCCCAATGTAAAACGGTTCTAGGACTCATCACTGTAGATATATCACCTGCTATAAATCCTTTTCTCGTTAAAGAGGCAACCTTGATCATATTTGAGACTTTCTCCTTACCTTTAGTATTATTTAAACCCTTATTTTTTGCCAACACAATATCCATTTCTTTTTCAAGATTAAGATAGTTCAACGTTGTTACAATATTCCACCTGTCCATTTGTCCTTGGTTTATTTGTTGTGTCCCATGGTAAAGGCCAGTCGTATCTCCTAGACCTACGGTATTTGAGGTAGCAAATAATCTAAAAAATTTATTTTGCTTAAGAACTTTGTTTTTATCTAAAAGAGTGAAGTTTCCTTCTGCTTCAAGTATTCTTTGTATAACAAACATTACATCAGGTCTACCCGCATCATACTCATCAAAAACTAATGCGACTGGATTCTGAATAGACCATGGTAAAATTCCCTCATTAAACTGAGTAACTTGTTTTCCATCTTTCAGAATGATCGCATCTTTTCCAATTAAATCGATACGACTTACATGACTATCAAGGTTTACTCTTATACACGGCCAATTCAATCTTGCTGCTATCTGCTCAATATGTGTTGATTTACCTGTTCCATGGTAACCTTGAACTAAAACTCTTTTATTGAATGCAAAGCCCGAAATTATTGCAAGAGTGGTATCTCTATCAAACTTATAACTCTTATCTATTTCAGGTACATATTCAGTTTTTTCAGAAAAAGCGTTTACTTCCATTTCAGAGTCAATTCCAAAAGATTGTTTTATGGAAACTTTTATATCAGGCTGTATGTTTAAGTTAGGTGTCAATTTTTTTCCTATAAGTATTTTTTAATTGAGTATAAGCTAGTGTAATTAATTTAAGTTTTTCTTCATATTTTATATTTCCAGAATTCATATCAGGGTGAAATTTTTTGACAAGTATTTTGAATTTTTCTTGAACTTTTTGCCATTTTATACCCACTGAAACCCCCAAGATACTAAAGGCTTTAATATCTTTATGATCAAATTTAAATTGACGCATATGATTAAATTCACTTTTAAATTTTTCTTTATCTAACTCATCTTTTAAAGTGTCATTCCATAAAACTTTAAAAAAGTTATCAGAGGAACTAAAGCTTTGTGTGGGTTTATGCCAAATCATGTCAGATTTTAAAAAATCAATTACTTGCTGATCATCCATACCTGAAAAATAATTCCAATTCTTATTGAATTCTTTCACATGTTTTAAGCATAACATTCTATATTTTTTACTATTATCCTTTTCTATTGGAGCCTTATATTCTCCAAATTCTTTACAATTATTCCAGTCACAAATATTTTTCATGATATATAATAAATAATACTTATGGATATAAATCAATTAATTGCAATTATAAAAAAAAAGTTATTAAATCAAATTGAAATAGATAATATCCTGATTGAAGACAAATCCTTCCTTCATAAAAATCATCCTGGTAATCAACAAAATAAATTTCATTTAAAAATTTCTATAAAGTCCAGAGAATTAAAAAAAATGAATAAAATTGAAAGTAATAAAAAAATTTATAATATTTTGGATGAAGAATTAAAAAGATTTATTCATTCCTTGCAAATATTAATTGATTAATTCTTTTTTTAAAAATAGGCTTAAGAAAGTCTTTTTATATCTTTTGCTAATTATCGGACTCCCGATTTTTTTTAATAGAACTAAATTTATTTTATTAGAATTATTTTTTTTATCTGTCATCATAAAATTCAAAATTTTATTGAGATCTTTTAATGAAAAATATTTTTTTAAATTAAATGGTAATTTTGAACTATAAATATGTTTTCTTATTAAGTTATATTCTTTAAAATTTAAAAATTTATTTTTATAACTAAAAGATAAAGCTGTATTGATACCTAAAATTACAGCTTCACCGTGATTTAATTTTTTAGAAAAACCTAATGATGCTTCATATGCGTGAGCAAAAGTATGACCAAAGTTTAATATTTTCCTCATACCATTTTCTTTCTCATCTTTCTCAACAACTATTTTTTTTATTTTACAACTTTCATATATAGCCTTATCTATAAATGGTGATTTGAGTTTTATAATATTGAAAAAATTTTTATTTAAAAAATTATAAAAAACTTTATTTGATATAATTGCGTGTTTCAAAATTTCACCATATCCACAAATAACTTCTCTTTTGTTGAGGGACTTCAAAAAGTTTGTATCACTAATCACTAGCCTAGGCTGGTAGAAACTTCCAATAAGATTTTTTCCTTGATTTGTGTTTATTCCAGTTTTGCCTCCTATAGATGAGTCTACTTGAGATAGTAAAGTAGTAGGTATGTTTATAAATTTTAAACCCCTTTTAAATAAACTTGCAGCAAAACCACTTACATCACCAGTAATTCCACCTCCAACTGCTATTAAACAATCTTCCCTAGAAAAATTTTTATCAAGTAAAATTTGAAGAATTGAATTAGTTGTTTTTTGATTCTTATTTTTCTCATTAGCCGTTATATAAAAAATAAATAATTTTTTATTTCTTAATGATTTTCTAATTTTAGAAATAAATTTTTTTGGAACATTTTTATCTACCACCAATAAGCATTTTTCAAAATTTATTGAATTATTAAACATTAACTTGGATATATTAGAGATTATATTAGAACCTATTAATATAGGATATTTTCCAGAACTTGATTTAATTATTAGTTTGGATATTTTCATATTTATCTATAATTTTATTCATTATTTCAGTTTTTGTTTTATTATTACAATTTATTTTAAATAAGGCTTCAGCATAATATTTGGATCTATTTTTAATCATATTTCTTAATTCAATATTAGAAGCATTTAATACCAAAGGCCTTTTAGTACTATTTTTAATTCTTTTTATAAGCAAATCACTGTTTAATTTAAGCCAAAAAGATATGTGGTTATTAATAACTTCATTTCTTATATTATTATTAATAAAAGCGCCCCCACCCAAAGCAACGATAATTTGTTTTTTTTTCAGTATATCTAGTGTTAATTTTTCTTCAAGTTCTCTAAAAAATTTTTCACCCTTAATCTTAAAAATATTTGAAATTTTCATTCCTAACTTATCCTCTATACATTTATCAACATCAAAAAAATCTAATTTAAGTTTTTTAGAAATTAAAAAACCAATAGATGATTTTCCAGATCCCATCATACCTAAAAACACAATATTTTTACTTGATTTCATAATTTTCTTTATTGAAAAATCACAAATATGTCTTAATTTGAAATTAACTAAAGTTATATGCAATTTATAAAAAAAACAAGTTCAAGCAAGAGCATTATTGGAATAATTACTAAAATAGCTTTAGTTTCAATTACTATTCTTTTAGTTATTTTTTTATTAAATAAAATAGATTTCCCAGCACCAAAAAAAAAAATAGAGAAAATAATTACTAATGAAAATTTCAAAATTGTTAAATAAAAACTGTTTATCAATTATATTAATTTTACTATTTGGAATTAATTCATTTGCAGAGGATCAACCTGTTGATATCTGGAATATTGACAAAGATAAATTGGAAACTAATTCTTTGAGTGATGACGATAAGTCACTAAAAGAAGAAATAGTAATTGAAACAGAATTCAAATCTGATGTTTACAAAATGCAATCTGAGAAAGAGGTAAATGTAATTAACCTCGAGGATAGATTGGACTCACAGGAAATTAAAATTGTTGGATTGTATGATCCTGATGATTATGGTCTTGATATAAATATGTGGTCTAATACTAACGGAGATCAATTGAAGATTCTATTTAATAAATTAAATAAAATGACTTTATCAAATGATGCTGTAGAAATTATTAACATATCTCTTTTGACTAACTCTTATTATCCACAAAAAAATATTACAGAAAAAGAATTTCAAAAATTTAAATCAGATTGGCTAATTAAAAACTCAAATTTAGAACTTATTGAAGAATATTTGATTAAAAATCAAATTATTAATTTACATCCAAAATTAACTAAGTTCTTAGTTGATCAATATTTGTCGGATACGAATATTAAAAAAGCCTGCGAAATTTTTTCAAAAAATACTGAGCCAATATTTGATGAATATCTTTCAAAATTCAATATTTATTGTTTAATTAAGGACAATAAAAGAGAGGAAGCACAGCTTATTTTAGATCTTAAAAAAGAACTTGGATTTAAAGATAAATATTTTGAAAAAAAAATTAATTATCTACTAGAGTATACAGACAAAATAGATGATGAAATTTCTGAAAAATCAATTTTTAATTTTTACTTAGCTCATCAAACTAATCCAAATTTTAATTTTGAGCCAAATGATAAAACAAAGAAAATAATTTGGAAATATCTTTCCTCTGCAAATTTAT
Source organism: uncultured Pelagibacteraceae bacterium (assembly GCA_902598825.1). GTDB lineage: Bacteria > Pseudomonadota > Alphaproteobacteria > Pelagibacterales > Pelagibacteraceae > Pelagibacter. The sequence continues at coordinate 28,504 of CACKDD010000001.1, read as the reverse complement.
TAAATTCTTTTAAAGAAATGGACACTTCTGAATTAGATAAAATTGCAACTGTCGAAAAAGCAGTCCATAATCAGAATTATCCCGAAAAAGATTTATTAGAATTATATAAAAGATTTCAATTTAATATAAATCAACTTTTGAACGCCAAAGACGCTTATAAAACTTTACCCAATATAGAAGCAAGAGCACTAATATATCAAAAAATTTTATTAGAATCTGAAATAGTTGAAAAATTGAAATTTCTTAAGATATTAAAAGAGTCTTTTGAAAATGATGGTCTAGCAAAAGCTTTTGATACAGAGTTAAAAACATTTCTCAAGGACATAAAACCAACTGAGATACCTGATAATCTTACAAGTTTTTATTATACAAATATTAAAATTGAAAAAAATTTAGATAAAAAAATAAAAATCAATAATGATATTATTCATCAATCAAAACTTGTTAATTATTTTAATGGGGATTATGCAAAATCAAAAATTGAAAAAGATACTAATAACTTCTTAAAGAAGATACAAAAAAACAAAAAATATTTTTTGTCTAAGAAAGATATCATTTTGATAGAGTCATTAAAATATGATGGAATAGAAATCTCAGAAAAATATGACGATTTATACAAAATAGATGAAAATGAGATCCCAACTGATATTCAAATAATGATCAACAATGAAGAAACTGGTTTAGCTCTTTTGAGAATTGCTGAAGTTATTGGTCAAGATAAAATTGAAAGAATTGACGAAGATACTATTTATTTTATAGTTACTACACTCAATCAATTAAATATTGATAGAATAAGAAATCAAATATTACTTCAAGTTCTCCCTTTAAAAGTTTAAAATTTAGTTTATTTAATTAATAAATGAGTATTAAAAAAATTATTACTATACCAGATGAAACTTTAAAAAAAATCTCTGATCCCATTGAAAAAGTTGGAGTAAATGAAAAAAAATTAATTAATGATTTATTTGAAACAATGTATCATTCTAAAGGTATTGGGTTAGCAGCAGTACAAGTGGGTATACTTAAGAGAGTTTTAGTCATTGATATATCAAATAAAGATGAAAAAAATAAACCTTTAAGTTTTATAAATCCTAAAATAAAAAAAATTAGTGATGAATCTTCAATTTATGAAGAAGGGTGTTTATCAATACCTGATACTTTTATTGAAATTGAAAGACCTAAAATTTGTGAGGTAGAATATATAGATTTAGATGGCAAAATTCAAAATATGAAATGTGATGGACTTTTATCAACTTGTCTTCAGCATGAAATAAATCATTTGGATGGTAAATTGATTATTGATCACTTGTCTAAGTTAAAAAGAGATTTAATTATTAAAAAAATCTCAAAGACAAAAAAAAATCCAGATAGAATAGTAGTTTAAATGGCTAAAAAAATTATTTTTATGGGTACACCTTTATTTGCTGTACCAATCTTGAAGTCATTATATCAAAATGGTTATCCAATTTCTGTAGTTTATACTCAACCACCTCAAAAATCTCATCGAGGTCAAAAAATAAACAAATCTCCGATTCAGGGCATTTCTGAAACATTGAATATAGATTTTAGATGTCCAGAAAATTTAAAAGATAATGATGAAGAATATAAGTTTATTAAAAATTTAAATGCTGATCTTGCTATTGTTGTAGCTTATGGAAAGCTAATTCCTAAAAATTTTTTAAATTTAACAAAAAAAGGTTTCATAAATATTCATGGATCTATTCTGCCAAGTTGGAGAGGGGCTGCTCCAATTCAAAGATCAATTATGAATTTAGATAAAGAAACGGGTATAAGTATTATGAAATTAGTTGAAACATTAGATAGTGGACCTGTAAGTAATATTCACAAAATTAAATTAGATCAAAATAATAATGCTGAAGAAATTTCAGAAAAACTATCTTTTTTAGCTGCTAAAAAAATTTTAGATGAAATTGATGATATATTAGATGATAAAGCAAAGTTTATAGATCAAGATCATTCCAAAGCTTCTTATGCTAAAAAAATTGAAAAAATCGAGGGTGAAATTAATTGGAATAATGAAGCACAAAAAATAATTGGAAAAATTAATGGTTTATTTCCTGTTCCTGGTGCATTTTTTAATTTTAAAGGTGAAAGGTACAAAATTTTAAAAGCTGAAATAGGAAATGGCATAGGTCAAGTTGGCGAAGTGTTATCTGATAAATTAGAAATTGCATGCACGAATAATCAATCAATAAAAATCCTTGAGATACAAAGACAAGGGAAAAAACCTCAAAAAATTGGGGAATTTATGCTTGGATCAAGTATTAGAAAAGGTTCATTATTATCTAATGCCTAGATATCAGATATTAGTGGAATATGCTGGGAGTAACTTTAGAGGATGGCAAGTTCAAAAAAAAGGGAAGACGGTTCAGGGCTTGATACAGGAAAAAATTTCAAAACTTTTAAAAGAAAAAATAATTATTTATGGGGCAGGTAGACTTGATAGTGGGGTTCATGCAAAAGAACAGTCTGCACATTTTGATTATAAAATTGAAATAAAAAAAAAAGACAGGTTTTTACAATCAATAAATCATTTCTTAAGAAATGAAAATATTACAATTCTCAATTTAAAAAAGAGAGACAAAAACTTTCATGCAAGGTTTTCAGCTAAAATGAGAATATATAATTATATTATAATTAATCGATTAGGCCAACCTTCTTTAGAAAAAAACAGGTGCTGGCACATTATGAAAAAACTTGATTTAGACATGATGAAAAAAGGCACTAAAAAATTTATAGGGACTAAAGATTTTTCAACTTTCAGAGCATCTAGTTGTAGGGCAAAAAGTCCAATAAAAACTATGAAGCTGGTAAAGATAAAGTCCTCAAAAAATAAAATTGAAATAGAGTTTAGATCTAAATCATTTTTACAAAAACAAGTACGTTCAATGGTGGGTTGTTTAAAGTATTTGGGTGAAAAAAAGTGGTCGTTAAAGAAATTTGAGAATGTTATGAACTCAAAGAAAAGAAGTTTATGTGCTCCACCCGCGCCACCAGAAGGGCTTTATTTAACGAGAGTTATTTATTAATTTTTTTTTACTCATAGCGAATTTTTTATGGATTCGCCATCTAGACTCTTCTCGAACAATATAACCACAGCAATTTTTAGCTCGACATTTACATGGAAATTGTTTGTAGTCTTTATCAAAGCCAAAACCATAATCACAAGTAAATTCCTCTCCTTTTTTAATATCTTTTATAGCTGTTATCCAAATTTTTAACCCTTTGCCATCATATTGAGAGTTAGGATCACAACTATGGTTAATTAATCCTGCTGTATTCCATGAAAAATCTCCATCGAGTGTATACCTTTTGTTTAAGGTAAATAGATATATTGGCTTATTGTTATCATATTTATCGGACTCATCAACTTGCTTGTTAGTAATTATCTTACCTGAATAATTGATAATTTTTGTTCCTTTTTTAATATCTTTGGTTGCATAAAGTCCCCGACCTTTATTATCAATTTTTGATTTTTTAATTTTGTACAATTTCATGGGAGATATTTATAATGAGCTAGAAATTATTCAATTGAATTCAATAAGTGCGTTAACATGTTCATTAGCACTATTAGCTAAAGCGTTCAAATCATATCCACCCTCAAGTATTGAAACAACTTTTCCTTCAGTAAACTTTTTAGTGGCATTCAAAGTTCTTTTGGTTATCTCATAAAAGTCTTTTGAACTTAATTGGAATTGAGCTAAAGGATCATCTTTATGTGCATCAAAACCTGCTGAGAATAAAAGAAAATCGGGTTTATATTGAATTAATCTTTCTAAAACTCTATCAAAAGCATTAAAATATTGTTCAGAGTTAGTACCAGCGGGCAAAGGAATATTTAGAGAGTTGTTAAAGTCTCCCTTATCTTTCTCTGTTCCCCCTCCCGGGTAAAAAGGGTATTGGTGAGTAGAAATATATAATGAATTTTTATTATCACGCATGACGTCATAGTTTCCATTACCCCAATGAACATCAAAATCTACACAAGCAATTCGTTTATATTTGTATTTACTAATTAAATAATTTGTTGCCACACCAGCATTTGATATACAACAAAATCCCATAGCTTTATTTTTTTCAGCATGATGTCCAGGAGGTCTTGCTAGACAAAATGCGTTTTTAAATTGATTATTTTCTATTCCATCTATTGCTTTAATTGTTGAACCTGCAGCATCAAAAACTGCTTTTTTACTTTCGGGTGACACAACTGTATCCCCATCTAAAAACTTAAGGCCTTTTTGTGGAAAAGAATTATTTAAATTCTCAATATATTCTTTTGAATGCGTCATTGCTAAAATATCATCAGGCACACTAACTGGGGTTTCCCAAATTAAGTCGTTTCTTTTCTTTAATTTTTCTTTTATGGCAATTACTCTTTTAGGCTGTTCAGGATGACCATCACCTGTATTATGTTTTTCATAAGTATCGGAATTTATAATCGCTGTATTCATTAAAAGTAATTTTGTAAAATGTTCTCATAAATTTTCGTTAAATTTTTTAAATCTTTTAAAGATACTGCTTCGTCTACCTTGTGCATAGTTTTTCCCACTAAGCCAAATTCTAAACCAGGTGATATTTTTCTTATAAATCTTAAATCTGATGTTCCACCAGAGGTAGATAATTTTGGTTTCAACTTGGTAATATTTTTAATTATATTTTGTATCATAAATGTCGTTTTATTTGGTTTTGTTAAAAAAGCCTCACCAGAAACTCGATAATCAATTTTAAACTTTGATTTATTTTTTTTGGTTATTTTTTTGAAAATTTTATTAAGTCTTCTTTTAATAGAATTTGAGGAATGCCTATTGTTAAACCGTATATTAAAAGAAGCCTCTGCTGATCCAGGAATAACATTATCTGCATCATTTTTTATATTTATTTTAGTAACTTCTAAATTAGTTGGCTGGAAGTGTTTATTTCCTTTATCAAATTTTATATCTTTAATTTCTTTAAGAATTTGAACTAATGTCGTTGAGGGATTATTTCCTCTATGTTGATAAGCAACGTGACACTGTTCACCTATAATTCTAATTTTACCTGTTATACTGCCTCTACGACCGATTTTAATCATTTCACCTAATTTATTTGGATTTGTAGGCTCACCAACAAGGCAAAAATTAATTTTTTCTTTCCTTTTTTTTAAATATTCTACAACTTTTTTAGTACCATTTACTGCATCACCTTCTTCATCACCTGTAATTAATAAGCTTATAGATCCATTAAATTTTTTATTTTTTGATAAAAAAGTGCTTACAGCAGAAACAAAAGCTGCCACAGAACTTTTCATATCATTTGCACCTCTTCCAATTAAGTGACCATTTTTAATAGATGGTTTAAATGGATTTATAGTCCAATCTTTAATATTTCCTGGAGGAACAATATCAACATGGCCAGCAAACATAAAATTTGGACTTTTAGACCCTAATCTTGCATATAAATTTTTTACAGGGTGAAAACCTTTTTCTTTGAATTCTAATATTTTTGTTTTGAAACCAATTTTTTTTAATTTTTTTTCTAAAAATTTCATTACTCCAGCATCAATTGGAGTGATCGAAGGAAATCTGATTAGCTCTTTAGCTAATTTTAATTCATTAATCTTTTGCATAATTAGTCTCTTAGAAGATCGTTAATTGAAGTCTTTGACCTAGTTTTAGAGTCCACAGTTTTAATTATATGAACAGCGTAAAGATCTTTATATGTGCCTGGTACAACTACTGAATACGGAGGTATATGACCTTTTGTAATTTCCCCATTTGATCTATTAATAATTTTAGTACTTTGGCCTATATAGCATCCCATTGAGAGAACACTTCCTTCCTCAACAATTACTCCCTCAACAACCTCAGACATGGCTCCAACAAACACATTATCTTCAATTATTGTTGGCAATGCTTGTGCAGGTTCTAGCACTCCGCCGATTCCAGAACCAGCAGATATATGGCAACTTTCTCCAATCTGGCAACAACTACCAGCACGGCTAAACGTATCCATCATAGTTTTAGCCCCAATGTAAGCACCAATGTTTACATAACATGGCATAAGAACAGCATCTTTTCCTATGAATGATCCTTTTCTTACTGGTGAATTTGGCACCATTCTAAAACCAGCTTTTTCATGGTCTTTTTTTGTCCAACCTGCAGTTTTACCTTTTAGTAAATGAGCTTTGTCATACCAACTGGAGTATGGTCCATTCAAATTTTCCATTGGGTAAATTCTAAAACTTAACATGATTGCTTTTTTTAAATGCTGGTGAGTAATCCATTCACCATTTACTTTTTCAGCAACACGAGATTTGCCACTATCTAAATCACTTATAACTTGATTAATCGTATCCTTTAAAGATTGATCCGAATTAGGATTTACTTGATCTTTGTTTTCCCAAGCGTCATTTATAATTTTTTCTATAGACATAATTTACTGACTTTTTAATAACCTTATTTCTTTTAGAAATAAAGATAGATTTTCAATTTTGTGTGAAATAAAATCTTTATCAGCATCCATTTTTCCAAAATGCTCATCATTAATTAACCAAACAGTTGCACACCCACGCTCATACCCGATACTTAGGTTTTTCGCAATATCCTCAATATAAATTGTTTCTTTTGGGTCAATACCAAATTTTTTAACCATTGAGTCAAAAGTCTCTGCCTCAGGTTTAGGCACATATCCAGCATCTTTGATATCAAAAACTTTATCTCTACCAAATAAATCATACACTCCTAGATGCGTTAAAATATTTGCAGCATGGTCTGCAGAACCGTTTGTGAAGATAAACTTTTCCATATTTAATTGTTCAAGCTCATATCTCATAATTTTATCTGCTTTCATAAATGATAAATCTATATCGTGAACGAAGGATAAGAATTCATCTGGGGAAATTCCATCATGTATCATCAATCCTCTTAGAGATGTATTGTATTTGTAAAAGTAATTTGTTTGCAATTCTTTAGCTTTTTCTTTATCAACTTTAAGTTTTTCAGATATGAATTGTGTCATTCTTTTTGAAACTTGACCAAATACACGCTCTAGAGAATAATTATTATGTTTACCATAACAAACACCATCAAGATCAAGGAGAAGATATTTTTTTTCTTTTAAGTTCATTTTCTAATTAATGTACCTGAGCCCTTATCTGAAAAAATTTCCCATAAGCAAGAATGTTGTTTTGTACCATTAATTATACCAGCAGCAGTAACTCCGTTATTTACAGCTGTTAGGCACGCGTTTACCTTAGGTATCATCCCAGAATTAATAGTTTTATCTTTTATCATCTCTAAAATCTCAGAGGAAGAAATTTCTGCTATCAGTTTTTTTTCTTTATTTAAAACGCCATCAACATTTGTCATTAAGAGCAATCTTCTTGATTTCAGAGATTTTGCAACAGCCATCGCTGCAGTATCACCATTAATATTGTGTGTTTGATTATTTTTATCTAACCCTAATGGGGAAACAATAGGTATTCTATTTTGTTTAATAATATCTAATAAAATTTTGTTATTAATATTGTTTGGTAGACCAACAAAACCAAGTTCTTTTGCTTCTGGTACCACCTCAATTATGTTATTTTTTTTCGTGTTAATAGAAACAGCTTTAGACCCCATTTTTTCTAAAGAAGATACAATATCATTGTTAAAATCAATAAGAACTCTTTCAACAATATCTATAATTCTTTTATCAGTAACTCTTAATCCTCTTATGAAATTTGATTGAATATTAGATTTATCTAATTCCCTTTTTATTCTTGGCCCACCACCATGAACTACTACGATAGAGAGACCCAATTTATTTAACAAACATATATCTGCTATGAAGTTATCAAATATATTTCTATCAATAAAAACGTTACCCCCATATTTAATTACTATTAATTCATTTTTGTATTTTTCAATATATTTAGATACTTCTTTTATGGGTGGTCCATTTTCTGGTAATAATTTTTTTAGATCCATCAGCTTTTATTTGATTACAACAACAACATTATGTTACAGTTTTAACTGTTGTTCTTTTCATAATAAAAACTTGTTGAGCCATAGTTAAGATATTATTTACAGTCCAATAAATTACTAAACCACTAGGAAACGGAGCAAGTATTACAGTTAAGAAAAGTGGAAAAAACATAAATATTTTTGCTTGCATAGCATCGGTAGGAGCAGGGTTAAGTTTTTGTTGCACCCACATTGAAACACCCATTGCTACAGGCCATGCTCCTATAACTAAAAAAGATGGTACATCATATGGTAGTAAACCAAACAGATTAAATAAACTAGTTGGATCACGTTCACTTAAATCATGAATCCAACCATAAAAAGGCATCTGCCTCATTTCAATGGTTACAAATAAAACTTTATACAAAGCAAAGAATACAGGAATTTGGACAAGTATTGGTAAACATCCTGACATCGGGTTTACTTTTTCTTTTTTATAAAGTGCCATCATTTCTTGCTGTAACTTCATTTTATCATTTTTATGAAGCTCTTTAAGCCTTACCATTTCTGGTTGGAGCGCTTTCATTTTTGCCATACTTCTGAATGAAAAATTAGCAAGTGGAAAAAAGGCTAACCGAATACAAATTGTAATTGCAATTATAGCTAAACCATAATTTCCAAGAAGTTTAAAAAAATAATCAATTCCAAAAAATAATGGTTTAGTTATAAAATATAAAAAACCCCAATCTATAACTAAGTCAAACTTATCTATATTTAATGACTCAGCATATCCATCAATTACATCTACTCTTTTAGCAGCTACAATTATTTGCAAGCTATCTTCAATTGAACTATTTTGGTTAAGTTCTAGAGGCTCTGTGGTAATAAAATTTGCTCTAAATTTATTTTTATAATCAAATGTTGTTTTAAATTCTTTATTTTTAGGTGGTATGATTGAGGCTACATAATATTTATCTCCAACACCTAACCAACCTTTTTGAGCAGTACGAGAAAATTTTTGATCTTGAATATCATCATAATCCTCTTCAATTAATTCATCATCTAAAGTAGCAATTGGACCTTCATGAAGAATATAGAAGTTAGATAAACCTTCAGGAATTTTATTTCTAATTATTTGACCATAAGAATAAAAATCATATTTTTTATTAGTAGAATTTATTACTTTTTGATTTATAGAAAATAAAAATTTATCATCTAAACTAATTTCTTTTTCAAAAGTTATTCCTTGTTTATTAGTCCAAGATAATTTGATAGGTGATTTTTCTGTGAGAATATTATTTCCAACGATAGACCAGACTGTATCAGAACTTGGAATATCAATATTTTTATCGGTAGTAACGAATCCACTTTCAATAAAATAACCCTCTTCAATGTTTCTTGGCCCTAGTAGTGTTACCTTTTCTTCACTTTCCAGACTAATTTTATAATCTTTAAAAGTTAAATCATCAATTGCTGCACCCTTTAATGCAATAGATCCAATGATACTTTGGTTTTCAAATTTTATTCTATCACTTTTTTCTAATGCTTCTTCTCTAGATATCTGAACTAAAGTTTCTTTTTGTTCTAAAAGTGGAGTATCGGTATTTTGTTCTATCTTATTTTTTTCAGATAAATTTTGTTTTGTTATTGATTGCTCTGGAGTAAAAAACAATGCATATAAAACTATTACAGCTGAAGATAAGGCTATTGCAGCTATTACGTTTTTAGATTCCATTATTTTTTAACCTTTATTTTTTTGTCAACTGGATCAAATCCTTCTCCACCCCCTAAAAATTTTATAGGATGGCAAGATAAAATTCTTTTAAAACTTATATATAAACCTTTTAATAGACCAAATTTTTTTAATGCATCAATACTATACTCTGAACAAGTTGGTAAATATCTGCAAGAGTCTCCTATTAAAGGGCTTATCAAATATTTATATCCTTTTATTAATTTTATCAAAATTATAGTGAGAATATTCATTATTTAATTTTTTTAAATTCCTGAAATAAGGTTTCTTTTATATTAGTATAATCACTGTGTAACACACTCGCCTTACATATAACAAGATAAGAAAAATTAAACTTTATTGTTACTTTTTTTACTGCTTCATTCATGATGTTTCTTAGCCTTCTTTTAATTTTATTTCTTTGAACCGCATTTCCTATTTTTTTCTTTGTCACAAAAGAAATATTTAGTTTATCATTATTTTTCTTATCTAATTTTCCAAAGAAAATTGTAGCATATTTGTTTGATACTTTTTTCTTTTTAAGCAATGATTTAAATTCTTCGTTTTTTGAAAGAGCAACAATTTTGCTTCTCATTAATTTAACCAGATACAGTTAATGATTTTCTGCCTCTAGCTCTTCTTCTAGCTAAAAGTTTTTTCCCACCCTTAGTTTTCATTTTCGACCTAAAGCCGTGTTTTCTGGCTCTTTTGATTTTTGATGGTTGATATGTTCTTTTCATAATTGTGATAAAATTTTTAATAAATTTGGCCCTTTATAGTAATTAAATATATAAATAGCAAATAGAAGATTTTATAAATACGATAATGAATAATGGAAAAAACTAAAAAAATTAAAATATTTATAGGTTTATCTTACTTAATCTTGATATCTATATTTCTGTTTTTGTTTTTTTCAAAATTTAGTCTTCAAGAGATTACATCTTACAACTTTATAAAAGAAAATAGATCATATTTCTTAGAGCTTAAAAATTCTAACTTATTTTTTATATCAACAATTTTTTTGATTTTTACAATTTTATGGGTATTTCCATTTTTAGGATTTGGATCTCCAATAGCTTTAATCGGTGGATTTATTTTTGGAAAATGGTTGGGGACAATTCTTGTAGTATTAGGTTTAAGTATAGGAGCAACTTTTTTGTATTTGTTTGGTAATTTTTTTTTAAAGGATCTAATAAGAGAAAAATTTCTAAAAAGATATCAAAGCCTCGAAATTAAATTTAAAAAATCTGAATTTTATTATTTATTAATTTATCGTTTTATAGGGGGAATTCCTTGGCAACTTAGTTGTCTTTTACCAACGATTTTTAATGTAAAAGCAATTAATTTCTTCTTCGCAACATTAATAGGCATTATTCCTCAAATTTTTATAGCTGTCTCAATTGGTAGTGGACTTGAAAAGGTTATTGATCAAAATTCAGAAGTTCCTGGATTATCAAAAATAATTTTTTCTCCAGAAGTATACGTTCCTATTATAGCTTTTTTTATTTTAGTCCTTTTAACTATTCTTCTTCGAAAATTGTTTTATAAAAGCTGATGGTGCTCCCACCCTGTACTGACCAGGGAACTAGTCCTTACCAAGGACTTGTTATACCATTTAACTACAGAAGCGATTATCACAAATTGTATTTTATTGATAATAAAGCATTTTTTTCAAATTATTGCCTTAATTTTTTGATGAATATGATTTATATCTACTTAAGGAAACTATATGGGCATTCATTACGATTATAAATCTACTAAAAGTGCTAAGCTGATGGAAAAGCAAGCTAAAAGAGAAAAAAAGCTTGCTGAAAAAAAAGCTAAGCGGCTTGCAAAAGAAGGTCCAAAAAAAGACGATGACCATGATAAAACTTTAGACGCGTCAAAGCCTATAACATTAGATTTTCTAACTAATCCAAATAAAGAATGAAAGTAAAAGAAAAAAATGAGCGATTAAGCTTAGCGCTAAGAAAAAATTTGAAAAAAAGAAAATTGTTTCAAAAAAAAAATAAAAAAAAGAATAAATAATGTCAGTTCTTTCCGATAAGTGGATAAGAAAAATGTGTAAAGAGAAGGATATGATCTCACCTTTTGAAGAAAAGCAGGTTAGAGGTGATAGTATTTCTTATGGTCTTTCTTCGTTTGGTTATGACGCAAGAGTATCTGATGAATTTAAGATTTTCACTAATGTAAATTCAGAAATTGTAGATCCAAAAAATTTTAAACCTACTAATTTTGTCACAAAAAATACTTCAGAATGTATTATACCACCAAATTCCTTTGTGTTGGCTAGAACTATGGAAAAATTCAAAATACCAGAGGATGTTTTGGTAATCTGTTTGGGAAAATCAACATATGCAAGATGTGGTATCATAGTTAATGTTACTCCACTGGAACCAGGTTGGGAAGGTTACGTAACACTAGAGTTCTCTAACACAACACCATTACCAGCTAAAATTTATGCCAATGAAGGTGTTGCTCAATTTATTTTCCTTAAGGGTAATGAAAAACCTGAGGTTACTTATGCGGATCGTGATGGTAAATATATGGGTCAAACTGGTGTAACTTTACCTAAAGTTTAATAATGCAAAAGTTAGAAGTCTTTGGAGCCAATAAGCTCAAGGGAGAGATCAATATTTCAGGTTCAAAAAATGCTTCCTTACCAATTTTAGCCGCAACTTTGCTAACAAACAAAAAAGTCTACTTAGATAATTTACCAAAAGTTAAAGATATTGAAACAATGATTAATCTACTTAGATCACTGGGTTCAAAAACAAAATTTAATAAAAAAAATTTAGTAGTTGATAATTCTAAACAAAATAAAAATTTTGCTTCTTATAATTTAGTTAAAACTATGCGTGCTGGAATATTAGTTCTTGGTCCTTTACTTGCAAAATTCGGTAAAGCCAAAGTATCTCTTCCGGGTGGTTGTGCAATTGGTACTAGACCTGTTGATCTTCATCTGAAAGCTTTATCAAAACTAGGTGTAAAATATAAAATAATTCAGGGCTACATTCATGCAACAGCTCCAAAAGGTTTAATAGGTACAAAAATTACTTTTTCAAAAATTTCAGTAGGAGCAACTGAAAATTTGATAATAGCTGCTACATTAGCTAAAGGAACCACAATATTAAAAAATTGTGCAATAGAACCAGAGATAAAAGATTTAACAAATTTTTTAATTAAATTAGGATGTAATTTAAAATGGTTATCAAATCGAACAATTAGAATTAAAGGGGTAAAAAATACACATGAAATTAAATATTCTGTGATGTTTGATAGGATTGAAGCAGGAACATATTTAATTGCAGCCGCTGCTACTGAAGGAAATTTAAGGATTAAAAAAGTAATCCCGGAAATAATAAAGACTGAGATTAATATTTTAAAAAAAATTGGTGCAAAATTTGTATTAAAAAAAAATCAAATTCATATTTTTGGAAATAAAAAAATAAGAAACACAAATATAAAAACAGCTCCTTATCCAGGATTCCCCACAGATTTACAAGCACAAATCATGGTATTGCTGTGTAAAGCAAACAAAAAATCTTTGATTAAAGAAGATATTTTTGAAAACAGATTTATGCATGTTTCAGAATTAAATCGAATGGGTGCTAAAATTTTAATAAAAGGGAACAAAGCTTTGATAGAAGGAAATATCAAATTTACTGCCGCAGAATTAATGGCAACGGATTTAAGGGCTTCAGTTTCCCTTATTCTTGCAGCTCTTACAACTCGAGGTAAATCAATAATAAACAGAATTTATCATTTAGACAGAGGGTATGAAAATATAGAAAAAAAATTAAAAAGAGTCGGTGCAAAAATAAGAAGGTTAAATTAATGGGGAAAAAATATTTAGCTCAAATTATTGCAAATGATAATGAAGGTTTACAAATGATTTCAGCTTGCAGTGCTGGTGCAAAAGTAAGAGTTTCAGATATTAAATATCTTAGCTCAAGTAAAGTTTTTTTATTATCTATTGAGCGCACTAAAATTGAAGGAGGGCAAAATAATAAAAAAATTAACAGTATTTGTCGGTTTGATTTCGTCGATAATGTAAAATCTAAGAATATTAACCAGAAAAATGATAAGTTAATTATAGAACTAATTGCAATAGACTATATGAAAAATAATGATAATTATGAAATTAATTTAATTTTTAAAGATAATGCTCACATTGTTTTGACAACAGAAGCTATTGAAGTAAGGCTTGAAGATCAAAATGAGATCAAAGAATAATGAAAATATTAAATAGTAGTAACAAAAGTTTTGATAAAGTTTTAGAAAATATACTTATAAAACGAAAATATAAGATTAAATCTAGCTTGACTTCAGTAACTGGCATTATCAATGATGTGAAAAAAAATGGAGATAAAGCTTTGTTAAAATATGAAAAAAAATTTAATCTTAATAAAACTATTATTCCATCAGCTAAGCAGATTTCAAGGTCAATAAAATCTTTAGATAAAAAAGTAAAAAAAGCAATTGATCTTGCATATTCAAGAATTTATAAATTTCATTCTTTTCAAAAATTCAAAAACATTTCTTACTCTGATAAATTTAAGAATAAACTTGAATATAAATATTTACCAATTGCATCTGCTGCAATTTATGTTCCAGGGTCATCTGCTTCGTATCCCTCTAGTGTTTTAATGAGTACAATTCCTGCAATAGTTGCTGGAGTTAAAAGAATAGTAATGATTAACCCTAGTTATAAAGGAAAACAAAACCCAGCAGTTTTATATGCAGCTAAAAAATGCAAAATAAAAGAAATTTATTCAATTGGTGGTCCTTCGGCTATTGCTGCAGCAGCTTATGGAACTAAAAAAATTAAAAAAGTTGATAAAATAGTAGGACCAGGAAATTCTTTTGTGTCAGCTGCTAAAAAGGAGGTTTTTGGTGATGTTGGAATTGAAGGTATGACTGCAGGTCCATCTGAAATCTTAATTGTATGTGATAAATTTTCAAATCCAGAATGGGTTGCAAGTGATTTAATTGGTCAAGCTGAACATGATATTTTAGCTCAATGTATTTTGATTTCAAAAGATAAAGATTTAATTCAAAAAGTTAAGATTGAAATCTCAAAACAATTAAAAGAATTACCAAGAGTTTCTATTGCTAAAAAAAGTTTAATTAGTAATGGAATTTTAATACATATTAATTCAGATAAAAAGATTGCAGAAGTGATAAATAAAATTGCACCAGAACATTTAGAACTGAATGTTAAAAATTATAAATCGTTTATACCTAAAATCAAAAATGCAGGTTCAATTTGTTTAGGTAAATATGCTGTCATGGCCATGACTGATTATAATGTTGGATCAAATCATGTATTACCTACTAACAGTTCAGCAAAATATTCTAGCGGTATAAGTGTTAATGAATTTTATAAAAGAATTTCATATATAAACTTATCAAAAAAGGGTATTGAAAGTCTTGGACCATCAGTTATAACTCTTGCAAATTATGAAGGGTTAGCTGGTCATGCTCAATCTGTTAAAAAAAGAATAAGGAGAAAATAAATTTGTCAAAACAAGACTTACTTGAATTCAAAGGTAAAGTAACTGATTTATTACCTAACGCTATGTTTAGAGTTCAATTAGAAAATGGTCATGTTGTTACTGCACATACTGCAGGCAAATTAAGAAAAAATAGAATAAGAGTATTACAAGGTGATAATGTGACAGTAGAAATGACCCCTTATGACCTTACTAAAGGCAGAATAATCTTTAGAGGTTAATCATTTGCCTCGGTAGCTCAGGAGTAGAGCAGAGCCCTGAAAAGGCTTGTGTCGGAGGTGCGAATCCTTCCCGAGGCACCATCAAAATATCTTGAAAATTCTTATAATAAAAATTAACATCGTAAGATAATAATAACAAAAGGACTAAGAAATAAGATGAGTACATTAAAAGGAACAGTTAAATGGTTCAATGGCAAGAAAGGCTTTGGATTCATTGAAAGAGAAGATAAAGAAAAAGATGCTTTTGTCCATGCGAGTGCAGTGAAAGCAGCTGGTATGAGATACCTTAATGAAGGTGATAAAATAGAATTTACTCTTGAAGATGGTCCAAAAGGCCCATCAGCGGTAAATTTAAAAAAATTAGACTAATATTAAAATTTTTAAAGGACGTTTTTCTTTGAAATAGATTAACGTCCTTTTCTTTTAAGGGTTGAATAATTTAAATATTTATCATAAAAGACCCGCATGATTATAAATAATACATTAATGACAACTTCAATCAGTTCTCACAGAAACTGTTTCCATAGCCTATAGGCTATTTATTTATAATATAATTTTTAATCCACACAAAAATAATATAAAAACAAGGAATGCCTGGGTGGTGTAACGGTTAGCACGAAAGTTTGTGGAACTTTAAGTTTGAGTTCGATTCTCAGCCCGGGTACCAAAAAATGAATAAAAAAAATAAACTAGTTCCTGGATTACCCCCAGGATTTGAAGATCGTTGGGATAAAAAAATTCTTCTCAAAAAAAAGCTTTTAGAAGCTATTGAGAATAATTTTATAAAATTCGGAGCTGAAGCTCTTGAAACTCCCTCGTTCGAAATAGCAGAAAATATAGGATCTTTTTTGGCAGAAGATGAAGCTAATCCTATGTCTGATGTATTTTCATTTAAGGATGGAGACAAGAATATAATTCTTCGTTACGATCTCTCAAGTCCCCTTGCAAGATTTTATGCTCAAAATAACCAAGAACTTCCATCAATCTTTAAGCGATATCAAATTCAAAATGTATTCAGAAATGAAAAAGCTGGAAATGGTCGATACAGAGAATTTATGCAAGCAGATTTTGATATTGTTGGAAATGTTAATCCTGCACAAGCAAATGCAGAGCTTTGTAATTTAATATCAAGCACGCTAGCAGATTGTGGATTAAAAAAAGATCAATTTACAATTAATGTGAGTAACAGAAAAATAGTTCAGGGTTTAATTGATGATTTAAAAATTTCTGAGGAAAAACAAATAAAAGTTATTAGAGCAATTGATAAACTCGATAAGCCTGGCTTTGGATTAAAGGGAGTTGAAGACTTACTTAAAAAAGAGAGAAAAGATCAAAGTGGAGCTATTACTAAAGGAGCTGATTTAAGCAACGAACAGGCAGCACAAATATTAAACTTTCTAAAAATAAAAGATTTAAAAAAATTAAAAGAAACTTTGAAAAATCCATTATCTCAAGAAGGAATTCAAGAATTAGATAATGTATTTCAATTACTTGGATATGGTTCAAATTTAAATCAAGTTAAAACAAACTTCACGATTGTGAGAGGGCTCTCGTACTACGACTCATTTATAGTCGAAACAAATTTAAATTTCAAAGTGACTAATAATAAAGGTAAGGAAATTGAGTTAGGAAGTATCTGTTCAGGAGGATCGTATGCCAAACTTATTTCAAGGTTTAGAGGTGTTGATGTTCCTGGGACTGGAATTAGTTTTGGTGTAGACAGGTTGTTATTCGCATTAATTCAGTTAAACCAAATTCAAGTACAAGATCAAAAACCAGTTTTAGTTTGTGTCATGGATGAAAAATACTTAAAGAATTATTATGAAATTGTTGATCAATTAAGAGATAATAATATTAATGCAGAAGTTTTTTTAAACACCAAAAAAAATCTTGGTAAACAACTCGATTTAGCAAACAAGCGTAAATTAACAGTAGCAATTATTTGTGGGGAAAATGAGTTTAATGATAATACAGTGACCATTAAAAACCTTAGAGGTGTTAAGGGTGAAAATAACCAAACAATCCCAAAATCAAATTTAATAAATGAAATCAAAAAACTTATCTGAAAAAATCCTAAAGTCTGTTAAAGGCAAAGGATTTAAATATATTGAATTACCCTCAGTAATTGAAACTAATCATATTGTTCAAAGATCTGGTGAAAATTTTAGAAAATTTATTTTTTCATTTATTGATCAAAATGGGAATGAGCTATGTTTACGTCCAGATTTAACAATAGTTTCTTGCCTAAGATATTTAGAAAGTAACTTAAGGGGTAAAGAAAAAATATTTTATAGTGGTCAAGCCTATAGGAAATCTCAAAATAGAAAAGACTCTATAATTAGAAATCAAATTGGATTTGAAATCATCGGTTCTAAAGATGAAAAAAATGACGATAAAGAAATTATTAAAACTTCATTAAATTCTTTAAAAAATTTAAAATATACCTCGGGCACTTTAACATTAGGAAATGTTGAAATATTTAAACTTTTAATATCTAAACTGGATATTCCAACTAGATGGAAATTAAGATTATCAAGACATTTTTGGAGAGAAGACTATTTTAATGATTTATTAAAAAGGTTGGAAACAAACTCTGATGTTGATCCAACTATTGTTGAGATAGATAAAAAACGTTATCTAAAAATGCTCAAAGGTGATAAGAACTCAATCGTTGCTGAAAGATCAATTGAAGAAATTTTAAAGCGTTTTGATAAAAAGATAAAAGATCCAAGACGTCCGAGTAAAGGAAGAAATGTATCAAAAATTATTAAAGAGTTTTTAAAGATTAAATGTCCAATCGATAAAGCTGCAGATATATTAAACAAATTCTTTAAGAAATATCAAATAAACTTGGTGGTAGATCAAAGATACTTTCCAACCTCAGTTAATAAAACTTCAAAACTAAATGTTGTTTTTTCAACCTCATTTGGAAGACAACTTGAATATTACACAGGTATGGTTTTTAAAATTGATATCAAATTAAATAATAAGATTAAAAATATAATTAATGGCGGAAGGTATGATCAATTAATTTCTGACCTTGGATCTAAAAAACAAATATCAGCAGTAGGGGCTGCTTTAAATTTAAATTATTAAAATGAAAAATATAATTAATATAGGAATTCCAAGTAAAGGCAGGCTTAGAAAAGACGTTTTAAACATTTTTAAAAAGAAAAAATTAAAACTAGTTTCTGAACGAGGTGAGAGGGATTTAATTGGTTCTATTAAAGATAAATCAAACATTAAAATTCTTTATTTGCATGCAAGAGAAATTATTCAAAGATTAGGAGATGGTTCTTTAGATATAGGTTTTTCAGGCTTTGATTTACTTAAAGAGGGAGAAATTAATATCCAAAAAAAAATTAACTTAGTCAAAAAGTATGAGTTTGGAAAAGCAACTCTAGTTGTTGCTATTCCAGATCCGTGGATTGATGTGCAAACAGTAGCTGATTTGGAAGAAATTGCTTTTGAATTTAGGGATAAAAAGAAAAAAAAATTAAGAGTTGCAACCAAGTATCCAAACTTGACTAAAGAATTCTTATTCTCAAAGGGTGTAACACAATTTCAATTAGTTGAAAGTTTGGGCGCTACAGAGGCCTATCCTTTTACAGGTTCTGCAAATTTGATTACTGATATCAGTTCTACTGGCGAGACTATAAAAAGTAATAATCTTCGTATTTTAAAAGATGGCGAGATTTTAAAATCCCAAGCATGTATTTTTACTTCAAAGAAAAACTTTAAAAAAAAAGGGTTAAAAGCTTTAGTTAAATTACTTACCAAGTAATTTATCTTTGAAATAAATAAGGATTATTTTGATAATATCTAAATTTCTAAATATTGCGTAAAGAGCTATCAAAATGGCTATTATAAATATAATTTTCAAAATAAAATATAATTCCATTAAAAACCCTTATAATACAAGATACGAATCATGGACACAATTTTATTAATTATTTTAGTTTCTTTGTTAGGCACGACATTAGCTATTTTGTATTTGAATATCAGATCTAAACCCAAGTCAGACAGTAAAGAGTCTGAAGAAATAGCCAACTTAAAAACTGAAATAGTTACATTAAAAGATACATTAAATAATACTATCAATACTTCACTTGGTACCATGTCGACTTCCTTCAATGCATTATCAACTGGGGTTACAAAGGATATGACTGAAGCTTTAACAAAAGTTGATGAGAAGGTTGGTAATTTTAATCAACAGGTACAATTACTAAATCAAAGCCAGGAGGGTATTACTAAAATTTTAGCAGGTGTTAAAAAATATGGAACCTTAGCAGAGTATTCTCTAGATGCTTTAATTAAAGATTTATTGCCTGCATCTCAATTCATGACAAATGTAAAAATGAAAGAAGATACGAGTGAAAATGTAGAATTTGCGATTAAACTTCAAGGAGATGTTTTAGTTCCAGTAGACTCTCATTTTCCTGTAGAAAAATTTAAAGCAATTACTGACGCACATGAAGCTGATGATAAAAGAGAAGTTGCTGATGCTAGAACAAAACTAGCAAATGCTTTCAAAGCTAAAGCTAAAAGTGTAATGGAAAAATATATAGTTCCACCTAAATCAACAGATTTTGCAATAGTGTATGCACCAACAGAGAGTCTTTATAAAGAATTGACTGAATATCAAGATCCGAGCACAAAAGAACTATTAACTCAAGAACTAATGAAAAAATATAAAATAGTAATTTGTGGCCCTAATACTCTTTCAGCTTATTTACAATCCTTACATATGGGATTTCAATCACTGAAAGTTCAAAAAGGGGCTACAGAAATATATAATCATCTTAAAACTATCACCACAAGATTTGGAAAACATTTTGAAAATATAATTACACTTAGAAAAAAATTAGAAGAAGCGATGAATGTGGTAGATAAGTTTGGTACTGATGCAAGATCAATTAGTAGAACTTTAGAAAATATAAAAGATCCCGAGCAGGTTGAGAAAGCTGTTCAAACAGAAAATGTTGAAAAATTTGTTGAAAGAAATAAACAGCTTAAAAATTAATTTCTTTTTTCATTTAATACCGATTATAAGAAACTTCATGCAATGGAATAGAAAATATGATTATCCTTCGTCATCAAGAGCAACAGTAGATGGAATTAGAAGATATGTACTAGGAGAGTCAAAACTACCAAGTGTTACTTCAATTTTAGACGCAACCAAATCTGAAGAAGATAAAGCAGCCTTAGCCAATTGGCGCGAAAGAACTGGTCAAAAAGAAGCCGAAGCAATTACAAAAGCTGCGAGCAGTCGAGGTTCTAAAATGCATAATTATTTAGAGTCTTTTCTTTTAGGTAGAGAAAATTTAAGTTTTTTTGAAGATGGTGAACAATACAAATCTATGGCTAAACAAATTATTGATAAAGGTTTAAAAAATAGGTTAGAAGAAATATGGGGAGTTGAATGTACTCTTTACTATCCAGAAAAATATGCAGGAACTGCTGACTGTGTTGGTGTATATGAAGGACAATCATGCATAATTGATTTCAAGCAATCTAATAAACCAAAAAAAGCTGAGTATATAGATTCATGGTTTTTACAAACCAGCGCGTATTCTTTAGCTCACAATATTGTGTATAATACAAACATCACATCTTGTGTAATTCTTGTTTGTACAGTAGATAATCTATTTCAAGAATTTAAAATTCAAGGCTCAGAATTAATTACTTACCAAAATTTATTCTTAGGAAGATTAAAAAAATTTAATGAACTCTCAAATTTAATTTAAAAATGGATAAAATAGTAATTTACGACACAGAAACGACCAACAGCACTATTTGGGGATCAATTATTGAAGTCGGGGCAGTTGTAGTTGATAAAAATCTTAAAGAGATTGGAAAACTAAATATCAGAGGCAGAATGCCAGAAGGAGAAGTCCCTTCTGCTAAAGCACTTTTAGTTAACTCTACAAGTATTGATTTACTTACTAAAGGCAACTATTCACATTATGAATTTTTAGGTGCAGTTGAAAATTTCTTTGTAAAAGCTGCACCAGCTATGTTTATGGGCTGGAGTAATTTAAATTTTGACAGAAGAATGTTTCATTTCAATTTTTTTAAGGGAAATAGGTATCCTTATTTAACTCATTCTTCACCAAATCAGGAACACGATGGCTTACATGTAGCAAGAGCTGCTCAAACTATAGATTCTAAAACACTAAAAACAGAATTAACAGAAGCAGGAAATGAGAGTTTAGCTTTGGAGGGTTTGGCCCGTCAGCAAGGTTTTGATACTTCAGCAGCCCACACTGCCTATGTAGACGCACATAATTCCTTAAAAATTTTAAGAATAATAAAAGATAAACATAAAACAAATTGGGAAAAATTTTTAGGTACTTCGACAAAAAGTAGTGTGGAGTCTATTTTAAAAGGCGAAGGCATATATTCAATTTTTGAAAATGTTAAGGGAAGAAATATGATGTATCTAGTTTGTACATTACATCCAGCTCATTGTTTTCATCCTTCTTATGCATCTTGGGGGTATTTATGGGATTTAAGAAGAGATCCAGAGCCATTTTTAAATATGTCTGTAAATGAGCTTAAAGCAAATTTGAAAAAGATCAGTCCCAAAGCACTTCGGGTGATTAAGACTAATAAAGCTCCAATAGTTTTAGATAAAAAGTTTGCACTAAAAGAAAAGGCTTATTCTGATCTTGATATAGAGGAAATTAAAAAAAGGGCAGAACTTGTAAGAAATAGCGAAAAATTTTGTCAAAATATTCAAATTATTAATAGAGAAGCAGCAGAGGAAAAAGCACAAACCAAAACCCAAGAAGATTTATTACCAGAGGAAACTTTATATGAAAAGTTTATTCCAAACAAAGATACCTCCTTATTTAAAATATGGCACAGCTCTTCCTGGGAAGACAAATTAAGAATGTTAGATAAATTTCAAGATAAAAGATGTAGCTGGTTTGGGCAAAAAATTATCTATCAAGAAGCACCACAGATTTTACCACCAGATTTATATAAAAACATTAAAAGTGAAATTGCGAGAAGAATTTTAAGTAAAAATAAAGAAAAGTGGCAAACTATAGGAATGGCTTATGATGAAATCGATATATTACGAGATCAAGCAGATAACAAAGATGATGAAGAAGAACTAAAAAAATTAGATGAAATTAATGAATTTATTATGTCTATTGAAAAAAAATATGAAATTGCCTAGTTGACTTTAGGATACTTATTAATAGAAAGGAAATATGCTTATAGATTTTAAAGACGAAGACTTTGATAATAAAGTTAAAAATGAAGATGTGTCAGTTATTCAATTTAGTGCCGCTTGGTGCGGACCATGTAAAACCTTAAAGCCAGTTATGGATAAATTAGCTGAAGAGTATAAAGATAAAGCAGGATTTTATTATGCAGATATTGAAGACGGTGGGATAAATACAGGAAGTGCTGCAGGAATAAGAGGTGTGCCTACAGTCATTATTTATAAAAAAGGTGTAGAGGTAGATAGGAAAGTTGGTGGAGTTCCAGAAAGCCACATGAAAGAATTTTTAGAAAAAAATATCTAATTTAAGTTTAAAACTTCTGAACATAAATAAAGTGATCCAGTAATTATTAATAAGTCTCCTCGATTTAATTCTATAGATTTTATAGCTTTCTCAACACTTTCAGCATACTTTACATTTGGTAAGTGATTAAATTTATCTTTTAACTTTTTACCACTAATAGCATTTGGTTGATTAGGAATATCAACAGTTGTGATTGACGAAATGTTTTTTAGATATCTAATATAACTTTCATGGTCTTTATTTGCCATCATACCAACTATTATATGTTTATTACAATCTAAACTTTGAAGGTAATCATTTAATACCCTTGCGCCATCCTCATTATGATCTCCAGATATTAAAAATAGATTATTCTTAACTAAATTTTTTAAGTTTCCAGCAGTAATCTCTTGAAGTCTTGCAATATTATTAATTTTTTGGATGCCCTTTTTAATGTTTTCATCTTTTATGTTAAAATCTAACATTCTTAAAGTTACTATAGCAGTAGAAATATTCTCTAATTGATACAGACCAAGAACATTTGGTTCTGGTAATTTCAATCCACCAAATTTATCCTCATAATAAAAGTAACCATTTTCTCCATTTGTAAAAGAAAAGTCTTCATTAAAGAAAATCTTGTTTGACTGATTCTTAGAAATATTCTTTTTGATATAGTTCATCGTATTTTGATTTTGTTTTGCTACTATGACATTTGAATTCAAAAGATTTGAAGTTTTTTCAAAAACAATTTTCTCAATAGTTTGGTCATTTTTAGGAAGCCAATCTAAATGATCTTTGCTTATTGATGTTATAATGGTTGCTAAATTTTTCTTTAGTATGTTAGTGGCATCAAATCTAAAAAATAAACCAGACTCGACTAAGTTAATATTCTCTGGATATTGAGCAGCTTTATAAAAGTAACATGCTGTAAGAATTTCAAAAAAAGTAATTGGCTGATTATTATTAACTTTTTCCACTTCTTCAAAAAGGTCAGCCAGTTCATCATCTTTTAGCTCTTGGTTGTTAAATACAAACCTTTCATTAACCTTTTGTATGTGTGGGCTAGTGTAAACATTGCATTTTATATTTGCCTCTTTTAAGATTGAATAACATGCTTGAATGGTTGAATTTTTTCCATTTGTACCAACTACGTTTATAACTTTAATCTTATCTTGTGGATTTCCAAGTTTTTCACAAAGATTTAAAATTCGATCTAGGCTTAGATCAATTTCTTTAGGATGCAACTTTAGAAAGCGACTGAGTATTTTCTGTAGTTTCATTTTCTTCAGTGCTTATAGCAGAATTTTTCTTTAACAATATTGATAATAAAGTTCCAATTTTTTCAGATAGATTTTTTCTTTCAATAATTATGTCTACAAAACCAGTTTTTTCAACATATTCGCTTTTTTGAAAACCCTCCGGAAGCTCTTCTTTAACAGTGCCCTGAATTACTCTTGCACCAGCAAAAGCTATTAAAGCCCCTGGTTCAGCAATATGAATATCACCTAACATAGCATATGAAGCAGTAATACCTCCAGCTGTTGGATCAGTAATGCATACTAAGTAAGGAAGATTATTTTTCTTAAGTTCATTAATCGCAAGAGTTGTTCTAGTCATTTGAGATAATGAAATTAAACTTTCCATCATCCTCATTCCACCACCAGCGCTTATACATAAAAATGGAGTTCTATTTTCTATAGCATGTTGAATACCATATAGAAAAGCCTCACCTTCAGCAGCAGCCATTGAAGCTCCTAAAAAATCAAAGTCGGATGCTACTGCAGTGATTTTAATATTATTAATTGATCCACTTACCACCATCATTCCACAATCCATTCCAGTTTTTTTTCGTGCACCCTTTAATCTATCTTTATAAGATTTTGAATCTGTCCATTCTAAAGGATCATCTTTTGGAATAGGTGTTTTAAAAATTTCATAATTATTTTTTCCAAATAAAATATCGAATCTTTGTCTCGGTTTTAAACGATGATGTTTATTACAGTCAGAACATACCCAAAGATTTTCTTCTAAATCTTTTTTTAAAATTGGACCTTTGCAGCATGATGTCCAGTCACTATTAGCTATGTCTTCTTTAGATGCTCTTTTATGTATAGCAGTTTTAATTTTTTCACCTGCTTTTATTATTTTAGTAATCCAATTCATTTAATTTTATTGTTTAATTTCTTCACTACATTAGTAACATTTGTGACAGTATTTTGTCTTTTTTTAATAGATTTTGTAATTTCTTTACAAATTGCACTTCCAACAACTAATCCATCGGCCTTTTTC
The DNA here is from genome assembly GCA_902598825.1 of uncultured Pelagibacteraceae bacterium. GTDB lineage: Bacteria > Pseudomonadota > Alphaproteobacteria > Pelagibacterales > Pelagibacteraceae > Pelagibacter. Next base: position 3,283 of record CACKDD010000001.1, on the reverse strand, counting down.
AATAATTTTATAGTCTTTTCAGTAATACCGAATCCAATTACCACATTTTTTGATTTATTTAGTTTTTTAATTTTTTGGTATTCTTTAATTATTCTTTTTGGTGAAACTTTTAATTTTCCTCCTGTAGTAGATAACATACTAATATAATATATCATGTCATGAGAGTCTTTGATAATTTTTTTTAATCTTAAATTAGAGGTAGTAGGCGAAATAAGCTGAATAAAATTAATCTTATTTTTTTTGCATTTTGAAGCAAAAATTTTATTTTCTGGATGAGGAAGATCCACAACTATTAAGCCATCAACTTTTGATTTCTTACATTTTTTAATAAATTTATTTTCGTTGTATTGATAAATCATATTATAATAGCCCATTAGTATAATTGGCTTGTCCTTTCTAAATTTCTTAAATTTGCTTACAATCGAAAAGACATCATTTATTTTAATCCCATTTTTTATTGCACGATAAGCACTTGTTTGAATTTGTCCCCCATCTGCAATAGGAGTGTTATGTGGAAATCCTAATTCACAAATATCAGCATATTTTGAGATTGATTTTAAAATTTCTAATGATTTTTTTTTAGTATTGTCACCTGCTACAGTGTAGGTAAGAAGAGCAGGCCTATTTTCTTTTTTAGCTTTTTTAAAAGATTGATTTATTAAAGAATTATTCATTAATATTTACCCAATCTATCCTTTAAAATATCTCTATCTTTTTTGGCATCCCCACAGGAATTGACTATTAAAATTGTATCCTTACTTAATTTTGGTGCAATCTTTATGGCTTCAGCAAAAGCATGACTTGGTTCTAAACTTGGATTTAGTTTTTCAAATTTTGTTACCATCTTATATGCGTTTAAAGCAGCCTCATCTGTTGCATACGTATATCTTGCTCTTTTGGTATCTTTCAAAAAACAATGAATTGGACTAACTCCAGGATAATCAAGACCAGCACTGATTGATTCTGTATCTTGAATTTGTCCCTCACTATTTTGACACACATAAGACGCGGCACCATGCAAAATTCCAATCTTAGCATTTCTACTTAAAGGAGCTGCATGTAGTTTTGATTTCTTAGGTCCTCCAGCTTCTACTCCAATTAATTCAATATTCTTTTTATCATAATCAATAAATTCGCTCCAAAAACCATAAGCTGAACTTCCACCTCCAACGCAGTTAATTAATTTTATTTTTTTTGGAATTTTCTTAAATTCTTTTTTCAATTGAATTTTAAGTTCTCTTGAAATTTGAGCTGTAGACCATCCACAGATTTTAACAAAAATGTTAGGGCCAACAGTTGAACCCACACACATGTGAGTATTATCACAATTCGAAACCCAATATCTCATACATTCACTCACTGCATCTACTAAAGTTTGACTTCCAGAATATACTGGTACAATCTCTGCACCATTCCTTCTCATTGCATCACAATTTGGTTTTTGTCTCTTAATATCTTTAGCTCCCATAAAAATTTTACATTTTAGACCAAACTTTTTTGCCGCCATACTTAGCATTTTTCCAGCATATCCAGCACCTGTATCACCTACTATATATTTTTTACCCATTGCCTTACAGATTAAGGCGTGGACAGTTGCATTATATATTTTGTGAGCTCCACCATTTGCCTCTGAAACAACTTTCGCCCAAATTTGTGCACCACCCAAATGACTAGATAAATTTTCTAATTTAATAAATGATGTAGGAGACCCTATGTAATTTTTAAAATAAAAATCTCTTTTTTTAATAAAATTTCTATTTTTTCTCAGTTTATGAAATTCTTTTGTAAGATCCTCTACAGGTTTTTTAAGTGTTTCTGGAATAAAGCTTCCACCAAATTTACCTCCCCAAAATCCAAATTTGTCGTGTTGGTCAATCAAAGGAATATTTTTTTTAAGCTTCATTATTTAAATCACTTAATTTATTTAAGAAAATTTCTATTTTGTTAATATTTTTTAATCCAGAAGTTTCTAACCCTCCAGATATATCAATAATATCAGCTATTTTTTTGTATTTTTCAAGATCATCATTGATCTGAATATTTCCTGCTAGCATTAGTTCTTTATCAGATTGGATATTTTCAATTAAAGTATGGTTGAATGACATGCTTTTTTCGTACCCTTTACTATCAAATAAATAGATATCAGAAACATCTTTATATAACTGATAATTTTTAACATCTTCAGAATTTTCAATAGTTAAAGCTGTTATAATCTTTTTATTATATGTATTCTTTATAGATCGTATTTTATCTACACTACAGTTATAGAGCTGATAATAATCAAAAGGTAGATCTTTAATTTCTTCGAGAATTTCTTTTTCAGGATTAACAAGGACCGCAACATATAATGAATTTTTTTTATCAATCTCAGTCAACTCTATTAATTTTTTTATATCAACATATCTTTTTGATTTTGGGTAATTAACAATGAAACCTATAAATTGTGGAGGATTTCTATGATTGATTATATATCTTAAAGTTTTGGTATCAGAGACACCACAGATTTTTGATTTAAGAATCATTGGCTCAAATGATCGATTAAAGATGAAATATTTTTTTTAATGTTACCTTTTGTTATAGGCCTACCTATTACCAACCAATCACTTCCGTTTTTAAATGCTTGCTTGGGTGTTAAAACTCTTTTTTGATCATGGGATTTTAGATTTGATCTAATTCCAGGGGTAATTATTTCCTTTTTAAATACTTTTTTAACTATAGCTACCTCTTGAGGACTGCATACTATGGCATCAAGTTTTGTTTTATTTGCTAATTTAGCTTGATGATAAACTAATTTTCTAACATCTTTGTTAAAACCAATTTCTTTTAATGATTTATTATCCAGAGATGTTAAGATTGTAACTCCAATCAATTTAGTTTTACCTGAAACTTTTTTACAAGCTTTTAGGGCCTCAGGCCCACTACTTATATGAATTGTCAAATAATTAACTTTTAAATCTTTTATTGCTTTTATTGTTGAAATACATGTGTTGGGTATATCGTGAAGTTTAAGATCTGCAAAAGTTATCCTATTTTTTAAACTTGATAAAAAATTTCTACCATTCTTTGAATTAAGAAACTCTAATCCAAATTTATAGCCAATTTTTAGTTTTGGAGTTTGTGTTTTCTTAATTATTTCTTTTACTTTTGAGATGTTATTAGTGTCACAAGCAACAAATATTTTATTCTTTTTCATTATTTAACTTTTTAAACAAGTCTTTTGACATTTTCCATTTGATTGTTCTTTTTTTTGGTACATTAATTTTTGTGCCTGTTTTAGGGTTTC